>NZ_CP120361.1:2766000-3459000 GCF_029457495.1 Chelativorans sp. AA-79
CCACACGGCTGAGGCTCTTGGCCCTGCCTTTCCTTGCCATCGGGATTGGGTTGCTGATGACACGGGAACTGCCTGATATCTTCATCAGCGAGGATGCCCGGTTGGTGGGTGTTGGCGGAGAAGGGGGCGTCATCGCTGTCAACCGGAACCGGCCCAACGGTTTCACCATGGAAGACTGGACGCGTTCTCTCAACGCGGAAAGGGTGCTCAAACCGGTAACGGCCGGCGCTCCTGTCGGCGGGCTGCCGGGGAACGCCTTTTCCTGCGGTGACGGACTTTGTGTCGCACAGCACCAAAGCGGAGCGGTGATCGCTCATGCGGAAAGCCCGGAAGTGGCCCGAATCGCCTGCGCGACGGCAACGCTGATCGTGATCGATGACGCGACGGCGGGAAACCCCTGCGGTGCAAACCGGGCGGTTGTCATCACCAAGCGCGAACTCGCGCGAAGGGGCAGCGCTGTCGTCGACATTCGACGCGGCGAAGCCGCTCTTCGCGCCGACATCACCTTCGCGATCGAAGAGCCATACCGACCCTGGCACGCGCACAGGACCTGGTCCAGGGCCGCGCGCGGCCTGCCGCCTTATACAAGGCGGAAAAAGGAGCCCCGGCTGGAGGCACCGCCTCCTCGTGCGTCACAGACCCGGCTCCTGTCAGTCACAGGTCGGGAATAAAGAGGGCGGGTGAATCCTTTTCCGGTCGCTGCTATAGCAACGCTCCATGCCGACGAGATTGAGCCCCGCGGCTCCATTCGCCGGCAGGGGCCCTTCTTTCAGACAGCAGCCGCTCAATAGCGGCGGATGAGGCCGACGAGCCGCCCCTGCACCTTCACGCGGTCAGGGCCAAAGATCCGTGTCTCATAGGCGGGGTTGGCCGCCTCGAGCGCGATCGATGCACCCTTGCGGCGGAAGCGCTTCAGCGTCGCTTCTTCGTCGTCCACGAGCGCCACGACGATATCGCCGGGATTGGCCGTCTGTGTCTGGCGGATAACGACCGTATCGCCGTCGAAAATTCCGGCTTCGACCATTGAATCGCCCTTGACTTCCAGGGCGTAGTGCTCGCCGCCCGTGATCATATCGGGCGGGACGCCGATCGAGTGCGTCCGGTGCTGGATGGCATCGATCGGCACACCCGCGGCGATGCGTCCCATCACCGGAATCGAGACCACACCCGTCTCGTCGTCATTGTTTGCGGCTGGCTTCGGAGCAGGCGCGCCGCGCCCCTGGCCGCCTTCGATGACACTGGGTGAGAATTTGCGCGGCGCCGCGAGCCCGGGAGCGATCGAATCGGGAAGCCTGAGCACCTCCAGAGCGCGTGCCCGGTTGGGCAGGCGGCGGATGAACCCGCGTTCCTCCAATGCTGTGATCAGCCGGTGGATGCCGGATTTGGAGGCCAGGTCGAGCGCCTCCTTCATTTCATCGAAAGAGGGCGGTATGCCGGTCTCCTTGAGACGGGCATGAATGAAAAGCAGCAACTCGTGCTGTTTGCGCGTGAGCATCTTTACCACCCGGAATCAGTCATAAACAAAACCAGAACATACACTATATGTTCGAGTTGTGTTCCGCAACAGTAAAGTGGCTTGGTATAAAAGCCCTTACCGGAGCATCAGCACCGTGCAGGACTCCCCGGCTTCGGCTGCGGGTGCATTCGGTTCGCGGACGACCAGCGCATTGGCCGCGGCGAGCGTGCTCAGCATGGAGGAGTCCTGCGTGTCGAAGGGTGCCGCGGTCAACCCGTCCGCGCTTTCCTCGACCCCCGCGCGCACATAGTCCTGCCTCTCGTCGTTCGCCTTCATCGCCTTGGTGAGGGTGGCCGTCCGCAAGTCGGGCCGGAATGGGCGGCCTGAAAGCCTGGCCACCATCGGGCGCAGGAAAAGATGGGCGCAGACGAGGCTGGAGACCGGATTGCCGGGCAGTCCCAGTACGCGCGCTTCTGCAAAGCGGCCGAACATCAGCGGCTTGCCAGGGCGCATGGCGATTTTCCAGAACGCAAGCTCCATGCCTTCCGCCGTGAGCACCGGCCGCACCAGGTCGTGCTCGCCGACGGACGCGCCGCCCAGCGTCACGATGATATCTGCACGTGCCGAAAGAGCCTTCTGGATCGCCGCAGCGATAGCGTCCTGCCTGTCCGGCACGATGCCGAGGTCCAGCACGCGTGCGCCATCGAGCCCTGCGAGTGCGCCGATGCCGAAATTGTTGGAAGCGACGATCTGGTCGGGACCCGGCACCACCTCCGGCGGCACGAGTTCGTCCCCCGTGGCGATGACGGCGACAAGCGGCCTGCGCACCACCGGCACCCGCGCATGTCCGGCGGCGGCGGCCAGCGACAGGGCTGCAGGATCGAGAAGCCGGCCTTGCGCGAGAATCGTTTCGCCCTCGCGGAAATCAAGGCCCGCGCGCCGGATGTGCCGGCCCGACGTCGCCGGCTCGAGGGCCTCGATACGGCCATTTTCAAGGGGCGACGCGTTTTCCTGGATGAGGATCGTGTCGGCTCCCTCGGGAACGGGGGCGCCGGTGAAGATGCGCACGGCTTCGCCCGGCTTTACACGGCCTTCGAAACGCCGACCGGCGGCCGATTCACCGATGACGGACAGTGTGGCGGGAGGAGATTCGATATCAGCGGCCCGGACGGCATAGCCGTCCATGGCGGAGGCGTTGAAGGGCGGCTGCGTGCGTTGGGCGTCAAGGTCGCCGGCAAGGGTGCGCCCGGCCGTTTCGGCCAGTGGCAGCACCTCGGCGGGAAGAGGCCTCATCCCCTCGAGCACGCGCGCGAGGGCTTCGTTAACGGGCAGCAGCGCCATGGTCCGCATCTCCGGCGCGCCAGATCCCCGATTTCCCCCCGGTCTTCTCGACGAGCCGGACATCGGTGATCACCATTGCCTTGTCGAGCGCCTTGGCCATGTCATAGATGGTGAGGCAGGCAACGGAGCAAGCGGTGAGCGCCTCCATCTCCACGCCGGTTTTGCCGGTCACACGCGCAAGCGCTTCGACCCTTAGCCCCGGCAAGGCCTCGTCCGGAACGATCTCGACCGCTACCTTCGTCAGGGCAAGTGGATGGCAGAGTGGGATCAGGTCATGCGTCTTCTTGGCGGCCATGATGCCTGCCAGGCGCGCAACCGCGATTACGTCGCCCTTCCTGGCGTCGCCGCTCAGGATCGCCTGCAGCGTTTCCGGCGCCATGACGACGGTTCCGGCCGCGATCGCCGTACGCTCCGTCTCCTGCTTGGCACCGACATCCACCATCTCGGCGCGCCCGTCGGCGCGAAGATGCGTGAGCCCGTTCTTCTCGCCGCCGGCCATGTCAGATCACCACCTGCACGCCGGGCTGCAACCCGAGGAGGTCTCGCGTCGCGCCAGCCACGTCGCCCTGACGCATCAGGCTTTCACCGACCAGGAAGGTCGAGATGCCGGCCTTTGCCATGCGCGCGCAGTCCGCGTGCGTGAAGATACCGCTCTCGCCCACGACGATGCGGTCGTCCGGCACCAGCGGTGCGAGCTTCTCGCTCGTCTCCAGCCTGGTCTCGAAGGTGCGCAGGTCGCGGTTATTGATGCCGATCAGCGGCGAAGAAAGCCGCAATGCCCGTTCCAACTCCCTTTCGTCGTGGACCTCGATCAGGACGTCCATATCGAGTTCGGTGGCCGTTTCCGCTAGCGTCTCGGCCTCGGCATCCGACACGCTCGCCATAATGATCAGGATGGCGTCTGCCCCCCAGGCGCGGGCCTCGAACACCTGATAGGGTTCGAACATGAAGTCCTTTCGCAGGGCGGGGAGGCCGGTGGCCATGCGCGCCTCGGTGAGGAATTCCGGCGCGCCCTGGAAAGAGGGACGATCGGTGAGGACCGAAAGGCAGGCAGCACCACCGCGTTCATAGGCCTTGGCCAGGGACGGCGGATCGAAATCGGCCCGGATGAGGCCCTTGGAGGGGCTCGCCTTCTTCACCTCCGCAATCAGCGCGAACGCGCCCGCCGCATGCCTGGCGCGCAGGGCAGAAGCGAAACCCCGCACGGGGTCCGCGTCGCGCGCACGCGCGGCGAGTTCGGCCTGGGGTAGGGCGGCCTTTGCCGCCGCGATCTCCTCGCGCTTGTAAGTCTCGATCTTTCGCAGGATGTCGGCCATGTCCCAGCCCGCCCTCAGGGTTTCCGGTTGGATACGGCGACGAGCTTTTCCAGCGCCGCCATGGCGCGGCCGCTGTCGATGGATTCGATGGCGAGCGCGAGCCCACCGCGCAACGTCTCGGCTTTTGCCGCCACCACCAACGCACCGGCGGCATTGAGCAGCGCGATGTCGCGATAGGCGTTCCTTTCCCCCTCGAGCACGCGGCGCAGGGCCTTGCCGTTGTGTTCGCCATCGCCGCCCTTGAGGTCCGCTGCGGCCGCCCTGGGCAGGTCCACCTCTTCCGGCGCCACGTCGAAGACGCGGACATTCCCGTTCTCGAGAGCGGCGACGCGAGTGGTCCCGGCAGTCGTCATCTCGTCGAGCCCGTCACCATGCACCACCCATGCCCTTTCGGCGCCGAGCTGTTTCAGCACGAGTGCGAGCGGCTCCACCCATTGCGGCGAGAAGACGCCGACGAGTTGGCGTTTCACGCCTGCCGGGTTGGAAAGCGGTCCGAGCAGATTGAAGATGGTGCGCGTGCCGAGCTCGACGCGCGTCGGTCCCACATGGCGCATGGCCGCGTGGTGGTTGGGTGCGAACATGAAGCCCACATTGGCTTCGGCTATGCAGGTTGCGATCTCTTCCGGCCCCGCTTCGATGTTGACACCGAGAGCCGTCAGGCTGTCGGCAGCGCCGGAACGGGAGGAAAGGGCACGGTTGCCGTGCTTGGCAACCGGCACGCCGCAGCCGGCGACAATGAAGGCCGCACAGGTGGAGACGTTGTAGGTGCCCGAAGCATCCCCCCCCGTGCCGACAATATCAACGGCACCTTCGGGGGCTGTCACCGGCAGCATCTTCGCACGCATGGTATCGACCGCGCCGCTGATCTCGTCGACGGTCTCGCCGCGCACGCGCAGCGCCATCAGGAATCCGCCGATCTGGCTCGGCGTCGCTTCCCCCGACATGATGATCTCGAAAGCCTGCCGCGCCTCGGCAAAACTGAGGGTGGAGCCGGACGCCACCTTGGCGATATGTGCCTTGAGGTCCACCATGGCCGATCAGAATGCCAGCGCCTGCTGCATTGCTGTCCTGTTCACAGTTACGCTCTGCTCGGCCTGGAGGCGCGTGACGAGCTGATTGAGCAGGTCGTTCTCCAGACCCTGGTTGATCGCATTCCTGACATCGTTCGGCAGCGACTCGGCCGTTGCCGCGGCGGGTTCGAACACCTCCGTCACCTGGAATATGAAACGCGCATCTCCCGCGGGGTTGGAGAAGATGCCGGTGCCGCCTTTGGCCACGCTGAAGACGGCTTCCACGCCGGCCTGGCCGAGATCCGCATCGCTGGCCTCACGCTTAAGGCCGCGCTTGACCACTTTCTCCTGGCCGATTTCGGCGGCGAGCTGATCGAGTGTCTTGCTGTTCTTCAGCTGTTCC
This sequence comes from Chelativorans sp. AA-79, assembly GCF_029457495.1. NCBI lineage: Bacteria > Pseudomonadati > Pseudomonadota > Alphaproteobacteria > Hyphomicrobiales > Phyllobacteriaceae > Chelativorans > Chelativorans sp. AA-79. The sequence goes on from NZ_CP120361.1 coordinate 2,771,527, forward strand.
TCGAGCTCCTTGGCACGTGCATCGAGCCGGGATGCCGCCTCCGCATCGGTCCAGTCGGCGAGGACACGGTCGCGCACTTCGGCGAAATCGCGGTCGCGGGCCGGTATGATCTCCGCAACTTCGTAGAAGAGGAAGCCGCTGCCGGTGAGATTGATCGGCGGATTTTCGACCCCGACTTCCGAATCGAAGGCCTCGCCGACCAGCGTGGGCAGATTGGGCGCGTTCTCGACGGGTGTCCCGTCAGGTTTGTTGCCCTGACGGTCGACCGCCGCGATCGTCCGCATCGTGAGCCGCAGCTTCTCCGCCGCTTCCTGCATGGTGTCGCCGCCAGCACGCGCATCCTCGTACTGGTCGTAGGTGTCGAGCAGAAGGCGATTGGCTTCATCGAGCGCCAGTTGCTGACGGATCTGCTCTCTCACCTCGTCGAGCGGCGTGACCGCCTCGGGGGTGATCTCCGTCACGCGCAGGAGCACCGGGCCGAACGAACCCTGAACCACGTCGCTCACCTGGTCCTTGGCGAGAGAGAAGGCGGCGTCCGAGATAGCTGGATCGGGAATGTCTGCGCGGGTCAGCGAACCGAGGCTCACATCCTCGATCTTCTTGCCCTGGCGCCCGACCAGGTCCTCGAAAGTGGTCCCCGTGCGCATGCTCTCACGCGCCGTGTTGGCCTCTTCCGTAGAGGCGAAGTTCAACTGCTCGATCGTTCGGCGCTCGGGCGTCGTGTACTGCGCACGATGCGCATTATAATACTCTTCGACCTGCTCGTCGGAGATGACGGACGGGTCCGCAATGTCCTCGGCCTCGAGCTTCACATATTCGACCTTGCGGTATTCGGGGGCGGCGTAGTCGGCCTTGTGCTCCTCGAACCACGTCTTGAGCTCCTCCTCGCTCGGCGGCTCTATCGGCTCGACGGCAGAGCGGGGCAGGGGCACATATTCCACGGTGCGGTCCTCGCCGCGATAGCGGGCGACGTTGCGCAGAAGCTCGTCGGGGGCGGAAACCCCCGTGGCGACGGCGTCCACGATCTGCTGGCGCGCAGCGGCCTGCTCGCGGTTCTTCAGGTAGTCCTCGGGGCGCATACCGACCCGGCTCAGCACGAATTCGAACTGGTTGCGGTCGAACCGCCCGTCGAGTCCGCGGAAGGCGGGATCGGCCGCAGTCAGTTCGGCAAGCTTGTCGCGCGATACGCCGAGCCCCATCTTGCGGGCCGTCTCGTCGAGCACGGCGCCGGCGGTGAGTTGCGAAAGAACCTGCTCGTCGATGCCGAAGGCAACCGCCTGCTCACGCGTCAGCCGGGTGCCCAACTGCTGCGACAGTTCGGCGATCCGGCGGTCATAGGCAAGGCGATAGTCCACCGCGGTGACAGTGGTGTCGCCGGCGGTGATCACCTCTCCATTGGTGCTCGTGAGCAGCGAGCCGGATATACCCCATACCGCGAAACTCAACACCAGAATTCCGAGCAGGAGCTTTGCGGCCCAGGTAGACGCGGCTTTTCTAAGGCTATCGAGCATGTCTTGATCTGTTATCCATCTGGTGAAAGTCGGACTTCTCCGACATGTTTTCAAGGTTCGGGAATAGCGCCCCGGAACACAGCTGTCGATTGCTTTGTGACGTCTTTTTGGTACTGAACCCTTCCAGCTTAACCGTTCAAGTCCTCGGAGGCACCCATGACGCCCGAAATCCGTCCTCTCATAGCAGGCAACTGGAAGATGCATGGAACCGCCGCTTCCCTGGGCGAGCTGAAAGCCATCTGCGAAGGTTTTGCTGCGGCTGTGGGCAGCGGTGCCGACGGGATCGTCTGTGTTCCGGCCACGCTTCTGGCGCGCGCCGCCGAAATAGCGGGGCGGACGCCGGTCGTGGTTGGCGGACAGGATTGCCATGCCAAGCAGAGCGGCGCCCATACCGGCGATATCTCCGCCGAGATGCTGGCCGATTGCGGCGCGACCCACGTGATCGTGGGACATTCGGAACGGCGCGCCGACCATGGGGAGAGCGACGACGACGTGGCGGCCAAGGCCGGAGCCGCTTGGCGCGCCGGCCTTGTCGCCATCATCTGCATCGGCGAGACCAGGGCGGAGCGGGAGGCGAGGCAGGCGCTTGCGGTTCTCTCCCGTCAGGTGACGGGCTCGGTGCCGGAAGGCGCCACCGCCGCCAACACCGTCGTCGCCTATGAACCCGTCTGGGCGATCGGCACCGGGCTCACTCCCACGAATGAGGATATAGCCGAGGCACATGCCCATTTGCGCGCCGAGCTTGAAAAAAAACTGGGAACGAGCGCCGTCGGAATGCGGCTTCTCTATGGTGGCTCCGTAAAGCCCGCCAACGCGAAGGAGCTGCTCTCTATCCTTAATGTGGACGGGGCGCTGATCGGGGGCGCAAGCCTCAAGGCGGAGGATTTCCTCGCGATCGCCAGGGCTGTGAAGGGGTGATCCGGCGGCGGTCACGCCATTTGCTTGCAATGTCGGGCGGTGCTCCTATCTGGAGCGAGTGCGGGGCTTGGAAAAGCGACGAAAGCCGTGTAATGAGCCGCGTCCGCGAGACGAGAACGCGGTCCGCGTCAGGCGCCGGAAGGAATCATGCAGACAATCATCATCGTCATTCATTTGCTTATCGTCGTCGCGCTGGTCGGCGTGGTCCTGATGCAGCGTTCGGAAGGCGGCGGGCTTGGAATCGGCGGTGGCTCCGGCTTCATGACGGCACGCGGCGCGGCGAACGCCCTGACGCGCACGACGGCAATTCTTGCCGCGGCCTTCTTCGCTACGTCGCTCGCGCTCTCGATTTACGCCCGTTATCAGGAGCGGCCTACCGATATCTTCGACCGGCTGCCGCAGGACCAAACGCAACCCGAGGGCACCGGCGGCGGCATTCTCGACCAGCTTGGAGGGAGCACGCCGCCCGCGCCCTCCGAAGAGCAGTCGCCTCCTGCGCAGACCGCTCCTGCCCCTGCGGAGCCGCAGAGCGCACCGGCGGGAGGGCAGACGGCCCCCGCTCCGGCGGAACCGCAGGCCGCGCCTTCCGGGCAATCGAGTGCGCCGGCTTCGCAGTCGGCCAATCCGGAATCGCAGGTGCCGACCGGGCAGTAGAGTCGCTTCCGGCGGAAGATTTCGCGGGCGGCCCAAAGCCGCCCGTGTGCATGCATTGAACCTTTATACGCAGAAAAGAAGCAGGCATGGGCATTTTGTTCTGGCGGAATCGCTCGCGTCGAGCTAAGCGATGAGTCCCATGGCGCGATATGTTTTCATAACCGGCGGCGTGGTTTCCTCTCTCGGTAAAGGCATTGCCTCGGCGGCACTCGGTGCGCTGCTGCAGGCACGCGGATACCGTGTCCGGCTGAGGAAGCTCGATCCCTATCTCAATGTCGATCCGGGCACGATGTCCCCGTACCAGCACGGCGAGGTCTTCGTCACCGACGACGGGGCCGAAACCGACCTTGATCTGGGCCACTACGAGCGCTTCACCGGCCGCTCGGCCAACAAGCGGGACAACATCACCACCGGCCGCATCTACCAGAACATCATCGAGAAGGAGCGGCGCGGCGATTATCTGGGCGCCACGGTGCAGGTGATCCCGCACGTCACCGACGAGATCAAGCAGTTCATCCTCGAAGGCAACGAGGAGTTCGACTTCGTGCTGTGCGAGATCGGCGGCACGGTGGGCGACATCGAGGCCATGCCCTTCCTCGAAGCCATCCGCCAGCTCGGCAACGAGTTGCCGCGCGGCAACGCAGTCTATATCCACCTGACGCTGATGCCATGGATTCCGGCGGCGGGCGAACTCAAGACCAAGCCGACGCAGCACTCGGTGAAGGAGCTGCGCTCCATAGGTATTGCGCCGGACATCCTGCTCGTGCGCGCCGACCGGCCGATCCCGAGCGAGGAGCGAAGGAAGCTCTCGCTCTTCTGCAATGTGCGCGAATCGGCCGTGATCCAGGCACTGGACGTGGCGCATATCTACGACGTCCCAATCGCCTATCACAAGGAAGGCCTCGATTCGGAAGTGCTTGCCGCCTTCGGCATCGATCCAGCACCCAAGCCGCGCATGGAGCGCTGGGAAGAGGTCTCGAACCGGATCCACAATCCCGAAGGCGAGGTGACGATCGCGATCGTCGGCAAGTATACCGGCCTCAAGGACGCCTATAAGTCGCTCAACGAGGCGCTCACCCATGGCGGAATCGCCAACCGCGTGCGCGTCAAGCTGGAATGGATCGAATCGGAGATCTTCGAGAAGGAGGATCCCGCGCCCTGGCTCGAGAAGGTGCACGGTATCCTCGTTCCCGGCGGGTTCGGCGAACGCGGCTCTGAGGGCAAGATCCTTGCGGCGAAATTCGCCCGAGAACGCGAGGTGCCCTATTTCGGCATCTGCTTCGGCATGCAGATGGCCTGCATCGAGGCGGCACGGTCGCTCGCCGGCATCGAGAATGCCTCCTCCACCGAGTTCGGCCCGACCGAGCAGCCGGTCGTCGGCCTGATGACCGAATGGCTGCGCGGCAACATGCTTGAAAAGAGGGCTGCCGCCGGCGATCTCGGTGGCACCATGCGGCTCGGCGCCTACGAGGCGCGGCTCGCCCCCGGCTCCAAGATCGCGGACGTCTATGGCAGCGAGGAGATTTCCGAGCGCCATCGCCACCGCTATGAGGTCAATATCGGTTACCGGGAGAAGCTTGAAGCCTGCGGGTTGGTCTTCGCCGGCCTTTCACCGGATGGCGTGCTGCCCGAGACGGTTGAATATCCGGACCATCCCTGGTTCATCGGTGTGCAATACCACCCGGAATTGAAGAGCCGGCCTTTCGAGCCGCATCCGCTGTTCGCCTCCTTTATCGCCGCGGCTGTGGAGCAGTCGCGGCTGGTGTGATGCGCTTATCGGCCGGTGGATTGCTGCTGCGATTGCATTTGAGCGGCCGACTGCTTAGTTGGATGTTATGTGGATCGTCCTGCGGAGCATTGAATGAAGCTCGATCATTGCGTGCTGCCGACGGCAAACCTAGCAGTGACACGAGAAAGACTTGCCGGTCTCGGCTTCACCGTGGCTCCTGACGCAGCACACCCCTTTGGCACCGCAAACTGTTGCGTCTTCTTCGAGGATGGAACCTATCTCGAACCGTTGGCCATCGCCGACGAAAACGCGGCACGGGATGCGATCGCCGACAACAACACCTTTGTCCTGCGCGACCGCCGGTTTCGGGAAGCCTGTGGTGAGGAAGGCTTTTCCGCGCTTGCCCTCGGCACGGTGGACGCGACCTCTGATCACGTTCGCTTCGTAGGCGAGCATCTCTCGGCGGGGCCACCGCTTTCATTCTCCAGGCCGTTCACCGACACCGATGGCACCCGTTCCGAGGCTTCGTTCAGGCTGGCCTTCGCTGCTTTGGGCTCCTGCCCCACGTTCTTCTTCACATGCGAGCGGGTGAATATGCCCGCCGCCGATCGTTCCTTCCTGCGGCATCACGAAAACCAGGTCCAAGGCATCTCGCGAATACTGGCGACGACTGCGGATCTGACCGCATCAGAAGCCTTTCTGACCTTGCTTTTCGAAACCGAGGCGGTCGGCGGTGTCTGGGCGTTTTCAAACGGGCTCGTTTCGCTTCTCGGGCCCGCGGATGCCGGGTACGCCTATCGCATCGATGCCGGCGACGGCGAGGATCTGCGCCTGCGCGGCATCGTCTTCCGCACGGTTTCTGCCAGTGCGATCGCCGAGCGCCTGGGCGTTGCGCAGGTCGTCCATACGATGCATAGAGGCCTGCTCGTGGTGCCGCCCGCATCAGGGCAGGGCGCGTATTTCATCTTAGAGGAGCCCGAGCGTTCCCCGGCCGATGCGCTTCTTAGCGTTCCAATTGGCGTTCCATCTTTCTGAAGGGCTAAACCATGACCCCTAATCCGCGGGTTGAAATCGGCCGGGCTGTATTCTCCAACAGTGCGCCTTTGGTACTGATTGCAGGCCCCTGCCAACTCGAGACGCGGGAACACGCCTTCGAAATGGCGGGCCGCCTCAAGGAACTGACCGAACAACTCGGCATCGGCTTCGTCTACAAGACCAGCTTCGACAAGGCGAACCGGACCTCGCTGTCGGGCCGGCGGGGGACGGGGCTCGACGCCGCGCTTCCGATCTTCGCCGATCTCCGGCGTGAACTGGGCGTTCCGGTACTGACCGATATCCATACGGAAGAACAGTGCGGCATCGTCGCGGATGTCGTGGATGTGCTGCAGATCCCGGCCTTCCTCTGCCGGCAGACGGACCTGCTGGTCGCCGCGGCCAAGACCGGCAAGGCCGTGAACGTGAAGAAGGGTCAGTTCCTCGCCCCCTGGGACATGAAGAACGTCGTGGCCAAGATCACGGATTCCGGCAATCTGAACGTGCTCACCACCGAGCGGGGTGTCTCCTTCGGCTACAACACGCTGGTCTCCGACATGCGCGCGCTTCCGCTGATGGCCGAGATCGGCGCGCCGGTGATCTTCGATGCCACCCATTCGGTGCAGCAGCCGGGCGGGCAGGGGAGTTCGTCGGGCGGCGAGCGGCGCTTCGTGGAAACGCTGGCGCGGGCGGCGGTCGCCGTCGGCGTGGCCGGCGTCTTCATCGAGACACACCAGGATCCCGACAAGGCGCCCTCCGACGGGCCGAACATGGTGCCTCTGGACAAGCTCCCGGCCCTTCTGGGACGGCTGATGGCCTTTGACCGGATAGCGAAGGCCGGTTGAGCGCTTCGCGCGTCACACGCATTGTCTTTTTTGCCGCGTAGGATAAGAGGGGCGCGACCTTTCCACGCTCCAACCCAAGCCGGAGGACAGTATCCATGACTGCCATTGTCGACATCGTCGGACGTGAAATCCTCGACAGCCGCGGCAATCCCACCGTCGAGGTCGATGTGGTCCTGGAGGACGGCTCGTTCGGCCGCGCCGCGGTTCCCTCCGGGGCTTCAACCGGAGCACACGAAGCCGTCGAACTGCGCGACGGCGGCACGCGTTATCTCGGCAAGGGCGTGATGCGCGCCGTCGAGGCCGTGAACGGCGAGATCTTCGAGGCGGTCGGGGGCCTGGAGGCGGAGGACCAGATCCATGTCGACCGCGCGATGATCGAGCTCGACGGCACGCCCAACAAGAGCCGGCTCGGTGCCAACGCGATCCTCGGCGTTTCCCTTGCGGTCGCGAAGGCGGCTGCCGCCGCTTCCGGCCTGCCGCTCTACCGCTATGTGGGGGGTGCGGCAGCGCACACCCTGCCGGTGCCGATGATGAACATCATCAATGGCGGTGCACATGCGGACAATCCGATCGACTTCCAGGAATTCATGGTCATGCCCGTCGGCGCGGAGACGCTGCGCGATGCGGTGCGCTGGGGCTCGGAAATCTTCCACACCCTGAAATCGGGGCTGAAGGCCGCCGGCCACAACACCAATGTGGGCGACGAAGGTGGTTTCGCGCCCAATCTGAAGGACGCCAAGGCCGCGCTCGACTTCATCACGGCCTCCGTCGAGAAGGCGGGCTTCAAGCCGGGCGAGGAGGTGGCGATCGCGCTCGATTGTGCTGCGACCGAGTTCTTCAAGGACGGCAAATATGTCTATGAAGGCGAGGGGCAGACGCGCGACGCGAAGGCGCAGGCCGAATATCTGGCGAAGCTCGCCGGCGACTATCCCATCATCTCCATCGAAGACGGCATGGCCGAGGACGATTTCGAGGGCTGGAAGGTGCTGACAGACCTCATCGGTGGCAAGGTGCAGCTTGTGGGCGACGATCTCTTCGTCACCAATGCCGCGCGCCTCAAGGACGGGATCAATATGGGCATTGCCAATTCGATCCTCGTCAAGGTCAATCAGATCGGCAGCCTCACCGAGACCTTGGAGGCGGTGGAAACCGCACACAAGGCCGCCTACACCGCCGTGATGTCGCACCGCTCCGGCGAGACGGAGGATTCCACCATCGCAGACCTCGCCGTCGCCACCAATTGCGGGCAGATCAAGACGGGTTCGCTCGCCCGATCCGACCGGTTGGCGAAGTACAACCAGCTCATCCGCATCGAGGAGCAGCTCGGGCGCGCCGCCCGCTATGCCGGCCGCTCCATCCTGCGCGGATGAGCCGTATCGGGAGGGACGGATAACCGTCCATTAAGCAAGCTGTGGTCACATGCGGCGAAAGGGAATTCGTCGCATGTGGACCCGCCATCATAAACGCCGCAACACGGGCCGGTTGATCGTTCCAGCGATCACCGCAGTCGTGCTCTCCTATTTCGGTTTCCATGCCTATCAAGGCACCTACGGGCTCAACGCCAAGGACAGGCTCGAGGCGCGTGTCGCGACGCTCGAAGCTGAACTGGACGGGCTGCGCGAAACGCGCGGGAAGCTCGAGGAGCGGCTCAGCCTTCTCGCCGGCGGGACCATCGAGAAGGACATGCTCGACGAGCAGGCTCGCAGGTCACTGAACTTCGCGAAGGAAAACGAAATCGTGATTTTCCGCAGACCGACAGCGTATTAACCGAAATCCAGTTAATCCAAAAATAGATAGCCGGAGTAATAAGTTAGCCGGCATAGCTGCCATGCATAAATCGCGTGGCGCCGTCGCTTGCGACGTGATAGCTTCCAGTCGCGAGGGAGGAACCGTGCTGTAGACGGACTCCTGCCGTGGACTACATGGAGGTCCTGCGGCAATATGCCGGGCCGATCGGGCCTGCCTGACGCCGAGACGATCTAGGGAGCGAAATAGATGGCGAGAGCCGCCACGAGAACCTCATCCAAATCGACTTCTGCAAAATCACCCGCCAAATCCAGGAGTGCTGCCGCCAAGGCGCCGGCGACGACGGTGACCGAAACGCCTCACTTGAGCGCGCCCGCCCCTGAGGAGTTCGACAAGGAGCGTGAGCTCCTCGCCTTGCGCGAGATGCTACTTATCCGACGATTCGAGGAGAAGGCCGGCCAGCTCTACGGAATGGGTTTCATCGGCGGCTTCTGCCATCTCTATATAGGCCAGGAAGCCGTCGTCATCGGTATGCAGATGACGATGAAGGAGGGCGATCAGGTCATCACCGGCTACCGTGATCATGGCCATATGCTGGCGACCGGCATGGATCCGCGCGGCGTGATGGCGGAGCTGACGGGGCGCCGCGGAGGCTACTCCAAAGGCAAGGGCGGTTCCATGCACATGTTCTCCAAGGAGAAGCATTTCTACGGCGGCCACGGCATCGTCGGCGCGCAGGTGCCGCTCGGCACGGGGCTCGCGCTTGCCAATCGTTATCGCGGCAATGACAGCGTCTCCGTTACCTATTTCGGCGATGGCGCGGCCAACCAGGGCCAGGTCTACGAAAGCTTCAACATGGCATCGCTGTGGAAGCTGCCGGTCGTCTACATCATCGAGAACAACCGCTATGCCATGGGCACGGCCGTCTCGCGCTCCTCGGCCGAGACCAATTTCGCCCATCGCGGCCTCTCCTTTAAAATCCCCGGCATCCAGGTCGACGGCATGGACGTGCGCGCAGTGAAGGCGGCCGGCGACATGGCGGTGGAGTGGTGCCGTTCCGGCAAGGGGCCGATCATTCTGGAGATGCAGACCTACCGCTATCGCGGGCACTCGATGTCGGATCCGGCGAAATACCGGTCCAAGGATGAAGTGCAGAAGATGCGCTCCGAGCATGACCCGATCGAGCAGGTGCGCAAGCGACTCCTGGACAAGAAGTGGGCGAGCGAGGACGAACTGAAGGGCGTGGACAAGGAGGTGCGCGACATCGTTGCCGGTGCGGCGGATTTCGCGCAGTCCGATCCCGAGCCGGATCCGTCCGAGCTCTATACCGACATCGTGCTTTAAGGGGGGAGTGCACCTATGCCCACGCAAATTCTCATGCCTGCTCTCTCTCCGACCATGGAGGAGGGCAACCTCGCCAAATGGCTGAAGAAGGAAGGTGACAAGGTCGCGCCCGGCGATGTGATCGCCGAGATCGAGACAGACAAGGCCACCATGGAAGTGGAAGCCATCGACGAGGGGACGATCGGCAAGATCCTGGTCGACGAGGGCGCGCAGGGCGTGCGCGTGAACACGCCCATCGCCGTGCTGCTCGCCGACGGCGAGAGCGCCGACGAGATCGGGCAGGCCGAAGCCGCTCCGCCCGCCCAGGCGCAGCCGCCCGCCGAGGAGCCGGCGTCGCAGAAGACCGAGCCCACGCCGCAGCCGGCCGCGGCACCCAAAGCCGCCACCCAGCCCATGCCGCCCGACCCCGACATACCCGAGGGCACGGAGATGGTGCAGGCGACTGTGCGCGAGGCGTTGCGTGACGCTATGGCCGAGGAGATGCGCCGCGACGGGGACGTCTTCGTCATGGGCGAGGAGGTCGCCGAATATCAGGGCGCCTACAAGGTCACCCAGGGCCTGCTGCAGGAGTTCGGCGACAAACGCGTCATCGACACGCCGATCACCGAGCACGGTTTCGCCGGCGTGGGTATCGGCGCCGCCTTCGCGGGCTTGAAGCCCATCGTCGAGTTCATGACCTTCAATTTCGCGATGCAGGCGATGGACCAACTCGTCAACTCGGCCGCCAAGACCCTCTACATGGCTGGCGGGCAGATGGGCGCTTCCATCGTCTTCCGCGGCCCGAATGGTGCTGCCGCGCGCGTGGCCGCCCAGCACAGCCAGGACTATGCGGCCTGGTACAGCCACATACCCGGTCTCAAGGTCGTGATGCCCTACACGGCGGCCGACGCGAAGGGCTTGCTGAAGGCCGCGATCCGCGATCCCAATCCGATCATCTTCCTCGAGAACGAAATCCTCTACGGTCAGAGTTTCGAGGTGCCGAAGCTCGACGATTTCGTGCTGCCGATCGGCAAGGCGCGCATTCACAAGAGCGGCAAGGATGCCACCATCGTCTCCTTCGGGATCGGCATGACCTACGCGGTCAAGGCCGAGGAGGAACTGCGCGGGATGGGCATCGACGTCGAGATCATCGATTTGAGGACCATCCGGCCGATGGATCTCGATACGGTGATCGAATCGGTGAAGAAGACCAACCGGCTGGTCACCGTGGAGGAGGGATTCCCGCAGTCCTCCGTCGGCGACTTCATCGCCAGCCAGGTGATGCAACGCGCGTTCGACCATCTCGACGCGCCTGTCATCACGATCGCGGGCAAGGATGTGCCGATGCCCTATGCCGCCAATCTGGAGAAGCTGGCGCTGCCCAGCGTCGCAGAGGTCGTCGAGGCGGTGAAAGCCGTCACCTACCGGGCCTGAGGAGGAGAGCAGATGCCGATTCAGATCACCATGCCGGCCCTCTCGCCCACCATGGAGGAGGGCAATCTCGCCAAGTGGCTCGTCAAGGAGGGGGACAGCGTTTCGGCCGGCGACGTGATCGCCGAGATCGAGACCGACAAGGCCACCATGGAGGTGGAGGCCGTCGACGAGGGTACCGTCGCCAAGATCGTCGTACCGGAGGGTACGGAGGGCGTGAAGGTGAACGCGCTGATCGCCGTTCTGGCTGAAGAAGGCGAGGATGTGGCGGAGGCGGCCAAGGCTGCCGGCAACGGCGCTGAAGCCGCGCCGAAGTCGGAGGCGAAGAAGACGGAAGCGCCTGCTGCTCCACAGGAAGCGCCGGCAAGGCAGCCGGTAGGGAATGGCGAAGCGGCGACCGGACCTGCCCCCACGGCCGCTGAACCGGTGAAAGCGCCTGCGGCCGGCACGAAGGATGGCCGCGTCTTCGCCTCGCCGCTCGCCCGCCGCATCGCCAAGGATGCTGGCCTCGATCTTGCCGCGGTCTCCGGCTCCGGCCCGCACGGCCGGGTGGTGAAGGCGGATGTCGAGACCGCCATCGAAAAGGGCGCTCCGTCCGCCAGGGCGCCCGAGGCACCGGCGCCGGCTCCGAAGCCCATGTCGGACGAGGCGGTGCTCAAGCTCTTCGAGGAAGGCTCCTACGAACTCGTCCCGCACGATGGCATGCGCAAGACGATCGCGCGCAGGCTGGTGGAGGCGAAGAGCACGATCCCGCATTTCTATCTCACGCTGGACTGCGAGATCGATGCGCTGTTGGCGCTCCGCAAGCAACTCAACGACGCCGCCCCGGTGGTGAAGACCGAGGACGGCGAGAAGCCCGGCTACAAGCTTTCCGTCAACGACATGATCATCAAGGCGATGGCGCTGGCGCTCAAGGCGGTGCCGGAGGCGAACGTCTCGTGGACCGAGAGCGCGATGGTCAAGCACAAGCATGCCGATGTCGGCGTGGCAGTGTCGATCCCTGGCGGGCTGATAACACCCATTGTCCGCCGGGCGGACGAGAAGACGCTGTCCGTCATCTCCAACGAGATGAAGGACCTCGCCGGGCGCGCCCGCAACCGCAAGCTGAAGCCGGAGGAATACCAGGGCGGCACGACGGCCGTTTCCAATCTCGGCATGTTCGGCATCAAGGACTTTGCCGCCGTGATCAACCCTCCGCATGCGACGATCCTGGCGGTCGGCACCGGCGAGGAGCGGGCTGTCGTGAAGAACGGCGAGATCAAGGCCGCCACCATCATGTCCGTGACGCTTTCGACCGACCACCGTGCGGTGGACGGGGCATTGGGGGCGGAACTGCTCGTGGCGTTCCAGAAGCTGATCGAGAACCCGTTCGGAATGCTGGTCTAGGTGCCGGCTTGTCCCTCCCCCTTGCGGGGAGGGTGGACAGCCGCCGAAAGGCGGTTTGGGGGAGTTGGAAAGGTCGCGTCCATGAAGAACATCCTTTGTTACGGCGACTCGCTGACCTTCGGCCACAATGCCGAAGACCCCGGCAGGCATCCCTATGAGGATCGTTGGCCGTCGGTGTTGCAGGCGCGCCTTGGGGATGAGGCCCGGGTGATTGCCGAGGGGCTCGGCGGCCGCACGACGGCTTTTGACGATTGGGTCGCAGGCGCGGACCGGAACGGCGCGCGCATCCTGCCCACTCTCCTTGCGACCCACGCCCCGCTCGATCTCGTCATCATCATGCTGGGGACCAACGACATGAAGCCGTTCGTTTGCGGGCGCGCCATCGGCGCCAAGCAAGGAATGGAGCGGCTCATCCAGATTATCCGTGGGCACCCTTATTCCTTCGACTACAAGGTGCCGGCGATCCTCCTTGTTGCGCCGCCGCCGCTGTGCGCGACCGAGAACAGCGATTTCGCCGCCATGTTCGAAGGCGGCGTCGCCGAATCGCGGAAGCTCGCGCCGCTCTATGCCGCGCTGGCGCAGCAGGTCGGATGCGGCTTTTTCGATGCCGGTACGGTGGCGAAGACGACATCCATCGACGGCGTCCACCTGGATGCGGAAAACACGCGCGCCATCGGCACTGGCCTGGAGCCGGTGGTCCGGCAGGCGCTCGGATTGTGATCGAAGGAGTTTTGCGTGGCTGATACCTACGACGTCATCATCATCGGCTCCGGTCCGGGCGGCTATGTCACGGCCGTGCGGTCGGCCCAACTGGGCTTCAAGACCGCGATCGTCGAGCGCGAGCACTTGGGCGGCATCTGCCTCAACTGGGGCTGCATTCCCACCAAGGCGTTGCTGCGGTCGGCGGAGATCCTGCACTATGCCCAGCACGCTGGAGATTACGGCCTGAAGCTCGACGGCTCGATCAAGCCCGATCCCGCCGCGGTGGTCGAGCGTTCCCGCAAGGTCTCGGGTCGGCTCAACAATGGCGTCAGCTTCCTCATGAAGAAGAACAAGGTCGACATCATCTGGGGAGAAGCGAAAATTTCCAAGGCTTCGAAGGGCAACGAGCCAGGCGAGATCGTCGTATCGAAGTCCAGCAAGAAACCCATGGAGCCTCAACCGCCGGCGCCGAAGAGCACGCTGGCCGAAGGCACGTATAAGGCCAGGCACATCATCCTCGCCACGGGTGCGCGGCCTCGGGTCCTGCCGGGAATCGAGCCGGACGGCAAGCTGATCTGGACCTATTTCGAGGCGATGGTGCCGAAGGACATTCCCAAATCGCTCATCGTGATGGGTTCGGGAGCCATCGGCATCGAATTCGCCAGCTTTTACCGCACCATAGGCGCAGATGTGACGGTTGTGGAACTCCTCCCCCAGATTCTGCCCGTGGAGGACGCCGAGATTTCCAAACTCGCCCGCCGCCAGCTCGAGAAGCAGGGGATCAAGTTCCACGTCGAAGCCAAGGTTACAAAGGTGGAGAAGGGCACGAATCAGGTGTCGGCACATGTGGAGATGAAGGACGGGAGGGTGGAGAAGATCACCGCCGATCGCCTGATCTCCGCTGTCGGCGTGCAGGGCAATGTCGAGAATCTCGGACTTGAGGAACTCGGCGTGAAGGTCGAGCGCGGGACTGTCGCCGTCGACGGCTACGGCGGGACGAACGTGCCGGGTATCTATGCGATCGGCGATGTCGCCGGCCCGCCGATGCTCGCCCACAAGGCCGAGCACGAGGGCGTGATCTGCGTCGAGAAGATCGCCGGCGTCCCCGGCGTCCATGCTCTCGACAAGGGCAGGATACCCGGTTGCACCTATTGCCAGCCGCAGGTCGCCTCCGTCGGCCTGACGGAAGAGAAGGCACGGGAACTCGGGCGGGACATAAGAGTTGGACGGTTCCAGTTCGCGGCCAACGGCAAGGCTATTGCCCTCGGGGAAGATCAGGGGCTCATCAAGACCATTCTCGACAAGAAGACCGGGGAGCTTCTCGGCGCGCATATGGTGGGTGCAGAAGTAACAGAACTCATCCAGGGATTTGTTGTCGCTATGAATCTCGAAACCACGGAAGAAGAACTTATGCACACCGTCTTCCCACACCCCACGCTTTCGGAGATGATGAAAGAGAGCGTGCTCGACGCCTATGGCCGATCGCTGAACGCTTGATGGGTGGCTTGGAAAGAACCGGGCCGATCATCTGGATTATTGATTCGCAACCAAAGTAGGGAGACTTCGTATGGAGGGTCTTGGTTGGATTTTGACTATTATCGTCGGCGGACTTGCCGGATGGATTGCCGAGAAGATCATGAAGACCGATACCGGTCTTCTTGTGAATATCATTATCGGTATTCTCGGCGCCGTTGTTCTTAATGCCATTCTTGTTGCAATCCTTGGCTATACCTTCGGCGGCGTCATCGGGCAGCTCGTCGTCGCCATCATTGGTGCGTGCATTCTCATCTGGCTGTACCGCCTGATTCGCGGCCGCTCCTAAGGCTGCCATGCGAATATGGCCCGCCTGCTATCCCGGCAGGCGGGCTTTTGCCGACCACGGGAGCGCCTATATGAAGGCGAGCGTGAAAAGGCCGGCAGATAGAAAGCAGAGGAAGTGATGGTCACTGTTCTGGATACCGTCTCGGCGAAGCCGCGCTCCCGCCACCCGGAAAAGGCGCACCGGCCCGACCAGGAGGTGCTGAGGAAGCCTGACTGGATCCGCGTCAAGGCGCCGACCTCCAAGGGGTACCTGGAAACGCGCCAAATCGTGAAGACCAACAGGCTCGTCACGGTGTGCGAGGAGGCGGGTTGCCCCAATATCGGCGAATGCTGGGACAAGAAGCACGCCACCTTCATGATCATGGGCGAGATCTGCACGCGCGCCTGTGCCTTCTGCAACGTGGCGACGGGCATTCCGGGGCCGCTTGATGCCGAAGAGCCGGCCAATGTGGCCAAGGCCGTTCGCGAGATGGGGTTAAACCACGTCGTCATCACCTCCGTCGATCGCGATGATCTGAAGGACGGCGGTGCGCAACACTTCGCCGAAGTCATCCACGCGATCCGCGACGTCGCGCCGGCCACGACGATCGAGATCCTGACGCCCGATTTCCTGCGCAAGGAAGGCGCGCTGGAGGTGGTGGTCGCGGCCAAGCCCGACGTCTTCAACCACAATCTGGAAACGGTCCCCTCGAAGTACCTGACGGTACGCCCCGGGGCCCGCTATTTCCACTCCATCCGGCTCCTGCAGCAGGTGAAGGAGATCGACCCCACGCTCTTCACCAAGTCCGGCATCATGGTGGGGCTCGGCGAGGAGCGCAACGAGGTGCTGCAACTCATGGACGACCTGCGTTCGGCCGATGTCGACTTCATCACCATCGGGCAATACCTGCAGCCCACCCGCAAGCACCACCCGGTGAAGAAGTTCGTGACGCCGGAGGAGTTCAAGTCCTACGAGACGGTCGCCTATACCAAGGGCTTCCTTATGGTCTCGTCGAGCCCGCTCACGCGCTCCTCCCACCATGCGGGCGAAGACTTTGCCCGGCTTCGTGCCGCGCGCGAGGCACGTCTCTCGCTGGCGAAAACCGCATAACCGCTCTCCATGCCGAAACATGAGACCGTCCGCAGGGTCAATCATCCGCCCGACCAGATGTTCGCCCTCGTCGCCGATATCGAGACCTATCCGGAATTCGTTCCGATGTGCGAGGCGCTGACCGTTCGCTCACGCAAGGAACGCGAGGGCATCACCATCCTCGTCGCCGATATGACGGTGGGCTACAAGGCGATCCGGGAGACCTTTACGAGCCAGGTGGTGCTGAAGCCCGCCGAGCGCGTCATCGACGTGCGCTATATAGACGGGCCGTTCCGTTTCCTTCAGAACCACTGGCGGTTCGATCCGGTGGACGAAAAGCAGTGTGACGTCCATTTCTTCATCGAATACGAATTCAAGAGCCGGATGCTCGGCATGCTGATGGGCGCAATGTTCGACCGCGCCTTCCGCATGTTTTCCGAAGCATTCGAGAAGCGGGCGGACGTGGTCTACGGGCGGACCGCCTGAACGGCATCGAGAAGAAGCTGCAGCGCCGTCGCCGTGCTGTCCCGACGCACCAGGGCACGGCCCAGGCCGGCAAACTGCCGCTTCTCCGCCCGCGGCTCTTTTCCCTTGACGGCCAGTCCGAACCAGACGAGTCCGACCGGTTTTTCCGGGGTGCCGCCGCCGGGGCCGGCGACGCCGGTGATCGATACGGCAATGTCGGCATGGGAGCGGGCGAGGGCGCCCGCGGCCATCTCACGCGCGGTTTCGGCCGAAACGGCACCGTGGGCGGCAAGCGTCTCCTTGGAGACGCCCAGCATTTCGGCCTTGGCCTCGTTGGAATAGGTGACGAAACCCCGCTCGAAGATGTTCGAGGCGCCCACAATATCGGTGATGGCGGCGCTCACCATGCCGCCGGTGCAGGATTCAGCCGTGGTGAGCTTGAGCCCGCGCTCCTCACAGGCGCGCAGGATCTTGGTTGCCAACATCTCGATGTCGCTCATGGAAAAACCCCGAAGATCAGTCTTTCAGAGGACCGGGAAAGACGACCGTCGCCGTGGCGATGGCCGCAATCCCCTCCGCGCGGCCGATGAAGCCGAGTCCTTCATTGGTCGTCGCCTTCACCGAAACGCGCTCGGGCGAAATCCGCAGCATCCCGGAAAGTTCCGCGACCATTGCGGCGCGGTGAGGCCCGACGCGCGGTGCTTCGCCGATCACGGTGATATCGGCGTTGGCGATGCGCCCGCCGCGTTCGCGAACAAGGTTTGCCGCGTGCTCCACGAAGGTGCGGGAGCGCATGCCCTTCCATTGCGGATCGGACGGCGGGAAATGGGTGCCGATGTCGCCCGCGCCGCAGGTGGCAAGCAACGCATCCGTGAGGGCATGCAGGCCGACATCGGCATCCGAATGGCCCTCGAGCGTCCTTTCATGAGGAATATCGATGCCGCAGAGGGTCACGTGGTCGCCCGGACCGAAGGCATGGACGTCATATCCGTTGCCCGTGCGAACGTCCGGCAGGCCTGCCATGGCCGCTCCTCCCAACCGTTGGTCCGCAAGCGCGATATCCCGCGCCCACGTCATCTTGACGTTGTCCGGCGAGCCTTCGACGAGACGCACCGGCAGGCCTGCCCATTCGGCAATGGCCGCATCGTCGGTGAAGTCCGAGCGGCCGGCCCGCCAAGCCTTCTGATGTGCTTCGAAAATCGGGCGGAAGGGGAAGCCTTGGGGCGTCTGTGCCGCAAACAGACCGTCGCGGTGGACCGTGCCGGCGACCAGCATGTCGTCCCCCCGTCGCTTCAGCGTGTCCGAAACCGGCACGGCGGGCAGGGCGCCCGTGCCTTCACCGGCGGTGTCGATGACGCGGCCGATCAGCGGCGCATCGATGAAGGGGCGGACACCATCATGGATGAGAACGATCTCCGGCTGCAGCCCTTCCAGGGTCACGAGGGCGAGACGGGTCGATTCCTGCCGCGAAGCGCCGCCATGGACCATGCGAACATCGCAATCCAACCCCTCGCAAGCCTTGGTAAACATGGCGTCGTCGTCGGGGTGGATCGCGACGACGATGACGCTGACCCGATCATGCGCCACGAGTGCTTCGAGCGTGTGCCGGATGACGGGCTTGCCACCGATGAGCCGATACTGCTTCGGCCCTTCCCCGGCCTGGCCGGCGCGCTCGCCGCGGCCCGCGGCGACCACCACTGCGGCAACACGGCACTTGGCAAACCGATCTTCTTGGTCGAGAAACGCGTTCATGGGGCAGAGGGATAATCACGCCGGATTTGAAAAGCCAACCGATTTTCTGTCATGAACGACGCACCCCATTGCGTCGCCTGCACAATATGTCTAGGAATTAGGCATCCAATATGGGTGCCTGATATTTGAGCAAAAATCCACCGCAAATCCTTTCCCTACCCCTCAAGGTCGGCTCGGTCCGTCTTCGCAACCGCGTCTTCCTTGCACCGATGTCCGGCGTCACGGATCTGCCGTTCCGCTTGCGCGCGCATGCCCATGGTGCCGGCCTGGTGGTGTCGGAGATGGTGGCGAGCGGTGAGCTTGCCAAGGGAAGGGCGGAAAGCGCCCGCCGCATCCGCCGCCGGCCCGAAATCGATGTTCACATGGTGCAGATCGCCGGGCGTGAAGCGCACTGGATGGCGGAGGCCGCCCGTATCGCGGCTGATGAGGGCGCGGATATCGTCGATATCAATATGGGGTGCCCGGCGAAGAAAGTGACTGGCGGTTATTCCGGGTCCGCGCTGATGCGCGAACCCGACCACGCACTTTCCCTGATCGAGGCAGTCGTGAGGGCGGTGAGCGTTCCGGTGACCGTCAAGATGCGGCTCGGCTGGGACGAGGATTGCCTCAACGCGCCCGATCTCGCGCGCCGCGCGGAGGCGGCGGGCGTCGCAATGATTACGGTTCACGGGCGGACGCGCTGCCAGTTCTACACGGGGCGGGCGGACTGGAAGGCGATCGCGCAGGTGAAACGGGCCGTTTCCATACCTGTCGTCGCGAATGGCGACGGCGACGGGCCTGCCGAGGCCGCCGGCATGCTCGAACAATCCGGCGCGGACGCGGTCATGATCGGGCGCGCCCATTATGGTGCGCCATGGAAGGCGGGCGCCCTGGCGCATGCGGCGGTGGGGAGCAGGGCGCCGGGCGTACCGGCGGGTACTGCCGAGACGGCCGATTATGTGGCGGCCCATTACGAGGACATGCTTTCCCATTACGGCACGGGGCAGGGCGTACGGCACGCGCGCAAACATCTGGGCTGGTATCTGGACCGCCACGCGAGCGCGGATGCGGCGTTGCGGCGGTCGATCATGACGGAGAGCGAACCGTCGAACGTGCTTCGCCTGCTCCGGACGGCCTTTCGAGACGGTTTTCGGCAGGGGCTTGCCGCATGAGCATCAAGACACCCGATGTGGCGCAGCTCGCCATCGATTCCATCGGCCATCCGGTCATCATGGTGGACGGGGAAGGGTTCTTCACCTTCGCCAATGCGGAAGCGGAGAACTTCTTCCGCCTGAGCGCGACGATGCTGACCCGCAACAGGCTTGCCGATTTCGTGCCGTTCGGCAGTCCGCTTCTCACGCTCGTCGACCAGGTGCGTGAGCGGCGCGCGCCTTTCAACGAGTACCGCGTGGACATCTCCTCGCCGCGGCTCGGACCGGACAAGATCGTCGACATCTACGTGGCGCCGGTTTCGGAGTTGCCGGGCTCCGCCGTCATCATGTTCCAGGAACGCTCGATGGCGGAAAAGATCGATCGGCAGATGACGCATAGGGGGGCCGCCCGCTCCGTGACCGGGCTCGCCGCCATGCTGGCGCACGAGATCAAGAACCCGCTTTCGGGCATACGCGGTGCGGCGCAGCTTCTCGAGCATGTCGTTTCCGACGAGGACCGGTCGCTTGCCCGATTGATCACCGAGGAGACCGACCGCATCGTCGCGCTCGTCGACCGCATGGAGGTGTTCTCCGACGAGCGGCCGGTCGACCGGGAGCCGGTGAACATCCATGTCGTGCTCGACTACGTGAAGGCGATCGCGCGCAACGGCTTTGCCAGGAACGTCAGCATCGTCGAGGAATACGACCCCTCGCTGCCGCCGATCCTCGCCAACCGGGACCAGCTTGTTCAAGTGTTCCTCAACCTCATCAAGAACGCCTCTGAGGCGATCGGCAACGCGCCCGGCGGCGAGATCAAGCTTTCCACCGCCTTCCGGCCGGGCATCCGCTTCTCGGTGCCGGGAACGCGCGAGCGGGTGTCGCTGCCGATGGAGTTCTGCGTGCACGACAACGGCCCGGGCGTGCCGGAGGACATCCGGTCGATCATCTTCGACCCCTTCATCACCACCAAGCAGAACGGCTCCGGGCTGGGTCTTGCCCTGGTGGCCAAGATCGTCGGCGCCCATGGCGGCGTCATCGAATGCGATTCCTCCACGCGCGGCACGACCTTCCGCGTTCTCATGCCTGCCTGGAGGGAGCAGGCGCCGGGGCGGCAGGAGGACAAGCAGAAAACGGACTTGAACGCATGAGCGCACATGGCAACATCCTGGTGGCCGATGACGATGCGGCCATCCGCACCGTTCTCAACCAGGCGCTGTCCCGCGTGGGCCATCAGGTCCGGGTGACCTCGAACGCCGCCACGCTCTGGCGCTGGGTGGCTGCCGGCGAGGGGGACCTCGTCATCACGGATGTCGTGATGCCGGACGAGAATGCTTTCGACATGTTGCCCCGCATCCGCAAGGCACGACCGGACCTGCCCGTCATCGTGATGAGCGCGCAGAACACGTTCATGACGGCGATCCGCGCGTCGGAAGTCGGCGCCTACGAATATCTGCCGAAGCCCTTCGACCTGACGGAACTGCTCGCGATCGTCGGGCGTGCGCTGGCCGAGCCAAAGAGCAAACCGGCCGAGCCGCGTGCGAACGATCAGCCCGATTCGATGCCGCTCATCGGCCGCTCGCCGGCGATGCAGGACATCTACCGCATGCTCGCCCGCATGATGCAAACGGACCTGACCGTCATGATCAGCGGCGAATCAGGCACCGGCAAGGAGCTGGTGGCGCGAGCGCTGCATGAGTTCGGGCGCCGTCGCAACGGCCCCTTCGTGGCCATCAACATGGCCGCGATCCCCCGCGACCTCATCGAATCGGAGCTTTTCGGCCACGAGAAGGGCGCCTTTACCGGCGCACAGCAGCGTTCTTCCGGCCGGTTCGAGCAGGCCGAGGGCGGCACGCTCTTCCTCGACGAGATCGGCGACATGCCGATGGAAGCCCAGACCAGGCTCCTGCGCGTGCTGCAGCAGGGCGAATATACGACCGTGGGCGGGCGCACCCCGATCAAGACGGATGTACGGATCGTTGCCGCCACTAACAAGGATCTGCGCGCGCTGATCAATCAGGGCCTCTTCCGCGAGGACCTGTTCTATCGCCTGAATGTCGTGCCGCTGCGTCTGCCGCCGCTGCGCGAGCGGGCGGAGGATATCCCGGACCTGGTGCGCCATTTCTTCGCCCAGGCGGAGCGGGAGGGGCTGCAGCCGAAGCGAATCGCCAAGGGCGGCCTCGACGCGATGATGCAGTATCCGTGGCCTGGAAACGTGCGCGAGCTCGAGAATCTCGTGCGGCGGCTCGCCGCGCTTTATCCGCAGGACGAGATCTCGGAGGAGGTGATCCTCAGCGAACTTTATGGCGGGTTGCCCGCCGCCGGCACACGCCCGGCGGACGGCGCAGTACAGGAGTTGCCGCTCGGCCAGTCGGTCGAACAATATCTGCAGCGCTATTTCCGAGGCTTCGGTTCCGCGCTTCCGCCGCCGGGCCTCTACCACCGCATCCTGGCGGAGGTGGAATATCCCCTTGTGCTCGCAGCGCTCGCGGCCACCCACGGCAACCAGATCCGCGCGGCGGAACTGCTCGGCGTGAACCGCAACACACTGCGCAAGAAGATCCGCGAACTTGGCGTTGATATCTACCGGACGGCGAAGCATCCTTCCCCCACCTGATCCGCAGCGGGGCGAACTCAATCCGGGTTTGCACAGGCCGCGACAAAGCCCGTTGCAAAATCGCCACATTGCGTTGCATATCTGCAACGCAATCGAAGGACCATTTGGCCGACGGGAGTGGGATGAGGACTGAGGGGCCAGCAACGGCCGAAAAGCCGAATCGTCGGCCGGCGCTGAACGAGGGTCGCCGCCTGATGGCGCTGCCAGGCATCATCGCCACCATCGTGGCGCTGATCACGGCTGCGATCTCGTTCACCGTGCTGCTCGGGCTCATGCAGCCCTATATCACGCCGGACGCACGCACCACGCTGGTGCTGATCGGCATCAATGCCGCTGTTGTCCTCGTTCTTCTCGGGTTGATCGGCCGCGAGGCGCATCGGATCTACGCCGCGCGCAGGGCGGGCAAGGCTGCCTCCCGGCTCCATGTCCGCATCGTCGCGATGTTCTCTCTGGTGGCTGCGATTCCCGCGATCCTCGTCGCCGTCGTCGCGTCGGTCACGCTCGATCTCGGGCTCGACCGCTGGTTTGAGCTCAGGACGAGGGTGATCGTGCAATCCTCGCTCTCCATTGCCGAGGCCTATGTGCGCGAGAATGCCAGGAACCTGCAGGGCACCACGCTCTCCATGGCGATCGACCTCGACCGTTTCCGCACGCTCTACAATCTCGACCGCATGGGATTTCGGCAGCGTCTCACGCAGCAGGCCATTGCTCGCGGGCTTGCCCATGCGGTGCTCATCCGCAGGGACGAATCGGTCATCATGGGGGCCGACATCTCCGAGCCCACGACCATTCCAGCGCCGCGGCAGAACGACATGGAGGCTGCCGCCGAAGGCCGCCCGGCGCTCTTTACGCTGCCGCCGGGCAATCTCATCGGCGCCATCGTGAAGCTTCAGGAGATCCCCGATGCCTTCCTCTACACGTCACGGGAGCTCGACCCGCAGGTGATCAAGGCGCAGCGCCTGGTGGCGGCCAACACGGATGAGTACCGGTCTCTGGAGCAGAACCGCTTCAGCACCCAGGTCGCCTTTGCCTTGCTTTATCTCGTGGTCACGCTGGCCATCGTGCTCGCAGCCATCTGGACCGGCATTGCCGTGGCCGACCGCCTGGTGCGACCGATCCGGCAACTAATCAGCGCTGCGGACGCGGTCTCCATGGGCAATCTGGACGTGGCAGTCCCGGTGCGCAGTTCCGACGGCGATGTCGCCTCGCTTGGGGACACGTTCAACAAGATGACGTTCCAGCTCAAGACGCAGCGGGACCAGCTCATTTCCGCCCGCGACACGATCGACGAGCGCCGCCGCTTCACCGAGGCCGTGCTTTCCGGTGTAACGGCGGGCGTCATCGGCGTGGATGCCGACGGGATCGTGTCGATCGTCAACCGATCCGCCGAGACCATGCTCGCCATCAACAGCGACAGGGTGACTGGAAAGAACCTCTCGGCGGTGCTGCCGCAGATCGGCGCGGTCTTCGAGACGGGGCGCGCCCCGGGACGACGCGTCTATCGCGATCAGGTGACCTTCTATCGCGCCGGCGCAGAGCGTACCTTCAACATCCAGATCACCACCGAGGAGGCTGTGGGCGAGAGCGACGAGCGGTCCTATGTCGTGACCGTGGACGACATCACCGATCTGGTGCAGGCGCAGCGCTCCACCGCCTGGGCGGATGTGGCGCGCCGCATCGCGCATGAGATCAAGAATCCCCTGACCCCGATTCAGCTTTCCGCCGAGCGCATCCGCCGGCGCTTCGGAAAGGTGATCACCGAAGATCGCGCGATCTTCGACCAGTGCACCGATACGATCATCCGCCAGGTGGGAGACATCGGCCGTATGGTGGACGAGTTTTCCGCCTTTGCACGTATGCCCAAACCCGAGATGCAGCGCCTCGATCTGCGCGAACCTCTGCGGGAAGCCACGTTCCTGATCGAAGTAAGCCGGCCGGATATCAGGATCGAGAACGACCTGGCCGATCAGCCGCTGATCGGCCGCTTCGACACGCGGCTGATGAGCCAGGCCTTCGGCAATGTCATCAAAAATGCCGCGGAGGCGATCGATGCCGTGCCGCAGGAGGAGCGTCGCGGGGGTGTCATCAAAATCTCGGCGCGCAACACCGGGCAAAGCATCGAGGTACTGGTCATGGACAACGGCAAGGGCCTGCCGCGGGAAAATCGGCAAAGACTGCTCGAGCCCTATATGACGACGCGGGAAAAGGGCACGGGGCTCGGCCTTGCAATCGTCAAGAAGATCATAGAGGACCACGGCGGCTCGCTGGAGTTGCTCGATGCGCCGCAGCGTTTCCACGGCGGCGTCGGCGCGATGATCCGAATGGTCCTGCCGGTCACGCCGGCGGAAGAGGATAACGGGGCTGGGGCGGACAATTCTGTGAAAAGGACGGTAAGGGTCGACAATGGCGTCTGACATACTGGTCGTCGATGACGAGGAAGACATCCGCGAGCTCGTCGCTGGCATCCTGAGCGACGAGGGGCATGAAGCCCGTACCGCGGGCAACAGCGATGCAGCACTCGCGGCGATCGCCGAGCGCGTGCCTCGTCTGGTGCTCCTCGATATCTGGCTGCAGGGTTCCACCCTGGATGGCCTGGCGCTTCTCGACAAGATCAAGGAGATGCATCCCGGTCTTCCGGTGGTGATGATCTCCGGCCACGGCACGATCGAGACCGCCGTCTCCGCCATCAAGCGGGGGGCCTATGATTTCATCGAGAAGCCCTTCAAGGCCGATAGGCTGATCCTGATCTGCGAACGCGCGCTCGAGACCTCGAAGCTGCGCCGCGAAGTGCTGGACCTGAAGAAGCGCAGCGGCGAGACCTTCGATCTCATCGGCAATTCGGCGGCGATCAACCATCTGCGCCAGATCATCGAGCGCGTCGCGCCCAGCAACAGCCGCATCATGCTGATCGGACCCTCCGGTTCTGGCAAGGAACTCGCGGCACGGGCGATCCACGTCCTTTCGGGCCGCGCCGGCGGTCCCTTCGTGTCGGTCAATGCGGCCTCGATCACGCCGGAACGCATGGAGATCGAACTCTTCGGCACCGAATCGAACGGTGGAGAGCGCAAGGTGGGAGCGCTGGAGGAGGCGCATCGCGGCACGCTCTATCTCGACGAGGTGGCCGACATGCCGCGCGAAACGCAGGGCAAGATCCTGCGCGTGCTGGTCGACCAGCAGTTCGAGCGGGTAGGGGGCACGAAACGGGTCAAGGTGGATGTGCGCATCATCTCCTCCACCGCGCGCAATCTGGAGCGCATGATCGAGGATGGGCGTTTCCGCGAGGACCTCTATCACCGCCTGGCGGTGGTGCCGGTCGCCGTGCCGCCGCTTTCGGAACGGCGCGAGGACATTCCCGTCCTGGTCGATCACTTCATGCGGCAGATCACGACACAGGTGGGTATCAAGCCGCGCCGTCTGGGCGAGGACGCAATGGCTGTGCTGCAGGCCCACGACTGGCCGGGCAATATCCGGCAGCTTCGCAACAATATCGAGCGCCTGATGATTCTCACGCGCAGCGACGATGGGGATTCCCCCATCACGGCCGACCTCCTGCCGGCCGAGATCGGCGACGTGATGCCGCGTGTGCCGACCCAGTCGGACCAGCACATCATGGCGCTGCCATTGCGTGAGGCGCGCGAACTCTTCGAAAAGGAATATCTTCTGGCGCAGATCAACCGATTCGGCGGCAATATCTCGCGCACGGCCGAGTTCATCGGCATGGAGCGTTCCGCTTTGCACCGGAAGCTGAAATCGCTGGGCGTCTAGGGTCAATGGTAACAGCGAATAGAAATTCAGGAGGGGAACGGCATCTCATTCCCTGTTCCCTGATCGCTTTTCGCACTGAGAGAACCAACGCATGAAGGTCATCATTTGCGGCGCGGGGCAGGTGGGCTACGGCATCGCCGAGCGGCTCGCGGCGGAGCAGAACGACGTCTCGATCATCGACACCTCGCCCGACCTCATCCGCACCGTGCGCGATTCTCTCGACGTGCGCGGTGTCGTGGGCCACGGCGCGCATCCCGACACATTGGCCGCGGCGGGCGCGCAGCAGGCGGACATGCTCATCGCGGTGACCCTCTTTGACGAAGTGAACATGGTCGCCTGCCAGGTCGCCCACGCGCTCTTCAACGTGCCGACGAAGATCGCCCGCATCCGCTCGCAGGCCTATCTGCAGTCCCACTATATGGATCTGTTCTCGCGCGAGCACCTGCCGATCGACGTGATCATCTCGCCCGAGCTCGAAGTGGGCGAGATGGTGCTGAGGCGCATTGCCCTGCCGGGAGCGACGGATGTCGTCTCCTTCGCCGACGGGCACGTGGCCATGGTCGCCATCGAATGCCAGGAGGAATGCCCTGTCATCAACACGCCGCTGTCCCAACTCACCGAACTCTTCCCCGATCTGCCATCCACGGTCGTCGGCGTTTCGCGCGGCGGCCACCTTTTCGTGCCGCGCTCCAGCGACCAGCTCATGGCGGGGGACATGGCCTATGTGGTCACCACCAAGGAGCAGGTGCGGCGCACGCTCGGCCTTTTCGGGCACGACGAGAAGGAGGCGACGCGGATCGTGATTGCTGGAGGCGGCAATATCGGCCTTTATGTCGCCCGCGCCATAGAGCAGAAGCAGACCCGCACGAAGGTGAAGCTCATCGAGCACAACCGCGCCCGCGCGATCACGATCGCCGACCAGTTGCGGCGCACCGTGGTTCTCAACGGCAGCGCGCTGGAGCAGAAACTGCTTCTGGAAGCCGATATCGATCACGCGGACCTGATGGTGGCGCTCACCAATGACGATCAGGTCAACATCCTCTCCAGCGTCATCGCAAAGCAACTGGGCTGCAAATCGAACCTCGTCCTCATCAACAATCCCACCTATCACGATTTCGCCAGGACGCTCGGCATCGACGCCCATGTCAATCCGCGTGCGGTGACCATCTCCCGCGTGCTGCAGCATGTGCGCCGCGGGCGCATTCGCGCCGTGCACAACATCGACCGCGGTGCCGCGGAGGTGATCGAGGCGGAGGCGCTGGAGACCTCGCCGCTCGTCGGTCCGCCGCTCAACGAGCAGGACCTGCCGGACGGCATGCGGATCGGCGGCGTCTGGCGCGAGGGTCAGTTCATCCGGCCGAGCGGTATCCTGCGGATCAAGCCCAAGGACCGTGTCGTCATTTTTGCGCTTGCCAGCGCGGTGCGGCAGGTGGAACAGCTTTTCCGTGTGAGTCTGGAATTTTTCTGACCGGCCCCGCTGGGCCTTTTTCGAGGGAGCCTGGAATGCCGCGCATCGCCTATGTGAATGGCCGCTATGTTCGCCACGCGGAAGCCGCCGTTCACGTCGAAGACCGGGGATATCAATTCGCCGATGGCGTCTATGAGGTTTGCGAGGTGGCGCGGGGCTACATCATCGACATGACCCGTCACCTCGACAGGCTCGGCCGCTCTTTGCGGGAGCTCGAGATCCGCTGGCCGATGCACCGGGATGCGCTCGAATTCGTGTTGCGCGAAGTGGTGCGTCGCAACGGCGTCACCGACGGCCTCGTCTATCTGCAGGTGACGCGCGGTGTCGCCCCCCGTGATCACTTTTTTCCCTCGTCCGAAACAAAGCCGGCGCTCGTCATTACCGCCAAGCAGCTCGATCCGAGGAATGCCGCCAGGCGCGCCGAAACCGGCGTAAAGGTCATTACGGTGCCGGAAAACCGCTGGGACCGCGTCGACATCAAGACGGTCGGACTCCTCCCCAACGTGCTCGCCAAGCAGAAGGCACGGGAAGCCGGGGCCGCCGAGGCTTGGTTCGTCGACGGCGACGGCCTGGTGAAGGAAGGCGCTTCCACCAACGCCTGGATCGTGACCGCCGACGGAAAGCTGGTCACCCGCCCCGCCGATTTCGGCATCCTTCGAGGCGTGACCCGCGCCACAGTGATGGAACTCGCGGCGAACATGGGATTGGAGGTGGAGGAGAGGGCGTTTTCGGTGGAGGAGGCGCAATCGGCCCGCGAAGCCTTCATCACGGCGGCCTCCACCGTGGTGATGCCCGTGGTCGATATCGACGGTCGTCCGGTGGCGAACGGCCATCCGGGTTCCCTCACGCTGTCGCTCAGGCAATCGTTTTTTGACGTTGCGGAAAAAAGTCCTGCCTGTTAACCCAATCCGATGAGCCGATGCGTGAGAGGCGTTCGGCGGGCGCGGCAGGAGGGCAGTTGCCGTGCTTGACAGGGCGTGGCTAATTTTGCGCTACTGCCGGCAAAGCGCAGGGGATGAAAAACAAAAATGGCGGAACGTTCCCAGAATCTGCAGGATCTGTTTCTTAATACCGTTCGCAAGAGCAAGAACCCGCTGACGATTTTCCTGATCAACGGCGTGAAATTGACTGGTGTCGTGACATCGTTCGACAATTTCTGCGTTCTTCTGCGCCGGGACGGCCACTCGCAGCTCGTTTACAAGCATGCCATCTCCACGATCATGCCGAGCCAGCCGGTCCAGCTGTTCGAGGCGGAGGAAGGCAGTCGGGAAGGCTGATTGGCTGAAGAACCGCAGGCCGGCAGAGAGCCGCGTGACCGGGACGGAACCGGCACGGAGGACCGCACAAAGGCTGTCGTCATAGCGCCGATAATTTCGGCGCGAGGTCGCGTGCAAGCCGACGAGGGCGCCCAGCGCACGCATATGCCGCTTTCTCCGCAGGCAAAGCTGGAGGAGGCGGTCGGACTGGCCGAAGCGATCGATCTCGACATCGCCCATAGCGAAGTCTTTGCCCTTGCCCAGCCGCGGCCGGCGACGCTTATCGGCGCCGGCAAGGTGGACGAGCTGGCCACCATCGTCGCCGAGAAGGACGCTGAGCTCGTTATCGTTGACCATCAACTGAGCCCGGTGCAGCAGCGCAACCTGGAACGCAGCTTCAAGGCCAAGGTCCTCGATCGGACGGGGTTGATCCTGGAAATCTTCGGGCGTCGTGCCCGCACCAAGGAAGGGCGGCTTCAGGTCGATCTTGCCCATCTCGAATACCAGCGCGGCCGGCTGGTGAGGAGCTGGACCCACCTCGAGCGCCAGCGCGGTGGCGGCGGCTTCATGGGCGGTCCCGGCGAAACGCAGATCGAAGCCGACCGCCGACTCCTGCAGGAACGTATCCTGCGCATCCGGCGCGAGCTGGAAACCGTACGGCGGACACGCGACCTGCATCGGGCGAAACGGCGCAAGGTGCCTTTTCCCGTAGTCGCCATCGTCGGCTATACGAATGCCGGCAAGTCAACGCTCTTCAACCGGCTCACCGGTGCGGCCGTGCTGGCGGAGGACATGCTGTTCGCCACGCTCGATCCCACACTGCGGCGCGTCCGCTTCCCGCATGGGACGGTCGTGATCCTTTCCGATACGGTTGGCTTCATTTCGGATCTGCCGCCGCATCTGGTGGCGGCCTTCCGTGCCACTTTGGAGGAGGTGGTCGAGGCCGATCTCGTCGTCCATCTGCGCGATATTTCCGACCCCGACACGACGGCCCATGCCGCCGATGTGGAGCAGGTGCTGGCGAGCCTCGGGGTGAATGCCTCCGACACGAACCGCGTCATCGAGGTCTGGAACAAGATTGACCGGCTAAGCGAGTCCGATCGCGAGAGGCTCCTGCGCCAGGAGGCCGACAGGACAGCTCACGTGGCAATTTCCGCCATCACGGGCGAGGGGATAGACACGCTGATGGCGCTGATCGAGGAGCGGCTCTCGGGCGCCGTTCAGGAAGCTTCCTTCACCCTTTCGCCGGGCCAGATGGGGCTGATGGACTGGATATACCGGCATGGCGACGTGACCGGCCGGGAGGATCACGAGGACGGGAGCATCACCGTCCGGATTCTTGCAACTCATGCAGCACGTGAAGAAATAGAACGAAAATTATCCAACGATAAGAGGACGTAACGAAGGTTACTTCATCTTCTTCGCGCGCTGCCAAAGCTCTTCCATTTCCGCCAGAGATGCTGTGCCCAGCGGTTTTTCAGACGCCTTGAGATCGCGCTCGATGGCGTGGAAACGGCTTCGGAATTTATCGTTGGCGGCACGCAGCGCGTCTTCGGGATCGATGGCCAGATGCCGGCCGAGATTGACCATTGCAAAGAGGAGATCGCCGAATTCCTCAGCGATGGCCTCGTCGGCGTCTCCATCCAGTTCTTGGCGAAGCTCACCGATCTCCTCCTCGATCTTATCGAGGATAGGGCGAGCGGCGCCCCAGTCGAAACCGACGCGAGCTGCTTTTTCCTGAAGCTTGAGCGCGCGCATCAAAGCGGGCAGGGCGACGGTCACATCGTCAAGATAGCCGCGCCCCTGCGTCTCGTCCTCCTTGGTCTGCCCGCGGCGCTCCCGGCGCTCGGCCTTTTCCTCGGCCTTGATGCGCTCCCACATGCCCTTTGCCATGCCAGCCTCACGCGCGTCGGCGTCGCCGAAGACATGGGGATGACGGCGGATCATCTTTGTCGTGATGGCCTCGACCACGTCGCCGAAATCGAAGCGATCTGCTTCCTCTGCCATGCGCGCATGGAAGACGACCTGGAGCAGTAGGTCGCCCAACTCTTCCCGCAGATCATGCATGTCGTTGCGCTGAATGGCATCGAGTACCTCGTAGGCTTCCTCGATCGTGTAGGGCGCGACGGTGGAGAAGTTCTGTTCCACGTCCCAAGGACAACCCGTCTCGGGATCGCGCAGCGCGGCCATGATCTCGACGAGGCGGGAGATGTCCTTGGAAGGCTTCATATGGGGGCTCCGGCTTGGATCGCGAGAAAGCCGTACCGCGCCTCGGCGCGCTTCTCAAGCCGCATCGGGCCCGGATCAGTGCCGCCGTCCTCCCTCCGTCGTCAAAAATACCGCCAGGACACAGCACAGAAAGCCAAGGGACAATGACAGGCCGTGATGACCTATCAATTGCATCGCCAGACCCGTCGCGGGCGAGCCGGCGATGCCGCCGATGCCCCACGCGAGCGCGAAGGCCGCGTTACCGGCGATCAAGGCTTGGCCGGTGAAACGCTCACCGAGTTGGATCAGCGAGATGGTGTATATACCGAAAGAGACCCCGCCCCAGACGAAAACGAGTGGCCAAATGAGCCACAGGTCGAAGATCAAGGGCAGCAGCAGGCAGCCGGCCAGAGAGGCCACAACACAAAACAACATGGCCCGTGTCGATCCAAACCGTTCGGCCGCGCGCCCGAGCAAAATCTGCATCATGGCATTGCCTGCGATGAAGCAGGTGATGAGCGGAGCGATGCGATCCTCGGCGCTGCTGAGCGCGGCGCCATAGACCGGGAACAAGGAAAGCAGGATCTGCTCGAAGGCGGCGGCAGTGAAAACCGCGAACAATAGGAGCGGTGCCAGCGCGAAGAAGCCGCCGACCGACGTTGCCTCCCCGTCATGCGGCATCTTCGGCAGGCGCGGCACGACCGCAAGCAGGATCATACCGCAGAGAAGGAAGGCCACGATGCCGATCATGAAGGGCGGCCAACCCTGTGTGCCGATCAGGCCGAGCGACAGCGGACCGATGGCGAAACCACCCGAGACGATCGATGAATAGAGGCCCATGATGCGGCCCCGGCGCGGCGCGGGCGTGATCGAGATCAGCCAGGTTTCGCTGATCACATAAAGCGGATTGGCGAAGACGCCGAGCAGGAAGCGCAGCGGCATCCAGGCCCAGACTTGCGTCGTCCCGGCAATTGCGATCAGGGTGGCTGCTGCCAGGATCGAACACACGATCGCAAGCCGCGCCCCGCCCACGCGCCGCGCGAGCGACGGAATGAAGGACGCGGATGCGATGAAGCCCAACGGCGTCATCGCCGCCGACAAGCCGATCAGGCCGGGTATCGTTCCCTGCCGCTCCAGGATAAAGCTGAGCAGCGGGTATGTCAGCCCCTGTGCCACGGCGAAGACCGTGACGGTCGCGATGATGCCCGCCATCGCGGCCCATGGAATCCGATCCTCGCGCGGCGATGTCGTGCTTTCGGCAGTCATGCAGACTTGGCAACCTCCATACGGTTCGAGGGTAGGGGCCCTCGACCTGAAAGAGGATGAATTCTGCAGGTGACGAACAGCGCGGTAATTAAGCTCTCCCAAATAGTTCCCAAAACTTCCAAACGGGCTATAGATGCGCCGTATGCAGGAATCTCGCTTAGCCTTTGGTCCGTTCGTACTCGATCCGGGTGCGGGAACGCTCCTTCGGAACGGCGTACCCGTTGCCGTCGGCTACCGTGGGCTAAAGCTGCTTGCAGCGCTCGTCGGACGGCCCGGCGAAATCGTAGGCAAGGCCGAGTTGATGGACGCGGCATGGCCGGGCATGGCCGTCGAGGAGGGCAACCTCACCGTCCAGATTTCGCTGCTGCGGAAACTGCTTGGTCCGGCCGTCGGCGGCGGTGAATGGATCGCCACGATTCCGCGCGTCGGGTACCGCTTCGTGGGCGCCGTCGAGCAGATCGGTAGCGCGAAGCGAAAGCCTTTGCCGCTGCCCGGTAAACCATCGATCGCCGTGCTGCCCTTCGTGAATGTCAGCAACGATCCCGAGCAGGAATCCTTCGCGGATGGGTTGACCGAGGATCTGATCACAGAGCTGTCCAGGATCTCCAGCCTGTTCGTCATCGCACGCAACTCGGCCTTTGCCTATAAAGGAAAGGCAATGGACGTGCGTGGGATCGCAGAGGATCTTGGCGTGCGCTTCCTGCTGGAGGGCAGCGCAAGACGTGCCGCGGGGCGCGTGCGCATCAATGCCCAGCTGGTCGATGCTGTGAGTGGCGATCATCTATGGGCGGAACGCTTCGACCGCAGCTTGGAAGATATCTTTTCCGTACAGGACGCGGTTACGGCCAAGATCGTGGAGGCGCTGCTTAGCCGGTTGCGCGCACCGCCGCCGCGCAAGCGGCCAAAAAGTCTCGAGGCCTACGATCTCTGTGTGCGGGCGCGCAAGCTGATGGATGATTCGCCGCAGACGGCGCAGGAAGCGCATCTGATGCTCACGCGGGCGGTTTCGCTCGATCCGGGATACGCCGAGGCCTATCGTTGGCTTGCAATGAACCACTGGATGGGATGGGTGCATTCCGGCGGACCGACTGAAGCCAACCGCAGCGTTGCCTTGGAACTGGCACACAAGGCCGTCGAGATCGATCCCAATGATGCCGGCAGCCACTGGGTCCTGGCTTACCTGCTTGCATATGAGCGCAGATTCGCCGAGGCGGATGCGGAATTCGCCAAGGCGACCGAGCACGACCCGAATGAGGCCGACGCCTGGGCGGCAATGTCCGATATCGCGGTCCTAGCCGGGCGAATAGAGGAGGGCCTTGAGCACATTCACAGGGCGTTCCGGCTGAACCCGTTTCCGGCAAGCTGGTACTATCTTGTGCTTGGCCAGGCGCAATATGCGGCCGGCGAATATGAATCCGCTATCGAGACACTGCGCAAGGACGAGACTTACCGTACGAGCTCACGCCGTTTCCTGGCGGCAAGCCTTGCGCAACTGGGCCGGCTCGACGAGGCGCGAGCAGAGGTCGAACTGTTCCTCGTGGGCAACCCACGTTTCACAACCCGCCACTGGGCCGCGACGGAGCCATTCCGCGACGCAGCGACGCTTGGGCACTTCGTTGACGGCTACCGCAAAGCCGGTCTTCCGGAGTGACGTCCCACGGCTATTCCAGGATATCGCCGTTTCCGTCGCCGGCGGGCGCTCCATGTTGTTTTCTACCGAACGGGCAGCTGATGGCATGCATTGTGATTGAGGGCATTAGCCGCTGTCGAGCAGAATCGCATAAGATAGATTATGGAACTCGCATTGACGGCGTAGCGGGATCGCTGCTGCTGCTGCCTTCCTCGCTTTCGCCTTGCGTTGATCTGGTCTGGCGCTTGCTACCGCATCGCTCCACGGCGGTATCCCGACGTTTCGAAGAATGTCTTTGCCTTGCGCAATGATGCCAGGGACCACGTGGCGCGCGTGGGCCACGGTTGTCCCGCGTCGTGAAATGGTCGTGAAATCGGCAGCTTGGCCGCGTTTTCAATTGTGGAATGGATTAATTTTTCCAGTCGGCTTGCTACTGGTGGCGCGCCTCCGTATAACTTTCCAGTCCGTGTCAATCATGCAGAGTTATGCGGCAGTTGACCTGCATGCCTGGGAGAATTGTATACTGGGCAATACGCGCTTGTGCGTCGATTGAGGCTTCCTCTTGCTAGGCGCGTCTTATTCAAGAGGCTTAGGGGTTTAGAACCATCGAACCAATGACTTCGAAGATAACGTGCTCATCCTTGTACAAGATTTTCGGCCGCGCTCCCGAGGAAGCTCTGGCTCTTCTCGAAGATGGCGCCGACAAAGATGAGATCTATGCCAAGACAGGCCAGGTCGTTGGCGTCGAAAATGTAAATTTTGAAGTTTCCGAGGGCGATATCTTCGTCGTCATGGGACTTTCAGGGTCGGGAAAATCCACGCTCGTCAGGATGATCAACGGGCTGATCAAGCCTAGCGCTGGAGAAATACTCGTAGACGGCACCAACGTCGCCGCTTGCAACGACGAGGAACTTCGCTCCGTTCGGCGCGACAAGGTCGCGATGGTGTTTCAGCATTTCGCGCTGTTCCCGCACAAGACGGTGGCAGAGAACGTGGCCTTCGGTCTCAAGATCAAGGGTGTCCCGGTGGCAGAGCGCCGCGAGCGGGCCCTGGCGGTGCTGGACCAGGTGGGCCTGGCCAACCGCGCCGACAGCTACCCGGAGGAGCTTTCGGGAGGTATGCAGCAACGCGTGGGCCTTGCCCGAGGACTTGCCGCCGATCCGGAAATCCTGCTCATGGACGAGCCCTTCGGCGCGCTCGATCCGCTGATCCGGCGCGACATGCAGACCGAACTCCTGGAACTGCAGCGCTCGCTCAAGAAGACGATCGTCTTCATCACGCACGACCTGCACGAGGCGCTGATCCTCGGCAATCGCATCGCCATCATGCACAATGGCAGGTTCGTCCAAGTGGGCACGGCGGAGGAGATCGTCGGCTCGCCGGCCGACGACTACGTGGCCGCCTTCACCGCCGATGTCGATCGCTCCCGCGTCTTCCGCGCCGGCAGCGTGGCCGTGGAACCGCATGCGGTGGATCTCGGGACAGGGGCCGAAGAGGCGGCGCGCCGCATGGAGGAGCTTGGCCTCGACGCGCTCTATGTGACGCAGGGTGGCAGGATCGCCGGCATTCTCACCTATCGCGATGCGGTGGGGGCTGCGCGCGTCGGGAATGGCAGCCTTCGCGATCTGATCGTTGAGGATTTCCCCTCCGCATCGCCCGACGTCCATCTCAGCGATCTCTATCCCATGGCGCAGAAGGGCCTTCCCATCGCCCTTCGTGATGCCAAGGGGCGCTTCACAGGGGTCGTACCGCCACAGGCGGTGTTCGCGAAGCTGGCGGCGGGGGCTGCATGATGGACTGGGTGAGCCCTTCCGATTTCCTGTCCATCCCCTTCGACGATTGGGTGAACTCTTTCGTCAAGGATTGGCTCGTGCCGAATTTCAGGCCGTTCTTCCGCGCCATCCAGTGGCCCGTCGTCCAAGTGCTCGACGGGCTGGCCTATGCGCTCAACGCGACGCCCATGTTGCTGTTCGCGGCCATCCTCTCGCTGGTCGCGTGGCGTACGGCCGGACGCGGCGTAGGCCTGTTCACCCTGGCTTCGCTCTTCTTCATCGATCTCATCGGCCTGTGGAGCGAGACGATGACGACGCTCGCCATGGTGGTGACCGCCGTCTTCTTCTGCGTGCTCATCGGCGTCCCGCTGGGCGTGGCGGCGGCGCGCAGCGACATCTATGAGAGGGTGCAGAGACCGGTTTTGGACGTGATGCAGACGATCCCGTCTTTCGTCTATCTCGTGCCCATCGTCATGCTGTTCGGCGTAGGAATGGTGCCAGGCATCATCGCCACCATCATCTTCGCCCTCCCTCCGATCGTGCGTCTGACCAATCTCGGCATACGCAATGTGCGAAGCGATCTGACCGAGGCCGCGACCTCCTTCGGCGCGACGCCATGGCAGGCGCTCGTAGAGGTGCAGTTCCCGCTGGCCATGCGCACCGTCATGGCGGGGCTGAACCAGACCCTGATGCTCGCCCTCTCCATGGTGGTCATCGCGGCCCTCATCGGCGGCGGGGGGCTTGGGCTCACCGTATTCACGGGCCTTGGTCGTCTCGATGTGGGCAATGCGACGGCCGGCGGTGTCGGCATCGTGCTCCTGGCGATCATCCTCGACCGCATCAGCCAAGCGCTCGGCGAGAAGAAATCGGTTCACACCGTCTCCCTCGCCACCACGATCAAATCCTTCTTCGGCTCTGCGTCGCAGCGCGATGCAACTGCCCATCACGAGCGGGCCGCACCTGAAGGTCTGTAAGCAAATGCCTGGCAACGGGCATGATCGATGCTCCGTCGATGGCGGGGCGAGCAAAATCAGGGAGATTTGCATGCATAGATCTAGAACGATGATTTCAGCCCTCGCCATTTCGGCAGCGCTGGCGCTGTCCCTTCCCGCCGGGGCGTTCGCGCAGGACAATCCCGGCGAAGGCACCAATGTCAGGATGGCGCGGGCGACTTGGGACACGGGCTGGTTTCATGCGGCGATCTACAAGAAGCTGCTGGAGGAACTGGGATATACGGTCGAGGGTCCGACGACGCTCGACAATCCGCCCTTCTACCAGGCGGTCGCCCAGGGCGATCTCGATCTCTGGGTGAATGGCTGGTTCCCGCTCCACAATACATATGAGAGCACCTTCTCGCAGGGCGCGGAAAAGATCGGCTATGTCGCCAAGGGCGGCGCGCTTGAAGGTTATCTGGTCGACAAGAACTCGGTCGAGAAGTTCGGGATCGAGACGCTGGACGATTTCAAGCGCGACGAGGTCCGCGAGGCGTTCGACCGCAACGGCGACGGGAAGGCCGATCTGGTCGCCTGCCCTCCCGGCTGGGGATGCGAGGTGACGATCGAGCACCACCTCGACGCCTATGAGTTGCGCGACGTCATCAATCCGATCAAGGCAAGCTATTCCGCCTCCATGGCGGATGCGGTCGCCGCCCACGGCGAAGGCCAGCCGATCCTCTTCTACACCTGGACTCCAAACTGGACCGTCGACGTCCTCAAGCCGGGCGAAGATGTGATGTGGATCCAGGTGCCGCGGGTCGATCTTCCCGAAGCGCAGAAGGATCTCGAGGATGCCGCCACGCTCGACGGCGTGGAAGGCTGTGTGGCCGATCCCTGCAGGCTCGGCTTCCCTGCCAACGATATCCGTCCGGTGGCCAACTCGGCATTCCTCGAGGAGAATCCGGCGGCGAAGGCATTGCTGGAAGAGGTTTCGATCCCGGTTGCCGACATCTTCGCGCAAAATTCGAAGATGAACAGCGGCGAAGGCGATCCCGAAGACATCGAGCGGCACGCCGACGAATGGATCGAATCGCATGCCGATCAGGTGAACACCTGGCTTGAGGCGGCTCGCGCCGCCGCGCAGTAAAGGACCACGGGGGAGCGCGGTCAGCACCGCCTCCCCTCCCCGAAGAATATCAACAGCTTACTGGGAAGAATCAATGGAGCATCTCAAGGCCGCGGAAGCGGCAAGCAGCAATGCCGGAGAGGATACGCTGGGCGGCCGGATCTACCATGCGCGTGATGCTGTCGGGCTCAACATGGAAGAAGCGGCCCGCCGCCTCGGCGTGGAGACGGAGACCTGGAAGGCCTGGGAATGCGATCGTGACGCGCCGCGCGCGAACAAACTCGTCACCATGGCCGGTCTGCTCGGCGTAAGCCCTTCTTGGCTTCTCGCAGGCACCGGAACGGGCCCTGCCCCGGACCATCATGACGAGGGCGCTGATCTTATCCGTGCGCTCGAGGCCGCCTCGGCCGAAGCCCTTGCCTCGCAACAGCGGGTGCTGGACCTTGTGAGCCGCGTCAGAAGGGCCGATCTCGCCTGAGACGAGAAAAGACGCGGGTCCGTCGCCCGCGTCCATGCCTCACCGGTCGTCCGAGGCCGGCGGCTCGACCGCCGGCCTTTCTTGTGCCTGCCCCTGCGCGTTGCCCGTCGCCATCTGTGCACGCCGGCGGCGCAGCGTATCGGCGATGAACAGCCGCGAGAGCGCATGGTAGAGCGGCTCCGGGGTGATCAGCCGCGCCGTGCCGTATCCAAGCATGGATGCAGCCATCAGGGGGATCACGTTGGCGTGGTTTCCCGTCATTTCGAGGATGATCACGAAGGCCGTCATCGGCGCCTGCACGACGCCGGCGAAATAGCCGGCCATGCCGAGCACGGCCGCAAGCCCGGTGCTCGCGCCGAAAAGCATGCCGATCGTGCTCCCGAGCCCCGCACCGACGGACAGCGACGGGGCGAATAATCCTCCGGGAATGCCCGATACGGTGGAGGCAAGCGATGCGAGAAGCTTGGCCGCGAAATAGAAGACG
Source organism: Chelativorans sp. AA-79 (assembly GCF_029457495.1). Taxonomy (NCBI): domain Bacteria; kingdom Pseudomonadati; phylum Pseudomonadota; class Alphaproteobacteria; order Hyphomicrobiales; family Phyllobacteriaceae; genus Chelativorans; species Chelativorans sp. AA-79. The sequence goes on from NZ_CP120361.1 coordinate 2,810,043, forward strand.
GGCAGTTCGCCGCCTTCCACCGCTCCGCGCGCTTGCTCATAGCCGGTGCCAAAGGTGAGCCCGCCGGTGAGAATCCCAACGACGGCGACGACAAAGCCGGCACCCGCCGCGAGCAGAATGGTGCGCCGTTTCGGGTCGGGGGCACGCCAGCGGCGGATGCGACGGGTGATGCGCAGCGTCAGGTCGCTGAAGCCGGCTCCGAGCAGCCCTCCCAGGATACCGCAGGCGATCACCAGGGGCCAGTCCCGCGGGAATGCGGCAGTCGTGGAGGTCACCCCGAAATAGGTGTAATTGCCGAGAATGCCGAGCGAGGCGAGGCCGGCGATGATGACGGCCGACAGCACCAGTCCGTTGACCCGGGACTGGTAGCTGCGGCTCATCTCCTCGATGGCGAACACGATCCCGGCGAGCGGCGTATTGAAGGCGGCCGCGATTCCCGCGGCGGAGCCGGCCAGGATCAGCCCGCGGGCCTGCGCCATGCCACCGATGCGGGCCGCTTGCAGCATAAGCGATGCGCCGACCTGCACCGTTGGTCCCTCTCGACCGATCGAAGCGCCGCTCGCGAGGCCGAGAACCGTGAGCGCTATCTTGCCGAAGACCATGCGCAACGAAAGGAAGTGGCTACGCTCCTTATCGTCGCGCAGGTGCCTGGCAGCGATGACCTGCGGGATGCCGCTGCCCTCCGAGCCGGGGAAGAACCGGTAGGCCAGCCAGGCGCTCAAGGCGAATCCCGCAGGTGTGACGAGGAGGGGCAGGAAACGGCGCAAGCCTTCTGCGCCTGTTGCAGCCAAGAAGAACAGATGCGCCTCGTCGGCCAGATAGGCGAAACCGGTGCTGATGAGGCCGGTGGCGAGTGCTCCGAGCCAGAAGACGAGCCGCGGTTTCCACAGCCGGGGCGAGACCACCAATGCGCGGGAACGTCTCAACACCCTGAACTTCGACCGCGCTCGCATTTCGGTTGGTCGCCCCCGTTCCTTCGATTTCAAATGCGCCTCGCGGCGCGCTGACGCTGCTTCAACAAGCCTCTACACCACGAGATCGGCGAGACGGGCGCGCGCCGCGGCGATCAGCGCCTTGGGTTCGGCGGAGAAGACGGCATCATGCGCACCGGCGGCCGCCCACACCTGGTCCAAGCGCAACAGCGTTTCGTCCGCATAGCGTTCTACGCTTTCAGGCTGACCGAGCGGTGAAACGCCTCCGATCGCAAAGCCAGTCTCCTCGCGAACGCGCCGTGGGTCGGCACGCTCCAATTCCTCGCCAGCGAGCGCGCCGGCCTTCTTCACATCGAGCTTGCTGCTGCCGGAGACCAGAAAGAGGTACAATCGACCGGAACTCTTGCCTGCAAAGATCAGGGACTTCACGATCTGGTCGACCTCGCAGCCGCATTGACGCGCCGCCTCTTCCGCCGTTCGGGTCGACTCGCCCATGCGCTTGATCTCGACCGGAAGGCCAGCCTCGGCAGCCGCAGCGGTAACGCGCTCAATGCTCTTCGACATGAAAATCCCTACAGTTCACTATCCTGCAATTTCTGCCTCAACCACCATGCCATCATAGGCGGGATCCACGTTCTCCGGTGTTTCGCGCCGTACCGTCTCGTAGTCGAGCGGCGTGTGCATATGAGTGAGCACCGCGCGCCGGGGCGCGAGGCGTTCGATCCATTCCAGCGCCTCGCCGAGCGAGAAGTGGCTGGCATGCGGGCGGTATTGCAACGCATCGAGCACCAGCACCTCAAGGCCTTGCAGCAGCGGTATGGTCTCGGTGGGAAAGTCGCTCACATCGGAGCAATAGGCAATGTCGCCGAGGCGGAAGCCCAGCGAGCGGATGTCGCCGTGGATCTGCGGCAGTGGCGTGAAGGGGATCGGACCGCCCTCCCCGGTGACGGAAAAGACGCGGTCGTGCCTGATGACATGGGGCAGGACGATCGGCGGGTAGTTGCTGCCGGGCGGCGTTTCGAAACAGTAGCCGAACCCATCACGCAACCGCCCAAGCGTGTACTCGTCGGCGTGTATGTCCATCAGACGACGCTGCGCCTGCACATAGCTGCGCAGATCGTCGATACCGTGGATGTGGTCCGCATGGGGATGGGTATAGACCACCGCATCGAGGCTCGTCGCGCGCGCGGCAATCATCTGCTGGCGGAAATCGGGCCCTGTGTCGATGGCGACACGAGTCGTCCTGCCGTCGGGCTTGACCCGCTCGACGAGGGCGGCCGCACGCAGGCGCCGGTTCTTCGGATTGTCCGGATCGCAGGCGCCCCAATCGCCGATGATGCGCGGCACCCCCGGTGAGGAGCCACAGCCGAGGATGGTGAGGCGGATTCGATCCCGCACTTCACGCGCCTCCATGCCGGAATTCGGGTGGCACCCTGGTGAAAAGGCGGAAGAAATTGTCCGTGGTGAGTTCCGCCGTCTCCTCGGGCGAAAGCCCGATCGTCTCGGCCAGAACCGCAGCAGTATGCATCACGAAGGCAGGTTCGTTGCGCTTTCCGCGGTGGGGCATCGGCGCGAGATAAGGTGCATCGGTCTCGACCAACAACCGGTCACGGGGCACGAAGGCGGCGACATCGCGCAGGGCGTCCGACCTCTTGAACGTCAGAATTCCCGAAAAGGAGATGTAGCCGCCGAGTTCGACCCCGGCGCGCGCAAGCGCCAGTCCCGAGGAGAAGCAATGGAGGATGAAAGGAAAGCTTCCCTTCTCCGTCTCCTCGCGCAGGATGGCCGCCACGTCGTCATCCGCATCCCGCGCGTGGATGACGAGCGGCAGGCCCGTGCGGCGCGCCGCATCGATATGCGTGCGGAATCCCTGTGCCTGCATCTCGCGCGGCGAGTTGTCGTAGAAATAGTCGAGACCGGCCTCGCCGATCCCCACGACCTTCGGGTGACCGGCGATTGATATCAGTTCGTCGGCTGTGACGCCGTGCTCTTCGGCGGCATTGTGCGGATGCGTGCCGACCGTGCAGAAGACATTTGCGTACCTCTCCGCGATCGCGCGAATTGAATCGAACCGGGCGACACGGGTTGAGATCGTCACCATCAGCCCTACGCCGGCCGCACCGGCGCGGGCGAGAATGTCATCGCGCTCTTCCTCGAAATCCGGGAAATCGAGATGGCAATGGCTGTCGACCAGCATTCAGGCCCCCTGCCCTTCCTGTTCCACATAGCGCGGGAAGACGGGCTGAGGCGCTGGCAGCGGCGTCCCGGATACGAGCATGGCCTCGCCGATATCGTCGAAGCGGCGGCGGTCCGCCGGCACGGCCAGGAGGTCGAGCAGCTTTTCCGCCGAGCCCGGAATATAGGGCTGGCAAAGAATGCCCACACGCCGCAGCACTTCGGCGGTGGTGAAAAGCACCGTCTCCATGCGCGACGGATCCGTCTTGCGCAGGGCCCATGGGGCCTCGCCCGCGAAATAGCGGTTTGCCTCCGCCACCACCTCGAACACCGCCGCGAGTGCGGAGTGGATCGCCTGGCGCCCCATCGCCGTGCGGCTCGCGGCAAGCGCTGCCTCCGCCTGGTCTAGAATAACCTTGTCCGCGGCCGAGAATTCACCCCGCGCGGGCACCTTCCCGTCGCAGTTCTTGGCGATCATCGACAGCGAACGCTGCGCAAGATTGCCGAGATCATTGGCAAGGTCGGCATTGATGCGGTTGACGATCGCCTCGTGGCTATAGCTGCCGTCCTGTCCGAAGGGGACCTCGCGCAGGAAGAAATAGCGCACCGCATCGAGCCCGTAATGATCGACCATCGTGAAGGGATCGACGACGTTGCCGACCGACTTCGACATCTTCTCCCCGCGGTTGAAGAGGAAGCCGTGCGCGAAGATCCGCTTCGGCAGCTCGATGCCGGCGGACATGAGGAAAGCCGGCCAGTAGACCGCGTGAAAGCGCACGATGTCCTTGCCGATGACGTGGACCGCAGGCCAGAAGCGCCACTTCTCCGCGCCCGTATCCGGATAGCCGGCGGCGGTGATGTAGTTGGTGAGCGCGTCCACCCACACATACATCACGTGCTTCTCGTCGCCCGGCACCGGCACGCCCCAGTTGAAGGTGGTGCGTGAGATCGAAAGATCCCTGAGCCCGGACTTGACGAAGCTGATCACCTCGTTGCGCCGCTCCGCCGGTGCGATAAAGTCCGGGTTTTCCTCGTAATAGGCGAGAAGCTTGTCCTGATAGGCCGAAAGCCGGAAGAAATAGGATTCCTCCTCGTTCCATTCGACAGGAGAGCCCAGTGGCTCGCGGCGCACGCCGTCCTCGCCGACCGTGGTCTCCTTCTCGTCGAAATAGGCTTCCTGCCGCACGGAATACCAGCCGCCGTAGCGGTCGAGATAGATATCGCCATTGGCCGCCATGCGCTCCCAGATCGCCTGACACGCCTTGTAATGGCGCTCTTCGGTGGTGCGGATGAACTCGTCGTTGGAGCCGCCCACGGTCTCGATCATCGCCCGGAAAACAGCGGAGTTCCGGTCGGCCAGCGTCTTCGGCGCAACACCTTCCTGGTCCGCCGTCTGCTGCATCTTCAGGCCATGTTCGTCCGTGCCGGACAGGAAGAACACGTCCTTCCCGTCGAGTCGCTGGAAGCGAGCCAGCGCGTCGGTGGAGATCACCGTGTAGGCGTGGCCGATGTGCGGCTTGCCGTTCGGATAGAAAATCGGCGTGGTGATGTAGAAGGTCTCGCGTGTCATCAGGAGAATGCTCAAAAGGTCGATACTTGGCTTGCGCCCAGATAGCGCATCATGGCGGGGAATGCCATGCTTGGAAGCGCCTAGCCAGCCGCCTGCTTCTGCATGGCTCCGTGCAACCGGTCCAGCATTCCGGTGACGTGCTGTTTGCGGTCGAGATTGTAGATTTCCGTCTGGCGCGTCGTCTCGGCCACTTCCTCCCAAAGAGAGGCGAACCGCTGCGCGCGCGCCATAGCGCCCACCGCCGCAGCGTTTGATGCCGCATCCGCCACCCGGTCGAGAATGGCGCGGTTGAAGAGACTGAACTGGACGTGCCGTTCCCGCCCGGTGACGGCTTCGGCGAGCTTGTAGGCTTCCGTGACATCGAAGCGCTGCTGGGAAAGGATCCGCTCCACCACCTGCTCGATCTCGAGCCCGCCGAATTCAGTGAGCAAGATTGCATCGCGCGCGCTTCCTGCGGCGCGCTGCACGAGCAGCCGTCGTTCCTCGGCCCCGTCCGGCAATGTGGCGCCGAGGCTCGAAAGCAGGTCTTGCAGCAGATCGGGAGAGAGGGGATCGAGCTTGAAGACCTGGCAGCGCGATCGGATTGTCGGCAGGAGCCGGCCGAGCGAGTGCGCTATGAGGACGAAGAGCGTACGCGGCGGTGGCTCCTCCAGGTTCTTCAGCAGTGCGTTCGCGGCACTGGTGTTCATGTCGTCCGCCGGGTCGACAATGATGATTCGGTAGCCGCCGTCAGGCGGCGTAAGGGAAAGGAACCGGCTAACCCGCCGGATCTCGTCCACTGTGATCACCGTCTTGAATTTCTTGTCGCGCTCCACGAATGGCCGCGTGAGGTGAAGGAGGCCGGGATGGGCGCCCTGCGCGACGAGCCGGAAGGCCTGGGAGCGCGGGTCGATCCGGGAAATCTCGCCCGGAGCAATGCGGTGGTCCGGATGGCTGAAGAGATGATGCGCCAGGTGAAAGGCAAGCGTCGCCTTTCCAATTCCTTGCCGGCCCGTAAACAGGAGAGCGTGATGCAGCTTGCCTGCGCGATAGGCGCCCACCAGCATGGCGCGCGCGGCTTCATGGCCGAGCAGGAGCGGATTTTCCGCCGGTTCCGGAATGTCCGGCAGCGTGTCGTGCTGTTCGGGTGCGCGGCGCTCAAACATTATCCGCCTCCTCTGAATCACCGGCCATGGCGCGTGATGTGACCTGCGAAACGGCCTCGGCGATCTGACCCGCAACCTCCTCGGCGGCAGAAGACGCGTCAATGACAATGCAGCGCCGGGGTTCACTGGCAGCGATCTCCAGGAATGCTTCGCGCCGTCGCCGATGGATGTCCAGCGTCTCCTTTTCAAAGCGGTCCGCGGTTTCCTCCCCGCGCCTCTCCGCGGCTCGGCGAAGGCCTTCCTCGGGATCGATGTCGAGCATGATGGTAAGGTCGGGCATGACGCCGTTGACCGTCACGCGCTCCAGCGCGGCCATGAAGTCGGGCTCCAGGCCTCCGGTCACGCCCTGGTAGACGCGCGAGGAATCGACGAACCGGTCGCAGAGGACGATGGCGCCGCGGTCCATCGCCGGCCGGATCACCTGCTCGACATGGTCAGACCGCGCGGCGGCGAAGAGGAGAGCTTCAAGCGTCGGCCCGAAGGGCTCGGCGGCACCGGAAAGGAGGACATGGCGGATCGCCTCCGCCCCCGGCGAACCGCCGGGTTCGCGTGTGGTCACGACTTCACGACCTTCGGCGCGTAGGTGCTCGGCCAGGAGACGTATCTGGGTCGACTTCCCCGCGCCCTCACCTCCTTCGAACGTGATGAAAAACCCCCGGGGCACCGTTTCCTCGTTTTCGTTCCGCTTCCGGCGCGTCCTTCATAGTCGGCGAAGCGGCGAAGGTCCAATGCCAAGAGGAAGCAGGATCGCAACCTGCGAACCGGTCAGGTGCTAACGCGTCCAGCCCACGAGAAGCTCTTCGACCGCACCGAACGCCCTTTGGCGGAGCGTACCGCGCGGGACGGTCTCCGCCGCATGGAGCTCGGTTTCCTGGCTCAGCATGTCGCCGATCCAGATCTGCAGCTTGCCGACGGGCGTGCCCTGCTCCACTGGAGCAGGAATGGGACCGTCGTAGACGATGCGCGCGGAGTAGCTCTCCGAATCGCGCGACGGCAAGAGAGCGGAAACCGGACCGTTTGCGCGGAGCGCCACGCTGCCTTTAGCGCCGCCATAAACGCTCGCCTCTCCGATCACCTCGCCTTCGGTAAAGAGCCGGCGCTTCCGAAAGGCATCGAAGCCCCAATCCAGCACCTTGCGGGTTTCCTCCACGCGCTCCTTCTCTGTCGGAATGCCGGTCAGAACCGCGACGAGACGCCTTCCGTCGCGTGCGGCCGAGGCGATGATGGAATAGCCCGTTCCCTCCGTGAAACCGAGGCCGAGGCCATCCGCGCCCGTCTCGAGCCGCAGGAGACGGTTGCGCTGGTTTATCCGGTTCCACTCGAAATCGGGCTGAGAGAAATAATGGTAATATCCGGGGTATTCCCGCAGGAGATGCTGCGCAAGCAGCGCCATCTCGCGCGGCGTGACCTGCTGTCCGTCAGCCGGCAGCCCTGTCGGGTTGACGAAGGTGGATTTCTGGAGTCCGATCGTGCGGGCTCGCTCCGTCATCAACCGGGCGAAATTCTCTTCCGAGCCAGCCATTGCCTCGGCGATGATGATGCAGGCATCATTGGCCTGATGGACGGTTATGCCCTGGATGAGCGCCCCGACGGGGACGGACGACTTCACGGCCGCGAACATCGTCGCCGTGCCTGACGGCGCTCCGCCGGTTCGCCATGCATGCACACTCACCGGAAACTCTTCCTCGGGAAACAGCCTGCCGCTTTCAAGCGCATGGAAGACGAGCTCGACCGTCATGAGTTTCGCCAGGGAGGCCGGCGGCATGAACTCATCCGGGTTCTTGGAAAGGAGAACCGTGCCGGTGCCCGCGTCGATCACGAAAGCTTGGGCGGCCTTGGTTTCCAAGCCCTGCGTCCACGCATGAGAAGCCGGCCCGAGCGCAATGGCAAGTGCGATGAAAGCGGTGATGAGCCGAGACACGAAACTCCCTCCTGCCCTTCATCCAGAATGAAGATGCCGGACCGGCTGATCAAGCCCGTCCGGTGCAGAACCGGTGCGATTTTTCGGAATCAGTCGCGAACGGCGAAAGCGTCGGTCGCGCCTGCAGCCCAGGCAGCTTGCAAGACCTCGTCCAACCCGGCATGCCCGTCGGGCACGAGCGACAGGACAAAGACCTGTCCGTCAGGACTCCGTGCGGGCTCGATCACCAGCCGGCCGAGACCCGAGAGGGAATGCATGATGCGCTCGGCGTCCTCGCGCGACGTCCAGGCGCCGAGATTGACGAACGACCCCTCTGCTGGCTGCCCCGCGCTTGCGCTGCGGCCGGCCCACCAGTCCTGCACCGCCTGCGCGTCCAGACCGGGATCGACCACTGCGTCGAAAACCCGCGAGGCCGCACTGACGCGCTGGTCGGCATAGGACAGCGCCGCGATCTCTGCCGTCTGTATGATCGTAGGGATCACATCCGGGCGATCCGGCACCAGCGGCCCAACTTGCGGCAGCGCAACCGTGGCGGCGCTTTCCGTCAGGTCAGGCTGGCTGGCGAAGGCGACAGCAGCACTCGGGACGGGCTGGGTCGGCGTTGGGCCGGCCATCGCGACCATCACACCCGTTGGCAGACCGTCCGAGGGATCGGGCATCCCACCGGGCTGGTATGACGCCATCAGATACTCGTCATCGCGGCCGTTGAGCGGGGCCGGGCCGACATATTCCACCCGCACGCGCGCTACACCAGCGTGCTTGTAGTCGAGCAGTTCGGCCGCCCGCTTGGAAAGATCGATAACGCGATCCTTCGCGAAAGGGCCGCGGTCGTTGACGCGCACGACCACGGAGCTGCCGTTGTTCACGTTCGTCACGCGGGCGTAGCTCGGCAGCGGCATCGTCGGGTGCGCGGCCGACAGATGCGTCATGTCGTAGACTTCACCGTTGGCAGTAAGCCGACCGTGGAAAGCATCGCCATACCAGGAAGCCTTCCCTTCGGCGACATAGTCCGGATCTTCCTTCGGACGATACCAGCGCCCCTTGATCTGATAGGGCTTGCCAACCTGATAGCGACCGCCGCCGCGCGGCAGCTCGGAGGCGCCGTAAGCTACGCGAGGACTTGCCTTTACGCCATATTCCGATTCTGCGAAATATTCCTTGGTCGACTTGACGGAAGCGCTTTGGACCGTCTCGCCGCACCCGGCCAACAGCACGGAAAGCGCGGCGACACCGGCGAAAGCTACAGTTGTCTTCGGATTTTTCCTGGCCCCCGGTCGCTTGGCAATCACCCGGTCTTTTCCCCAAATGCGTTCACTCAAATGCGGCCCCCAGACTGCGCACGGTGCACCCTCACCGGATTGCTCTCATGCACAGGAAATCGTTATTACGATCTGAATCGACTGTGGCCGTAAGCTGGCAAAAATAAGTGATACATAGGATCATCCGTATTGGCTAGGCCATCCCGGCGCGCGCTTCATCCCGATAGGCGCTTTGCGGGTAACAATATGTCACATTCTGTTATGGTGCCCGGCGGCAGAAGGAGCGTGCGGCAGCGAGCCTGGCTGCTGCACCCAGGTGGCCGGCCAGCCAAAGTCGATTGAGAGCGGCGGCCGACGACGAAATAGACGCTTCCTGGAAGTTTCTGCCGGATGTATACTTGCAGCACCTCAAATGAGGGGAACAAGGGAGGCGTTACAATGCCACAGTTAGCAAGTCTCTACTTCAAGGCCGCCATCGTTTTTCTGCTCATCGGCATCGCGATGGGACTGCAGATGGCGATGTCCGGAAACCACAACGTGATCGGACCGCACGCGCACAGCAATCTTCTCGGGTGGGTCACCATGGCGATCTTCGGCGGTTACTATGCCCTGAATCCCGCCAAGGCACAGGGAAGGCTGGCGACCGCCCAGTACTGGATCTATACGGTTGGCGTCGTTGTGATGGTGCCGTCCCTTTATATGCTCTATCTCGGATATCCCGCCTTTGAGCTCTTCACGGCGGTCTCTTCTTTGGTGATCCTCCTGGGCGTCGTGCTGTTCGCCGTGATCATCTACGCCAAGGAGCCTGCGCCGCGCCCAATCCCCGGCGCCGCCGCCGTCTGAGCAATGGCGACTGCCAGCGCGCCTCGGTCCCGCCGGGGCGTGCTTTCGCTAGGTCGCGATCGCTGCTACTGCCGTTCTCATCCGCAACACGCCGCCACAGGAACCATATGCGTGACCTGTGGTTGGAGTGCTGCGTGCGTGCGCCGAAGCTGCGGAGGCGCGATCAGCAGGCGAAGCGAGGAGGCATGCCCGATGGCCGGCGCATTCGACAAACGGCAGGGAGAGGATGGGCTCTGGGAGGTCTATGACGAGGACAGCGACGAAGTCATTCTGATCGACGGCTTGCCGCTTGCCGGATTGGGCGAAGAGGAGGCGGATGATGCCCTCCGGCGACTCAGGCGTGGAGACCTGTCACCGGACTACAGTCCGGAAGCGCCTTAGCATCTCCTCCCGCTCGCCGCCTCCGCGGCGGAGATGCAGCCACAGGACCGTGGCGCCGAGCGCGAGAAGCGCGATGTTGAGGAAGAAGGTGTGATCGATTGCAAAGCGCACCATCTCCTGGATGCCCACTTCCACCGAAGGAACCTCGATCCTCCCATTGTTCCGGCGCAGCCTCAGCCCAAGTCCCCAATGACCTCCAGACCCGTGCTGCCGGTTCAGGTTGTTCCCGGTCGCCATATGTGTTCTCCTACCACGTCACAAGAAGGAGACGGAGATGCAGTGCCCTGTTGACGGAAGCGAGTTGGTCATGAGCGAGCGGCAAGGCATCGAGATCGACTATTGCCCAAAGTGCCGCGGCGTCTGGCTCGATCGTGGCGAGCTCGACAAAATTGTCGAGCGGACCTCGCAGGAGGGTTTGTCCGCGCAATTTGACCAGCGCTCCCGTGAGCGCGACGAGCGCGGGTACAGGGATGACCGAAACTACGGTTCGCAGCGCCCTCACAAGAAGAAGAAATCGCTTCTGGGCGAAATCTTCGATTTCTGAACAGCTACGAACGCGGGCAGGCCACAGAACCTGCCTGCCGTGTAGAAGAGGAGCAGATTATGTGGCTGCGCCTAACAGACCAAAACCAAAAGACCGTCATGGTCAACAGCGACCATATCGTGTGGTTTGACGCCCAGCCGAGTGGCAGTTTTACCGAACTCCACGTCACCTATTATGGCGGCGACCGGAACATTGCGATCCTCGTCAAGGAACCGGTCGAGGAGATAGCCGCCATGCTGACGCGGCCGCCCTCCTGATCACGACGATCTGGCCCAGCCACCATCGCGGCCTGCGACTGTGTGCGGGTCATTGCGAAGACTTCCCTGCCTCCGCGTGTGCTCACGATCTGCGCCCCCGCACCGTCCAAATGCCAGCGACCGGCGTATATCTCGGATAGCGAGCCGAGCTTGGGGCACTCCACTCTACGATCGACATCAAGCTCGACCTGTGTTTGCAGGCAGGAAGGAAGCTGCGGAACGAGTTGACGCAGCGATTGGAGGCGCGGTAAAGCGCTCAGCGAAGCAGGGTTTCGGCAGCAAGATGGTAGAGACTGCGGGAATTTATCTCGACAGGAAGCCAGAAAAGCTAACGAAGTCAGTATTCGGAGGGATGGCCGAGCGGTTTAAGGCACCGGTCTTGAAAACCGGCGTGGGCGCGAGTCCACCGTGGGTTCGAATCCCACTCCCTCCGCCATTTTCCATGGTAAATAACTGTTCTTGCATTTTCTATTTGGGAGCCATCATTCAGATCGCTGAGAGGAGCGCGGAGCAATTGTTCTTGCCGCGGGATTCCAGCAGGGCGCCTCTGTCCGACCAGAGGTAAAGCTCTGGTCGGAGCGGGAGATGCGTTTCTCACTTCACGACAGCGCACACGATACCTTCGATCGACTCTTACAAGTGAGCACTCCCCCTCGGAAGTCGGCGGGCCACGGCTGAAGGTCGAGCGCTGAACGATCGCATTGGCTGCGACAGTGGTGCAGCCGACTATTTGATGCTGCCCTTCCCCAGTCCTTCGACGAACCATTTTTGCGCCGCAAGAAATGCGACCACAAGGGGCAGCACGACGAGGGTCGAGGCGGCCATGAGCGGGCCGTAGTCGTTGCCCGCCTCCTCGTTCTTGAAGGCCATGATGCCCAGCGGCGGTGGCATGAGATCTTCGGACCGCACCGCGATGAGCGGCCAGAACAGGTCGTTCCAGTGGGAGACGACCGAGAAGATGGAGAAGGCGATGACGGCGGGCATGGCCATCGGCACCATGATCTTCCAGACAATGGCGAACTCCGACAGCCCGTCGAGGCGGGCAGCATGGACCACGTCGTCCGGGATCGATTTGAAGAACTGACGAAACAGGAAGATGGCGAAGGGCGAGACCACGAAGGGGAAGATCAGAGCGGCATAGGTGTTGAGGATACCGAGGCTGTAGCCGAGGATGAAGAGCGGCAGCGCCAGCACCTGATGGGGAAGGAGCAGGCCGATGAGCACCAGGCCGAAGAGCATATCGCGGCCCTTGAAATCGAGCTTGGCGAGCGCATAGGCCGCCGGCGCGCAGACCAGGATCTGCAAAGCGAGGATAGTCGCGCAGACGAAAACGCCATTGACCATGTAGCGCGGCAGTGGCGCCTCGGTGAGCGCCTTGGTGTAGTTCTCCACCGCGAACCATTGCTCCGGCAGGAGGGAGAAGGATGCCCGGAAGATCTCCCCGGGCGGCTTGAGCGAGAGAGAGACCATCCACACGAAAGGCACCAGCACGAGGGCCCCGGTCAGGAGCAGCAGAGCATGGCGGGCGATCGCGGCTGTGGCAGGCAGGTTTCTGGCGTTCATGTAAGCCCCGACCGGAGAGTTGCTATTCGGGAAGCAAGGTTCTGGCGTCCTCGACCATTGCGGCCATGGCCTCTTCGGGCGACCGCTTCATCGTCACCACCGACTGGAGGTGGTCACGAAGAAGCGCGCTGAGCTTGATCGAGTTTTCGCCCGGGAAGGCGAAGAAGCCGCTGATGACGGGAAGCTGCCCTACGCTCGTCGCCAGATTGGGCCGCTCGCGATAGAAGTCCGCGAGGAGTTTCGGATCGTTGATTGCCCGCAGGTTGCCGGGGACGTAGCCCGTTTTCTGCGCCATGATCGTCTGGCCGACCGGGCCGGTGACGAATTTCAAGTACTTCCACGCGGCCCGCTGCCGCGCTTCGTCCCGCGCCAGGATCATGCCCGCATTGCCGCCGGCCGGCAGGCGACCCTCCGACGAAGGCAGCGGAAAGGGCGCCGTCCTGAGCGTGAAGGTGCCGGCGCTCTGTTCGGTGTAGCGCATCGTCCGGGCGCTGGAGGTGATCAGAATGCCAAGCTGCCCGGCAACGAAGACCTGTGCTGCCTGGTCCGGAGACATGTCCACCTGGCCCGCCTCGCCGAAGGAACGCAGTAGCTCGAGCGCCGCCATCCCTTCCGGCCCGTCGAAGGTGATCTTCCCATCCTTCATCATGCGCCCGCCCTGCGATTCAACCAAGGCGATGAACTCCCAGTTGGCCGAGCTGGTCCAGTCGAAGAAGGCGCCCATGATGTTGCCGTCGAGCGCCTCTACGCGCTTGGCCAGGTCCAGGATTTCGGGCCATGTTTTTGGGAACTGCTCCGGATCGCCGCCGGCGCGCCGTACGAGTTCGGCATTGTAATAGACGATCGGGGTGGAAATGGCGAAGGGCAGGCCGTAGAGCTCCTCCCCGACCGTCGCCAGCGTGAGCGATGCCGGAGCATAGCCGAGCGAGTTCCGGTCTTCCTCGGCGGCGATGAACGGCTCCAGGGGAGCGGCCAGGCCGCGCTCTACGATGAAGGCCACGCGGTTGAAGCCGTGAAAGGCCACGTCCGGAAGATCGCCCGTGATGGCCTCGCGGAAATTGGCCTGCACGAGCTCCTCGTAGTTCTCGGCCACGCCGCGGAATTCGATGGCGATGTCCGGGTTGGCGGCCATGAACTCCTTCGCCGCCTCTTCATGCGCTTCCTTCTGGAAGCCGAATGCATAGGCGACCTCCAGGGAGATGGCGGGCTCCGCCGCAGCGGCTCCGGCAAGGCCGAACATGGCCAGCGCAACGGTCAACGCCTTTAGTTTGAAGGCCCTTGGCTTGATGGACATTGGGGGCTCCGTTGTATGTGTCAAGAATGTCTGGACCGACTTTCGACAATCCGCTGCGGAGGCTGGCTCATTGATAATGCACCTTCCTGTCCATGATGCGGGCCTGGACTAGGGTGAGCGCCACCACGATGGCGAGGAAGACGACGGTCACGGAGGCGCCGTAGCCGGTGCGCAGATATTCGAAGCTTTCGCGGTAGAGGGTGTAGAGCAGCACTTCGGACGCATGACCGGGGCCGCCTTGGGTGAGGATCTGCACGGTGTCGAAGCTCTCGAAGGCTTTGAGCGCCACCACGATGACGACGAACATCGTCACCGGCCCCAGCATGGGTAGGGTCACGGTGCGCAGCCGGTCGAGCCAGAGGTCAGCGCCGTCGATGTCGGCTGCGTCGTAGAGGTCCTGAGGGATGGATTTGAGCCCTGCCAGGAACAGCACCATGGCAAAGCCGAGGTTCTGCCAAATGCCGATGACGACGAGCACCGGCAGCACCGTATCCTCGTCCCGCAGCCAATTGGCAGTGGGCAGACCGAGAGCAGAGAGCGTCTGGTTCACGAGACCGATGGTCGGGTGGAGCAGCGCTTCCCAGGCGATCGCCATGGCGGCGAGGGTGGCCATGTAGGGCAGGAAATGGATAGCGCGGTAGAGGGCACGCAGGGCTCGCCCGCTCTCGATCAACAGGGCGATGACGAGGCCGAGGATCACAGTGCCCGGCACCACGATCAGAACATAGACGATCGTGTTCGCCAGCGAGATGCGAAAGCCTTCGTCGGCAAAAACTTCGCGGAAATTGGCAAGGCCGATGAAGTTGAGACTGTGGGCACCGAACTGCCAGTCCGTGGTCGCGATCACGAAGACGGCGAAGACGGGAAGGATGAAGAGTACGAGCAGCAGCAGGAAGGCCGGCCCCGCGAGCGCATAACCGGCGAGCGCCTCCGCCAGCCTCTGCGCCCTTGCCGGCGAGGATGCGGCCGGGTGGACGGGCAATGGTTCGGCCGCCGCGCTCATTGCGCATACTCGCGAAGATGGGTGACGGTGGCTCCCGCCGCCGGCTTCGCTAAAGCCCCGAGCCGGATGCGGGCGCCCTCGCGCGTGAAAGCGAGAGCGCGATCGGGCCTGACTCCGAGATGGAGCGTGTGCCCGGCAGAAATCTGCGGCGCGCGCTCGGCGAGCAGCCGGGCGATCACGGGTTCCGCCACACCCGGCATGTCGAGATGGACGAAGAGGTCCGAGCCCATATGCTCGACCAGCCGAACCGAACCCGTGAGAGAACCTGGCCCCAGCCGCTCAGCCACGTGAAAAACCTCGGGCCGAATGCCCAGCGTCACCTGCGCGCCCTGCTCCCGATCGATGTCGACAGCGAGTGTCGATCCCGCCACATCGATGAGCCCGCGTTCGCGCACCACACCGTCGAGCATGTTGATCTTCGGCGAGCCGATGAACTCCGCTACGCGCCGCTCGGCCGGATCGGCATAGATCTCCTGCGGCGGCGCCACCTGCAGCAACTCGCCGTCGAGCATTACCGCCACCCGGTCCGACAATGTCATGGCCTCCGCCTGGTCGTGGGTGACGTAAATGAAGGTAACGCCGAGCCGCCGGTGCAGTTCCTTGATCTCGGTTCGCATCTGCACCCTCAGCTTGGCGTCGAGGTTGGAAAGCGGCTCGTCCATCAGGAACACGGCCGGATGGCGCACCATCGCCCTGCCCACAGCCACACGCTGGCGCTGACCGCCTGAAAGCTGGCCGGGCTTCCGCTCCAGAAGATGGTCGATGCCGAGCGCCTTGGCGGTCAGTTCCACCTCGGCCGCGATCTCGGCACCGACCTGTCTTGTTCCCGGAAGGAGCCGGCCGACCGACGGCAGCCGCTGCCATGTGGAAAGGCGACGCATCCTCAGCGGCAGCGCCATGTTCTCGGCCACCGTCATGTGCGGATAGAGCGCATAGGATTGGAAGACCATGGCGACGTCCCGCCGCTTCGGGCGTACGTCGTCCACCGCCCTCCCCCCGATCGACACCGAGCCTTTGTCCTGTGCCTCCAACCCCGCCAGGATGCGCAGCAGCGTCGATTTCCCGCAGCCGCTCGGCCCCAGCAGCGTCAGGAACTCGCCCTCGGCAATATCGAGCGAGACATCGCGAAGGACCGAGACGGAGCCGAACGATTTTTGGACGTTTTGGAACCTCACGCCGCTCATTGGCCATCTCCGGGTTGGGGGCCTTACTTGCTTCATGCTGAGGCAAGCTCCTACCTGCAAGTTCGCGTAGCGAGGCCGCGCGACACGTGGATGACAAGAATCTTTTAATTCGATAGATGAAGTGCGATCGGCGATGGATGCACCGGTGCCGGCCGCAGCCATGGAGCAACGCATGACCCGTGAAGACGAGGCGCTTCCTCTCAATTCCGTCCGTGCCTTCGTGGCGATTGCGCGCGAAAAGAGCGTCACGCGTGCAGCCCACACCTTGGGCACGACGCAGAGCTCGGTCAGCCGGCATCTGGCGGTGCTGGAAAATTATCTCGGCGCGCCGCTCATCGATCGTCGGGGCCGCTACACGGAACTGACCGAATTCGGTCGCCTCTTCGCCAACGCCGTCAGCGAGCCGCTCGATACCATCTTCTTCACTGCCCAGCGCATGCGGCGCCGTGACCGCGCGGACACAAACCGCATCGTGGTGCGTACATCGCTCTCCACCTTCGCCTACACGCTGCTCATCCCCAACCTGCAGGCGTTTTCGAACGAAATGGGCGGCGCGGTGGTGGATGTGATGAGCTCGCTGTCGCTCCCGTCCACGACCGACGGGTTTGACGTACTGATCACGCGCGACCTGGCCCTGTCGGAGCCCTCGGACCACTGGGAGATGCACAAGGAGCAACTCGTCTGCGTGGGCGCGCCGCAGCACGTATCGGGCAAGGGCTTGCTAGCCGTCCGGACGCTTCCGATGCTCACCATCACGTCGCGGCCGGACATCCTGCCCACCTGGCTACGCTCCATGAACCTGAAGCCCGACGACATCAAGCTCGGCGCGCGCTACGATCATCACTACCTGGCGCTACCGGCGGTCACGACCGGCAAGTGTCTGCTCGTCGCGCCGGAGATCGTGGTGAGCGACCTCATCCGGCAGGGCCTTCTCTGCCTTGTCGAAGGGTCGCGAGCGTCGAGCGGCATGCAGTACCGCGCCTATGCGGTGGACCGCAGCGCCAACCCCATGCTGGCCCGTGCCTTCTGCCGCTGGCTCGTGCGGCTTTGCAGGAATGCAGGGACTGGTGACGCCGCCTGACATACAATCGCAAAAATCGATGACATCCGCCTTCATCCGGTATCATTGGATTTGCCAAGGCGCTGTCCTGGGTTGTTGAACGCCGAGCCATGAGCAAGGCAAAACTCCTCCGCGACCGCATGGCCGAACGCGGTCTAGTCCACATCATGGCGGCGCATAGCCCGCTCTCGGCGCTCCTGGCCGAGGAAGCCGGCTTCGACGGCCTCTGGGCCTCGGGATTCGAGCTGTCGGCGCTCTATGGCTTGGCCGACATGAGCCTGATCACCATGACGCAGCATCTCGATATGCTGCGCGCCATCGCCGGGTGTTCGTCGCTGCCGATCGTCGCCGACATCGACACGGGCTACGGCAACGCACTGAACGTCATCCATGCGATCAGGGAATACGAAAAGGCGGGAACTGCGGCCGTCGTCATCGAGGACAAGACCTTTCCGAAGGTGACGAGCCTGGCAGCCGACGGCCGGCAGGAGCTGCTGCGCATCGAGGAGTTTCAGGGCAAGATCGAAGCGGCCGGGGCGAGCCGGCAGGACCCCGGCTTCCTCATCATCGCCCGCACCGAAGCCCTGATCGCGGGCCTCGGCGAGGCGGAGGCGCTAAAGCGCGGCATGGCCTATGCCGAAGCCGGCGCCGATATGATCCTGATCCATTCGAAGAAAAGAAACCCGGGCGAGATCGAGAGTTTTTCGCGCGCGTGGAAGGGACCGGTTCCACTCGTCATTGTGCCCAACGCCTATCCCGAGCTCGACGCCACGCGCATCCACGCACTCGGCAACATCCGCATGACCATCTACGGCAACTATGCCATCCGTGCCGCGGCGACGGCGATGCGTGACGTTTTCCGGCGGATCGTCACCGACGGCGGCGTGCAGAACGTGCACAAGGACATCGTCTCCGTGGAGGAAATCTTCCGCCTGCAGAAAATGGATCAGGTCAAGGCCAACGAAAAGCGCTTCCTGCGCTGAGGGTCATCGGGTCTGCGGAACGGCACCGCACTGTCGTCCGTCATTTCTCCCCGAGAGCCTCGCTTCCAACGAAAAACTCCACGCGGCTGCCGCGATAGGACATGATCGAGTAGAATACGGGATTGCCTTCGTCGTCCGCGCTCATCGAGGTCGTCTCGACAACCGTCTCCAGCGGCGGAAGGCTGAGCACCTCCGTCTCCTCCGCCAATGGCAGCCTCGATTTCAGCCGGATAAAGGTGCGCCGGGCCCGCAGCACGCCGGCATCCGCCAAAGCAGCGGCCAGGGAGAAACTGCGCTTTTCGGCGGCGATCCGCGCCAGGATGCCCTCGAGCTTCGGTATCCTGGCATGGGGAAAGAAGATGTACCCCAGGACGACCGGAACCTCGTCCGCCTTGTTGACGGTCACGACGAACAGGACGGGAGAGCCGGCCTCGAGCTTCAGATTCTTTGCGATTCCCTTCGTGGCCGGCACCAGCTGAATGCTCAGAAGATCGCGGCTGGGAATCATTGCGCTATCGAGGAGGTTTTCCTCGAACGTCCTTTGGGCAGCGATCCGATATTCGAAAACTCTCTCGGAAACAAAGGTCCCTCGGCCGAGCTGGACGTCGATCACGCCTTCGTTGCGCAAATGCGACAAGGCGCGACGTACCGTCTGGCGCGCCACCCCGAACCTTTCCGCAAGATCGAACTCGGCCGGAAGCTTGTCACCCGGCCCGAGCAGCCCCTGATCGATCTCGCGCATCAGGGCCTCGCCCACTTGCCGCCAGCGGCTGATCCCCTCACTCTTCATCGAGCCGATTCTCCCTCTTGTCCGCACGACCTTCCTATCGCGCTTGCACCGCTCACACACGGCGGGATCGCGAAGGAGGAGCGTTCTCAACGCACATTGTCACAAGACTCTCATAATTGATGTCTATAAATACGTACACCTATACATCTTACTGTTGAGCCGCCATGCCAGCTCGAGTCACGCTTGGCTTTACGTTGCGTCGAAATCCGCCGGTCCGAGGATTGGTGAAACACGCATGGTGAAGCCCCCGTTTCATGAACCCTTCCAGGAGAGGACCGACCATGCACAGAATTCTCGCTGCCGCGGCATTGATCGGCAGTTTGGCACTTTCCGCCTCCGCCCACGCCGAGACCACCATAACTCTGTCAGGCTCCGGGAATGCCCAAAACCTGGCGCTGTATGAGAAACTCATCACGCTCTACAACGCCCAGTCGGAGGACGTCACCGTCGAGTGGATCGGAGGAGCCCGCGAGGCGTCCCAATTCCAGCAACAATTGCTGCGCGACCATATGGTTGGCGCCAAGCTGCCCGACGTTATTCTCTTCACCGGCCCTCTCCTGCGGGTGCTGCAGGAAAACGGCATTGCGGCTGAGCTCGACTCATTCATCGAGGCAGATACGGAATGGAAAGCGCAATTCTCCTCCTCCGTCACCAGCCCGGGCGTGGTGAGCGGAACGACCTATGGACTGGCCTACGGCGTCTCCATGCCTGTCGTGCTCTTCAATTCGCAGCTTGTGGACCAGGCTGGCGTCAATCCGGAAGATCTGCCACGCGACTGGCCGGGCATTCTCGACCTTGCGAAGAAGATGGATGGAGTGGCGCCGAACATCGTCGGCGGCTTCTTCGAGTACGACAACGGGATCGGCTTCAGCTGGCTGGCCCTCTTGGAAAGCTTCGGCGGCAGCGTCATGGATGCTGCGGATGAGAACTTCACCTTCCAGGGAGCCGAAGGGCTGCAGGCGCTGCAGCTCCTGCGTGACTTCGCCGATGCGGGCCAGGCACGTGCCGACATGACGCGCGATCAGGCGCGCCAGGCGTTCGGAGCCGGTGGCATCGGCGTGTTCGCCAGCATGAGCAGCCTCATCCCGCGCTACGAGGAGGCGGCCGACGGGAAATTCCAGGTGGTCTCCGTGCCCTTCCCTCTGGCGGAGGGTAAGGGGCGGATCCCCACCTCGGCCGTGATCGGCGCGATGCTCGCGCAGGATCCGGCGGCACAGCAGGCGGCCTTCGATTTCATGAAATTCATGGCCGGGCCGGAGGGCCAAGCCGCGCTTGCCGCAATGACCGGCTATGCGCCCACCAACAGCGTCGCCATAGAGCAATCCGCAGCGCTGAAGGACATTCTCGCCGACCGCGACAACGCCCATTCCTATCTGGAGAACCTCGACGCGCTCAGCGGATGGTACATCGTACCTGGTGAGAACGGGTTGCGCATCGCCGACATGTTCATCGAGCACCTGCAGGCGGTGGCGACGCTGAAGGCGACACCTGAGGAATCTCTTGCATCCATGGAAGGGCGGGCGCGGGATCTCCTGAGGCGCTAGCCGCGCTCCAGCGGCAGCGGGCCCGCGCAGGCCCCGCCGCTCCGCTATTTTCAATCCCCATCAAGGAGGAAACCATGAAAGGGGCAAGCAGCCTCACTTTGCAGCCGGCATCGCCTCACATCGGTGCCGACGTTTTGTACATCGACGTCGCGGAGGTGATCGAACGGAACGATACGGCGGTTCTCGATGCCATTCAGCAGGCGATCGAGGAGCATATCGTGCTGCGCTTCCGCAAGCAGAAGCTCACGCCGGAGCAGATGGAGCAGCTTGGCCGCCATTTCGGGCCCCTCCTCAGCCTCAAGCGGAAGAACAACGATGCCGCCCATATCCAAGGCGTCGATTATCTGAAGATCATCTCGAACGTGCAGCAGAGCGACGGGCGGCCGCTGGGCGACGGCAGCAGCGCGCCGCAGGACTGGCACACCGACGGTGCGGCAAAGCCCGTTCCCGCCGGCTACACCTATTTCTATGCCCGCAAAGTACCCGGCGTGCCGCCCAAGACCTACTGGATGAACGCCTACCTCATTTATGAGAGCCTACCCGCCGATATGAAGGAAAAAATCGCGCACCTGCGCGTCATCCATCACGAATATCCTGCCGGCAACGAGTTTCCCCTGCCCCCCAGCAAATCCCTGGAAGAAAGGCAGGTCGGCCCGCAGCACCCGCTGGTCCGGCTGCACCCCACGACCCGGCGGCCGGTCCTGTTCCTGCCGCACCGGGACGACATGCTTGTCGTGGATATGAGCCCCGACGAGAGCTTCTCGTTGATAAGCCGGCTCCGGCGTCACGCGGCGGAGTCGCCCTATTGGTGGACGGCCGCCATGGAGGTGGATGACCTCGTTGTCTGGGACAACCGCAGTGCCCTGCACAAGCGCGACGGGTGGGACCAGTCTTTGGAACGGATCGTGTGGCACCTGGCCAATGAAGGCGAGCCGCCCATCCCACTCCCCGAGAGTTCCCGGGTTGCGTAGTGATCAGCTTCGACTTGCGCGGGACCGGCGGCGCCTCAGGAGGTCGGGGTGCACGTCACCTTTTCGAAGTCACGCCGGAATGCATCCATTCCAGCGTTCTTCCCGAGCAGCACCGCAGCGAGGATGCGGGCCTTGAGGCCGCTCAGATCACCGGAGAAGATCACACCGGCATCGGCCAGATCCTTCCCGCCGCTGCCACCCCCATAGATGGGGCGGGTGCGTCCCTCTTGGCAGCGCGAGGCAACGATCACGGGAATGCCTTTGGCCACGATCGGGGCGATCGCTTCGGCGAAACCGTTAGGCGCGTTTCCACGCCCAAAGGCCTCGATCACGATGGCGCGCGCGCCTTGCCCAACGGCAAAGTCCAGGAAGGCCGGCGAACTGCCCATGGCGAGCTTCATCAGCTCAACCTCGGGTACGATCCGGGTCACGTCTGCATGAAAGCGCCCGGTCGGCCTGCGGTAGATGAAGACGTTCTCGCCATCCACCTCCCCAAGCTTGCCGTAAGAATTGGAGCGAAAGGTGTCGACGCGCGAGGTGTGCGCCTTGGTCACGTCACGTGCGGCGTGGATATCCTGTTCGAACACGATCACGGCCCCAATGCCGCGCGCCTGCGGCGCAGCGGCCACGCGCATCGCTTCGGCTATATTGCGCGGGCCGTCCGTATCCGCATCGCCGGCGTGACGCTGCGCGCCCGTGAAGACCACCGGCTTGTCACTGTTCACGATGAGGTCGGCCATATAACAGCTTTCCTCCATGGTGTCGGTGCCGTGAGTCACGACGACACCATCGCAATCCTCTTTCGCCAGCACGCTGTTGATGTGCCGGGCAAGGGAGAAGGCAAGCGGCAGGTCGAAGGCGAAACTGCCTACGGAGCTGAAGTCGTCAATCTCGATCTCGATGCCGTCCAGAGGGTCGTGCAGACGTGCCTTGAGCTCCGCGCCGCTGATATTTGCGACAACGCGATCGGAGCCCGCCTTGCGGCTGGAGGCAATGGTGCCTCCCGTGGTGATCAGTCTGATTCTGCTCATGTCAGGATGCGTTCCGCAAGAGACCTGTTCTGTCGGCTGGTTCCTTTACAAGTTCCGCCCAGCGGCGTACCAGATAGTTATGCTCGTCCATCGTGGTGTTCCACAGGGCGATGTGGGAGGCGCGGTTCCAGTAGGACCCGCCCGAACGCTGCGCGGCGGGCAAAATGGCAATGTTCCCATCGGGACCGCATAGCGGGCTTCGCGCTTCCTTGCCGTCGTACCAGTAATCCCATTCGTCCGGTTTCAGATGCTCGCGCACCCTCTCCGGCACGGGCATGTAGTATCCCTGACGCGCGACAACCGCGCCCGGCCAGCCGGAAATGAACCAGTTCAGATAGGCATAGCCCTGATCGAGCCGGTGGCCTTCCAGGTGACGCGCTAGACAAAGGCCGCCGTGCCAAGCGCGGTATCCTTCCACCGGCACCGCCTGGCGGGTGCGAAGGTGGCGGCTCTTGAGCTGAACGGCGCTCGGCGACCACATGCTGGCGATCCATACGTCGCCACGCTCCATCATCATGGTCGCTTCCTGCGTCGTGCGCCAGAAGGAGGTGAAGTGCCCTTCCCGCTTCAGCGAAAGCGCCAGATCGATGAGGTGGTCGATCTCTTCGACGCTCATATTGCCGAGATCCTTGAAGGTCATCTTGTTGGCTGCGCGCGCCGCGAGAGCGATATCGAAGATGCCGATGGCGGGCTCGTCGACGATCGCCACGTGGCCTTTCCAGCGAGGATCCAGGAGTTCAGCCCAGGACCTCACTTGTGTATCGACGTCGACGCCAGTGGCCGTCTCATTGACGCCGAAGGAATCGAAATTGTGCACGGTCGGCAGCATGGAAATATGCGGCGACGGAATGGAAGACAGGGAATTGTCCTGCTGGACATAGAGGCGCGTGACCGGGGCGTCGCCCAAGCCCAGTCGGGCCGACGCGTTGATGCGGCCCTTCTTGGTGAGATCGTTCACCTCGTCCCACAGTTCAATGCGTTCGAGTTCGATCTTCTGCACGGCGCGCCAGTGCCAGACGATATCCAGATTGTGGAAACACTGATCGTAGACGTCGTAGCGTTCGGGCTCGGTTGCGGCGATGCGCTGGGCCGTCACGAAATCGTGCTGTTCAAAAATCAGATCGAAGCCCAGGTCGCGCTCGGCGCGTTCGTGCAACTGCTGGTAAGGCGTGATTTCCGTGCACAGGACACGCAGCGGCTGTCGCTGTCGCGCATGCACTGCAGGTGAAGCGGGCTTCTTCACGCCCGCACCTCAGCCCGCCCTGCGAAGCGTCGTCGTCTGGTGTGGTCCGAGCACTTCGTCCGACAAGCGGTTGAATACATGAAACGACTCCTCGATGCGTGCGGGGTCGAGCCCGTCTACGATGAACACGATGCGCGAGTGGCGGCGCGCATCCGGCCAGCCGGACATGTGAACCGGCGGATGGACGAGACGCTGCACACCATGAATGGCTACCGGCCGCTCCTCGCCTTCGATATCAAGGATGCCCTTGACGCGGAAGACCCGGTCGCCGTGGCGGTTGAGAAGCATGGACAGCCACATGCCGAAAGCAGTCCAGTCGATCCGCTCTTCAATCACCATCGAAAAGGAGCGGACCGACGCGTGGGCATGGTGGTCGTGTCCCCTGCCACCGTCTTCGTGTGTTCCATGTTGGTGATGGCGCTCGGCGCTGCCAAACTCTTCCGTCGCCCGAAACGCATCGCGCCGCCAATCTTCGCCACGACCTGAAAATGCATCCGTAAGAAATTCGCCGGCTCCGGCTTTCTGGGCGATCACCTGGCGCGCGGCCGGGTTGAGGCGGTGCAGCTTGGCGCTCAAGACCTCGGTTTTGACAGCCTCCTCCATGTCGGACTTGGTGATGACCACCACATCTGCCGCTCCCACCTGCCGAATTGCCTCCAGCCGTTGTTCCAGCTGCGTCGCGCCGTTCACGGCATCGACCGTCACAACCACATTGGCAATGGAGAAGTGGCTGCGCAGAACCGGGTGGGACTGGATAGTGGAGAGTGCGGGAAACGGATCTGCAAGTCCCGTGGTTTCGATCACGACGCGGTCGAACCAGGGGATTTCGTTGCGGGCACGCTGGGAATGGAGTTTCTGCAGGGCCTCGGCCACCTCGCCACGCACCGTGCAGCAAAGGCAGCCCGACTTCAGCAGGACCACATTGTCATCGATGCGGTCGAGCAGATGATGGTCAAGACCCACCTCGCCGAACTCGTTGATGAGAACGGCTGTATTCGCCAGCGCCGGATCCCCTAAGAGGCGTTGCAGAAGCGTCGTCTTGCCGGATCCCAGAAAGCCGGTAAGGAGATTGACGGGCGTTGGAGGTGCCGGACGGAACTCTGCGGTCATGTCCGCTTCCTCAGGCGGTCGAGGAAGTCCGGGTCAAGCGGATCGAAGTCGCGGCCGCTCATCGCTTCCGCCTCTGGCCAAAGATGGGCGAGGCTTTCGAAGATCCTGGTGTGTCCGGTTGCGCTCGACAGCACGTAGGATGTGCCCTGCCACTCGGCGAGCTTCAACCGGCGCGGTTCAAGCAGGGCATTGGCAAGCTTGACGCGATTGGCGGCCTCGCGCCGGCGATTGAGCCGGTCCGTGTTGCGCGTATAGACGCCGGGCCGTGCCACGGCGCTTGTCCAATGGTCATCGCATCCAAGAACGCCGCACAGCGAGCACATCGTTTTCTCCCGGGAAAGGACGGGGCGGCAGGGCCGCCCCGCTTCGGATCATTTCTTGCGCGGGCTACGCTTGGCGAAATCGTCCGCCATCTCGTCCATGGTGACGAAGCGCACGCCCTCGTGCGATTTCATGTGCTCGAACAGGCGCTCGAGCATGAGGAGCACCTGCGGGCGGCCCGAGACATCCGGGTGAATGGTGATCGGGAAGACGGCGTAATCCATCTCACGATAGACCCAGTCGAACTGGTCGCGCCACATCTCTTCCAGATGCCTTGGATTGACGAAGCCATGGCTGTTCGGCGACTTCTTGATGAACATCATGGGCGGCAGGTCGTCGAGGTACCAATTGGCCGGGATTTCGATCAGATCGGTCTCCCGGCCGCGCTCCAGCGGTTTCATCCAGTCCGAAGGCCTGGCAGAATAGTCGATCTTCGTCCACTTGTCGCCGACGCGCACGTAATACGGCGTGAAGTCGTTGTGCATCAGCGAGTGATCGTACTTGATCCCCTTCTTCAGAAGCAGCTCGTTGGTGACATTGGAGAATTCCCACCATGGAGCCACATAACCGGTCGGGCGCCGACCGCACAGGTCGGTGATCAGGCCGATCGCCTTGTCGAGAACCTCTTCCTCCTGCTCCGGGGTCATGGCGATCGGATTTTCGTGGCTGTACCCGTGAATGCCGATTTCGTGGCCGGCATCGGCCACCGCCTTCATCTGGTCGGGGAAGGTCTCCACGGAGTGACCGGGGATGAACCAGGTGGTGCGGATGCCGAGCCGGTCAAACAGCTTGAGAAGACGCGGAGACCCGACTTCACCGGCAAACATGCCGCGCGAAATGTCATCGGGAGAGTCCTCGCCGCCATAGGAACCGAGCCAGCCTGCGACGGCGTCTACGTCTATGCCGAAGCCGACAAGTATCTCTTTTGCCATTCTCAATATCTCCCTTGTTTCGGTTTCTGCGGGGCCGGATCAGCCCCTGTTTCTCAGCCTCGCCCGACCAGCGTTACTCGATCGGAGGGGCAATCCACGACGACGGCATCGCCGATGGCGAGCCGCATCAGAGCCTCGTCGTCCGTGCCGGTCTGCACATCGACGCTCTGCCTGCCGTCCAGAGCAACCTTGACGTGGCCGATGCTGCCGACGGCGTGTTTCATGGATACCGTGCCCTGGAAACGGTTCTCGCCGGTTGCCGGGGCGGCATTTGCCGGCTGGATGCGCATCGCTTCGGCCGGAATGGCGACGAGCACCGATGCGCCAGATGAAACAGAGGCGGCGTAGCGGCCGCGCATACGCCCGAATGCGGTGTCGACAACGGCCATATCCCCCTGGACCTTCAGATTGGCCCCTTCGATGATGGCGTTCGAACCGATGAAGCGGGCCACAAACTCCGTGGCGGGCGATGTATAGACTTCGTACGGGGTGCCGACCTGCTCGACCCTGCCACGGTTCATGACCACGATGCGATCCGACAGGCCGAGCGCCTCGGACTGTGCGTGGGTGACGAAAACGAAGGTGATGCCGAGTTCGCGCTGCAGAAGCTTCAGTTCGTTCTGGATGACGCGACGCAGATTTGCATCAAGCGCGCCGAGCGGCTCATCGAGCAGAAGAATGTCCGGTTCGACCACCAAGCCGCGCGCCAGCGCGATGCGCTGGCGCTGCCCGCCCGAAAGCCTGTCGGCCTTGCGATCGGCGAACCCGCTCAACCCGAACATATCCATGATGCGATCGGTCTTGGCCTTCTTCTCGGCCGCCGACAGACCCTTCACATCGAGGCCGAAGCCGATGTTCTGGCGCACCGTCATATGCGGGAAAAGCGCGTAGTTCTGGAAAATCATGGAGGTCGGCCGCTTCTCGGGTGGTGTGGCCGAAACATTCCTGCCCTTGATGAGGATATCGCCATGGGAGATCTTCTCGAAGCCGGCGATCATGCGCAGCGTGGTTGACTTTCCGCAGCCCGAAGGTCCGAGAAAGGCGACGAATTCGCCCGGCTTCACCGCCAGGTCGAAATCGGAGACGGCGACCGTTCCGTCGGGATAGGTCTTGCCGACTCCTATGAGTTCAAGATCGTTCATGCCTCGGTCCGATGCTCTTGCCGAAAACGTCCCAGACCCCACCGGGACGGCCATTCGGCCGGCCCGGTGCGGAAGATCGCGTCAGGCGTTCAGGAATTCGTCCCAGCGCTGGATCAGGTGGTCGTACTCGTCCGGCCACTGGTGCCAGTAGGCGACATTGGCAGAGCGCTCCTCTAGCGAACCCCCGTCGCGCAGGTCGCCTTCCATGATGCCGCGCTCGGGCGCGCCGACCCACGGCTTGCCCTCGTACCAGAAAGCATATTTGTCCGGGTCCATCACGTTCTTGATCTTGGTGCTGGGCGAATAATAGCCCTGCTCCGTGACGGCGATGGCAGGTGGGCCGGAGAGCCAGAAATTGGCGTAGGCGATGACTGCCTCGCGGTTGGGCGAGCCGGCGATCAGCGAAGGGCCAATCGTCCAGCCGCGCGTGCCTTCCTTAGGTGTGGCGTATTTGGCCGGACGGCCCTGCGCCTTGACCGCCATGACGGCGGGCTGCCACGCGTCCGACACCACCATCTCGCCGGACGCCATAAGGTTGACCAACTCGCCGAAGTCACCCCACAGGGCGCGGAACTGGCCGTCCTTCTTCTTGGAGATCAGGAAGGCTGCCGCCTCGTCGATCTCCTCGACAGTCGGGTTGCCGGGGTTTTTCGCGTCCAGATGGCCGAGCGTGTTCATGGCGAGGATCGCCTGGCCGATGGCGATCAGCGGATCGACATTGAGGCCCGATCGGCCGCGCCATTTCTCATCGAAGAGCGCGGTCCAGGTGTTCGCCTCCTCGTCGCTGACCACTTCCGGGTTGTAGCCGATGGAATCGTAGTTGTAGACCGCCGGTACCATGTAAAGCTGCGTCTGCGCCTCGTCCGTCCATATCTGGCCGACGATCTGCGCGCGTCGCTCCCATTTATCGTTTTCCTTTGTAAAGGTGTCGCGAATGGAGCTCCAGTTGGGCAGATCCGCCGTGGCGATCGGTTCCACATTGTTGGTGGCGATCACCGCCGGCAGACGCTCCGCGATCACTTCCCAGCAGTCGTAGTCGCCGGCGCCCGAAAGGATGCGCGTCTGGCTGTCGGGGTAAGTGGATGCGGTGCCGGAGACCGAGCCCACGCCACTTTCCTTCTTGAACATCTCGAGGATGCGGTCCTGCACGGTCGTGGACAGGCCGATGGTGCGCAGCTGCTGATCGGCCAGCGACTGCGCGAGTGCCGCCTGCGAGCGCAGGAGTGGAGAAATGCCTCCCATGGCCAGCGCCGCGGCGCCGGCGCCTCCCTTCAACATGGTGCGTCTGTTCAGCATCGGGTGCTTTTTCATCTTTCAGTTCCCATCTTGTTTACCCAGTCCTCTCAGTAGCGGCCCACCAGCAGGCCCCCGTCCACCGTCAGCACCTGTCCCGTCAGGTAGCGTGCCGCAGGCGAAGCCAGGAAATGGATGACGTCGGCGATGTCCTCCGGCTCGCCCAGCCGGCCCATGGGAATGAAGGAGGCGGCCTTCTCGGCGCCTTCCGGCCCAAGGGAGTGCTTTTCGGAAAGGAGCTGCGCCGTGCGGATGTATCCGGGTGCAACGCCGTTGACGCGGATGCCATGCCCGGCAAGCTCCACAGCCAGCCCGCGCACGAGTCCGACCACGCCGGATTTGGCGGCGGAGTAGTGGACATGCTCGTCCCAGCCATAGGCAACGCCCATGATCGAGGAGAGGCACACGATCGCTCCCGCCCCCGTCGTGCGCATGGCCGGAACTGCGGGACGGATGACCCGCAGCATGCCTTTCAGATCGATGTCGAAGGTATGGTCCCACTTCTCGTCGGACAGTTCGCCGAGCGGGACGCGATGTGCAATGCCGGCATTGGCGACGATCACGTCGACGTGGCCATGCTCCTTGTTCAGCCGAGCGACCAGTGCGTCCGCCGCCTCGGTCGAACGGACGTCGAGAGGCGCGAATTCGGCCGACCCGCCCTCCTTGGCGATTTTTTCGGCCAGCGCCCTGCCCTCCTCTTCCAGGACATCGGTGACGATCACATGATCGCCGCTGCGGGCGAACGCCTCGCAGGCGGCGCGGCCGATGCCGAGGCCGCCGCCGGTGACGAGAACAATGCGTCTTGCATGCTTCATTTCAGCCATGGTGGCAGATCTCCTCAGAGCATGACGTCGCCGGAATTCGGCCCGAGCGTCTGGCCGACGAAGAGCGCTCCGTCCGGAGAAGCCAGGAAGACGACGGCGCCGGCCACTTCGCCCGGCTCGCCGAAGCGGCCGAGCGGAAGCTCGGCTGCCTTGGCCTTTTTCCAATCGTCGGACAGTGCCTCGACCAGCGGCGTCTTGATGGGGCCCGGCGCAACGGCGTTCACGCGGACACCGCGCGTGCTTACCTCGCGGGCGAGCGATTTCGTCATCGCTATGATCGCGCCCTTCGCACCCGCGTAATGGACGAGCTCGACGCCGCCGACCTGGCCAAGCTGCGAAGCGATATTCACGATGACGCCCTCGCCCCTTTCGAGCATGGCCGGCAGCACGGCGCGCGTCATCAGGAAGGTGCCGCGCACATGAACGGCGAACATGCGCTCGAACTGATCGAGCGAGATGTCGAGAAACGAGGCCTGATGCCCATGTCCGGCATTGTTGACAAGCAGATGGACAACACCGAAACGCGCCCTCACCGCCTCGGCCATCATGGCTACCGCGCTTTCGCTCGAAACGTCGGCGGTGAAGGCGGCGGCCTCCCCGCCGGCCCCGGCGATGTCCTGCGCCAC
Source organism: Chelativorans sp. AA-79 (assembly GCF_029457495.1). Taxonomy (NCBI): domain Bacteria; kingdom Pseudomonadati; phylum Pseudomonadota; class Alphaproteobacteria; order Hyphomicrobiales; family Phyllobacteriaceae; genus Chelativorans; species Chelativorans sp. AA-79. Next base: position 2,839,984 of record NZ_CP120361.1, read on the forward strand.
GCGCTGGCAGGCTTCGGTCCTCAGATCGTTCACCGCAACGCGGTAGCCCTCGCGGGCAAGACGCCGTGCTATCGCCGCCCCGATACCGGAACCTGCACCCGTCACGAGCGCAACTTTCGCTACAGCCTTACTCATTCGGCTTCCTCCTGTCCCTTGAAGGATTGCCCTTTGCGCACCGCATGCAGCATCAGCAGGGCGTAGATGAGGAGCAGCGTGAAAGAGAAGAGCGTGGTGAGCACACCGAAGGCGAAGATGTTTGGATAGATTTCGACGGAGAACGTGCCGTAAATCGCCAATGGCAGCGTCAGGTCGCGGCCGGAGGTGAAGAGCGTGCGCGAGAACTCGTCATAGGACAGCGTGAAGGAGAACAGCATCGCCGACAGAACGCCCGGAAAGATCATCGGAAAGGTGACCCGCCGGAACGTTTGCGCGGGCGAGACGCCGAGCGACAGGGATGCTTCCTCGACGCTGCGGTCAAAGCGATTGAAGATCGCCAGCATCACCAGGAAAGCGAAGGGGAAAGTATAAACCACATGCAGCACGAAGGCCGTGCCCCACCAACTGCGGTCGATGCCGAGCATGTTGGTGAGCAGCGCCATGCCGAGGCCGACGAGAACACCCGGCACGATCATACCCAGGATGATCAGATAAAAGACCACGCCCGATGCCTTGAAGCGGGCGCGGAAACCCTGCGCGGTGATCACGCCGAGCACGGTCGAAACCACCGTCGTCATGACGGCAAGCGCCAGCGAGCGCAGGAGGCTGTCGCCAACCGGAAGACGCGAGATGCGGCCGGGCTCCGTCATCCCCAGCAGGTGCTGGTACCAGTATGTCGACCATTCGATGATCGGGAACTGGGGACCACCGCCGGCTCCCTGGAAGGACAGGATCGCAAGCACGATCATCGGGCCATAGAGGAAGAGGATAAAGGCGGCGCAATAGACGCCGAGGACGGGCTTCAGCACACGCGCTTCCATGGCTACATCTCCTTCCTGAGATCGACCACGCGCAGCAGCGCCGTGATCACCGCGGCGATGACGACGGTGAGGATGACGCCCGCGACCGAGGCGAACGCCCATTTGAGCGAGCCCACCTGCGACACGATGATGTTGCCGAGCAGATTGACCTTGCGGCCCGACAGCGATGCGGCGGTGGCGAACTCACCGAGGACCATGACCGACACGAAGATCGCGCCGACGATCACGCCCGGCAGCGACAGCGGCAGGATGATCTTCAAGAAAATGCGCCCGAAGCCCGCACCCAGATCGCGTGCAGCCTCGATGATGCTGGGATCGATCCGGCTCAGCATGAAGGTGATCGGCCCTACCATGAAGACGCAGTAAATCTGCGTCATGCCGATCAGCACCGCGAATTCGGAAAACAGGAGGGTGGTCAGCGGCGCATCGATGATGCCCAGCTTCATAAGGATCATGTTGATCGCGCCTTCCGTGCCCAGCATTGGGCGCCAGGCAATGACGCGGATCAGGAAGGAGGTCCAGAACGGAATGATGCAGATGATGAGGAGCGCCGTTTGGAGCGTCTGGTTTCGCACCATCAGGCCGATGAAGAGCGCCACCGGGTAACCGATGACCAGTGTGGCCGCAAGCACGATCGCCCAGACCCGAACCGTGGTCCACGCGGCGGAGAGATAGGTGGAGCTCGTCAGAAAGCGCACCCAGCTGTCCGTGGTCAGTGTCGGTTCGATGGTGAAGGTGGTTTGCGTCCAGAAGGATACGTAAACCACCATCATCATCGGCAGGACCATGAAGAGCGCCATCCAGAGAACACCCGGACTGATCAGGACCAGCGCCTTGCGGCGCTCCTGGCGGGCACGGCGTTCCGCCGGCGACAGGCCGTTTTCTGCGCCGAGTGGGGGCGTGGCGCTTTGCACCTGCTCGCCGGCAATTTCCATCATGCGGCCCTCTCGAGAAATGGGATGACGTCCTCCGGGTCGAATGTGAGGTCGTAAAGCTCGTCCTTTGTGAAACTTGGTGGCTGGGGCCCGCTCAGATGCGCAACCACCTGCAGCAATGCCCCGTCCTCCATTCGAAAGAAGGAGAGCACCGTTGCACCGGTGAACTCGCTGGCAATGAAGCGCGCCGGCAGCGAAACGGCGGAGGCGTTGCCCGCCTGCTTGACGGCGACGCGATCGAAACGCAGCGCCACTTCGACTGGAGTTCCATCGGGCGGCGCTACACCGCCTGGCAGCGGAAACCGAGCGGCCTGCGAGCGGAACTCGCCCCGTTCGGCCCTGCCCGCAAGGATGTTGTATGCATTCAGGTGGCGCGCCACATCGGCGTTGCGCGGCGCGGCAAAAAGAGAGGATGCCGGCGCGATCTGGGCGATGGAGCCGGCCGACAACACCGCAACCGTGTCGCCCATCAAAAGAGCCTCTGTCTCGCTGCCCGTGACATGCAGGAACGTGACCTTCAGGCGTTCACGAATGGCGCGCAACTCATCGCACATGCGCTCCCGCAAGTTTGCATCGAGGGCGCCGAGAGGTTCATCAAGCAGCACCAGCCGCGGCTCCGTCACGAGCGTGCGCGCAAGGGCGACACGCTGGCGCTGCCCGCCGGAAATCGCCGTGACTTTCCGCTGTTCCAAGCCCTCCAGCCCAACCAGATGGACGACATCGGCGACACGACGGCGAACGTCCGCAGCGTCGGAGACGGGATCGTCGTCCCGGTAACGCAGGCCGAAGGCGATATTGTCTTCGACACTCAGATGCGGAAACAGGGCGAAGTTCTGGAACACGAAGCCGATGCCCCGCTTATGCGGGGCCACGCCGTCAAGACGCTTGCCGTCGAAAGTGACGGTGCCGCTGTCGGGCTCTTCAAACCCGGCGATGACCCGCAAGAGCGTGGTCTTGCCGCTGCCGCTGGCTCCCAGCAGGGAGACATAGGCATTGTCCGGGACAGCGATGCTCAAGCCGTCGAGCGCGGCAACGTCGCCATACCGCTTCGTGACTGAACTCAATGAGAGCAAGCTTTCCTCCCGGCTTCTGATGTGCCATCATCGAAAATGATGATGTATACAAACACATTTTTTCTCGACCGCGCAAGCCGCGCAGTCATTTTCTTTTCATGTGGACTTCCGTGCGAGCGAGCGCCGAGTTTGTCCTCGGTTTTCAGCGCATGGGGCCGGGTACTCCGCAAACAGGGGATGTTCGGGCGGGTGACGAGCGGCGAGATCGGAAAAATTTGTGCAGGCGCCTAGAAAATGGCCGGAACCCTGCTTAAAAAATGATCTTTGTATTCCCGTATTTGTTTCCTTGGTCGTATTTTCGATGGAAGCGCGCAGCGAGAATCGCCAAAACCGGAACCAGACTCTATGACCCGGATCGCAATGACCTCCTCGCAATCGCTTCCCAGAACCCCGCTTTATCTTTCGGCCGCCGAGACGATTCGCGCCAACATCAAGGCGGGGATTCTGATGCGCGGGCTGGTACTGCTCGAGGGGCCTATCGCCGAACTCCTCAAGATCTCGCGCAGTTCGGTGAAACGCGCGCTCGCGCTGCTCGAAGAAGATGGAACCGTGAGCCGTTTCGATGGGCGCGGCTATCTCGTCGGCCCGCCGGATGCCGGCATCACCCCGGTGCGCACGGATATCAAAACGCTCGATCTGCTGGTCGAAGAAGCTCATGACGAATCCCTCAACAGGCCCAATTGGAGGCGCATTCACGATCAGGTGGAGAGCGATGTGTCCTCCTGTCTGGTGTTCGGCCAATACCGGATCGTCGAGAACGACCTGGCGGCATATTTCGACGTCAGCCGCACCGTCATTCGCGATGTTCTAGGTCGCCTGCAGGAACGCGGACTTGTCACCAAGAGTTCGACATCGCGCTGGCTGGTGGGCCCGCTGACGGCACAATCGATCAAGGACAAGTTCGAATTGCGTGCTATCCTTGAGGTGGCGGCCTTGCGTTCGGCCGCTCCCTTCGTCGACAAGATTGCGCTGGAGCGTCTTTGCAAGAAGATGGAGGAAACCGAGCGGGAAGCCGGTCCCATAAAGGCTGCGCGTTGGTTCGAACTCGTCAACGCCTTCATCGATCTGGCCATCCTCTCCACCCCCAATCGTGACCTGCGGACGCTGATCTCCAACAATTTGAAGACCTTGCAGGCTTCTCAGAAGGCGCTCTTCAATCTCGGCCTTTCGGGCGACTCCCTGTCGATCCGCGAGATCCGGATGATCGGAGAGTTGCTTATCGTCGACGCAACGCAGAGCGCAGCCGAACTCCTGGAAAATCACCTCTCCAAGTCACGCGACCGCACGATCGCGCAGCTCAAGATCGTTGCCGTCCTGCCCCAGCCGGGGCATCTGGCCCCTTATCTCATTCCTGCATGAGGCGCGGTTCGCGACCCGGGCGGTAGCTGCTATTGCAGCGTTGTTCTAAGACGGTCGAGCATCGCTGCCCGCGCCTTGCGAGCGGTGTGTGCTTCCTCCATCGTCACCCTGCGGAAGCGCGAAGATGTGTTGGGCTGCAGTTGGCCGATCAAATCCATATCGGCCGAGATCACAGTCCCGATCATGAAATACCCTCCGCCCGAGACCGCATCGCGGTGAAGGATGATGGGTTCGGTACCGCCAGGTACCTGAACCGACCCGTAGGGATAACAGCTGTCGACGATGTTCGACGGGTCGGATCCTGCGCCAAAGGGTTGCTTGCGTTCGACGAATTCCAACGGGGTGCCGCCGCGGAAGCGATAGCCCATGCGGTCCGCTTCCGGTGCGACCTTCCACTCCTCTTCGAAAAAGCGGTCGAGCGAGGACTTGGTGACGCGATGATCGTAGAGCCCGGGGAGGATGCGCAGTTCGGCCGAAACGCGGAGCTCGCGGCGCAACTCGCCGGGCACCGTCCGGCCGCTGACCGCATGGTTCGACGGCGTTCCGACCGGCAACTCGTCACCTGCGGCGACGGCGCGTCCTTTGAAGCCGCCGAGCGCACCGATCGGATATGTGGAGCGGCTGCCCAACGCCAGCGGCACATCGATGCCGCCGGCGACGGCGATATAGATGCGCGCCCCGGCCGTGAGGAAATCGAAGCTCAGGACCTGGCCGGCCTTGACGGGAAGTGCGGTCCAGCCAGGCTGCGCTTCACCGTCAATCTTGAGCGGCATGTCCGCGCCTGTGACGGCGATGACGCTGTCGCTCTGGAATTCCAATGTCGGCCCGACAAAGACGGCTTCCAGTCCGGCATCTCCTTCGCCGTTTCCAACCAGCAGGTTGGCCGCACGCATCGCGTAACGGTCCATCGCGCCGGAGACGGGAATGCCGAGATGAAAATAACCGGGTCGTCCCAGATCCTGCACGCTGGTCAATAGGCCGGAATTGAGCACTTTAATCGCCATTGATCATGCCCTCCAGCCGTGCGTTGTAGCCCTTGATATCAGCGCTGAAAGCTCGAAGGTCGAAGTCCACATCGCAGATCTTCGGCCGGAAGGTGTTGCGCGCAACGGCTTCAACCATCCGGTCGTATTCGTCGCGGTCTATGGGCTTGAACTTCACGATGTCGCCGGGCTGAAAGAAAACCATGAAGTCTTCCAGATAGCTGGTCTTCTGATCCGGGTCGAAGATCGGCATCGGGGTGATGCCGAACATCTGATAGCCGCCGGCCCCGCGCACCGAATAAATGCAGGAGAAGCAGCCTCCATAACCGACCGTCAGTTTCGGGGTGTCGGTGCGCGGTCGCAGATATTTCGGCACCTGAATCTGCCGCTCGCGCTCGACCATCTGGTACATGAAAGGCAAGCCGGCGACAAAGCCGACCATGGAGACGAACCATGGCGAACCCGAATGCGCGGCGATGAAATCTTCGACAGAGTCGTACCCGTTGATGCGCGCCGCGTATTCGAGGTCGGTCGCCCGCGGATCCTGATGGCGCTCGCGGAACCGCATCAGCGTCTCATGCGTCCAGGGATCCTGATAATAGACGGGGATCTCGATCAGACGGGTTTCAAGAACCGGATCGGAACCTTCGGCCTGTGCTTCGATGGACCGTACTTCTCTCAAAAGCGCGTCCGGCGAGATGACGTCGGGATTGAACTTCACTTGAAAGGAGGCATTCGCCGGACAGATTTCCGTGACGCCCTCCATGGCACGCTCGGCGATGATGCGGGTCATCGACAGGCTCTTGAAAAAGGCGTCGAGCGACATCTCCTCGTCGACTTCGACGAACAGATGCTCATCCCCGCCGAACGTATATCGCGGCTTCATCAGGCGTTCTCCGTAGCGGTCGCGGCTTTGCTCAGCGGGGCGCCGGCAAGCCAGCCTTCCAGGTACTTCGTGTTGATCGCCCCCTCGGCCACATCCGGATTGGCAACGAGGGCCATGTGCAGGGGAATCGTGGTCTTGATACCGCCGATGGAAAGTGTCGCGAGCGCTTCCCTCATGCGCTGGATCGCCGAGCGGCGGTCGGCGCCGTGCGCGATCATCTTGCCCAGCAGGGAATCGTAGAAGGGCGGAACCCAATAGCCGTCATAGAGCATCGTATCGAAGCGCAGGCCCTCCCCGTCCGGCACCACGAGCCCGCTCACCTGGCCAGGGGACGGCATGAAGTTTGCGGCCGGATCCTCGGCATTGATGCGGCATTCCACGGCGTGCCCGTTTATGCGCACGTTCTCTTGCCTGATCGACAGTGGGGTGCCGCCGGCGATGCGGATCATTTCGGCAACGAGATCGATGCCGGTGATCATCTCCGTCACCGGATGCTCGACCTGGATGCGGGTATTAACCTCGATGAAGTAGAAGTTCTCGGTCTCGGGGTGGTAGAGATATTCGACGGTACCCGCGCCCCTGTAGCGGACGGATCTGGCAAGCGCGACCGCACTTTCGGTCAGAGCTTTGCGCACGGCGGGTGACAGACCGAAGGCCGGTGCTTCCTCCCATACCTTCTGTCTGCGGCGCTGGAGCGAGCATTCCCGCTCGAAGCAATGGATGAAGTTGTCGCCGTCGCCCAGGATCTGAACCTCGATGTGACGCGCGTTCTCGATCACCTTTTCGATATAGAGCCCGCCGTCGCCGAAGGCCGCCTTCGCCTCGGATGAGGCCTGCGGAAACTGCTTCTCGAATTCGGCAAAGTCCCGCACGATGCGGATGCCACGCCCGCCGCCTCCGGCCGCCGCCTTGATCATCACCGGGAACCCGATCCCACGCACGAGGGCCCGTGCCTCTTCCACCCCGGAAATCCGGCCGTCGCTCCCCGGCACGGTGGGTACGCCGGCATCCCGCGCCACCTTGCGTGCTGCAACCTTGTCGCCCAGCAGGCGAATGGATTCTGCATCCGGACCGATAAAGATCATCCCGGCTTCAGTGACGGCGGCAGCGAAATCCGCGTTCTCCGACAAAAAGCCGTAACCGGGATGAATTGCGTCGACGCCTTTTTGCTTCGCGGCCCCGATGATCGCCCCGATGTCGAGATAGGATTTCGCAGCAGGCGGCGGGCCGATCAGCACCGCATCGTCCGCCATTCTGACTGGCAGGGAGTCGGCATCTGCAGCGCTGTGCGCCTGCACCGTCCTGATGCCGAGAGCCCGAGCGGCCCGGATGATGCGCACCGCGATCTCACCCCTGTTGGCAACGAGAAGAGAGCCGATCGCCATAGGTCTCACCCCTCCAATTCGGCAATGACCTGCCCGGCCATCACCGCCTCGGCATCGTCAAGCAAAAAGTGGATCGATCTTCCCGAAACCGAGGCCGTGACCTCGTGGAAGCTCTTCATCACCTCGATGAGCCCCACTGCGTCTCCAGAGGCAACGTCCTCCCCGTCCGCCTTGAAGGGTGGACTGTCCGGGGAGGGTTTCCGATAGAAAACTCCTGGCATCGGTGCCCTGATCTCAACCTTGCTCATGAGTATCCTCTTGTCGTTTCGGGCTCTCGCGCCCCAGGATCTGCGAAACCGGAACGATTCTGATGCCGCTTTCCGTGAGCCGCTGGCGCATGGCTGTGGCGATCTCGGCAGAGCCGAGCGTATCGGAATGAAAGCAGATGGATTCGAAGTCGATGCCGATCTCGTTGCCGGTGACGGTGGTTACCTTCCCTGTCTTGCAAGCTTTGACGACTTTCTCGGCAATTGCGTCGGGGTCGAGCCGCCCCACCCGGCGCGTGAAGACGATAGAGCCGTCATCCGCGTAGTCCCGGTCGGCGAAGAATTCGCGGATGACCGGCTGCCCCGCAGCCCTGGCGATCTCGTAGGTCACCGACATGTCCATGCAAAAGATGGCGGTGTCTGGCTGCACCTTGCGCATATAGCGCACGAACGCATCGGAGAACTCCTCGTTGACGGCGAGTTCCATATAGAGGGCGCCGTGCGGCTTCACATGCTGCAGAACCGTGCCGTGGCGTTTGGCGAACTCACGGACGGCGCCCACCTGATAGATGATGTCGTTGACGAGTTCGGCCGTGCTGCCATCGATGCGGCGCCGACCGAAGCCCTGGAGATCGCGGTATCCCGGATGAGCGCCCACGCCCACCCCGTGCTCTGCGGCCATGCGCACCGTGCGGTCCATCAGGCTGGGATCGCCCGCGTGGAAGCCGGTGGCGATGTTGGCGGAACTGATGAGCTTTATCAGAATGTCGTCGTCGGTCTCGCGCAACTGCCACGCGCCGAAACCTTCGCCCATGTCGCAATTCACGTCGATCGCCACGACGGCCATCCGATACTCCCTTTCACCCGCGACCTTGCCGGTTCTTGGCGGGCACTTGTTCCACTCATGGGCAGACTAGGAAGTGGGAAAGGCGATTGGAAATTCTATTTTTTGATGCTGTAATATTAAAAAATCCGAAGCCCCTGGAGGGTGCCAATGTCCATCAGCCTGCGGCAGATCCGCTACTTCGTCGCGACTGCCGAGCTCGGCCAGATCTCGCAGGCTGCGGTGGAGCTCTCGATCTCGCAGTCGGCCATCACGACCGCAATCCGCGAGCTCGAGCGAACGGTCAATCTGCAGCTGTTCCACCGTTCGACCACTGGCATGGAGCTGACGCCGGCGGGGCGCGAATTTCTGTTCCATGCCTATGAGATCCTGCAAAAGGTGCATGAAGCCACCCATCTCAACATCCCGTCCGGCAGGGTTGAGGGAAAACTGTCCGTTGCCGCCACATACACGGTGATGGGCTACTTCCTCCCCGACCATCTGCAGCGGCTGCGCCGCAGTTTTCCGGGCCTCGACCTTCAACTCTTCGAACTCAGCCGCGATGCCATCGAGGAAGGGCTGCTCGACGAGCGCTACGATATCGCCGTTCTGCTTACCTCGAACATACGCGATCCGCAGATCGCCAGCGAAACCATGATCAGTTCGCCACGCCGGCTTTGGGTCCCGTCGCGGCACCCGTTCCTGCACAAGGCGCGGGTAAGCCTCGCCGACGTTGCACAGGAGCCGTATATAATGCTTACGGTCGACGAGGCCGCCAACACGTCGCTCGGTTACTGGAGCAGCACTCATTACCGGCCGAACGTGAAGTTGCGCACCTCCTCGGTGGAGGCCGTGCGCTCCATGGTCGCAAGCGGCCAGGGTGTGGCGATCCTCTCCGATATGGTCTATCGGCCTTGGTCACTGGAAGGTCGGAGGCTTGAGACCATCGTGCTCCAGGAATCCATTCCGGCCATGAATGTCGGTCTCGCGTGGGCCAGGAACGTGAAATTCAACGAGGCGATGGAGGCCTTCCGCGCCTATTTCCGTCAGAGCTTTCACATTCCGCAGATAAGGAACGTCCGGTCGCAGACGCGGTTCGACGCGGAGGGTGTGGAGAGCCCGTCACAATAGCCGAGTCGGCGACCAGCCCGAGTCGTCTCGGCGAACACAGCCGCTGATGTTTGTAGAATTTACTGGGCGTGCGAGAATCAAACACCTATGCAATATGGGTGGCCGGGACGAATCGGTCTATGCCGGAAAGGGGTGCTGCTGATATCCCTGCAGAGGTCCGGAAAAGGAAGCTGAGCGATGAAGAATGGTTCGCCCGCTCGCCGTACGGTTGGACTGAAGGAGTTTAGCGGCGTTGGGGTTGCCGCATCGTCTGCGGATAAGGATCGCGATCAACGGGACCTGTCATGAACGATAATTTTGAAGCATATGCGGTCGCTGTCATCATCGTGTTCGGCGCCATCACGATCGGGGGCCTGATGGCTGCCACGATCAGCTTCGGCGAGCGCGACGGATTCCTCTTTTCACTGGGAGCCGGCACATCGGCATGGCTTGCAGGCTATGCCATCTTCTTCGATCGGCCGCGCACCTATATGGCGTTTCTCGTCGTTTGCATCCTCATGAGCATCGCGGCCACGCTCGCCGTGGCCTTCTGACGCTCTTTTCGACTGGTGCGAAAGCGTCCGATTGTCAGAAGCGATAGCCGATGCGCACGCCCGTCGCTTCGGCGCCGTTGTTTTCGCTACTGCACAGCCCGGCGTTGGAAAAATGATCCGCATAGGCCTGCAGCGTCCACCGCTCGCCGACATCGTAGCCGATGGCGGCTCCCAGATGGAACAGAGCCCTGCAGCCCATGGCCTTGTAGGTGCTCGGGTCGTGGAGATTTTCCGCCGTCGTGATGGCGCCGCCGACACTGGTGCTCAGATAGAGCCTTCCGAAAAGATGAAAGTCCCAGTTGAGTCCGGTGTAGATGAAGTGAACGGGATCATCGGCAATGGCAGCATCGAAGCCGATATAAGGCCGGGGTGACCCGATGCGATCGAGGAATTCCGGGGAATTGAACAGGAACTCGCCGTTTATGACGGCACCGCTGAAGTCGTCGGTCGAGAAGAAACCCCGATCGTAAGCGAGCACGCCAAGCCGGATCTCACGCCAATCGGCGTGAATGCCGGGCTGGAGGAAGCCGGGACCCTTGTCTTCCGCAAGCCCATGCGATGGAAACGCCAGGCAAAGCAGGAATGCGAAGGGAAGGAACTGTTTCCGCATGTTTCCTCCAACGACCGATAGGACTGCGGAAGGAAGGCCGGTAGCGAGCCGAACCGTGCCCCCGATTCGACTGCAGTCTATCAGAGACGGAGCAGAACGGCGAAGGTCGCAATGTCGCGTCAAGGTAGCGTTTATGGGACAGGACAATGAGCGTGGATGCTTCGGCGGCCGGCATCTGGGAGGGATGGGGAGATCGGGCATAGAGCCCGAGCCCTCCCATCATATGCGTCCTTCTCGCCCTACCACTTGACGCTGTAGGATGCGGCAAAGAGTCCAGCCCAGCCCGAGTCGACCGAAGCGCCGGCCTCGAGCCCTTCCGTGATATCGGCCGATGACAGATAGGACACGCCTCCGCCCAGCCGGAGCTCGCCGCCCCATTTGTCCGTGAGGCTCGTGGCGGCCAGCACCAGCCATTTATCGTTGCGCAGGTCGTAGCCGGTGCTCACCCCGCGGTCCCACTGGACGGTGAGCACGCCGGAGACGTTTTCGTTGAACGCGTGGCCGACGCCCGCGGTGACCGTCCAGCCGTCGCGCCAGTAATACTCGTTCAGGCTGGCGAGCGTGCCCACGCCGGGCACGGAGAAGCGCAGATCGAGCGTCTCATTGACCGACCAGTCGGTCCATTTCACGGAACCGAAGGCAAGCCATCCCGGCGCGATGCCCGACTGCACTTTCAATTCCACACTCTGCGGCAGTTCACCGGAACCGAAGGCAGGAAGAGCGACCCCCGGGAGGAGCGGCGTATCCGCCGACCCCGTGGCATCATGGCTCGTGCCCGAACGGTACAGGAGCTGCGCACGGAACGCGATCTCCGGAATCTCGTAACCGATGCCCGCGCGCCAGCCATAGGCGCTGCTGTCGAGGCCGAGATTGAGGGGCACCTGTATCGGGATGGGCGCAAGACCCGGCACGGTCGGCCGGGCGTCGAGCGAGTAGTCGAACCGCTCCAGGAACGCGCCGCCGAGCAGGGCGAGGCGCCCTCTGCCGACATCGAAGAATGCCGCACAGGTGGCGCCGAACTCCGCCACCGTGAACTCCTCCGAGAGCTTGCCGCTGACACCATAGGGTGCGGAATAGCTGGAGGCGGCGCCGTTCGAATCGGTATAGGTCCCGGCGCAGGCGAAGTTGTCGGTGAAGCCGAACTTCACCGCCGCCGAAGGAATGACGTAGGTGTCGAGATAGTCTTCGCCGATCAATCCCGGACTTGGAGCCCTGGTCGGTGCGGAACGGTATTCCTGATGCGGTACCGCGATATAGGCGCCGGCACGAAAATTGAAGTTGCCCTGTTCAAACAGGATGTCGGTATCCGCGGTGCCGCGCGAAAACCCCCCTGCCTGTGCACTGCCCGCAAGAAGCGCCAGCCCCACCGCCGAATATCCGAAATGATTGAACCGCATACGAAAAACCCTCCTCCCTTGCTTGGGTGTTCGCGGACATGAGGATAACGAGGATGTTACGGCAGGCAATGGCCAAGACCGCGAGACCCACGGGAACGAGTAATTCTTACTTATACGTAAACCCCGCCTTTCGAGATTTGCCGGTATCCACGCACTGATTATCGCAAGGGAAACTTTCCAGAATCCTAGCAAATCTCGGCGAGTTACGCCCAAATTGAAGCGAAAAACACCGATGTTGCGGAAATGTGACAGCCGGTGGAAAAGCTTCAGGAACGATGCCCGCGGCGCCCGCGGGGCGCCGTGCGAGGAGGGGTGTGGGAATCAGGCGGCTTTCCGCACGCGCGCCAACGCCGCTTCCAGCCGGGACTTTGCCTCCGTGAATTCCGTGAGCTTTTCCCGTTCCGCGGCCACGATCTCTTCCGGCGCGTTGGCGACGAACTTCTCGTTCCCGAGCTTCTTCTCCAACCGGTCGATCTCGCCTTTGGTCCGCGCGACCTCCTTCTCCAGCCGCAAGACCTCGGCCTCGAGGTCGATCAGGTCGCCGAGCGGCAGGCAGAAAGTGGCCTCGGCGACCACGAGTTGCGCAGAGCCTTTCGGCGCCTCGCCGGCAAAGCCCACCTCGCCAACGCGGGCGAGGCGCCGGATGGCCGGCGCATGCCGTGCGAGGCGCTCGCGCGTCGTATCGAGGGCTCCCACGGCGATGAGCGGTGCAACGGCAGACGGCGGCACATTCATTTCCGAGCGCACGGAGCGGATGCCGGAGACGAGATCGACCAGCCAGTTGATATCGGCGGCCGCAGTCTCGTCCTCGAAGCTCGGCTTCGGCCAGGGCGTCAATGCCAGAAGCTCGTCCCGGCCGCCCTCCCCGCCCGTCAACGCCCAGAGCTCCTCGGTCATGAAGGGCATCATGGGATGCAGAAGCTTGTAGGTTTCGTCCAGCACATGGGCCACGCAGGCTCGAGCCTCGGCCTTCGCCGCCTCGTCCTCGCCGGCGAAGACCGGCTTCAAGAGCTCCAGATACCAGTCGCAGAAGAGACTCCAGACGAAGCGGTATGCTGCTCCCGCTGCCTCGTTGAAGCGGTAGGAGGTGATGCTTTCCGTGATGGTGCGGCCAGCGCGGGTGAGTTCCGTCAGGATCCAGCGGTTGATGGCCAGCTTTGCCTGCTCGGGGCGGAAGCTCGCATCGTGGGCCATACCATTCATCTGCGCGAAACGCGTGGCGTTCCAGAGCTTCGTCCCGAAATTGCGGTAGCCGGCGACTCGCGCCGGATCAAGCTTCACGTCCCTTCCCTGCGCCGCCATGATGGCCAGCGTGAAGCGCAGGGCGTCGGCACCGTATTTGTCGATCAGGTCCAGCGGGTCGATGACGTTGCCCTTGGACTTCGACATCTTGGCGCCGTTCTTGTCGCGCACGAGGGCATGCACATAGACCGTGTGGAACGGCTCATTGCCGGTGAAGTGCAGGCCCATCATCATCATCCGGGCCACCCAGTAGAAGATGATGTCGAAGCCGGTGACGAGCACCGAGGTGGGATAATAGGTGGCGAGTTCCTTGGTCTTCTCCGGCCAGCCGAGTGTCGAGAACGGCCAGAGCGCGGAGGAAAACCATGTGTCGAGCACGTCCTCGTCCCGCGTCAGGATCTCGCCTGGCGCAAAATTCTCCAGCTTGTCCTCAACCCACGCCTTCCAAGGCCCCTCGAGGGCGATATAGTGCTGGATGGCCTCTTCCAGCGCCGTCTCTTCGTCCTGTTCGACGAAGACCTGCCCATCCGGGCCGTACCAGGCCGGAATCTGGTGCCCCCACCAGAGCTGGCGGGAGATGCACCAGGGCTGGATGTTCTCCATCCAATCGAAATAGGTCTTTTCCCAGTTCTTCGGCACGAAGACCGTGCGGCCCGCGCGCACGGCTTCGATCGCCGGGCCGGCGAGCTTCTTGGCGTCCACATACCACTGGTCGGTGAGGAAAGGCTCGATCGGGACCCCGCCGCGGTCACCATGCGGAACGGAGTGGATGTGCGGCTCGGTCTTGGCGAGATAGCCGTCTTCCTCCATGAGGGCCACGATCTGCCGGCGTGCTTCGAACCGATCGAGCCCTTGCAGCCGCTGCCACAGGGCGCGCTGCATTTCGGTCGGTTCGAGCCCTTCCATGAAGTCCTCGTTCTCCAGGATGGCGATGGAGGCATCCGCCGCCATCACATTGACCAGGCGCAGGCCGTGGCGCTTGCCCACCTCGAAGTCGTTGAAATCATGTGCGGGTGTGATCTTGACCGCACCCGTCCCCTTCTCGGGGTCGGAATATTCATCCGCCACGACCGGGATCCTGCGACCGACGATGGGCAGGATCACATGCTTCCCGATCAGGTGCCTGTAGCGGTCGTCTTCCGGATGCACGGCCACGCCCGTGTCGCCAAGCATGGTTTCCGGCCGCGTGGTCGCCACGGTGATGAAGGTGGAGCTGTCCTCCGGGTCGAACAGGGCACCATCGATGGGATAGCGGAAGTGCCAGAGGTTCCCCTTCACCTCCACCTGCTCCACCTCGACATCGGAGATGGCGGTCAGGAGCTTGGGGTCCCAGTTGACCAGCCGCTTGTCCTTGTAGATCAGCCCTTCCTTGTAGAGGGCGACGAAGACCTCGATAACGGCCTTCGACAGCCCCTCGTCCATGGTGAAGCGCTCGCGCGACCAGTCGCAGGAGGCGCCCAGCCGCTTCAGCTGCTTGAGAATCGTACCGCCCGATTCCTCCTTCCATTCCCAGACCTTGTCCACGAACTTCTCGCGCCCGAGGTCCCGGCGGTGCATCTGCCGTTCCGTGAGTTGGCGCTCCACCACCATCTGGGTTGCAATGCCCGCATGATCCATTCCCGGCTGCCACAGCACGTTCTTGCCGCGCATGCGCTCGAAGCGGATCATCACGTCCTGCAGGGTGTTATTGAGCGCGTGACCCATATGCAGGGAGCCCGTAACATTGGGGGGCGGGATGACGATGGTGAAAGTCTCGGCACCCGGCGCGGATCCCACGCCGGCTTTGAAGGCGCCCGCCTCCTCCCAGCGTTCCGATATTCTCGGCTCGACACTGGCTGCATCGTAGGTCTTGTCCAACATGAGAATGGCCCGTGGTTGCCCGGCGCCCAACCCGTTCCGGCCCAAGGGAATCCGGACGGCGGCTCCAAGTCATTGTCCCTTGCAGTTCCGGACGTGGCCGGAGACCGGCTTTCGGCAACTGCTCCAATGTGTGTGTGGGTGTAAAGCCGAAGGGTAAAGGCAAGTCAACTGTGCGACCACCAGGCCCTCTCCCGGCGCGGGCTGAATCGTCGATTTACGATTCTTTCCATACCCGGCGAGGCCGGAAAGAAGGCGCCCGATCGGTCAGCCGCCGCGGGCGATCCGTTCGATCTCCTCGCGGACAAGCCTCTCCACCAGTTGCGGAAGATTGTTATCCAGCCAATCCTGCAGCATCGGCTGCAGCATCTCCTCGGCCATCTGGTCCAACGTCTTGCGGCGGTTCGCCAGGAGAGCCTCGTTCAACTCCTCGAAGGCGGCTGCGACCTTGCGGCCCGGAAGCGTCGAGAGGATGGGACGGCGGTCCGATTCGGCCGAATGCGCGGAAAAACCAGCGGACGGACGCCGGTGAGCGGGCTCCTCCTCCTGCGCCGGCTGCGGCGCGGCAGGAGCGTTGGCGGCAACCGGAATGGAAAATCCGTCCTCGTCTTCGTCTTCCTCGGAAGCATCGAATGGGACTGATTGATGGCTATCGCGCGCTGCCTGCGGGGCGTGTCCCGCTGCTTCCGGGCTTTCGGGGTGTTCTCCGGAGTCGGCCTGGGCGCCCTCTCCGGACGGGGAGGAACGCGAGGGCTCCGTCAGACCGGGGCGGAGATCTTCGACCTCGCCGATACTGCGGAACGTCGTTTCCTGCTCCCGCGAGGGTTCGTCCCTCCCCCCGGGTTCGCTGTCCTCGATGATACGCCGGATCGATGCGAGGATCTCCTCCATCGAGGGTTCGCGCTGCTGTACGCTGCTTGCCTGTGCCATCGTGCCGCCGCTTTCACATTCGGCCCCCGACCCGGCCGATGGGCCCGAGGCTGTTTCGAATCATGACGTTAGCCTAGCGAAGGCACGCGCGGGTGAGAATCCCCGCAGCAAAATTCCTTGTCTTTTCGCACAGAAATGCCAGAAGCCCGTCGCAAGCAGCGCGCCTTGCCGCACCTACCGGCCGTCAGGCGTCCTGAGGCCGTACCATTTGTCCTTGACCGCCCGGTAGTGCTCCTGCGGGTCATAGATGGCGACGTTCAGGCCGAGCCGTGACGGCGACAGGCGTCCCATTGCCTGGGCGATGGCATAGCTTGCCACCACCACGTTGTATTGGGCGGTGACAAGATCGATGCGGGCATCGATGACGTCGGCCTGGGCGTCCAGCACGTTGAGCGTGGTGCGTTGGCCGACATCCCGCTCCTCGATCACGCCGCTCAATGCGAGCTGGGCGGCGTTGACCTGTTCGCGGTTGGCTGCGACCGTCTCGCGTGCGGCCTGATACTGGGTCCATGCTGACGTGATCGCCTGGAGAACCTCGTCACGGGTGACATCTACGTCGATCCGCGCTTGCCCCAGGGTCTCTTTGGACTGACGTACGCGCGCCGAGGCTTCGCCGCCCTGATAGATCGGGATTCGCAGGTTGAGACCGATCGAGGCGCTGTTCTGGGTCCCGTCCGTCAGCGCCGAGGGGCTGCTCTCAGTCCGCGTGCTGGTCAGGCTTGCCGACGCGGAAAGGTTTGGCAGCAGTGTCCCTTCCGCCACCTTTACCTGATAGGAATAGACATCGACCCAATGCTGCCGGGCCGCGATTGCCGGGTGCTCGGAAAGCGCGATCGCAGTTGCCTGATCGAGGCTCGCGGGCAGAAGCGTGGTGAGCGGATCCGGCGCCTGGAGGGTGCCTGGCTCGTCGCCCACGATCTGACGATAGCGGGCGGCGCTCGCAGCAGCTTGCGCCCTCGCGGCGGAAAGCTGGGCCAGGGCAAGCTGCCGTTGCGCCTGAGACTGGGCGACGTCGGTGCGCGTGCCTTCGCCGACCTCGAGACGCGAGCGGGCGGATCGCACCTGCTCTTCCAAGAACTGCAGGTTTTCGGCGCGCAGCGCCGCAATCTGCCGATCGCGGATCACCTGCATATAGGTTTGGGCGGCATCGAAGAGCAGGTTGAGTTCGTCATTGCGCAGGGCCGCGTTGGCGGCAAGCACCTGAGCTTCGGAGGCGCGCACATTGTTGTGCGTCTGGAATCCGTCGAAGATCGGCTGTTCGAGCGTGATGCCGAATTGCCCGGTGCTGACGTCGGTGGTCTCGCGCCTCTGTACCTGTGCGGAGGCATTGCCGGTGATTCGCGGCCGCATGCCCGACTTGGCGATGGCCACGTTCTCGTCGGTGACCCGGACACCGGCGCGCGAGGAGTTGAGGCTGGAATTGTTCTGGTAGGCCTTTGCCAGCGCACCGAGAATGGTTTCCGCGCTCGCAGGAAGCGGGGACAGGATAACGGAACCCGCTGCCAGGACAGCCAGAACACGGCTTCGCAAAAATGTCACGACCCACCTCACCTTGCGTTGGTCTGGACGTCGACAACGCCCAATTGTTTATGGCGTAGCGGCCGAGAGTGCCACCCCCATCAAACGGACGCGCCCCACATCATAAGTGGGACGTTACACCATCTAACTGATCAAATCCGTTGCGCATCAGCAACAACAGCCTGATCAAAAGAAACTAGAACACGAACCCCTTTTCCAGTTTGAAGCCCGGCAGCGGCTTGACCGCAGCATTGAACTCCGTCCGTGAAGACACTACCCCGTCTTCCTTGACGAAAAAATGTACTCGCGCCGCGTTTCCCTGACCGATGACGACCACCAGCCGCCCTCCCTCAGCCAATTGGTCGAGCAGCGAATCAGGAACATAGTCGACCGCCCCGCCGATGAAAATCACGTCATAAGGCGCCTCTTCCACGTGGCCCTTTTCCAGCGGGCCGGTGACGACTGTCGTATTCACGCAATCGAGCTCAGCAAGCAGGGAGGAAGCCGTTTCGGCAAGGGACGGATCACATTCCAGCGCCACCACGAAACTCGCGATCTTGGAAAGGACCGCGGTGGAATAGCCGGTGGCGCAGCCGATATCGAGCACGAGGTCGGACGGCTTGATGGCTGCGAGCTGCACCATCTTGCCGAACCGCGCAGGTTCCATGAGATAGCGCGCGGGGCTTTCGCCGGATGCCGCGGCGACCTCCAGATCCTCGTCCATATAGGCGAGGCTCTTGCGGCGCCCCGGTACGAAGACCTCGCGGGGGATTTCGCGCACCGCTTGGATAAGAGGGACGGAGGTCACATCCTGTGTGCGCAGCTGCCCCTCGATCATCATTTCGCGCTGCGCGGAAAAATCGGCATTCATCTTATGTCTTTTCCCGATTCTGCGCGCAACGCGCGCAACACCCCTTCGATCTCCGGCACTTGCCGTGTGCCCTGGCGAGCTTTCGCTCCGTGATGTGGCAAAAAACGGTGAAGCGGTCAATCAAGCAGAACAGCGCATAGGAAGCGCTCCGCAGTTGCGCTCCGGCTGCGCCTGCGCGGAACCGCCGCTCCGCCCGGCCGTTGATGAAAAAAGAGGAGACCGCCGTGAAAGTTCGTGAACTCTTGGACAGACTGAAGGATGCACCTCCCGAAGCACAGGTCCTCGTCGCCGAGGTCGACGAGGCCTTTGCCGCCGATATCGTGGCGGTGGACCTGATCGAGCACGCCAGACGCGGCAGTCCGGGCCGCGGCGGCGAGACAGTCGAACTCGCCGAGGGAAGTGAAGAGGTG
Organism: Chelativorans sp. AA-79; assembly: GCF_029457495.1. NCBI lineage: Bacteria > Pseudomonadati > Pseudomonadota > Alphaproteobacteria > Hyphomicrobiales > Phyllobacteriaceae > Chelativorans > Chelativorans sp. AA-79. The sequence continues at coordinate 2,859,110 of NZ_CP120361.1, forward strand.
ATCGTCATCCGCTGGTGAGCGGGCCGCTTCCGCACGCGGCCGGCCCGGTTCTCCAGAAGCACGACGTTTTCGCGTTACTGGCGCGCAAGGCGGATCTTGCTGGTCTTCCGGCGCGGAACGTACTATGGGCGGGGTCGAACGATCCGGCGCAGCCAGCGTGATTCAAAGATGATCCGCATTTTCGACATCCCACGGCCTGTCTCCTCTCTCCCGGTTATGCGTCACGGATCGACGTCCTCTCATCCGTCCCGCCCTCGTTGAAGGGAGGTGCGGACGGGAACGCTGAGAACGCCCTAGACTGAAATCAAGCATCCAATCCGGAAGCCCACCAACGTGCACGGTTCCATCGTCCGGGCGGCCGCCTATGTGGCCTCCATCTTCTCCCTCTATATCGCCGGGGTGATGCTCATTCCCGCGGCGGTCGACCTCTATTACGGCCATAGCGATTGGCAGATCTTCGCGGTCTGCTCCGTCACCACCGGCGCCATCGCGCTCACCGTGGCGGCGGCGACGCGCGACCGCACGCCAGTGCGCTCGACGCGTCTTGCTTTCCTGCTCGTCGTGGTGCTGTGGGTCACGCTCGGCGTCATCGCCGCTTTGCCGCTCTATGCGGCTCTGGACATCACATTCGCCGGCGCGGTCTTCGAATCCATTTCCGCCATCACCACGACGGGATCCACCGTGCTCTCCGGCCTCGATGAACTGCCACCTGGCCTTCTGCTCTGGCGGTCGCTTCTGAACGGGATCGGCGGCCTCGGCGTCGTGGTGCTCGGACTCTTCTTTCTGCCCTTCCTCAATGTCGGCAGCTTCTCCTATTTCCAGATCGAATCCTCGGATATAGAGGAGCGTCCCTTCGATCGCCTCGCGAGCTTCCTGCGCGCACTCGTGGCCATCTATCTCGTGCTGGTGGTGCTTTGCGCCGTGAGCTACGCTCTGGCCGGCATGAGCACCTTCGACGCAATCAATCATTCGATGACGACGATCGCCACCGGAGGTTTCTCCACCCATGACGCCTCATTCGGATATTTCGACAGCAAGCCCATCCTCTGGGTCTCCATCGTTTTCATGATCCTGGGCGCCCTGCCCTTCTCCATCCTGATTCTCTTCGTCGTGCGCGGCCGGCTCGATGCCCTCCGCGATCCCCAGATCCGGCTGTTTCTCACCTACACGGCCGTGATCGTGCTCGCGGTCGCCATCCACAGGCGAGTCGTGAACGAAATTCCCTTCGGCGATGCGCTCACGAGTTCGGCGTTCAACCTCGTGTCCATCATCACCACGACAGGTTATTCAAGCGAGGACTACACGCTTTGGGAGCCGTTCGCGGTCGTCATGGTCTTCTTCGCGACCTTTCTCGGCGGCTGTTCCGGCTCCACCTCGGGGGCGATCAAGGCCTACCGCTTCTTCGTCCTCGGACGCATGCTGCAGAACGGGCTGCGCACCCTGATCTACGGGCGCTCGGTGCAGCCGCTACGATACGGCACACGCATCATCGACGAGGAGATGCAGCGCTCGGTCGTGCTCTTCATGATCGCATTCTTCGCGGTATGGGTCGCCGGCAGCATCGCACTTGCGGCCGGCAATCTCGATATCCTGACGGCGATCACGGCGACGCTCACCGCGCTCACCAATGTGGGCCCCGGGCTCGGACCGATCGTCGGCCCGGCCGGGAACTTTTCCACCTTGAATGATTACGCCCTGTGGATCCTTTCAGCGAGTATGCTGCTCGGCCGCCTGGAGATCCTTGCCGTCCTCGTGCTTCTCACGCCAACCTTCTGGCGCAACTAGCAGCGGGTCGGCGCCTGCCCGGCGCCCGGCTTCCACCTTGGCCAGCGCCTTGCGGAGATGCGCGTCCCGCTCATAGATGTCGTCATAATAGGAGACGCTTCCCGACTGTCCGGGCCAGGCTGTGAAGTAGCCGACATAGACAGGAATCCTGCTTGGCACGTCACGGCGCATGTTGCGGCCCTTCCTCACCTCGCCGGCCACATCGTCCACCGTGGTGCGCAGAACGGCTGCCGCCATGGCGCGCGGATCCTCAAGTCTCACGCAGCCATGGCTGTAGGCCCGGCTCGCACGGCTGAAGAGCGATTTCTCCGGGGTGTCGTGCATATAGATGTCATGACTGTTGGGGAACATTATCTTCAGTTCGCCCAAGGCGTTCCGAGACCCGGGCGGCTGACGGACGCCGTAGGGGACATTCGCCCCGTAGGCCGACCAGTTCACTGCCGTGGACGAGACGCGCTTGCCGCGTGGATCGATCACTTCGTAGCCCGCCCGGTCCAGATAGCCGGGATCCCGCCGCAGCTTGGGCAGCATCTCGTTGACGATGATCGAGCGCGGCACGCCCCAATAGGGATTGAACTCCACATATTCGATCTCGTCATGGAAGAAATAGGTCTGGCTCGAGGGCTTCCCCACCACCGCATTCATGGAAAGCTTCTCGACGCCGTCCTCGCTATAGCTTGCGGTGAAGGACGGCGCGTTGATCATCACGCGCGTGCTGCCGAGATAGGAGGGGTGCCAGCGCAGCCGCTCCATGGAAAGCAGCACTTTCTGAATGCGCTCCGCCTTCGATTCCCCGGCAAGCGCGTTCACGGTGCGCGAGCCGACAATCCCGTCCGGCTTGAGGTTGTGCTGCCTTTGCGCGGCCTTGATGATGGGAACGAGTTCCTTTGCGTAGGTCTCGCTGCCCAGATGCGCCACGAGGAGGGCGCCGTGCTCGGCGCGGAATTCGTCGTCGGCATCGCGCTCTATGATGCGCAGGATCTTCGAGAATTCCGGATGGCTTCCACCCGGCCGCACGAACGTATCCCGCGCGACGGCGATCTCGTCGCCGGCCTCCGCGCGCAGCGTCTTCAGCTCCTGACCGAGCGCCGCGAAAAGCTCGTTCTGCGGGTGGAGCGAATGGAGATAGGCGACCGGTTTCGCGGTGTAGGCGAGGACCTGGAGCACGGTCTTCTCATCGAACCGCTTGGTGGGGAAGTCATGATAGCCCGAAAGTTTGTCGGGATCGAGCCGGCCGAGCTTGGCGTCGCGCGCATAGCGCAGCACCCGCGCCGTAAGCGCCATCTCGAAACGCACGAGCGCTTTCATGCGGTCGTCCGGATTTGCGACGAGCGCGTCCGCCGGAAGAGGCACGTGCACCGCGTAGTCGACGTGGGACAGACCGAAGGAATCGGCATTGCCCAGCACGTCTAGGACCTTGTCGGCGCGTTCGTTCGGGCCGCTCTCGTCGACCCAGATGAAATGGGGGTTTTCGGCGTAATATTCGACGAGTGCCGCGGCGATCTTCTTCTCGGCGAGAAGTTCGAAACCGGACAGGCCATCGAGCGCCTTGATGAAGGATGAAGCGGCGTCATCGCCGACCGAGCCCGATACGGCCGAGGTGAGCCCCGCAAAGTCTACTCTGGCGAGAGGAGGTGCGGCGAAGTCATGAAAGCGCGGCGCTGCGATCTGGGCAGCGGGCGGGGTTTGCCTTTGCGGGACTGCCCTTTGCGCCCCTTCGGGGCCAGCGCGCCCGGGCGCCACGTTCCTCTGCGGAACCGCGTTCCGCCATCCGCCGTCGCGCCCTTGCTGCATCTGGGCGGAACTGCCCTGCGTTCCCCGGTCTCCGAACAGGATGTCGAACAGATAGCGCTCGGCGCCGGCCGGCGAGGTCGAGCCAAGCAGGGCCGCTGTCAATGCCAGCGTTGAAAGCCCCGATCCCAGGAACGTCTTCGTCACGAAAAGCACCTCTTTTGCCTGCTCGCCACTGCCAAAGCCTTGCCGCCCGCCATCAGAAGCGGTTGCGGCTATAAATCTCGGTCGAAACTATACTGATTCAATGAAATCACCGATGGCCACGATGGCCTCCTCCCGTAACTAAATCGTAAAGATCGCCTGGGGTGAGGCGCGGCCGGATCCGAAACCGCAACGGTTTCCTCCCGCGGAATCACAATCCGCGTTCTGCGTTCTGGGATTAACGCTCCGGCCGAGCGAAAGCTCTGTCCGTCACCACATCGTCTTCGCCGCGCGCTCTGGCCATTCGGCGTCATAAGCTTGCCCGTCGACCTCACCGCGGCTCAGTTCATCGAGCATGTCGCCCGGCGTGGGCAAGCTGCGGGGGTCGACCTTCGCGCCCTCTTCCCACAGGCGCGACCGGTGGATCGCCCGCGCGCATTGAAAATAGATGCTGTCGATCCCGATCACGATCACTGAGCGCGGTGCCCTGCCCTCGACCGCAAAGGATGCACGCAGCTCTTCGTCGATGGAAATCCGCGCCCGTCCGTTCACGCGCAACGTGGTGCCGGATCCGGGCACCAGGAAGAGGAGACCGACGCGCCCCTCGCGCACGATGTTCCGCAGCGAGTCGGTGCGGTTGTTGCCGCGCCGGTCCGGCATCAGCAGGGTGTGCTCGTCGCGTATGCGCACGAAGCCCGGCTGGTCGCCGCGCGGGGAGCAGTCGAGACCCTCGGGACCTGCGGTGGCAAGTGCCACGAACGGAGAGGCCTCGATGAAGGCCGCATAGGCGGGGATGATTCGGTCGATTTCCTTGACGAGGGAGGTCCGCCCCGGCCGACCGTAGAGCGCTTCAAGCTCCTCTACGGTCTCGATGAACTGCGGACGGGAAAGCTCTTCAACGTTCACGGCTCAATCCTTTCTCTTCGAGTTCACGCAGATAGTCCTGCCATAGCCGGTCGCGCTCATGGCCGAGTTCCGCGAGATAGCTCCAAGTATAAAGGCCGGTTTCATGACCGTCGTTGAACACGATCCGGACGGCGTAATTGCCGACCGGATCGATGCGGGCGATCTCCACATCCTTTTTGCCGAAAACCGTCACCCGCTGGTCCGGGGAATGGCCCTGCACTTCGGCGGAGGGCGACAGAACGCGCAGCATCTCTGCACTGATTTCGACGGGCTCCTCGTCCGAAAATCTTGCAGTGAGAAATCTCCGGTCCCTGGAGACCCTCAACTCTTTCGGTGGTCGCATCGGCTTTCCTCCGCACGGCTTCCTACGCGACCGAACCGGGGATGAAAAGGCTCGATGGGAAATCGTTGCAGGGAGCGGGCCGGGGATGCTAGCTTCGGTTGAAAAGGCACGCTCCAGACCCGACATGGAACGGGTAACGAGGCATTTCATGGACGAACAGAGCAGCATGATCGATCCCTTTGGCCGCGCGATCACCTATCTGCGCGTGTCGGTGACCGATCGCTGCGACTTCCGCTGCGTCTATTGCATGGCGGAAGACATGCATTTCCTTCCCAAGAAGGACCTTTTGAGCCTTGAGGAGCTCGAGCGTCTTTGCAACGTGTTCATTGAAAAGGGCGTCAGGCGCCTGCGTCTTACGGGTGGCGAACCTCTCGTGCGCAAGAACATCATGCATCTCGTGCGACAGCTGTCGGGCCATCTTGAGACCGGCGCATTGGACGAATTGACGCTCACGACGAACGGTTCGCAGCTCGAGCGCTTTGCAGCGGAACTCGCGGAATACGGCGTGAAGCGCATCAATGTCTCCCTGGACACGCTCGATCCGGAGAAGTTCCGTGCCATCACGCGGTGGGGCGTTCTCGACCGCGTCATGCGCGGCATCGATGCGGCGCAGGCGGCGGGCCTCAGGATCAAGATCAACACGGTGGCGCTGCGCGGCTTCAACGAGGAAGAAATACCGGAGATGCTTCGCTGGGCGCATGGCCGCAGCATGGATATGACGGTGATCGAGACGATGCCGCTCGGCGAGGTTGATGTCGACCGCACGGATCAGTATCTGCCGCTCTCGGAACTCCGCGCGAATCTCGAGCAACAGTTCACTCTGGCCGACATCCCATACAAGACCGGAGGGCCGGCGCGTTATGTGGAATTGACCGAGACGGGCGGCAGGCTCGGCTTCATCACGCCCCTCACCCACAATTTCTGCGAAAGCTGCAACCGCGTGCGCATCACCTGCACGGGAACGCTCTATATGTGTCTGGGCCAGGAGGATGCCGCCGACCTGCGTGCGCCCTTGCGCGCATCCGAGGGCAACGAACTCCTTTCCCGCTCTATCGACGAGGCGATCGGCCGCAAGCCGAAGGGCCATGATTTCGTCATCGACCGCCATACGCATCGACCCGCCGTTTCCCGCCACATGAGCGTGACGGGCGGTTGACAATCGTTTCGTGGATCTGGCCCGATTGCCATTTCCCGCCGGCCGGTCATAAGTGAGGCTTACGAATCGATCATCGGATCCTCAGTGGCCCTTTCGGCAAATCTGCGCGGTGCCCTGTTCATGGCGGTTGCCATGGCCGGCTTCACCGTGAACGACACGCTGGTGAAATCGGTGCTGCCATCCATGAACATGGGACAGGCAATTCTCCTGCGTGGCGTCTTTGCGACCGCCCTCCTGGTCTTTCTCATTGCGCGCGCCGGCAGCGTCCCGCCGCTCCGGGTGCTTTCGGGCAAGGCCGTGCTCACGCGGGTGGCCTGCGAGATGACGGCCACCGTCTCCTTCATCTTCGCGCTTAGCCACCTGCCGCTCGCCAATGTCACGGCCGTTCTACAGGCCCTTCCGCTTGCCGTGACGATGGGAGCGACCTTCGTCTTTGCCGAGCCGGTCGGCTGGCGGCGCTGGAGCGCCATCGCGGTCGGCTTTCTCGGGGTGCTCGTGATCGTGCGCCCGGGTTTCGAAGGTTTCAGCGCCTGGTCGCTTCTGGCACTGGCCACCGTCGCTGCCTGCGCGGTGCGCGACCTCTCGACCCGCTTCATCCCCGCCGACGTGCCGACCGCTTGGGTTTCCGCGGCCACCGCTACAGGTGTCACGCTCTGCGGTCTCGTTCTCATCCCTCTTACGGGCGGCTGGACCCCGCTTACGCTGCCGTCTGCAGCCTTTCTCTTCGGCGCGGCCGGCGCCATCGTGATCGGCTACCAGTTCGTCATCATGGCGATGCGACAGGGAGAGATCTCCTTCATGGCCCCTTTCCGCTACACGGCTCTTCTATGGGCCGTCCTGCTCGGCTATCTCGTCTTCGGCGATGTGCCGGACGGCCTGATGCTGCTGGGATCAACCCTGGTGGTGGCTTCGGGGCTTTATGCACTCTACCGGGAACGCGTGGCGGGCCGGAAACGCCCGATCGCCGAAAGCACGGCTCCCGGCATGGCGCCGGACGGCGCTTGAGGAAACGGATCGACCGAAAGAAATGACCGTCCGGCCATTCGACAACACCACTCCGCCACATATCGCAACGCTCGTCGCCATGGCGGCGACTGCGTCGGTGGCAACCAATATCTTCCTGCCGTCGTTGCCGGGAATGGCGGAGCATTTCCAGGCCGACTACCGCCTTGTTCAGCTCACCGTCTCCCTTTATCTCGCCGCGACCGCCGTGCTGCAGCTCGGCATCGGGCCTGCTTCGGACCGGTTCGGCCGCCGGCCGGTGCTGCTTGCGAGCTTTGCGATCTTTTGCGCGGGAACGCTCGGTGCCGTCTTTGCGCCCACTATCGAGGTGCTGCTCGCATGCCGGGTGCTGCAGGCCTTCTCCGCTTCAGGAATGGTGCTGTCACGTGCGATCGTGCGCGATACCGTCGGATCCGACGAGGCGGCGAGTCGCATCGGCTATGTCACGATGGGCATGACGGTAGCGCCGATGGTTGCGCCGCTGATCGGCGGAATCCTCGACGAGGCCTATGGCTGGCAGTCAACCTTCCACCTTACCCTGCTCCTCGGTGGTCTCGCCCTGCTCCTGGCCTATCTCGATCTGGGTGAGACGAACATGCGTCCGTCCTCCAGCATCGCCGCCCAGTTCCGCGCCTATCCGGAGCTCTTCCGCTCGCGGCGGTTCTGGGGCTACGCGGCCACTGCCGGCTTTGCCTCCGGAGCCTTTTTCGCCTTTCTCGGCGGCGGTCCCTTCGTGGCGACGGAGATCCTTGGCCTGTCACCCTCCGGCTACGGGACGTATTTCATCCTGGTCGCCGCCGGCTACATGATCGGAAACTTCATTTCCGGCCGCTATTCCCGCGCCATCGGCATCAATCGCATGATGCTTTCCGGCAATGTGATCGCCGCATTCGGCACAGCGCTTTCCATTCCGCTCTTCCTGGCGGGCTACCACCATCCCCTCTCCTTCTTTGCGCCGACCTTCTTCGTCGGCATGGGCAACGGCATCACGCTTCCCAACGCCAATGCCGGCGTGGTGAGCGTGAGGCCGCATCTGGCCGGCTCCGCGTCTGGTCTGGGCGGCGCGTTCCAGATCGGTGCAGGTGCTGCCCTTTCGGTCGTCGCCGGTGCGCTGCTCACGACAGAGTCGGGGCCGTATCCCCTCCTCATCGTCATGTTCCTTTCGTCCATCTGCGGCGTTGCAGCGACGCTCTATGTGATGCAGGTTGCGCGTGAAAAGGGCGATCTCTGAGAAGAAGGACGCATGAGCGGCAGGATAGCGGGTGTCGTGCTGGCAGGCGGCCAATCCTCCCGGATGGGAGGTGGCGACAAGTCCCTGCGCACGATCGCCGGCCGCCCCATCCTCACGCATGTCATCGACAGGCTTCGCCCGCAGGTGGCATGCATGGCCATCAATGCCAACGGTGATGCGGCCCGCTTTGGATCCTTCGCTCTCCCGGTGATCTCCGATCCCCTCCCCGGGCTCGGGCCGCTCGGCGGTGTCCTTGCCGGTCTTGCCTGGGCGCGCGCCCAGGCGTGCCCGTATGTCACGACGGTCGCCTGCGATACGCCGTTCTTTCCGCGAGATCTGGTGGAACACTTCCTCGAGGCCGCGGACGGGGCCAGCCGCATCGTTCTGGGCAGCTCCGGCGGGCGTATACATCCGACCTTCGCGTTTTGGCCTGTCTCGCTGGCCGATGACCTGGAGGCGTTTTTGCGGACCAATGGTGCAGCTTCCATGCGCAGCTATGCCGGCGGGCGGGACGAGCCGATTGTGGTGGACTTTTCCATCGAAGGTGGCGTCGATCCCTTCTTCAACATCAATACGAAGCAAGATCTGGATGCTGCGGAGCGGATTGCGGCGGGGAGCAAGCGATGACTGCGGTGTTCGGCATCACCGGCTGGAAAAATTCGGGCAAGACCACGCTGACCGAGCGGCTCGTCGCCGAGTTTGCGCGGCGCGGCTTGCGCGTGGCTACGATAAAGCACGCGCATCACGCCTTCGACATCGACCAGCCGGGCACGGACTCGTTCCGCCACAGGGAGGCGGGTGCGACGGAGACGGCGATCGTATCCAGCCGCCGCTGGGCCATCATGCATGAGCTGCGTGGCGAGGACGAGCCGGGCCTGCCGGACATCCTGGCGCGGCTTTCCCCCTGCGCTCTCGTGCTCGTCGAGGGCTTCAAGACGGCGTCGCATCCGAAGATCGAATGCAGGAGGCTCGCCGCCAAGGACCGGGCGCCGCTCGCCGACCTGGTGCCCGGCATCGCCGCAATTGCCAGCGATCACCCGGTGGAGAGCGACCTTCCACATTTCGCCCTGGACGACATCGCGGCGATCGCGGACTTCGTCGCCGGGCGCTGCGCTCTCCACGCAAAGTGAAAAGCAGGCAATTGCAAAGCTTCAAGGTTGCAATTCCTCCACGAAGGGTGGGAATATCCCCTTCAGGCCACGGCATCCTCACAGATGGCCGGGCACAATAACAGAGAGGAACATGATGCGTATCAAACGGCGTATTGCACTCGGTCTTTCGGCAGCGTTCCTGGCGCTCACCGTCGGTGCGGCCCAGGCCCAGGAGAAGATGCAGATCAAGATCGGCACCGAGGGCGCCTACCCGCCTTTCAACTATCTGACGTCGGACGGCAAGCTGGAAGGCTTCGATGTCGATATCGCCCGGGCGCTGTGCGAGGAGATGAACGCCGAATGCGAATTTGTCACCCAGGATTGGGACGGCATGATCCCGGCGCTGCAGGCCGGCAAGTTCGACGCCATAATCGCCTCCATGTCCATCACCGACGAACGCAAGCAGCAGGTCGACTTTACGGAGAAATACTACAACACGCCGCCGGCGCTCGTGGTGTCGAAGGAGTCCGACATCACCGGCGTGACGAAGGAGGACCTCGCCGGCAAGGTGATCGGCGCCCAGGGTTCCACAACGCATGCCAATTTCGCCGAGGCGACCTTTCCCGACAGCGAGGTCAGGGTCTATCCCACCGCCGAGGAATATAAGCTCGACATGGTGAACGGCCGGCTTGACGCCGTCATCGACGACGTGATCGTGCTGCAGGACTGGCTGAAGACGCCTGACGGTGAGTGCTGCAAGGTGCTCGGCACGCTGCCGCCCGTCGAGGAAATCTACGGCGAGGGCATCGGCATCGCCATCCGCAAGGGCGAGGACGAACTGCGTGAGAAGTTCAACGCCGCGATCCAGGCCATCCGCGAAAACGGAACGTACGAGGAAATCAACGACAGGTACTTTGATTTCGATGTCTATGGCGGCTGAGGGCCACGCTGGCGGCGTAAGCCTTCGCGGCGGGAGAAATCCCGCCGCTTGACATGGCCGGGTATGCGCAGTTCAACGGCGCGCAGCGATTCCGGGCGGTCCGGCATGCCGGCAATTGCTCTTTCAAAACCGGAGACAGCAGGGGCGCGATCGGGAGATGGACGGCATTCTGACCTTCCTGAGCTTCGGCCCCGAGGGATGGAGCGACGAGATCGCGAGCGGCGTGCTCGTCACCGTCTTCCTTGCCCTTGCCACCTTGCCTTTCGGGCTTGCCGTGGGTTTCGCGGTGGCACTTGGAAAGATTTCTGCCGATTCCGCGCTTCGACTTGCGGCGAACATTTACACCACCATCTTCCGTGGTCTGCCGGAGCTGTTGACGCTCTTTCTGGTCTTCTATGGCGCGCAGATCGCCGTTCAGCAGGTGATGCGGCTCGCCGGCACCGGCGTCACCATCGAGATCAACGCTTTCGTGGCTGGCATGGTGGCGCTCGGAGCCGTCTTTTCCGCCTATGCGAGCGAGGTCTTCGTCTCGGCGTTCCGCGCCATCCCGCAGGGCCAGTATGAAGGCGCCTACGCCGTCGGGCTCTCCCGCTGGTGCACGATGCGGCTCGTCATCCTGCCGCAGCTCATCCGGCTCGCCCTTCCGGGGCTTTCCAATCTCTGGCTTATCCTGCTCAAGGAGACCTCGCTCGTCTCCGTCATCGGCCTTGCGGATATCCTGCGCCAGACCGGCGTGGCCGCGCGCGTGACCAAGGAGGCGTTCCTCTTCTTCGGTCTCGCCTGCCTCATCTATCTCGTCCTCGCGGTACTCTCCTCATTTGCGTTCAGCGCGATCGAGCGCCGCGTTTCCCTGAGCGGGCCGGCGCGATGAGCGTTTCCCATGGCGTAGAAGATTTCGACAACCTCCCTCCGCCGGGGACAGAGAGGCGATGGACCGGGGCGCGCATCACCGGCCTCACGCTGCTCGGACTCTGGGCGCTTATGGGCGCAGGGATTGTCTATTTCCTGGTTTCCTCCTGGAATCCGGAGATCGTTCAACGCTATGCGCCGGACTATCTCTCCGGCCTCTGGATCACAATCAAGCTCGTGGTGGTCTCGGTTGTGGCTGGCGCCCTCCTTTCCATACCGATCGCCTTCGGCCGTCGTTCGAAGAACCGTGTGGTTTCCTCCCTCGCTTATGCCTATGTCTATTTCTTCCGCGGCACGCCGCTTCTCGCCCAGACCTTTCTCGTCTATTACGGCCTCGGCTCCTTCCGCCCGGAGCTCCAGGCGATCGGGCTATGGACCTTCTTCAGGGACGCATGGTTTTGCGCTGTCTTCGCCTTCACGCTCAACACTGCGGCCTATCAGGCCGAGATCCTGCGCGGCGCGGTGGAAAGCGTCGGCCGCGGCCAGTGGGAGGCAGCGGCGGCCCTTGCGCTCCCGCGCTGGCAGACGCTGCGCAAGATCATCCTGCCCCAGGCGCTGCTCGTGGCGCTCCGCCCCTATGGCAACGAGGTCATCCTCATGATCAAGGGTTCGGCCATCGTTTCCATCATCACGGTCTATGACCTGATGGGCGAGACGCGTCGTGCCTTTTCGCGCAGTTTCGATTTCCAGACCTATGTCTGGGCCGCGCTCATCTATCTCGTCATGGTCGAGTTGCTGCGGATCACGATCGACCGCGTCGAGGGCCGGCTGACGCGACATCTGCACCGTTGACAGAAATGGAGGACAGCCGAATGGCAAAGGTAGCATTCATCGGACTTGGCGTGATGGGCTATCCGATGGCCGCGCATCTGAAGAACCGTGGCGGCCACGACGTGACCGTCTACAACCGCACCGCCGCCAAGGCCGAGAAGTGGGTGGCCGAGCACGGAGGCGCCCTCGCCCACACACCGGCTGAAGCCGCGCGCGACAAGGCGTTCGTCTTCTCCTGTGTCGGCAATGACGACGACCTGCGCTCCGTCACAACCGGCCCCGACGGCGCCTTTCAGTCGATGAGGCAGGGAGCGGTCTTCGTCGACAACACCACCGCGTCCGCGGAAGTCGCGCGCGAGCTGGCGGCCGAGGCCGGGACGCGCGGCTTCGATTTCATCGATGCGCCGGTCTCCGGCGGTCAGGCCGGCGCGGAGAACGGCGTGCTCACCGTCATGTGCGGCGGCGAGAAGGCCGCCTTCGAACGCGCGAAGCCTGTCATCGATTCTTATGCGCGCATGGTCGGCCTGATGGGACCCTCGGGCGCGGGCCAGCTTACAAAGATGGTCAACCAGATCTGCATCGCCGGCCTGGTCCAGGGCCTCGCCGAAGGAATCCATTTCGGCAAGAAGGCCGGCCTCGATATCGAGCAGGTGGTGGAAGTGATCTCCAAGGGAGCAGCCGGCTCCTGGCAGATGGAGAACCGCCACCAGACCATGAGTACCGGCCGGTACGATTTCGGCTTCGCCGTCGACTGGATGCGCAAGGATCTCGAAATCTGCCTTTCGGAGGCCGACCGCAACGGCGCAAAGCTGCCCGTCACCGCGCTCGTCGACCAGTTCTACAAGGAAGTACAGCAGATGGGCGGAAGCCGCTGGGACACCTCTTCGCTGCTGGCAAGGCTGGAAAGGTAGCTCTCATGAACACGACCGCGGGGTTCGCCGCCTCCACGGTTCTGCTGCTCCTCGCCGGGTGGACGGCCGACGCGGCGAGCCTGCAGATCGACTGGCGCGATCTCGTTCCGCCCGGCCAGGACATGCCCGCGCCGCAGAAGATCACCGCGGCACCATCGGCGGAGATGCCCGACATCGCGCTGACGAGGCGGTTTTCCGGCAGGGCGGTCCGGCTTTCGGGCTATCTCCTGCCGGCCGACCGGGAGGGCGACCTGGTCTATTCCTTCATGCTTGTGCCGCGCAGCGGGGCGTGCAGCCACATGGCGCAGCCGCCGGCGAGTCAGGTGGTCCGGGTCGTGCCCGAGAAGCCTTACCGGCTGAGCATGAATTACGAGCCGGTTTCCGTCACCGGCACGCTGAGTGCCGGCCTCGAGAAGACGCAGCTATTCATTCTCGACGGGACCGCCGTCATTCTCTCCGGGTACAAGATCAGCAAGGCCGCCGTGGAGCGCGATCCTAATGCCGCGCTGAACAAACCGGTAACGCCGTGGAGATTTCTGGACACATCCGCATTCGACTAGCCGACTGTCTCAGGCCGCCGAACTTGCCGGTTCCTTGTCGAGCACGAGATAATCGAGCGGCAGTTCAGTCGTGTATTTGATCTGCTCCATGGCGAAGGCCGAGGACACGTCGCGAATCTCGATCTTAGAGATCAGCCTCTTGTAAAAGGCGTCATAGGCGGCAATGTCGGGCACCACGACGCGCAGGAGATAGTCGACATCGCCGCTCATACGGTAAAACTCAACCACCTCCGGGAATTCCTTGATGACCTCCGAGAAGCGGCGCAACCACTCGTGGCTGTGCGCATTGGTGCGGATCGACACGAAGACGGTGACGCGCGCATTCACCTTCACCGGGTCCAGCAGCGCCACCCGCCTGCGGATCACGCCCTCCTCTTCCAGCTTCTGGATGCGCCGCCAACAGGGCGTGGTCGAAAGTCCGACTTTCTTGGCGACATCGGCCACCGCAAGGGTGGCATTTTCCTGCAGGAGGCGCAGGATCTTTCGGTCGAGGCGGTCCATGGATCATCTCTATCGGAAATTTTTTCCAAAAATGCATGACTTTCGCGCCAGAAACAAGAACAATTTTCCAATTGCGCGAAACCTCAATCAGAGAAACCGCTGCACTTCAGCCTGTAGGGCGGGAAGCAGTTCAGCCTCGAACCACGGGTTCTTGCGAATCCATCCAGTGTTGCGCCAGGAAGGGTGCGGGAGAGGAAAGGCACGGGGGTAGCGCGAGACGTTGAGGATCGTGCGCCAGTCCCGCACCGTCTCCGTCATGCTCTTTCGCCTTTCTCCACCGAGGTGCCAAGCCTGCGCATACTGGCCGATGGCCAGCAGAAGTTCGATCTGCGGCAGTTCACTGATCAATCGGCTGCGCCATGCCGGCGCGCATTCGCGGCGCGGCGGTAGATCGCTGCCCTTATCGTCATACCCCGGAAAACAGAAACCCATCGGCACGATCGCGAATTTGTCGGGATCGTAGAACTCTTCGCGGCCAACGCCCAGCCATTCGCGAAGCCGGTCGCCCGACCGGTCGTCGAAAGGAAGGCCGGATGCGTGGACGCGCGCACCCGGCGCCTGACCTACGATCAGGATACGCGCGCTGCGTGAGGCGACGACCACGGGGCGCGGCTGATGCGGCAGCGATGGTCCTTGCGGCCGATCGCGGCAGAGCCGGCAGGCACGAATCTGGCCCAGCAACGTTTCCAGCGTGTCGTCCATTCGCATGTCGAGGAAATCAGCTTTATGCGGAAGCGCTCGGTCTTGCGGCGATGTCATCATACCAGCGCCTGACATGGTCGAGCCCTTCCGGCATTTCAATGCGGGCGGGCTTCATGAACTGGACAGCCACGAATCCCGTTATATCGGCAATGCTGAGCACATCGCCTGCAATAAATTGCCGCCCCGCCAGCTCGCTATCGAGAAAGTGCAGGAATTCCCGCGCCTTCGGCTTGTTTGCCTCGCCCCATTCGGAAACCTGGGGCACTTCCCATTCCCGCATCGCCGGATGAAGGTGCCGGAAGGCAGCCGCGACAGCCCCGAAGAGCCCGAACTCAATGCGCCTTTGCCACATCTCCACCACGGCGCGGCCGAGCGCGCCGCGGCCGAACAGCGCCGGCTCCGGGGAAAGCTCCTCGAAATAGCGGCAGATGGCGACGGTTTCGGTTAGCACCGTGCCGTCGTCGAGTTCCAGGATGGGGAGGCGCTGTAGCGGGTTCAGCCGCGTCATGGTCTCGCCGCGGTGCTCCATCGCCGCCATATCGACCGGCACCAACGGCACTGATACCCCCTTTTCTGCAAGGAAGACGCGCACACGCCGCGGATTGGGTGCCCTGCCGCCGTCGTATAGCTTCATGCCGGTTCCTCCGTTCGTTGTATCCCGAGCAACTGCCTCAGGAAGTTCACGGTCAGCGCCATCCAATCATGCCGTGCCTCCTCAGGCGCCTGCCGGCGCCGGCGCCAGTCCTGCGGGGCATCGAAATCGCCCGCCCACAGTCCCTTTCGTGTGCCACGCGCTTCCGCTTCCGCGCCCGCATAGTCGCCGTAGGAGACCGCCCAGCCGGCTTCCACCATCGCCTTCCCAACGTCACGTCCGCCCGCCTCGCAGCGGGCAAGCAGGCGGCCGTAGCGGTCACGCTCCCAGCCTTGGCAGACAACGGAACGGGCTCCCGTCATCTCGACCATGGCCCTTCGCGCCCGCTCGCCGCAGGCATAGGAACGGCCGTCTCGCGTGCATTCCTGGTCAAATTCGGGAGCGTCGATCCCGCGCAGACGGATGCGCTGGCCGTGAAGTGTCAGGCTGTCACCGTCATTGACTGTCACGGAGCCCGAAAGCCGCTGCATCGCCACCTGGTCGAGGCGGGCCACTGAAAGCGCCAGGAGCAGGAGGATGGCGCCTGCCAGCGCGACGTCTCCCAACCGACGCCATGGCCGCGGCTTTGCAGCGCGGCGCCAATGACTTCGGCGACTTACACGCATTGCCTGAAGGGTCTCTTAATCATTCGCGCATAAATTTGGTGAAACGATGCCGGGAACGCGAAGCAGCCAATGGCGCTGAACCAAAGCCATATCGCGGACAAGTTCATTGTGGACCGCAGAAAGCCTCACCGCAACAGCGAGGTGGCCGAGGCCGTGCGGCGCACGCGAAACAGGCTTTCCCAGGCGGCTGCCGGGAACCCGGACTTCGACCGGGAAATGCTGAAGATCCACGCGCGGGCCATCCTCGACAGCGCTCCGGCGATCTTCCTTCTCCTTTTCGTCGTCGGCGGCGTGGGGATGACGATCAACCCGGCGAGGGAGATGCTCGTCTGGAGCATTTTGATCATTGGCGGCTATGCCTCCCTCTTTTCGTTCGCGTGGCGGGTCGACCGGCTCGCCCTTGCCGAGATCAGTACACGTGGCCTGCGGAGCTGGTTTCTGATCCTGCACTTCCTGACCGGCGTCGGATGGGCCTATCTCGTTTCGCTCGACTGTCGCGGATGCGGCTTCGACCATTTCCCCGTCGTCGTTGCGATCGTCCTCTTGATGATGATCGCTGCTACCGCGCTGGTCGCCTCGTCCCTGCATGGCGCCATTCTGGCCACTTTCGCGCTGCCGGTGGCTGCCTATGCGTTCCTCTATATCCAGCTTCCGCTGGATGTCGAGCCGATCATGGCGGGACTCCTGATCCTGTCCCTGCCCTTCTTCAGCCACGTCGCCTCCCAGCGCAACCACGCGGCGGTCAATCTTCTCGGTTTTCGCAGCGAGAACGACGCGCTGATCGCGGAGCTCGAGACAGCCAAGGCCGTATCGGACGAAGCGCGCCGCCGGGCGGAGGAAGCGAATCTCGCGAAATCCCGCTTCCTGGCATCGATGAGCCACGAATTGCGCACTCCCCTCAACGCAATTCTCGGCTTCTCCGAGGTGATGGCCAAGGAGGTTCTGGGGCCGATCCAGAACGAGACCTATCGCGAGTACGCGAAGGACGTGCACGAATCGGGCCAGCACCTGCTCGAACTCATCAATGAGATCCTCGATCTTTCGCGCATCGAGGCAGGACGGTACCAGCTCAACGAAGAGCCGCTCGAACTGGCCGATATCGTGCAGGAGTGCTGCCGGATGATGGAGCTGAAAATCAAGGCCAAGGGGATCACGCTTGCCCAGCAATACGAACCCACCCTTCTCCGCCTGCTCGCCGACGAGCGCGCCCTGCGCCAGATCACGCTCAACCTGCTCTCAAACGCGGTGAAGTTCACACCTTCGGGCGGCGAAATACTGGTGCGGGTGGGCTGGACGGCGGGCGGTGGGCAGTACATCTCCGTCAAGGACAATGGGCCCGGCATTCCGGAAGACGAAATGCCCGTCGTGCTGTCGGCTTTCGGCCAGGGCTCGATCGCCATCAAGGGCGCCGAACAAGGCACCGGTCTCGGCCTGCCGATCGTCCAGGGACTGGCGAACCTCCACGGAGGCGTGCTGAAGCTCAAATCCAAGCTGCGCGAGGGCACGGAGGGAATCGTCGCCTTCCCGCGCAGCCGCGTGATGGAGAAGGTTCCTGCCGCCCCGAAGCATCCGGCAAAGCGCGCGGTCGGCTGAAGCCTACGCTTTCCGGCTGCGGGCGCGGACCTCTGCCAGCCCCACGGACATGTCCCCCGCCGCACGCACGAGGCCGGCTGCAAGTGCGGCCGCCATCCCGCCATCCGTCGCGCCGTCGAGATTGAGAAGGGGCCGCAGGCCGATCGCCGCTGCCGCTTCCCGATGAGCGTCCGAGACCGCCGAAGCTAGCAGGCAATGGTCCAGCGCCTCCTGGTTGAGCGCGTGAAGCGCGGCGCCCGCGGCCGTGGCAGCAAGCCCGTCGAGGATCACGGCCACCTTTTGCGTGCGCGCGGCGAGGATGGCGCCTGCCAGCGCGGCGATCTCGCGGCCGGCAAGCCGCCGCATCGCTTCCAGCGGATCTCCCAGATGGCCGCGATGCAGTTCCATTGCCTGTTGGGTGATCGCGCGACTCCCCTGCCCCGCCTCGGCCCATTCGGCGCCAGTCTGATCGGACAAGGCGCTGATGAGCGCCATGGCCGAGAGGTCGCCGGCGCGGTCCACCGTGCCCAGACAGATCAGGTCGGCACCGGTCGCCACCGCTTCCATGCCGAAAGCCATGGTGGCGGCTGCCGCCCGCTCGTCGAGCGCGGGGCCCGTCGAGAAATCCTCCACCGGCATTTCGAGTGCGAGATCGAAGACGTTGAGTCCGAGATTGCTGCTCGCGCAGAGATGGCTGACGGGTGCGGCGCCTGCCGCGATCGCCTCCACGTGCGCCTGCGCCTCACCCACCGGATCTGCAGTGCCAAGCCGGCGTGACACGGCATGCGAGGCGGCGAAGAGCGCGATCGTGGGCCTTGCCACGCGCGCCGGCGCATGCCCGGCGACGGCCGCCAGCCACTCGATGATCTCCGCCAGGCGTCCGAGCGATCCGCCCCCGGCGGGAAGGGCCTCGCGTGCGCGCGCAGCTGCCGCCTCGTCCAGCGCCGGAAGGCCGGCAATCAGGTTGCGGATATCGTCGAAAGGTAGGCCGCTCGTCATGTGATTGTCCCGATTGTCTCCTAGCGCGGGGCCGGGCATAACGGCTCGACATGCGCATGGCAATGGCGCGCCTTGCGTCCGCCCGTCGCGGCACCCATGTGCAGGCAAAGGACTTTTTCGCATGACGGCAATCGAATCCCCCTGCATCCTGATCTGCTCGATCGACGAGAAATCGGGCTACTGTTTCGGTTGCGGCCGCACACGCGGAGAGATTGCCGCCTGGCTCACCATGACGCCGGCGGACCGCCGGATGGTGATGGAAACGCTGCCGGCGCGCCTGGCGACGGTGGAGCGCAGGCCGCGGCGGGAAACCCGGCGTGCGCGGCTCGCGCGCGAGCGGGCCGAAAGGGCTTAAATCATGGGGCTCTTCTGGATCGCCATCGCGGTCATGGCGGCGGGTGTGGGACTTCTCGTCGCCAACCATGACAGCGGCACCGTCTTTGGCATGGCGAATGATTCCTTCGCCTCCATGCTCTATCTCAGCCTCTGGGCGGCCGTGCTCATCGTCGGCCTTTTCGGCGCACGCACCCGTTTTCGCAACACCGCGCGCGACCTCGCCTACTGGCTCCTGATCCTTCTCGTCCTTATGACGGGCTATCAGTACCGCTACGAACTCCAGGACGTGGCGAGCCGGCTCACCGCCGGCCTTATTCCGGGAAGCCCGATGAGCATCAGCGACTCGTCGCGGGCCGCCGTCATGATCGACAAGGCGGCCAACGGCCATTTCGAGGTGCGGATGCAGGCAAACGGCACGACGATCCGCGCCGTCGTGGATACCGGGGCAACGACGACCGCCCTGACGGCCCGGGATGCCGTCAGGGCGGGTATCGATACGGGCGCTCTCGTCTATGCAACGCCGGTCATGACGGCAAACGGCCGCGCGATGGCGGCGCGCGCCAGCCTCGATTCGCTGCGCATCGGCTCGATCGAGCGCGACGGCGTGCCGATCCTCGTGGCCGAGCCCGGCCAGCTCGACCAGAGCCTTCTCGGAATGCAGTTCCTGAGCGGCCTCTCGAGCTTCGAGATGCGAGGCGACCGGCTGATCCTGACGGATTAGCCCAGGATGGGTCAGGCCGCTTCGTCCTGCGCGCCGGGGGCGACCTCCAGGAACGCCCGATGCAGGACCTCCGGTCCCGCGCCGGGCCGTGTCGCATCAGTGGATAGGATCTGCCGGAAGCGCCTTGCCCCTCCCCGGCCGTGGAAGAGGCCCGTCATGTGGCGTGTCACGTGGGAAAGCTTCCCGCCCTGCTCGATGTGTCGCGCGGCATAGGCGGCCATGGCGTCCACGACGTCGGGCAGCATCGGAGCCCGCTCCGCCTCGCCGTAGATGCGGGCATCGACGGCCGCGAGAATACCGGGCGTGTGATAAGCGGAACGCCCGAGCATCACGCCGTCCACGTGGGCAAGATGCGTGGCGGCTTCATCGATCGTCTGGACGCCGCCATTGATGCCGATGAACTTTTTGGAAAGGCGCTCCTTGAGCCGGTAGACGCGGCCGTAATCGAGCGGCGGAATGTCCCGGTTCTCGCGCGGGCTCAGCCCCTGCAGCCACGCCTTGCGCGCATGCACCCAAAGCGCGTCCGCACCGGCGGAAAACACCGCGTCGGCGAGGCGGTCCAGCGCCTCCTCGGGATTCTGATCGTCCACCCCTATACGGCATTTCACGGTGACCGGTATGGCCACGCTCTCCTTCATCGCCGCAACGCAGGCTCCGACAAGGTCAGGCACTTTCATGAGGCAGGCGCCGAAGGTGCCCGACTGCACCCGGTCCGAGGGACAGCCGACATTGAGATTGATCTCGTCATAGCCGAAGGCGGCTCCGATCCGAGCGGCCTCGGCAAGCTTTGCCGGCTCACTGCCGCCGAGCTGGAGTGCTACGGGATATTCGGCCTCGTCGAAGCCGAGCAAGCGCTCGCGGTTGCCATGGATCACGGCATCCGCCACCACCATCTCGGTGTAGAGCAGCGCGCGCCGCGTAAGCTGGCGATGGAAGAAGCGGCAATGCCGGTCCGTCCAATCCATCATGGGCGCGACGGCGAATATTTTCTGTTGGTTTTTCAATGATTTATGATACATTTCAACCAGATCAGATCATGAACACCGTGCACCAATTTGACCAAATTGCACGGGTTTGTACCTCGTTTGATCTCTCTGTGCACGGAAATCGCACGGATTGAAAGGACTGCACGGCCATGGCAACAATAATTCGCACCAAGGAGGGAAGCTGGCGTGTTCAGGTCCGTCGGAAGGGCAAGTACGCATCACAAACCTTTAGGCTCAAATCGCTCGCCGACGAATGGGCTGTCGAAACTGAACGTCTAATCGATCTAGGCGGCGACCCGACCTATCAGCGTATACGCGATCCGAAGACGGTCGGCGACCTCATCGATCTTCATGTTTCTGACTTGCACGAAGTTGGGCGGCCCCTTCGCCGATCCAAGCAGGCGGTAATGGATGCCCTCAAGCGTGATCTGGGTGCGACCCGGATCAAGCGTCTCGATCGCGCAGCAGTCATCAAATATGGGCAACAACGCGCCAAACAAGGGGCCGGACCCGTAACGCTCGCCGTGGACCTTTCATACCTCCGAACGGTGCTCACGCACGCGGCGGCAATTCACGGCATTTCGGTCGACACCGAAAGCGTCCGCCTTGCTGCCCGCACCGCCCTCACCCGGCTTGGCCTCGTCGGCCGGTCATTCGAGCGAGATCGGCGCCCTACCGAAGACGAGATCGATGCGCTGCTCGATTACTTCGACAATAAGACCAACGCGATCATTCCGATGGGTCGGATCGTCCGCTTTGCGATCGCCACGGCCATGTGTCAGGAAGAGATCTGCAAGATCGAGTGGGAAGACGTCGATCTGAAGAAGCGGATTGTCGTCGTCCGTGACAGGAAAGATCCGCGCCGCAAGGATGGCAACCATCAAAAGGTACCCCTCCTCAACCTTGCAGGTTTTGATGCATGGCATCTGACCTGCTCCCCTGAATGTACCCATTCATAGGCTAGCCCTGTTCACGTTGTGGTCCATTGCGGACCGGGTTGCAAATTCGTTCGGGGTGAGCCCCTCGAGGCTCGTGTGCGGTCGGTGCAGATTGTAGTCGATGCGCCAGGCCTCGATGATCTCGCGGGCATGATGGTAGCTGCGGAATAAATGCTCATTGAGACACTCATCCCTTAGCCGGCCATTGAAGCTTTCCACGAAGCCGTTCTGCATTGGTTTTCCCGGCGCGATGTAGTGCCATTCGACGCCGCGATCCTGCTGCCAGGCGAGCATGGCGTTTGACGTCAGCTCCGTGCCGTTGTCGCGGACAACCATGCAGGGGTAGCCACGCCGTTCGGCGATCGCATCCAGTTCGCGTGCGACACGTTCGCCCGAGATCGAGTTATCGACCACCGTCGCCAGGCATTCCCGGCTGAAGTCGTCGATCACGCACAGGATGCGGAAGCGGCGTCCGTCAACCAACGTGTCCGACACGAAGTCGAGGCTCCATCTCTGGTTTGGATCCTGCGGGATGGCCATCGGTGCTCTTGTGCCCAGAGCCCGTTTGCGGCCGCCGCGTTTTCGGACCGTCAGCCGCTCTTCCTTGTAAATCCGGTAGAGCTTCTTCCAGTTCACCGCGACGCCCTCCCGCTTCAAAGCAGGTGCAGGCGGCGGTAGCCGAACCGCCGTCGCTCCGATGACAGCTCCCGCAAACGTTCTCGCAGAGCAGCATCGTCCGGCCGGCTGGATATGTATCGGTAGACGCGCGGCGCAATGCCAACCAGGTCGCACGCCCGCCGCTGCGAGTAGCTCGTCTTCTCGACTGCCCAACTCACGGCATTCCTCCTCGAGCCGGGCGTCAGAAGTTTTTTGTCAGCATCTCGCGGAGCGTCGACACATCCATCATTGACTCCGCCAGAAGCTTCTTCAGGCGTGCATTCTCCTCCTCCAGCGCCTTCAGCCGTTTGGCCTCCGACACCTCCATGCCGCCATACTTCTTGCGCCAGGTGTAGAAGGTCGCATCCGAGATGCCATGCTTGCGGCACAACTCGCTGGCCGTCATGCCCGCCTGATGCTCCTTCAGAATGCCGATGATCTGTTCCTCCGAGAACCGTGATCGTTTCATTGCCTGTCTCCTTTTGTTGAGGAACAGGCTAACCCAAAATCGGGAACATCTCAGGGGAGCAGGTCAAGGTCGTGCTGGGGCCGGACTCCATACCATCGGCAACGCCGGTTTGCAGCGATGTGTAGGCCTCGGTGAAGGCCGTGGGTGTGGGTATCGCGCCCAAGGCCTTTGCCATGCCCACATAAAGCGGCGCCTCCGGAACGCGCAGCTTGTAGTTCTGCAGCTCCGCGAGCGTATTGAAAGATTTGACGGAGTTGATGCTGTGCGGGCCCTCATAGCCAAAGCCGAGGATCTCGTAACCTCGCATGTTGGCAAGGGCGTTGATGTCACGGGTTTCCGGATAAGGAATGGCAGCTCGAGCGTGTAGAACTCGGGCACGAAGCGGCCGAGGCCGCCGCCTCCGCTCATGACCATCTCAATCGAACCGCGACGGACCCCTTCGGACGCTTTCCGTTCGTTGCCGAGTTGGTTGTTGCAAAAAACCTCCACGCGGACATCGCCATTGGTGCCTTCATCGACGAATTTTGCAAAATTGTGCGCCTGGACGCACATGGGGTGGTTTTCCGGATAGAGGTTCGAGAGCCGGATATTGTAGGTCTGAGCGACGGCCGGGCCTGCCATGCTTCCCATTACAAAGATGGCGAGCCCGGTGCCTGCCCGGCGAATGCCACCGGAATGTCTGGTGGTGACTATGGCGTTCGCGGCCGCTGGCAATGCGCCCAAACGATCGCCGCGCTATGCGGCGACGTGCCGTCAGTTCGGCACCTCACAGCTTGCCCAACCAACGGTGGTGAGCTTGCCGTCGGACCGGCGCCGGATCCAAACCTCGGCGTCGATACGCTTGCCTTCCTCGACGCTCTCTACGCCGGTGACGAAAGCCGTCGCTGTGATTGGATCAAACACCTCGAGCGTGTTTACGAACTTCACCCGCAGCCAACCTTTGGTGAACCAGTGCTGTCCGAAGGCGCGCGTCAGGCATTCACCGAGGACGCCCACCTGCTGCTGGCCCTGCACGATCGGCACCCGAAGCTTGCCCTCGCGTGCGATCAGGAAATCGCTGTGTATGTTGCGGACATATTCGCCGATCCGGGAGAAGACGGCCGCCTGCTCCGCCGTAATGACCTTGTGGAGCGCGGCGAGGACGTCGCCGGGACGGCTGTCGCTGCCGAAGCTCTGCACAACACGTGCGTCGGGCGGTACTTCGCCGCTCACCTTGCGTTCGGGCGTGCTGCTGCCGCGTCCGGCGAGGGTGCCGGGAACGGTGCGCAGGATCTCCACGCCACGGTGGCGGACGATCGAACGCCCATCCTCACCCACCGCCCGGGCTTCCATGACCACATAGCCCTGCCCTCGCCGCTCACAAGCCTCGACATACGAGCCCGAGAGGGTCACCCGTTCGCCCAGATAGACCGGGCTGTCGAACCACATCTGCTCCTCGGTGTGGAAGCCCACGGTCTTGGAACCGGCATATTTCAGTGTGAAGAGCTGCACCAGATCATTGCCCAGGAGGCATGCGTGGCCGATGCGTCGGCGGTCGAACGGGCTCGCAGCGAGCGTCCAGGGGTTGTAGTCGTCCTGGGTGAAGGCGAAGCGCTTGATCTTGTGGTCGTCGATGGTGACCGTCACCGGTCCGAATTCCTCCGGGATCTCGAGGTTCTCAAAGATCGGTTCCTTGAGGCCGGCCTCGAGATCGTCCACATGGGCCGCGCGACGCGGATCGGTGAGATCACGCCAAGGCTGCGGTTGCGGGATGCTGTCACACGCATCGCGCGGAGGCATCATGTGCTTAACCGTCATTTTCCATCTCCTTATCGTCCAGCAGCAAGGCCACTGCGAGCATTCCTGGATCGTCCTCTCCCTTGCTGCGTTCGGAAAACCTCCTGGCGCGCCCGATCCGGCACGGTCTGTCGCGGAACTCATCGAGCACAGCTCTCGCGGCAGCGGCCGCCGTGGCGCGCGTGGCGGGTCCTTCCTCGAGCGCCCGGGCGATGGCCGCAACGCTGTCGACGACCGTCTTGTCGCCGGGCGCGGCTTTGCCGCGGGCCGCCACCGCATCGCGTATGGCCGCGACAACGCGGCCCAAGTCGGCGGTGTCGAGCTTGTCCTCGGCCGCCTTGGCCTCCTTGGCCAGGGTCGTGGCGGCAGTCGCCACGAGCGTTCCGAGGCTCGATCCGGTCTCCTTCATGGCCGCCTGCGCGAGGCGCATGGCCGCTTCCGACAGCCCGGACGCCGCTTCCACATTTGCAGCCGCCATTGCCTGGATCACCCGGCGCAGCATCGATCCGGTGTCGCCGTCGCCCAGCTTGCCATCGGCCGCGTTGAGCCTTTGCTCCTCGCGTGCAATGGCCACATCGAGGCTTGCGATGAACCCTGCGAGACCGGCGGCAGATATGCTCACGCGGCGACCCTCCAGAACGGACAAGCGGCCGGCGCGCGGATCAGAGCCTCGAGCTCGCTGTCGAGCGTCATGATCGATAGGGAAGCGCCCGCCATCTCCATGGATGTGACGTAATTGCCGACCATGGGACTGACCGCCTGCAGCCCGGCATCCTTCAGCCGCATCGAGATCCGCCGCCACAGGATATAGAGCTCCTCCAGCGGGGTTGCGCCGAGCCCGTTGAGCAGCGGCACCACGCGGCCGCCTCGGCCCGGTGCGAGTTCCGCCATGATGCGGTCGAAGAGCTCGTCGGCAACCGCATCCGCCCTGGCGACGGGCGCGCGCCAGATACCGGGTTCGCCGTGGATGCCCATTCCCATTTCCATCTGATCTTCCGGGATCTCGAAATTCGGGGCTTCGGCTGTGGGCACCCTGCACGGCGACAGGGCGACGCCCATCGACCGCGTGGCCGCGCCGGCCTTGCGCGCCACCGCCGCGACCTCGGCCAAGCTGCGATCCTCGGCTGCGGCCGCGCCCGCCGCCTTGTAGAGCAGGACGATGCCGGCGACGCCGCGCCGCTTGTCGGCTTCTTCCTGCCCCGCGCTTGCCACGTCGTCCGCCCCCAGCACGGTCTCGCAGTCGATGCCTTCCAGTCCGGTCATCTCGGTAGCCATGTCGAAGTTCATCCGGTCGCCGCCGTAATTGCCGTAGAGGCACAGCACGCCGGCGCCGCGATTTGCCGCGCGTATGGCGTCGATACAGCTCTGGACGTTCGGTCCCTCGAAAACGTTTCCGACCGCGCAGGCATCGAGCAGACCGTCCCCCACATAGCCCGTGAAGAGCGGCAGATGGCCGGAACCCCCGCCGGTGGCAATGCCGACCTTGCCCTCCGCCGCAGGGTGCGCGCGCGAAACGCATCGGCCGCTTTCACCACCCAGCGTCAGCTCGGGGTGAGCCGCCACTAGGCCGGCGAGCATCTCCTCGACGTAGTGGGATGGATCGTTGATCAGCTTTTTCATTTGATCCTCGCCTAGTAATCCAGTCGCCTGCTGCCTTCGAAAATGGTGACCGGCGGATATGCCCTTTCATCCGTGACGACGTCGATCACCGTCGTCTTGCTGGAGGACATCGCGGTCTTCAACGCTGGCAGGAAAGCGTGCGGATCCTCGATCCTGACGCCCTCCACCCCGCAGGCGCGCGCGATGGCGGCGTGGTCGACCGCGGTGAAGTCGCAGACATCGCTGTGGGCACCCCAGATCACCTTCTCGGCGTGCTTCTGGTAGCCGAGGATCTGGTTGTTCAGCACGATCAAGGTGACGCCGAGCCCCATGCGCCGCGACGTCTCGAGTTCGGACCAGACATGTGCGAAGCCGCCATCGCCGACGAGACCCACGACCCGCGCGCCCGGATGCGCCGCCTTTGCCCCGAGCGCAAAGGGAAGCCCCCAGCCGAGGCCGGCGAGGCCGCGCGGGGTGACGAAGCGTTGCCCTGCCCTCTGCGCTTCCAGGAAATTAGCCACCCAGACAGAGGAGTAACTGGCGTCCGCCACGACGATGTCGTCCGGGCGCAGCACGGAATTCAGATCGCGCATCAGGCGCTCGGGCCGAACCGGAGCCATGTCCATATCGACGACGCTTTCCACTTCCTGCGCGTGCGCGCGCCGGCCTGCCGCGATGGCGCTCTCGACGCTTGGGCGCTCCTTATGTCTGCGCGACAGATCGCGCGCGCTCATGGCCTCGGTGAGCGCCTCGAGCGCAAGCCTGGCATCCGCCACGATACGCACCTCGGCCTCGTAGTTGCGGCCGATCTCCTGCGGATCGATGTCGATCTGGATATAGCGCGCGCGCCTTGGATAGAGCTCCCAGCTGTCGGTGCCGTTCTGGTTCGTCCGGTTGCCGACCAGGAGTACGACGTCGGCTTCCTCCACCATGGAACGGAGGAACTTGGTGCGCCCGCGCGTGCCCATGAAATAGCCGACCGGCCCGACGCTCAGGGGATGCGTCTCGCTGACCGCGCCCTTGCCCATCGAAGTGGTCGCGACCGGCAGAGACGCCGATTCCTGCAAAGCCGCCAATGCCTCTGCGGCGTCGGAGACATGGATGCCGCCGCCGGCAATGATCAGTGGCGCCCGTGCGCCGGCAAGCAGATCGGCCGCCTGGGCTATCGCCGCGGGATCGGCGCCCGGGCGATCGAGCGGAAAGTGGCCCAGGCTTGCCTGGCGCGCATGCCCCGCTCCCCCAACGGTCTCGTCGAACAGATCGATCGGCGCAATCAGGACGGCAGGGCCCGGGCGTCCCGAGGCCGCGGCGGTGAAGGCCATATCGATATAGTCGTCGATCCGCTCCGCCTCGCTGACCCGCCTGATCCACTTTGCCACGCCCTTGAAGAGATCGAGATGATCGAGCTCCTGGAACGCATTGCGGTCGGTCATCTTGCGGTGAACGTCCTGGACGATGGCAACCACGGGGATGGATGCCTTCAGCGCCTCCGCCAGTCCCGCCACCAGCAGGGTCGCGGCGGGGCCGTTCTGTCCGGTCACCACAGGCACCTTGCGGCTGACGCGGGCATAAGCGTCGGCCATTGCCGCCCCGGCGTTCTCGGTGCGATAGCCGATCTGGCGGATACCGTATTCCGGCGCTGCGAGAAAAAGCGCCGAAGGAATCGACTGGCCGAAAATGACCTCGACTCCATGACGCTTCAACGCGGCGGCGAAGACATGCGCGCCGGTCGTGTTGGCGCCCGTGGCAGCAGCGCTTGCGGTCTGGGAATTCATTTCACAACTCCGGTTTTCGGGGCTTCGTCGGCCCCGCCTGGTTTGGGCAAGAGGAGACCGCGCCGGTCTATGATCTCGCGGATCAGATTCAGCGTGTCCGGGCCCGGCGCCGGCGTGACGGGCACGTCGTCCAGCGGGCCAAGGTCGAAGCCCGTTGCGGCGCGCAGCGTCTCCTCATCCACGCCGGCGTGGATCGAGCGCACCTTCATCCGGCCGGCATCTTCGTCGAAATCGAAGATGCAGAGCGGGGTCATCACGAAGCGCGGGCCGCCCCATTCAATGCCGAGCGCCTCGCGACCCCTGCGGCCGCCGGGGAAGCCGACGCCAGAGACGAAATCGACCTTGTCGACGAAGACCCTCGCCTCGTGGCGGGGCATCATCACGTATTCGCGGCGGAAGCAGGCCATGTGTTCGGGCTGCAGGATGGGACCGACGAGCCGGACTTTCGGCCGGTCGTGCGGGCCTATGCAGACCGAGTTGATGTTGCCCACCCGATCCACCTGAACGGCCGAGGAAAAGCCGAAGGTCACGTCTCCGCGCTTCAGCGCCCATTGGCCGGGATAGTCCCGCGTCCTCGCCTCGGCCGGCAGGTCGCGCAATTGTGCGTCGTGCTCGCAATCCGGCATGCGGTCGAGGCTGGAAAGATCGGGATTGTGATAGCAGCCGGCAAGCAGCATCGTCAGGTCGGGCGCGTGCGTCCGGCGGGCAAGTTCCATCGCCACGACGGGAATGCCCGTGCCCCATACCGCCGCCGCCTCGCCGGTCAGAAGGCCGGTGAAACCGACCTCGCGATCGGCCATGTCGGCCGCCAGGACAGAAGCCAGCGTTTCGTAAAGCGTCGCAGGGGCCATGTCGGCGGCAGCGCGTTCGGCGGTCACGTCAGGTCTCCCATATCGATGAGCTTCGCCAGGCGCGCGCCGCCGATCGCGTCCAGATAGGCATCGTTGCCGGCGACCCGCACATGCATGTCGAGCCAGGCGGCGAGCGCATCCTCGCTTTCGGCGGCCGCGACCCAGTCGGCATAGGCCTGCCGGTCGGCGTTATAGGCGCCGAGCGCCGGCGTCGGGTGCGCGCCCCATGGCATCTCCACCACCGCTTCGACGCGGTAGGAAGGGATCTGCACTTGGTTGGCGTGCCGGCGGATGAAGGCATTGTCGACGATCTTCTCCGCGGTCACGATCACCCGGTCGCAGGAGCGCGCCATCAGGACGTCGTTGGACTGGGGCAGGAGATGCTTTGCGGGAATCACCACATTTCCGCGTTCATCGGCGGCCAGCGCGTGGATCACCACCACATCGGGATTGGCCGCCGGCACCGCATACATGACGCGCCCGGTAAGGGGACAGTCGAACTTGCGGATGGAAGGGTTCGTGGAAACGATGTCTAGCCCGCCGAGGAAGGGCACGGGCCAGAAGGGCAGATTTTCCTGGTTCGCGCGGAAGCGGTCCCAGCTCACCATCTCGGGATAGTCGACGACGCGCACCCGCCCGGCCTCCACTGCGCGGCGGAACTGCCGCGCCAGGCCGAACGCCTCGAGCCCCACATAGGAGGTTTCCACCACGTCGACAGCGCCTACCGCCGCCAGGAGATCGACCTCGTATGACTGGGCCGAGCCGACCACGGTCAGCGCCTTCCGCCCCTGGCGCACGAGCTCGCGCACGAAGCCCATGGGCTTTTGGTAGACGGCGAAGCCGCCGAAGGCGATGCGGGCTCCGTCGGGCACGCTCCGAGCGGCTTCTGCGGGGGAGATCAGCTTGGACGGCATGGGGAGAACCTCACTTGCGCAGCATCGACCACCAGACGGCGAGGATGATCACCAGTCCCTGGGCGATGAGGAAGATGACGGGATCGATGCCGTTCAGCACGAGCCCGTTGCGCAGCACGGCGACGAAGAAGACGCCGAGCACCGTGCCGATGATGCGGCCCTTGCCGCCGGACAGGACCGTGCCGCCGACGATGACGGCCGCGATGACGTCGAGCTCCATCAGCTCGCCGACCGTCGGGCTGCCTGCGTTGAGGCGCCCCACGAGCATCATCCCGCCAAGTGCCGCGAGCACCTGGACGATGACCATCACCGTGATCCTGAGCCGGCCGACCTTGACCCCGTAGCGGCGCGCCGTTTCCGCGTCCCCGCCGATGGCATAGAGGTGCCGGCCGAAAGGCATGCTGGACAGAACGATCCAGCCGATGGCGATGACCACCGCCATGATCCACACCGGGAACGGCAGGCCGAACAGCTCGCCGTACCAGACCGTCTCCAGGAAGCGCGGCATCGGCCCGATGGTCAGGCCGTCGCTGACGTAAAACGCCATGCCGCGCAGTGCCGAGAGCAGGCCGAGCGTGGTGATGAAGGTGGGTATGCCCCAGACCACCCTCAGCACGCCCGTGAACATGCCCACCAGCGCGGCGAATGCGAGGACGATCAGCGCCGAGAGCGCGATTGGAATGCCTGCCTGCACCGTGAAGACGGCAAACAGCGTTCCGGCCAGGCCCACCTGTGCGCCGACCGACAGATCGATCTCGCCGGTGACGATCACCATCGTCATGCCCACGGCGATGATCGCAATGACCGAGGTCTGCTGCAGGAGGGTGACGAAGTTCTCGACGGAGAGAAAATTCTGGGCGGTCGCCGAGAATACCGCGACCAGCGCAACAAGCGCGATCGCGACGCCGATTTCAGCCCGCCAGGCAGCCAGGTTCAAGGCGTAATGCCCGGCCCGGGGCTTTTGCATGATTTCGGAGCTTCCTGTCATGGAGGCCGCTTCCCTGCTGTTCACGATAGACGACAAGCCCTGCGAAGGAGGGCACGGAGCGCCCCTGCAAGCACCCGCAGGACCGCCCTGTTGCCGGGAGGATGCGCTTATTGCGCCAGCGATTTCACCAGATCGAGATAGGACTGGACGCCCTGCGGATCGTCACGGCTGTAGAGCCGCACGTCGACCTTCACCTCGCGCGGAGGGTTTTCGCCGCGCACGCTCTTGGCAGCGGTCTCGACCGCGGCGAAGCCGATGCGGTAAGGCTGCTGGTCGGATACGGCATGCACGTTGCCGTCGGGGTCCAGCATGGCCTCAGCCAGTTCCTGGCTCATGTCGACGCCGAAGAGCTTCACATCGCTCTCGGTGCAACGGGCGGCCGCTGCGGCACCCGACAGCGAACCGGAATTCGACGCCCAGACCGCGGCCACGTCGGGGGTGCGCTGCAGGATCATCTCAAGCGCGGTGGCCCCCTGCTCCGGCGTTGCCGCGGCGATCTCGTTGACCACCTCGATCCCCTCGCCCTCGAGCTTCGACATCGCGCCTTTGAGCCGGGTCTGCATGTTGGGATTGGTCGGCGGCAGGGTGATCAGCGCGATCTTGCCGCCTCCGGCTGCGTCGAGCTCCTCGCGCATCTTGCCCGCCACGGTCGCGGCGAGATCGAAGCTGTCGACGCCGATCGTATGGCTGGCGACATCGGGATCGGCAAGCCTGGTGTCGTAATCGACGACGACGATGCCGCGTTCGGCGGCCCGCTTGACGGCCGCGACCGAAGCCTGCGTGTCGAGCGGCGGCAGGATGATCGCGTCGACCCCACGGGTGGCGAAGTCCTCCACGACCTGGGCTTCGGTGGCAAGCTGACGGCGGTTCAGGCCGACATTCAAGCTGACGCCATATTCCTTGGCGGCGTCGGCCATGCCGCGCTCGACCTGCTGCCAGAACTGCGAATCCCGCGCATAGATCAGCGCGCCGATCGAAATTTCCTTGTCCTGTGCGTGTGCGGGAGCGGACGTCAGCGCCGTCGCTACGAGCCCGAGCACGGCAATGGCACGCTTGCAATTTATCTTCATGGTTCTCCTCCCGGATAAGCGGCCGCTTTTGCGGCGTTGCCGAGACCGTCCGCGGGCTCCAAGGCCTTGACGGACTCGAATGATGGGCGAAAATAAAAATAAAAACGTTTCTATTAGGAATTAATGGGAGGAGACTCGTGGTGTCAAGACATAACTTCAGCCGACGTGGAGGGGGGCGGTCGTGCCGCGCACGACGAGTTGCGTCGGCAGGATAAGCGTCTCGGGCGCACGATCCGGCTCGTCGATCCGCTTCAGGAGCAGACGGGCGGCCGCGGCGCCGATCGCGCGCTTCTCCAGGCGGATGGTCGTCAGGTCGACGGCCTTGATGGCCGCAAGCTCGATATCGTCGAGTCCCACCACCGAGATATCGCGCGGCACCTGGATGCCGCGCTCGGACAACCCCTGGATGAGGCCGATGGCGTTCACGTCGTTGCTGGCGAAGATGCAGCTGGGCGGCTCGCGAAGGCCGGAGAAGAAGCCCGCGGCCGTCAGTCCCATCTCGAAACTGTAGCGGCCCTGAAAGATCAGCGATTCGGTATCGGCAAGGCCGAGTTCTGCCGCCGTCGCCCGGAAAGCGGCCAAGCGCTCCTGGGCCGAGCTCGACATCAGGGGACCCGTCACGAAACCGACCCGCCGGTGTCCGATCCGCCAGACATAGCGCAATGCCTCGTTGAGACCTCCTACATTGTCGGATCCCACATAGTCGAGCGTGACGCGGGGGTGGCGCCGCTGAACCAGCACCGCCGGGACCCTCGACAGAAGCTCGCGGACCCTCTCGTCGTCGAGATGCTGGGAAATCAGGACGAGCCCGTCCACCTGGCGGTCGATCAGAGCCCGCATGGCATTGACCTGCCGTTCCAGATCGCCGTCGGTGTTGCCGAGAAGGATGGTGTAGCCGGCGCCGAGCGCCACGTCCTCGACGCCGCGCACGAAGGCGGATGCGGAGGGATTTGCGACGTCCTCGATCAGGACACCGAAGGCGAAGCTGCGCTGCGCGCGCAGCGAGCGGGCGACGATGGACGCCCGGTAGCCGAGGCGCTCCGCCGCCGCCAGGACATAGGCGCGTGTTTCGGGCTTCACCAGCGACTTTCCCGCCAGAGCGTTGGACACGGTGGAAAGAGCAAGCCCGGTCTCGCGGGCGACATCCTTGATTGTAATTCGTTTCTGATCCTGCACGCTGGCCTCGTTGACAGTCCTGGCATCTGGAGCTATCAGAATAAAAACGTTTTCATGCGGTACGCTGTCAAGAACTAGCCGCTTGCGGCGCCCCTGTCGATACCGCAGCGCATATGGGAGGACGGCATGAACGAAGGCCATAAGCGCACCGTCGGCGCGGTGCTTCTGCGCACCCGCGGGCTGGCGAAGAGCTATGGTGCGGTGGACGCGCTGCGCGGCGTCGATCTCGATATTCGCCGCGGGGAGACGGTGGCGCTGGTCGGCGACAATGGCGCGGGCAAATCGACTTTGGTCAAGCTGATCTCAGGCGCGATCCAGCCGACGGCGGGCGAAATCGAGTTCGAAGGCCGTCAGGTTCGCTTCGGCTCCACCGATGCGGCGCGGGCGCATGGGATCGAGACGGTCTATCAGGACCTCGGGCTTTGCAACAATCTCACGGTTTCCGAGAACGTCTTCCTCGGCCGCGAGCAGACGGTCGGCTGGGGTCCTCTGCTTTTCCTGGCCAAGCGGGAGATGGCACGGCGCACGAGCGAAGCGCTGAGAGGCCTGACGATCAACGTGCCGCCGGCCGCCGCCAGCGTCTCCGGTCTTTCGGGTGGCCAGCGCCAGGCGGTCTCCCTGGCGCGGACGAAGCTGTGGAAAAGCGCGCTGGTGATGCTCGACGAACCGACGGCGGCGCTCGGCGTGCAGGAGACCGAGCGCGCCATGGAGGCCGTCCGCCGGCTGCAGCAGGACGGTGTCGCGATCCTGCTCATCACGCATCAGATGCCGATGGCCCTGAAAATGGCGGACCGGGTGGTCGTGCTCAGGCGCGGCGAAAAAGTTGGGGACGTGCCCACGGCCGGTGTCACCGGCGACGATCTCGTGGCGCTGATCACAGGCGCGCGCGAGCGCCGGATCGAGATGGCCGAAAATGCCTGACAAGCTCGTCTCCCTCGAGGAAGCCCTCGCGCTGGTTCCGGACGGCTGCGCAATCACGGCGGGCGGCTTTGCCCATTCGCATCAGCCGATGGGCTTCTTCCGCGCCCTGATCGCGGAGGGGCGCAAGGATCTATCGATCATGGGCGTTGCCGAATGCTGGGTGGCCGAATGGCTGGCCGCGGCGGGAATGCTGCGCCGGGCGTGGTTCTCGAACTTCATGTTCGAAGGTTTCGGCCGCTGCCGGCGGTTCTCGGAGGCAATCGAGGCGGGGGAGATCGAGACCGAAGACCACAGCCATTTCGGCATGGTCATGCGGCTGGTTGCGGGCGGCCAGCGCCTCCCCTTCATGCCGGTGCTGTCTCAAGGCGGCACGGACATCGTCTCGGTCGCAGGCTTCGAGCGGCCGGAGGACAAGGTGCAGTCCATGACCTCTCCCTTTCCCGACGGACGGGTCGTGACCGTCACCTCCCCGCTCAACCCGGACGTCGCGATCATTCACGCCGCGCGCGCCGATCGGCTGGGCAACGTCCAGCTCTTCGGCGCCTCCTCGGTAATCGAGGAGCAGACGGGCGCGGCGCGAAAGGTGATCGTGACCGTGGAAGAAATCGTGCCGTCCAGCACCTTCCGCGCCCGGCCGGAGGCAACGCTCCTGCCGGGCCTCATGGTCGACGCCGTGGTGCATCTCCCCTTCGGCGCCTGGCCGACAGGGGTCTATGGCTATCACGATCCCGACCTCCCCTTCCTGCGCGACTATTACGAGGCCTCTCGCGAACCCGCCGCCTGCAAGGCCTGGATCGACCGGCATGTGCGGTCCCCGCGCGATCACTGGGACTGGCTCGACCGCGCGGGGATCGTGCGGCTGCTGGCGCTGCGCACCGATCCGGTGCTCGGCTACCGCCCGGCGGAGGACAAGTCATGAGCAGGGACGCGCTTATGGCGGCGGCCGCCGCCCGCGAAATCGGCAACGGCGAAGTGGCCTTCATCGGCACCGGCCTTCCCATGGTGGCCGCCTATCTTGCGAAGGCGACGCACGCGCCGGACGTCACGCTGGTGTTCGAATCCGGGATCATCGACCCGGCTCCCCTCGAGCTTGCGACGGGCGTGGGCGAGTACCGTCTGGCTTATGGCGCGACCGCCATCAGGGGCACGCGCGCCGCCCTGTCGCTCCTCCAGCAGGGCAAGGTCGACATCGGCTTCCTCGGCACGGCCGAGATCGATGCCTACGGCAACCTCAACTCGACGGCCATAGGCGCCTATCGCCGGCCAGAAGTGCGGCTGCCGGGCTCCGGCGGGGCCAATGACATCGCCTCGATGGCGGCGCGCACCGTGATCATCGCCCGCACCGGAAAGCGGCGTTTCGTCGAAAGGCTCAATTACCTCACCACGCCCGGCCATCTCACCGGCCCCGGCGCACGGGAGGTCGCGGGCCTGCCGGGAGCCGGCCCCGTCCGCGTCATCACCGACATGGGGGTCCTCGGCTTCGATCCCGAGACCTTGAGAATGCGCGCGGAGCGCCTTTTTCCCGGCGTCACAATGGAGGCGCTGCAGGCCGAGATCGGGTTTCCCTTGGCGCCGCCGGAGGGGCCGGCTCAGGAGCCCTATCCCGGCTCCGAGACGATCGCCCTCCTGCGCCACATCGACCCGGAGGGGACCTACGTAAAGCTGGAGGACTGACGTGCCTGCACCGGACAAGACGGCGACACTCAAGGACGCCGCGGCGCTGATAAAGGACGGCGACGTGCTCGCCATCGGCGGCCACGCCAGCTGCGGCCACCCGATGGCGATGGTCGCCGAGATCGTGCGGCAGGGCCGGCGCAAGCTGCACCTCGCCGGCTTGAGCAACGGCATGGATTTCGACCTCCTGATCGGCGCCGGCTGCGCTTCGGCGGTCGAGACGTCCTATGTGGGAATCGGCGACCTCGGCCCGGCCCACGCCTATCGGCGCGCCGAGAGCGGGGCGCTGAAGGTGATCGAGCACTCCGAGACCACCGCGATGGCCCGCTTCCGCGCGACCGCCATGGGCCTGCCCTTCCTCCCCACCAGGACGGGGCTCGGAACCGACCTTCCAGAAACGGATCCGCATCTTACCCCGATCGAGGATCCCTATACGGGCGAAGCCTGGCTCGCCGTGCAAAGAATCGTGCCCGACGTGGCGGTCATCCATGCGCACAAGGCGGACCGCTTGGGCAACGTGCAACTCGATCGGGACGGCTGGCACGACAATTCGGCCGACGTCTATATCGCCCGCTCGGCAAGGACGGTGATCGTCACCGTCGAGCAGATCGTCAGCGAAGCGGCCATCAAGGCTCGCCCGATCGACACCATCCTGCCGTGCACGGACGTCACCTGCGTGGTCGAGGCGCCCTACGGCGCGCATCCCTGCTGCTGCGATGGCCGCTACGATTTCGACCTTGCGGCGCTGGCGGCCTACCACGAAGCCAGCGCCACCCCCGAGGGGCTTTCTTTCTGGATAGAGGACTGGGTGACCGGCCTCGGCAGCCACGATGCCTATCTCCAGAAACTGGGGAGCAAGCGCCTGATGGAGATCTCGACGAAGCGGACGGAGCGGATGTGAGCGTCGACGCCTGCCCTGCGGTCAGGACAATGCGCTTCAGACCACGCCCGTGCCGCGCAGCCTTTCCACCGCTTCGGAATCAAGGTGCAGCCATTCCTCAAGAACCTCCTCCGTATGCTCGCCGAGGCTCGGCGGAGGACGGCGCAGCGTCGGCGGCGTTTCGGAAAGATGCATGGTCAGGCCCGGTGTCGAGAACCGCCCGACCTTCGGATGCTCGATCTCCAGTATCTGGCGGCGGTGGCGCAGTTGCGGATTGCGGACCACCTCGTCGGGGGTCGCGACCTTGGCGCTGGGGACGCCTGCTCCGGCGAGCCTGTCGAGCACGGTCTCCGTATCGAGGGTAGAGAACCACGCAGCCACCTCGGCTTCCAGCGCCTCGACATTGGCAAGCCGGTCGTCCACGGTTGCAAAGCGGGGGTCCTCCGCGAGCTCGGGCCTGCCCATCGTCCGCGCAAGGCGGCGGAACAGCGCGTTTGTGCCGGACAGCAACAGGACGAAATCGCCCGATCCGGTCTCGAAGACATTCGCCGGCGCCGAGTAGCGATCGCGGTTGCCAATGCGCGTCAGCGTCTGATTGCCGTTGACCTGGCTCGAAACCGCCGTGGTCAGCATCGACACCGCCGTATCGAGGAGGGAGACGTCGACGAGTTGCCCCTGCCCCGTATCCTTGCGGGCAAGAAGAGCGCCGAGCGTCGCCGTCGCCCCGTACATCCCGGTCATGTAATCGACATAGAAAGTGCCTGCCAGCAGCGGCGGGCCGTCCGGCTGCCCGGTGAGCGACATCAGCCCGCTCATGGCTTGGGCTATGCCGTCGAAGCCGGGGCGCATCGCATACGGGCCGTCCTGGCCGAATCCCGAAAGCCGCGTCATCACCAGGCGCGGGTTGAGCTCGTGCAGCACGTCCCAGCCGCAGCCCATCGCCTCCATCGTGCCGGGGCGGAAGTTCTCGACGAGCACATCGGCCTCCGCCGCCATCCGGCGCAGCAGCTCCTGTGCCTCGGGGCTCCGGAAATTCAGTGTGATGGACCGCTTGTTGCGGTTGAGCGCCAGGGCGTAGAAGCTCTCGCCCGCCTGGAACGGCGGCAGGTGGCGGCTGTCGTCCCCGACGCCGGCCTTCTCGATCTTGACGACGTCGGCGCCCATGTCGCCGAGCAGCATCGCGCAATGCGGCCCGGCGATGAAGCGGGACAGATCCAGCACCTTCACGCCGGCCAGGATGGAACGAGTCATGCGAAGTTCTCCTTGAGACGCGGCATGAGCGCGCCGTGAGGGTCGATTTTCCTGCGGATCATGTGCACCTGCTCCGCCGAGGGTGCTGTCGTCTCCGGCACTTCTGCGTCGATTATCGGACGGAAGGACATGAGGTCGAGCACCTCCTCGACCGAAACGCCGGGGTGCACCGAGCGCAACCGCATTTGCCGGTCCGCCGTTTTGAAATCGAACACGGCTTTGTCGGTGACGCACAGCTGCGGCCCCGGTCCCGGCAGGCCCAGAGCGTCCCGGCTCTGGGCATCGCGGAAATGACCGAATGACGTCACGAAATCGACCCTTTCCACGAATGTGCGCCGGGACAGGTCGGTGACGATGATGGGCCTGCGGATGAAAGCGAAGTGCTCGGTCTGCGCGAGGCATCCCACCAGCCGGACCTTCGGCGATCCCCCGGCGTCGCCGATCTCGGTGATGTTCAGGTTGCCGAACCGGTCCACTTGGGGCGCGCTCTCGAAGCTGACGTCGAAGCGGCCGGCGGTCACCATGTCGATCTTATAACCGACATCGGCCGGCGAAGCGGCCGCCGGCCAGCGCGTATAGGTATCCTGCAGCAGCACCTCGGGAATGCCGTCGAGCGAGGGCGTGAGAAGATTGCCCCAGTAGATCGAGAAGCCGGGCGCATGGGTCATCTGCGCCAGCCGCGCCGCTGCGATCGGGATCCCGACCGCCAGCGTATAGGCCCGCGCCGCGGTGCCGAGGCCCACGAAGCCGAGCTCCCCGTCCCGTAATTCCGCTGCGATCGTGGCGATCATCAGTTCCTCGGTGGTGTAATCCACTGCTGCAGGGGCATCCGTCATGCAAACTCTCTCTCGCAAACATCGAGCCGCGACAGCCGCTCCTCGCCGCCTTGCTGCTTCAGATAGGCCTCGTGATCGGGCAGCGGCCGCACGTTGCGGTCCAGCCAATCGGCCGACGAGCCATTTCGCGCTGCCGAAAGCCAGTCTTCCAGCGCTGCCTCGTCCTCGTCATAGAACCCGTCGGTGGCGGTTGGATGCGCGCCGTGGGGAGCATGGACGATCCCCTCGACGAGCGCGTGCGGGATGTAGGTCAGCGCCGGGCGCCGGGCGATCTCGGCGTGGGGCACGATGCGCTCGACCGAAACGAAGAGCCTTCGCGACGCCGACGCCATCATCTGGTCGATGTCGTCGCTGTCGCGCACCACCGGCCACTGGACGTTGCCGTATTCGTCGGCGACATAGCCGTGCAGGATGGTGAAGTCCGCATCCGCCGCCTTCAGCGCCAGAACGGGCTTGCCGGTGAACGGGCAGGCGATGCGCTTCACCTCGTCGGGGCTCCTGGCCTCCATCCCGGTCCCGAGCAATGCGCGGTTGGGCAGAAAGTCCAGCCCCATCGCTCGCGCGCGGAAGCGCGCGACCATCGCGCTTTCGGAATAGTCGTGCGTCTCGATCCTGCCCTCCTCCGCCGCCCGGCGGAAATTGGGCGCGAGGCCGAGGCGGAAGAAGCCCGCATAGATGCCGTCCCAGCGGCGGACCGCGCCAGCGGCGGCGAGCATGTCCGTGGCGAGCGTCGTGGCCCAGGTCAAAAGGTGCAGGTCGCGCTTGCTCTGCCGCACCATCTCCCGCACGAACACCATGGGCTGACGCCGCAGGAGCGATCCGCCGACGGCAACGCTCGCCCCGTCGGGAATGCGCGAGACGGCCTCCGCCGCGCTGATCAGCTTCGTCCTCACGACAGGTGTTCCGCGCTTCGATGCGCGAGATGCGGAGGCAGACGGCCGCCGACGATCGTGTGCACCAGCGCGTCGTGCTCCACCTCGTCGCGCCTCACCGCGCCGATCATGCGCCCGTTCTTGAGGATGGCGATGCGATCCGCGATCTGGAAGACATGATCGAGATTGTGGGAGATGATCAGCACCGCATATCCCCTCTCCTTCAGGCGCTGGATAAAATCGAGGACGACCCGGCTCTCCTCCACCCCGAGTGCCGCCATAGGCTCGTCCATGATGATGAGGCGCACGTCCGCGTCGAGCAGAAGCCGTGCGATACCTACCGCCTGACGCTGCCCGCCGGAGAGCGAGCGCACGGGGCGGGTCATGTCCGGCTTGGGCAAGCCAAGCTCGTCGAACAACGCCTCGGTGCGGCGGCGCATTCCCGCGTGATCGAGGGAAGGTACGAGGCCGGCGATGCGGCGCTGCAGCTCGCGGCCCATGAAGACATTCTCCTGGACGGTGAACACATCCACCAACGCCAGATTCTGATACAGCGTCTCGATGCCCGCGGCGCGCGCGTCCTTGGGACTGTTCATCTCGACCTCGCGGCCGTCGATGCGGATGCTTCCCAGGGTTGGCCGGAGAACCCCCGAGATCATCTTGATGAAGGTGGACTTGCCCGCCCCGTTGTCGCCCACCAGCGCCAGCACCTCGTTCGGATAGACGTCGAGGTTGATCTGGTTGTTGGCGATGTGGCCGCCATAGGTCTTGGTCAGGCCCCGGATCGAAAGGAACGGCGCCGCCCCATCCGGCGAAGGCGCAGCGGCTTTCGAAGCAGCTTGTGTGTCAGCGGCGCTCATGACGGTCTCCTGTCCAGATGAGCCGGGTCCGGGTGCAAGCGTGAGTGCGCCCGGAACCCGGACGGATCAAAGGCCCAGCGACTCGAGATCGACCTCGGGCACCAGGCGCTCTTTCGTTTCGGCGTTGTAGAACTCGTCAATGTTGTCCTGGTTGATCATCGGCGAGGGGAAGACGATTTCCTTCGGCACCTCCTGGCCCTGCAAAACCCGGCTCGCCACCTCGACCGCCTCGCCTCCGAATGTCGGGTATACGAAGGTTCCGCGGAGGCGGCCTTCCTTGATGAGCTGGAAGGTCTCCACCGCTATCCCGTCGAAGCCGGTGATGAACATCTCCTCCTGCCTGCCGGCCTCCTCGATCGCCTGCAGCGCGCCCTTGGCCATGTTGTCGTTATGACAGTAGACGGCGTCGATCCTCGAATTGGAGCGGAGAAAATCCTCCATCATGGTCAGCGCTTCGGAGCGCGAGTAATTGGCGATGCCCTCGGCGACGATCTCTATCTCCGGCATCTTCGCCAGGGCATCCTTCCAGCCATTGCCGCGCGCCTGGCTGACGAGCGAGCCCGGCCGGCCCATGATGTGCACGCATTTGCCGGAGCCCCCCAGGGCGTCGATGTAATAGGCTCCCGCCTTCTGTGCCGTGCCGTATGTGTCCGCAGCGAGATGGGCCGCGAACTCCTGCCCCTCGTTCAGTGCGGAGGACATCACGATGATCGGAATGCCGCGGGAACTCAGCGCCTCGATTCCCGGCCCGATGGCGTCCGGATAGTAGGTGATCATGATGACGGCATCGACGCCTCTCGTTGCGAGGTCCTCGAGGTTGCGGATCTCCTGCGCCGGGCTCTCGCGAGCGTCCGTGGCGATGACCTCCAGCCCTTTCGCCTTGGCGACGCTCATCACGTCCTGGCGCTGCACGCGCAGCCATTCGTCCGTGGCATAGGATTGCGAGAAGCCGATCGTCTTGCCCGCGACCGGGCTTTGCGCCCGGGCGGAGCCGATAATATAGGGGCTGGCAAGGGCGGCTGCGCCCAGTCCGGCGCCGGCGCGCAGGAATGTGCGCCGCGACGGTCCAACCAGTCCGCTTGTCTTGATCTTCCAGGTCATCTCAACTCCTCCTTCTCGACGACGCTTCAGGATTTGCGGTTTCGCAGGTCGCTCATGACGACCGCGACGACGATGATGATCCCCATCGCCAGCATCTGGACGAAGGGCGACACGCTCATCAGGTTCAGAAGGTTTGTGATCATGGCGAGGATGAGCACGCCGAGGATCGTTCCCGCGACACCGCCGACGCCCCCGTCGAAGGAGGTACCGCCGATCAGCGTCGCTGCGATGGCATCGAGCTCAAAGAGGTTTCCAGCGTTCGGCTCGGCCACCGATATGCGGCTGACCAGCAGAAGCCCGGCCATTCCGGACAGGAACCCGGATAGGGCATAGACCTGGATCTTGATGCGGTCGACGGGAATGCCGTAGACGCGAGCCGCCTCCTCGTTCGCGCCCACCGCGTAGACATGCCGGCCCCACCGCGTGTGATGCATGACGTAGCAGAAGATCGCCCAAACCGCGATGAAGACCACGACAGGCACCGGCAGGCCCAGCACATGGCCCGAGCCAAGCCACCGGAACATCGCATCGGCGCCCTCTGCATAGACGTCGCCGCCATCCGAATAGAGATAGACCGAGCCGCGCGCGAAGATCATCATGGCCAGCGTGGCGATGAAGGGCTGCAGGTTGAGCTTGGTGACGAGCAGTCCGTTCACCACACCGAGCAGCATGCAGATGAGCAGCGCCAGCGCCCAGGCGGCAGGGGATCCGGCGCTTGCGGCCGCCGCCGCCGTCAGCGCGGCGACGCCGACGATCGATCCCGCCGAGAGATCGATGCCGCGCGACAGGATGACGATGGTCATCCCGATCGCCACGAGCCCGACCATCGAGGCCCCGCGCACCACGTTCAGCAGATTGGTCACATCGAGGAAGTAAGGCGAGATCAGGCTGGCCAGGACGATCAGCAGAACGAAGCTCGCGACGTGGCTGTAGCGCAGCAGCAATGGAACGATGCGGTCCTGGGGCGAGGCTTTGCTGCTCTGCGCGCCCTGGCGCTGTCCAGTCTCGACACTGCTCATGTCTTCAACTTCCTCATGTCACTGCCGGGTGGCATGTTCGGCCGCGGTCGGCTTGGCGTGAAATCCCGCGCATCAACCCCCTAGGGCAAGCGAAGGCGCACGGGCCGGAAAGCCTCCCCATTGGCATTGCCGTCGCCCCCCGGTCAAAGTCTGCCCTTGATGTGGGATCGATCCCACATGAGATGGATCCCACATTCTTCTTCCTAGATCAAGCCCAAATCGGCTATGAACGAAACATGCTCGACTTTGCACCCACAAGACGACCATTTTGGATACGATAGCCAGGAACCCGACGCTGACGGATGTGGCACGGGCCGCCGGGGTTTCGCGGTCGACCGCCGCTCGTGCGTTGTCGGGCACCGGCTATGTCGATTCGGCCAAGCGCCGGCACATCGAAGAGACGGCTGCTCGCCTCGGCTATCGTGGCTCTGCCATCGCGCGCGCGCTGAGGACCAACCGTTCCAAGACG
The DNA here is from genome assembly GCF_029457495.1 of Chelativorans sp. AA-79. Classification (NCBI taxonomy): domain Bacteria; kingdom Pseudomonadati; phylum Pseudomonadota; class Alphaproteobacteria; order Hyphomicrobiales; family Phyllobacteriaceae; genus Chelativorans; species Chelativorans sp. AA-79. Next base: position 2,901,820 of record NZ_CP120361.1, read on the forward strand.
GTGGGCATCCTGATTGCCGACATCACCAACCCGATCTTCCCGCGCATCGTACGGGGCGCCGACGAGGCGCTGACGGCGGAAGGCATCACTTTGCTGCTGTGCAATACGGACGGTGCCGCCGACAGGCAGGCAGCTTTCGTCCGCGAGATGCTGGAGCGCAAGGCTGACGGGCTGATCCTCGTGTCCCAATCCGTCGAACTGGACATCGTGGAGGTGCTGCGCACGGGACCCCCAGCCGTGTTCGTAAACAGGACGCCCGACCCGCACTCCTTCGACTATGTGGGCCCCAACAACAAGGCAGGCATCGACGCGCTGCTCGACCATCTCACGTCGCTCGGTCACCGGCGGCTCGGATTTGTGCACGGGCCGCAGAATTCCTCGACCGCCCGGGAGCGCTTCGACCGCTTTCAATCGAGAATGGCGGAACTCGGCCTGCCCGTCTCCCCATCGCAGATCTACATGGGCGACTATACTGTCGAGACCGGCCGCGCGGCGGCCGATGCGCTGCTCAAAACTCCGCCGGACCAGCGCCCGAGCGCGATCCTTGCCGCCAACGATTTCGTCGCCCTGGGCCTCATCGACAGAGCGCGCGCGATGGGACTTTCCGTTCCGGAAGACCTATCCGTTACGGGATTCGACGACGCTTTCGGTGACGCTGACTGGCACCGAGTCTTTCCCAACGCACCTCGCATCGTCACCGTCGACCAGCCGCGGAAAAAGCTGGGCCGCCTTGCGGCCGAACTCCTGCTTGAACGCATCGCAGATCCATCCCGCACCCCGATTACCAGAATTGTCGATGTCGGGCTGGTGCCCGGCAGCACGACGGCGCCGCCTCGCGCAGCCTTCTGATGCCGCGCAAACGGCAGGAACTGAAGGACGACGGGAGATCGTCAGGGCGGATCGACCGAGCCGGCGCGCGATCTCCTGCATCGAGTGACCCTGCCCCCTGAGACGTGCAAATTCCCCGCGCTCCATCAATGGCAGGTAGTACCGGGTGGAAGGTGATGAGCGCCGTGGCTGTAGACCCACGTTGCAACCCCATTATCCGGGGCAGGAACAGTCACATACCAGGCCTTTTGGTAACCGCCCACATCTGTCAGTTGGAAATGAAAGAGATCTGCGGCGGGTTGAATCCATTTGTCCCGGAGGCCCCTTCCCGAGGGAACGGCCTAGTCGGGCCGCCATTGCGTTGAAATCCATGACTATTCGGCTACGGGCGCTACGTTGCGCACCGCACGCAGGCAGAGAACGTCGGATCGACGTCCAGACGCCCTGAGGGAATCTCCTCGCCGCACTCGGCGCAATACCCAAACTCTCCCTCGTTCATGCGCTTAAAGGCCTGGAGTAGTTGATGGCGTCTCTGCGTCCGGCGGCGCTGGACCGCCTGCGACATCGCCTGCATCTGCATGGCATCCATGCGCGAGACACGGCCGACGCTTTGCTGGTCGAGTTCGACAGGCGCGCTCCAGCTTTCGTTTTCCATGCTCAGCCGGTCAATTTCGGCGAGTTCCTGTTCGAGGCGCGGGCGGAACCTTTTCAGCAGCGCCGCATAAGCTTCTTTATCCATGTCCTCTAATTGATTGTCCTTCAGCGGAACATCAAGACCGGGATTTTGCAGCGCCGCACCATCTCGGTCGTGGTGCTTCCGATGATCAAGCTGCGAATCCGCGAATGGCCATAGGCGCCCATGACGAGCAAGCCGATGTTTTCGGCTTCGATCTTTGCACTGATGACTTCCTCCGGCTCGCCATTCGAAAGCTGAGCGTCAACGTCAAAGCCGGCGCTCCTGAACAATGAGGCCGGCGCCTCGAGCCGGGATCGGTTCTCCGGCGTTTCCGCCCCGACCGACAGGATGGTGCACCGCATGCCCTTCAGAAGAGGGCTGGCAGCGACATAGTCGACGGCGCGGTTGGCGCTTTTTCCACCGTCAAAGGCGATGAGGAAACGGTCGAACGGGGTGTAGGCGCGCGCCGCCACCAGCACCGGCATCCTCGCGCTGCGCACCACACGTTCCAGATTCGAACCGAGATGCAGCTTGGCAAAATCGGCCGCTTCGCCGCGCTTTCCGATCACCACGATCTCCGCGTCGGCTTCGAGGTCGGCCAGGGCCTCCAGCAGGTCGCCGCGGCGCAGGGTCGTCTCCACCTTCGAAACCCCGGCAGTGTCGAACGCCGCTTTCGCAGCCTCCAGCAGGGCGCGCCCCTTCTGTTGGGCAAGCTTGCCGTGCTGCTCGTCGAGGCGTGTGTATTCCTCCAAAAGCGCGGAGCGCTGGCCCGGCTCGAGCCCTCCGCTCAGGTCGAACGCACTGGACATGCGGCGGCCGATGACATGGGCGACTTCGACCGGAAGCCCGGTCCTCAGGGCTGCCCAGCCTGCGATCCCACAAACGCTGTCGGCGTAGATCGACCCGTCCACCAGGGCCAGTATCTTGGACATGCCGTTCCTCCCTCAGTGGCCCATGAGGCGTTCGAACGCATCGGGCTTGTCATGGATGGCGAGCTTGTCGACGAGCGTCGCACTCGCTTCGTTCATTCCGACCACTTCGACAGCGGCCCCTTCGCGGCGGAATTTCAGGACCACCGTGTCGAGCGCGGCGACGCCGGTCAAGTCCCAGATGTGCGAGCGCCCGACATCGATGCGGACCCGCTCCAGCGCCTCCTTGAAATCGAATGCCTTGATGAAATCATCAGCGGAGGCGAAGAACACCTGCCCCTCCACCGTATAGACACGCTCCTTCCGGTCGTCCGACAAGATCGAGGAGACGCGGAAAATCTGGGCCACCTTCGATGCGAAGAACAGGCCCGACAGAAGCACGCCGACGAGCACGCCGATAGCCAGGTTGTGGCTCAGCACGACAGTCACAACGGTCGCGATCATCACGATCGAGGAGCGGCGCGGATGATCGCGCAGGTTCTTGATCGAACTCCATGAGAAGGTGCCGATCGAGACCATGATCATGATGGCGACCAGCGCGGCCATGGGAATGATGCTGACCCAATCGCCCAGAACCACGATCAGGAAGAGCAGGAAAACGCCGGCGGCGAATGTCGAGAGACGTCCACGTCCGCCCGACTTGATGTTGATCACGGACTGCCCGATCATCGCGCAGCCGGCCATGCCGCCGAGGAAGCCGGTCGCCACATTGGCAATCCCCTGGCCGACACATTCGCGGTTCTTGTCGCTGGAGCTGTCCGTCAGTTCGTCGACAATGGAGGCTGTCATCAGGGATTCGAGCAGGCCGACGACCGCGACCGCCGCCGAATACGGCAGGATGATCGTCAACGTCTCCAGGTTCAGCGGGATGTCGGGAAGGAGGAAAACAGGCAGCGTGGACGGTAGTTCGCCCATGTCGCCCACGGTTCTCACGTCCATGTTGAAGTACAGGGCCACCGCGGTCAGCACCACGATGCAGACGAGCGGCGCGGGAACTGCCTTGGTCAGGTGCGGAAACAGGTAGATGATCGCCAGTCCGCCGGCCACCATCGCGTAGGTCATGTGGGGCACGCCGACGAGTTCCGGTATCTGCGCCATGAAGATGAGAATGGCGAGCGCATTCACGAATCCGGTGATGACGGAACGCGAAACGAAGCGCATCAGATCGCCGAGACGGAAGAGCCCGGCCGCAACCTGCAGCACGCCGGCAAGGACCGTTGCGGCGAGCAGGTATTGCAGCCCGTGATCCTTGACGAGCGTGATCATGAGGACGGCAGTGGCGGCCGTCGCCGCCGAAATCATGCCGGGGCGCCCGCCGGTGAACGCGATGATCACAGCGATCGAGAAGGAGGCATAGAGGCCGACCTTCGGATCGACTCCCGCGATGATGGAAAAGGCGATGGCCTCGGGGATGAGCGCGAGCGCGACGACGAGCCCGGCAAGGAGATCCCCGCGAATATTGCCAAGCCATTCGTCGCGGATCTTGGAAAAGAGCATTGAAGAGAAACCTCGATTGCAAATAGCGCTCGGGAAGCGAGCGCAGTGGAACACTGACGGGACGTCGGGGCGTTCCCAAAGCGACACCGAGCCGCCGCCGCTCAGGAAAGCGTGAGCGGGAGGCGCGGAATGCACAACATCTGAGACCGCGGAAGAGACGATGTTGCGATGCAATATCCCACTCTTTAGTGGCCTGAGCCTCGTTTTGAAAGCCGTAGACGCAATTGCATGACAGTGTTGCAGAAACGCCGCCGCTCCCGGGTGGCAATGCGCGCAAGCGGAGGAGGTGAAAACAAAGTAGGGGAAGAAGAGAAGGATCGCCACGATAGCGAGCACCGTCCGCACGTCATAGTCCAGGAGCCGCGCCAGGACGGGAATGCAGGAAAAGATCAAGCCGAGCGGCGTCAGCAGCCCGTCGAGAATACGCGAGTACCAGGCAAGAGCCGCGATCGACGTTCCCAAGGCAGCGCCCACCTGGCCGAGAAGCGTGACCAGAGGGCGGCCGAGCAGTTTCGCCTTCAGATCCCACAGCGCATTGTCCACTGCCGAGATGGCCTCGAAGGCGAGCCCCCGCGGCCGAAATTTCGCACCGCGCCACCCATCGATCCCCTCGCCCTGCCTTTCGGCAGCCTCAGGGCTTCAGGATCAAGGTGAAGGCATCCGTCGCCGCTAGTGCCTGGTCGGCAGCACGCCCTGCGCGGCCTGCTTGAAGGACTGCCAGATGACGCCGATCGCCTCGGGGTCTCCCTTCATGACCGCTTCGGCATATTTCTTCGCCTGGGCGTAGGTCACGTGCGGCGGCAGCGGCGGCACTTTGGGGTCCGTTACGGCGTCGACCACACAGGGCCTGTCGGCGGAAAGTGCCTCTTCCCAGGCCGGGCCGACCGCCTCCGGCGTTTCCACACGGATGCCTTTGAGCCCCAGCATTTCGGCGTAGCGTGCATAGTCGAAAGCCTGCACGTTCTGCGAGTCCGGAAACCGCGGGTCGCCTCCCATTACACGCTGCTCCCAGGTGACCTGGTTGAGATCACCATTGTTGAGAACCAGGATGACCAGCCGCGGGTCGCTCCATCGCTGCCAGTATTTGGCAACATCGATGAGGCCGCCATTGCCCAGCATCTGCATGGCACCGTCACCGACCAGGCCGATTGCCACACGATCGGGATAGGCGAACTTGGCCGCCAGCGCGTAAGGAACACCCGGGCACATGGTGGCAAGCCCACCCGACAGCGAGGCCTTCATTCCCGGCTTCAGCTTGAGGTCGCGCGCGAACCAGTTCGCCACGCTGCCCGAATCCGCGCTGATGATACAGTTTTCGGGCAGGCGCGGCGAAAGCTCCCACAAGACCCGCTGCGGGTTGATGGGATCGGCGGCCGCCATCGCGCGTTCTTCCATCACCTCCCACCACTCGCGCACGTTCTTCTCGATCTCCTCGCGCCAGGAACGATCCTCCTTGCGTTTTAGATGCGGGATCAGCACCTGCAACGTGGCGGCGCTGTCGCCGACGAGGTTCACCTCCATCGGGTAGCGGATGGAAAGCATGCGCCCGTCGATGTCGATCTGCACCCCGCGCGCCTGGCCCTCCGGCGGCAGGAATTCCGAATAGGGAAAGCTGGAGCCGATCATAAGCAGCGTGTCGCAGCCCATCATCAGGTCGTAGCTGGGCCGTGTGCCGAGCAAGCCGATGGAACCGGTGACGAAGGGCAGGTCGTCCGGCAGCACGGCGCGGCCAAGCAGCGCCTTGGCAACGCCGGCGCCGAGAATATCGGCCGCCTTCATGACCTCGCCACCTGCGTGCAACGCGCCCGCCCCCACCAGGATTGCCACGCGTTCGCCGCTGTTGAGCACCTCGGCCGCGCGCTTGAGCTGCTGTTCGCCAGGCACATGGGTCGGCTCGGGATAGCCGACGCCCGAGAAGAGCGCACCATGCTGGCGCGGGGGGGAAGGCACCGCCTGCATCTCCTGGACATCGTTGGGCACGATGATGCAGGTGACCGTCCGCTCGGCGAGCGCTATGCGCATGGCCCGATCGATCAAGTGGCGCATCTGCGCAGGGTCCGAGCACATATGAACGTACTCGCCTGCAACGTCCTTGAAGAGCGAAATAAGGTCGACCTCCTGCTGGTAGTGTCCACCCAGCGACATGCGTTTCTGTTGCCCGACGATGGCTACAACGGGCGCGTGATCCAGCTTCGCATCATAAAGCCCGTTGAGGAGGTGAATAGCGCCCGGCCCGGACGTCGCCAGGCACACGCCCGCTTCGCCCGTCCATTTGGCGTGTGCGCATGCGGCAAAGGCGGCGATCTCCTCATGCGCCGTCTGGACAAACTCCATTCCGCCATCGGCCCGGCCGAGCGCGCCGAGGATCCCGTTGATGCCGTCGCCGGGGTAGCCGTAGATGCGCTTCACGCCCCATTCCTGGAGGCGGTCGAGCATGAAATCGGCGACCATATTGGCCATGCTGTTCTCCTTGCCGCTGGCAGTCTGCAGGTCGGATTCCAACTTATCCAAACGGCCTGATGTTCCTCGCCGCGCAATGAAAGCCGCCGTTCAGCCTTCGGGGCGGATGAGCACCAGCCCGCTCTGGGGGTCGTAACGTTTGCGGAGGTGCTCGGGGCTCTCCGTCAGGATGATCTCCAGCGTCGGGCGCACGTGGGCCTCTTTCAGATGGCCGGCGAGTGCTGAGCCGTCGCGCCGGCCGAGCACCGTGTGGATGTGGATGGCCCGCTTGCCGTCGGGCGCCAGCGCCACATCACCATTGAGGGAGGCGACCTCCACCTGCTCGTCGACGGAATTGTGGAGATAGTCCTTCTTTTCCCAGTCGAAATAGGCAAGCACCGCGTCGCTGAAGGCGCCGATGGCCGAGAATTCGGCGGCCGAAAGCCGCTCCTGGTCAACGAAGTCCTGCAGGCACGTCATTACCTCGTCGCCCGTTTCCATCACCACGGCGTAAGTCTTTTGTCCGTTCTCTTCCGCCAGGATTCTGCTCTGCATGATACTGCCTCCGATCACAGTGACTTCCGGGGAGGGACTGCGAGCCGCGTTTTCGCCAACGCCGCCGGCCGCCTATCGTTCCGCGACTTCGCCGCGTACAGTCCTTCGGCTCGATGATATTAAGCTCCCTGACGAGCTCGCCCGCCGTCCCTCCTCTTCCCGAAGGAACTCGCGAAGCTCGAAGCGGCGCTGGTGGAAGCAACCGCCGCAGAACTCGCGACGCAACCAGCGGCAATACCAGCTTGAACCTGGCGGAAAATTTGTGGAAAACGGTTGCGGTCTCGAAAACGGGGAAAACGCCGGTGGAGGAAACTGCAGTCCTGGACTTCTTGCGCCGCAGTGTCACCGAGGGGAACAGTGCGGAGCCGCTTTACCGCCGCCTCAAGGCCGCGCTCGGCGAGGCCATCGCGTCCTCGCGCCTCAAGCGCGGCGCCGTCATTCCCAGCGAAAGGACGCTCTGCGGGGAGCTCTCCATTTCCCGCGTGACCGTGCGGAAAGCGATCGACGAGCTCGTGGCCGACGGACTCCTCAACCGCCGGCACGGGGCCAAGACCATGGTCTCCTCGCGGCTGGAAAAGTCGCTTGCCACTATGACGAGCTTTTCGGAAGACATGCGCTGGCGCGGCCTCGAGCCCGGATGCATCTGGATTTCCAAGGAGATCTCCCGCCCCTCCCCCGTGGAGATGATGGCGCTCGGTCTTTCGGCCACCGACCGGGTGGCCCGGTTGAAACGCATCCGCACCGCCGACGGCACGCCGATTGCCATCGAGACGGCGTCATTGCCTGCGCGCTTCCTGCCCAAGCCGGAAGAGGTAGGGGCTTCCCTCTACGAAGCGCTCGACGCGCGGGGCGCCATGCCCGTGCGCGCCATCCAGCGAATGCAATCGAGCCCGATCAGCCGGGAGGAGGCACAGCTTTTGAAGGCGCCCGAGGATATCGGCCTGCTGGTGGTGGAGCGCCGCTGCTTCCTGGGCGACGGACAGATCGTGGAGTTCACCGAGACGCGCTATCGCGGCGATGTCTACGACTTCGTGATCGAGCTGCATAGATAATACCAGTTACAAACCGGTTGCTATCTGGTCCAGTGCGAATAAGATCACGTCGTGATCGAGGGTGCCCGCGTGCCGGTGGAACTTCAGAAACTGCGGAATGGATTGGTCGTCTCGTGCCAGCCGGTGAAGGGCGGGCCGATGGATTCGGCGCAGATCGTCGTCGCCTTCGCGCTTGCCGCACTTGCCGGCGGCGCCCAGGGCCTGCGCATCGAATCGCCGGATTACGTGCGGGCCGTGCGCGCGGCGACCGACAGGCCGATCATCGGCCTCGTCAAGCGCGACCTCGACGACTTTCCGATCCGCATCACCCCCTGGATCGAAGACGTGGACACACTCGCAAAGGCGGGCGCCGACATCATCGCCTATGATGCCACGCTCCGCGAAAGGCCCGTCGCCGCGGCCGATCTGATCCGCCGCATCCACGCCCACGGCAGGGCCGCGATGGCGGACTGCGCAACCATCGAGGATGCGCGCGCCGCCCTCGCAGGGGGTGCCGATATCGTGGGCTCCACCCTTTCCGGCTATACCGGGGGTCCGGAGCCCACCGAACCCGACCTGGTGCTTGTCCGCGAGATGCGGGCGCTGACGCCCAACGTCATCGCGGAGGGTTGCATTCGCCTGCCGCGCGACGCCAGGCAAGCCTTGGCCGCGGGCGCTCATGCGGTGGTCGTGGGCTCGGCCATCACGCGGCCCGAGCACATCACCTCCTGGTTCCGCTCCGAGATGGACGAGCAGTTTGCGGCCATGGAGGCATCCGCGCCATGACCCTCCCCGGCACCACGCTGGCGCTCGATATCGGCGGCACGAAGATGCTGGCCGCGCTCGTCGAGGGCAGTGCGGTCGTCGAGACGTTCGGCATGCCCACACCCAGCAGCGGCGGCCCCAAAGACTGGCTGGAAGCGCTGTTCGCGCAGGTCGCCCCCTGGCACGGGCGGTACGATCGCGTCGGCGTGGCCGTCACGGGTATTGTCGACGATGGGCATTGGTCGGCCCTGAACAAGAAGACTCTCGATATCCCGGACCGTTTCCCGCTCACGGAAACCATATCGGCGCTGACCGCCCTCCCCGCCTTTGCCGCCAACGACGCGCAGGCCGCCGCCTGGGGCGAACACCGCTTCGGCGCGGGCGCGGGCGGGGACATGATTTTCCTTACGATCTCCACGGGGATCGGCGGCGGCGTTATCCTCGATGGCCGGCTCCTTCAAGGCATCGCCGGCCATTTCGGGCTGCTGCGCGTGCAGGATTTCGAGCATGCCGCCGCGAGCGACAGCGCGACGGAGGATCATATCTCCGGCAATTGGATCGCCGGCATGGCCGCCGGCCGCCGGCCGGGGGCGACCGCCCGCGACGTCTTCGAAGCCATGGACGGCGGCGAGCGATGGGCGGAGGAGATCGTGGCGCTCTCGGCTCGCCGGGCCGCGCTCCTCTGCCGCAACGTGCAACTGGCATTCGATCCGCCGCGCATCGTGATCGGCGGCGGCATCGGGCTTGCACCCGGTTACCTGGAACGGGTCGAAGCCTGCCTCGCGGACGTGCCGCAAAGGTTGCGCCCGAAGCCGTTTCCCGCCCGGCTCGGTGACAAGGCCGGCGTGGTTGGCATCGCGGATCTCGCCAAAAACCAGAGAGACAACGAAAGGGGAAGTGCGACATGACGACGATTTCGAAAACCGCGACGCGCCTTCTGGGCAGCGTCTTTGCCGGCGGGCTGATGCTGACCGCCGCCCATGCGGAAGTAACCGTGCTCGGCTGGCCGGGCGGACCAGAGGAGACCGCGCTGCGGGCGGCGGCCGAAGCCTACAACGCCAAGCCCGACATTTCCGACGAGAACAAGGTCGAACTCCTGTTCTTCAACCGCGACGGCTTCTGGGACAAGTTGCAGGCCGATCTCGCCGCGGGCTCCGACGCCTTTGACGTCAACCTGCTCGCCACCTACTCGATCGGCCGTTATGCACCCTTCATGGAGCCTGTGACCCTGTCGGACGAAGCATCCGGGCTCTATGGCGAAGCAGTGCTTTCCACCATGCGGTTCGACGGCCAGCAGTATGGCGTGCCGACGGACCTCTCGCTGCACTTCATGTACTACCGCAAGGACCTGATCGACGGACTGATGGACGACGATGCGGCAAAGGCGCGCTATGCCGAGATTTCGCAGGAGTATCTGGGCAAGGCCCTCGAGCCGAAAGACCCTGATGAATGGACCTGGGACGATTACGCCGCGACGGCGCTCTACTTCACCCAGGCCATCAACCCCGACAGCCCGACCCGCTACGGCACGGTGCTGCAGCTCAAGAATCTGCTCTTCAATATCATGGTCTGGCAGTCCATCCCGCGTTCCTATGGCGGCGACTGGATGGACGCCGAGGGCAATATCACCGTCGCCTCCGATGCTTATCGCAAGGGCCTCGAGCTCTACAAGCTGCTCTACGACGCGGGTGCGTCGCCGCGCGATTCGCTCTCATACGAATTCGCCGAGGCCAACGCCGCCTTCGCGGCGGGCCAGGTCGCGGCGATGTTGCAGTGGAACGCCGCGGCGGCGGACCTCACCAGCCCCGGCAAGTCGCCCGCAGTAGCCGAGGTGACGGAAACCATGGCCCCGCCTGCGGGCCCTGAGGGGCGCAAGACACATATTCACGGGCTCGGGTTCGGCCTCAACAGGAACGCTGCCAACAAGGAGGGCGCGAAGGCGTTCCTCACCTGGCTCTCCACCAGGGAAGCCGCCCTCGTCTATGCCCGCAACGGCGGCGCGCCGGCGCTTTCGGCGGAGGCGGTGAAAGAAGTGGCTGAGGAGCGGCCGGACCTCGTCAAGCTCGGCGAATATGCCGGTTCCTATGGCTATGTGATGACCGGCGGCGCCTCCGCCAATGCGCTCGCCGTCTACGAATTGCAGGCGAAGGAGTTCACGGGCTACTGGTCCGGCCAGCAGGACGCCGACGCCGCACTCGCCAATGCCGAGAAGGGCATGGCCGAACTCCTGAAATGACAATGAGGCCTGACGGCGGCCCTCGCCGTCAGCCCCCCCGAACCCGGAACGGCGAAGAAGAATGCAGGTTGCCGAACGCACCGAATGGAGCCTCCTGGCCACCCCTCTGGTGGCCTTTCTGCTTCTGTGCCTGGGCTTTCCGGCGCTCGTGAATCTCGTCTACTCGGTTTCCGACATCAGCTTCGCCACGCTGCGCAGCCCCACCCTCTCGGGGTTCGGCAACTTCGCCGCCGTGCTTCAGGACAGCGCCTTCTGGCGTGCCAACTGGTTCTCGCTGCGCTTCGGTGTGCTGACGGCGGTCCTGGAATGCGGGCTCGGCCTGTTCCTCGCCATCTTCCTTGCGCCACTCTTCAAGGAACGCAGTTGGCCGCTCGCGATCCTGATGCTGCCGCTGATGGTGGCGCCGGCCCTGGTAGGCCTGATGTACCGGCTGGTGCTCCACGAATTTGCAGGCCCGGTGCCGCACTATCTCTGGCAGTGGTTCGGCAACAGCCCGGCCTTTCTCGGACCCAGCTCGGCCTTCTGGACGCTCGTTGTCGTCGAGACGCTGCAGTGGACGCCGTTCGCCTTTCTCCTCTTCCACATGGCCTACCACGCCATCTCCGGGGAGGTACGCGAGGCAGCGGCGATTGACGGGGCCAACGCATTGCAGCGCCTGACGCGCATCGAATTGCCTCTGATGATCCCCACCATCGCCGTTGCGCTGCTCATCCGCTTCATCGACGGCTTCCGCGTCTTCGACAATGTCTATGTGCTGACCGGCAGCGGTGCCGGCGGATCGACCGCATCGCTGTCGATCTACATCTACGAGGCCTTTTTCAAGCAGGGCGCCATCGGCAAGGCGGTGGCCGCTTCCGTTCTGCTCTTCCTGGTTTCCTTCGCCATTCTCTACGGCCTCAACATGTTTGCCCGGCGGAAGAGGAGATGACGATGCTCACCCTTCTGCGCTGGATCGTCTTCGCGATCGCCGCCTTGGCCGTGAATTTCCCGGTGATCGTGACGCTCGTCACCTCGTTCAAGAGCGCACGCGAAATCTCGGCCAATCCGGGGCTGTTCATCCAGGCCCCGACGCTGGAAAATTATCTGACCGTGCTGCAGGTTTCCGATCGGCTCAACATCTTCCTCTACCTCGCCAACAGCTTTGCCGCGGCGGCGATCGGTACGGCGATAGCGGTGCTTCTTTCTCTCCCCACGGCCTATGCGATGGTACGGGGTGGGATCGGCGCGAAGACCCTGCTGCCGCTCATCGTCAACCTGCGCGCCGTGCCGCTCGTCATCTTTGCCATTCCCATCTACATGATGTTCCAGTGGCTCGGCCTGCTCGACACGCGCATCGGCCTTGCTCTGGTACTCGCCATCGTCAACATACCTCTGGTGCTGGTGATCCTCGTCAATGCCATTTCCGATGTGCCGCTCGACCTGGACGAGGCGGCGCTGATCGACGGTGCCAGCCGTACGCGCATCCTGCTTCGGGTCATCGCACCGGTATGCCGACCGGCGATCGCGACGAGCCTGATCTTCGGCTTCATCACGGCCTGGAACGAGTTCCTTTTCGGCCTGATGCTCACCACGTCCAACGCCGTGCCGGTGACTGTGGGCGCCTCCTTCTTCTTCGCCGCAAGCGGCGGCGGCGTGCAATGGGGCGTGGCCGCGGCGGTGATGATCGTCGGGGCGCTTCCGCCGATGATCCTCGGCCTTCTCATGTACCGCCAGATCAGCAGCTCTCTGATGGCGGGCGCGGTCAAGGGCTAAGCCGGACGGCACGATCCTGAGCCAGGTCATCCCCAGCCTGCAGCTTCCCTTTGCGGCGGTGGCGCTCATCATCGTGCTGAACATCGAGCTGGTCTCCGATTTCCTCGCCGGCTGACCGGCCGCGATCGCCGAAGGTCCTTCGCCGTGATTGCCAGACAATGTTCGTTCAGCTCTCGGCAAGCCTGTTTTCTTTCACAAGCCGTATTCATTCGTGATCAAACCTGGATTGATCTTGCGCGTTTTTCTGGAATGAACCCAAGTATATGGAATCAGCCGGTAAGAGTTCGCAATGGAAACAACCTTCCCGTGGAAGTCAATTCTGCGCGTATGGCGGCGGAATTCCTGATACTGCATTGGCCTGCATCTGAAGAAGGAAAGGAGAAGCATTTGGCCGCGCAGATCGCCTGCCTCGATGTTCTGGAAGGCAGGTACGGTCCCCAATATGCAAAGCAGGCTTTCGAAGAAGCCGCGCGCGAGGCTCGCATCCTTGTGACCGAAGAATGACCGCCGCCGCGGATTCCGGCCGTTGCCGGCCGCCCAGCACAGCGCTAATTTACCCTTTCTCCCCTGAGGAGAAGGAGCGCATCGATGTATGCAGCGCAATTCGCCCTTCCGGTCCGCATCGTGATGCGGGCCGGCGAACCGGTGACGGAAATCTACAGCGCCGAGGAGGCTCTGGATCTGCTCATGGCATGGCCGACGCAGGAGGGCCGGATTCTCAACCGGGCCATGGAATCGTGCCTTGCAGCGAGCGCCGATCCACGGTGGGCGGAGGAAGCGCGAAAGCATTTCGTCGCCTTTGCCAATGCTTCCGGACTCATCGCAAGGGACGTCCCCCTCGACAGCCTCTACGAGAACGGGGAGTTGAAACCGCTCTACCGCTGACGGACCGGTGTACTGTGGTCGGTATTTCTCGGAAAAATTGAAAGCACGTGGAACCTGGATGTTCCTTGGGCGTTCTGAGCCAGCGGGTTACATCCAAGGGGCAGGCTTCATGTTGACCGATTCCATCGGTTCCACCAGCCGCAGAGAGCGGGCTTCGCGCGAAAGCAGGACCGACCTGCGTTCCACGCAGGCGTTGCGGCACCGTCCGTTCCACAAGCCGGTCGTCATCGAGCGAAGGCGCGTCGACCGCGATCGGGTGGTCGTGAACACCAGGGTCGCCCTCGACGCGCTGTTGCACGAATGGCCGGAGATGGATTGCCCGCAGCGCATGCGCGCACTGAAGGCGTGCCTTGCCGTCATCCGGGGCGAACGGCCGCCCTCTTCGGCGCGACGCGCCTTCGTCACCGCCGCCAGGGCCGCGCGGATCCTGCGCGAGGAGTAGTGCCCCTCACCCCTCGCTGGGCAGGGGCGAAACGGGCCTGCGGTTAAGCAGCCAGACGAAGATCGCCCCCGTGATATAGGCGGTCAGGCCATAGAGTGCCGGTGGGATCGCCATCTCGGGATTGTCGAGCATGTATTCGCTGAGTGCGATCGTAATGGCCAGGGCTGCGTTGTGGATACCGGTCGCCATCGCCACGGCGATCGTCCTCTGCCGCTCGATTCCCATCATTCTCGGCGCGAGATAGCCGACGGCGAAGCTCATGAGGTTGAAGGCGAGCGTGGTCGCACCGATCACAGGTCCCCATTCCATGAGCAATCCCCAATTGCCGATCAGCGCGATGACGACGATTGCCGCGATGAAAAGCGTTGCGAGAAGCTTCACGGGCCGTTCCAGCCGCGCGGCGAGCGCCGGCCTCCGGCCATGGATGAACGCGCCGATCGCCGCGGGGACGATGGCGATCACAAATATCTGCAGGATATGCTTGATCTCGACGGTCACCGCCGCCGCTCCACCATAGAACAGCTCCATGGCGAGATTGCCGATCAAGGGCAGGCTCACCAAAGCCAAAAGTGACGTGGCGGCGGCAAGCGTGAGGCTCAGCGCCACGTCCCCACGGGCGAGATATGTGTAGAGCGAGGCGGAGGTGGCGCTGGGGCTGGCGGCCAGCAGCATCATGCCGACCGAGATCGCCGGCGGCAGTTCCGACCAGTAGACCAGTGGCAGGAACAACAGCGGCATCACGACCATCTGGCAGAGGACACCGATGACCACCGGCTTCGGCTTCGCTAGGACCTGTGTGAAATTCTGCGGCGTCAGCGACAGGCCGAGCCCGAGCATGATGATGAACAGGGCCACCGGAAGGCCGATGCTCAGGACGGCGCTCGACTGCATGGTCCCCCCGAATCTCCCGACGCAACAGGCGTTGCGACAGGAAAACGCGTGCCGCCCCTCAAGGCAAGGCGAAAAATGCCGAACCGGGCGGCGTTCGAAAGGTCGTGGAATGGTGCCCCCGGCAGGACTCGAACCCGCGACCCCCTGATTACAAATCAGGTGTATGCAATCTCTAGACCAGATTCGCTGGCGCTCATCAAGGGGTCTCGACGGAGTTCGTACCTCACTCCTAGATTGCAACGGACGTCACCGGACCTAGAGCCCTTGGCTCCTATCGACCTTCGGTCGTCGGTCCTCTCACTGCGTGAGTGACTAGCTCTACCAACTGAGAAATGTGTTTATTATCAATATAGTATAATGGTCAGCGCTCTCCAATCTACGGAGTTTTTGTCCTAAGGAGCGAGAGACCTCTAGGGTAAGTCCGAATATCATGTAACCTATTGCATCTAAACGATGATATCGCCTGCTTTGACCTCTTCTAACTGGTCCTCCTTTGTCCCCTGATCTGACCTCGATCCACGGTTGAATCCGCCCCTGTCTCTTCCTGCCTGCCGATCCTCTTGTCTACCATCCCGACAGGGATTCTCATGTCATTACATCTCTGCTAGAGTCATTACATGGACCAGTTGGTCGTTACATTGTCATGACACGGAGATGCACAGAGGACGCCATGCGCCTGAAACTGACCCAGAAGACCCTAGATAAGAATCGCTCTCACGCAGCGTCATCCAAGAAGGCAACCTATCTCTGGGATACCGAGCTTGCGGGCTTCGGAGCCTACGTGACTGCTACAGGGGATGTCTCATTTCTCGTCCAAAAGTGGGCAGGTGGTCGAGGGGGAAAAGCTATTCGCTATGTCATCGGGAAGACCAAGAACGGAATGACGCTCGATGAGGCAAGGACCCTCGCCAAAACTCACATCGGGGATATCGCGAAGGGGGCTAATCCCATCGATATCCGACGACAGGCCCGAAGGGAGACCAGAGACAGGTTGAACGGGATGAAGGTCTCTGAGGCACTGGATCTCTTCATTCCTGACCCTGACAGCGATCCCCGCAAGAACTCTCTCCCGTCCCGCTACAAGACGGAAGCCAAGAGCGCTATGAAGCAGGCTTTCGAAGCCGAGGGGTTGCTTAAATCCGCTGTCACTGAGATCGCGAAGGCCGATATCCGAAAGATGCTTACTAGGAAGTCAGACCGACCGGCAGCGGCCAGGAATCTCTTTGCTGCCCTTCGCCCCTTCTTCCGTTACTGCGTCGAGCAGGAGATAATCACGGTCTCGCCTATGGCTGAGATGTCGTCTCCGTCTCCGGTTTCTTCGAGAGACAGGCTCCTATCATCGGACGAGATCAAAGCATTCTGGAAGGCGACAGGCGAACTCTCTGATACGTGGCGTCGGTTCTATCGTCTTCTCTTGCTCACCGGGCAACGGAGAGAGGAAGTCGCCGGGATTAGATGGGAGGAAATCGACCTCGACCAGAAGACTTGGACCATTCCAGCCGAGAGAGCGAAGAACGGAAAAGCCCATGTCGTCCACCTCTCGGACGAGGCAATGAGCGAACTGCCTAAAGCCCCTGAGGGCAAAGGAACCGGCTATGTCCTTCCGGGAGCAAGGGGAGAAAGCCATATCTCCGGCTACTCGAAGATGAAGCGGGCGCTAGACGATGAAATGAAGAAGCATCTGGCGGACAACTTCTCACCGTGGCGTATCCATGACCTCAGGCGGACAATGGCGTCTGGTCTGGCAGAGATGGGATTTCCGACCGATGTTGCCGACAGGCTCTTGAATCACGTCTCGGGGTCCCGCTCGGGCATCAAGGGCGTGTATCAGCGGTACGAGTTCCTGAAAGAGCGGAAAGAGGCTATCGAAGCTTGGGCCGAGAGGGTTCGAGAGATAGTCTCCGACAAAGTAGAAAATCCTGAGGCTGAGGCAGCGTAGGGAGACGGGATCATGGAGAGGGATTTTGTTTTACCGGTAGTGATTGCCCGTCTTGTTCAGGCGCGCAACGCTCTAAGGCAACATTTCGCCAGCACTGATTTGACCTTCACGTTCGACGGCAAGCTTGTCGGTGACATAGGCGAGGCAATTGCAGCAGAACTCTTCGGAGTGAAACCAATCGGGAGGGGAGCGGGCATAGATGGCAGAGCGCCAGATGGCCGGACTGTTCAGGTTAAGGCGACAGGTACAAGACGTGGTCCCGCATTTAACGGGCTCAGTCCAAAAGCTAACCATCTACTGTTCTTTGAGCTTGATTTTGACGCGCTGAGGGGAACGGTGATTTTCAACGGGCCTGAGAATATAGCACGTAAGGTTTTTCCACAAAGTTGGATTGGGTCCCGCGCAATTACGAGGCGGCAAATACTGGCTGCGGATGGATTGGTTAAAAATCAGGACAGGCTCCCTAGAATTGCCTAACGCCAAAAAATCAAAATGCATCTCTATGAAAAAGGTATCACTTCAGCAGAATCGAGCTTATTCGCGCTAAAATGAGGTGCTCACTGGATAAATCTTGACATGTCTTTAGGAACTCAATCGAATTGCCTCGAGAATCGGTCTCGATCCGGCGATTAACATTATTGGAAACTGTGACCTTAAAGGAGGATAGTTCGTATTTGTCTTGATCAAAAAGAAGTTTTAGTGCTGCGAGCACAAATACAGTGCCGTTTATTTCGAACGATTCTCTTTCTTCTTGCGTGAAGCGTTTAGCATTTTTCATCCGAAGATACGTTGTGCCGCATTCGGTTAAGAGCGTGGCGATTTCGGTTCGCTTGCGCAGCCATTCGGAGAGTGCCATCTGTTCCGAAAGCGGAGCCGACACGATCACCTTCACCAAGCGGATGGCCGCCGCGTCGAGTTCATTAGAATCAAGCTTAGCGTTTTCATCAGCGGAGACTTGGGCAGGCAATGCCGCCGCTAGGAACATCACGGCACCCGCAAGATGCGCGACCAATCTTTGTTGCGGTCGTATAATGCTCATTGCATACCTCTCGTCGATAAAATTCTCCAGTCTCTCGTCTATCACTGCAACATTAACAAGGTTGCTTCGTCACTCTGGTCTGAAGTAGCTCGTGAGACGGAAAAGCCCTGCTAGGCGAGCCTCTTGTTAGGTCATTAGTGGTGCAGATGTCGCTATCCGTCAGCTTGCGCTCTGGATTTTAGCCTGTTTGCTTCTGTATGCGGGAGAGTCTTGCTGTACCCAAGGACCTATGAATTTCATTTCATATCAATACCTCAACAGATTTACATTTATATTACTCTTGACTTTTACTTAAAAATATGGTATAATGTGTTGTAGGATAGTGAAAATTTAAGAGTTTTATAATTCTTATTTTCATTCCTTCGTTATGACCTCGGAGAGGTCGCAAGAGCCTTCGGGCACTCTCATTTAAGCATCGTTTGAACGTCTTGGCCGGGCTGACCGGTTCCAAGAGGGTATATTATTGAAAGGAGTATTACTTTGGCAAAGAATGCATTTGAGCCGACATTTAATCCACCTAGACCGCCTTCGTCTACGAGCGGTTCCTTTGGTGAACTTGTCGAGGGGTTTTCCGAACCCGTCACCTATCATCATCACCACCACGGGAATATCTTCGGAGACCTCGACGAGGATGGAGCTAGGGCGGAAATCCATCAACCTCCAATCTGGACGTCCGAGCCCGAACTAGAACCGTTGCCCGACGATTTCCGGGAGCTTTCCACCGAAGAAGCCGTGTTCGTCGGAAAGGAAATCTTCCGTTACACTCTGATTTGGATGGGTGACGGTGAAGAGCGAAGATACGTCAAGATCGTCAAAGACGAGTTCTCCCTTTACTCATTGAAGTTTGGAGCGAGGGAAAAATCCGGGAAGATCATTGATGTCCCGGCACCGGGGAAATTGAACGGGAGCTTTACCGATATCAACCGGGTCAACTCTGTTCTGGATGCATACTGCGAAGATAAAAAAATTCCTCTAGAGATTTCCCACATTTCAGCAGATGGAAGTAAGAGAATTCGCGTTAACCCGCGAGCGTTAAGATAAGTGAACAATATTAGGAGTAGTTATGAATAAGTTTGATACAAATTTTGAAGAAATCAGCGATGACATTTTTTCGCCTCTCGAAGACCCCTTTAAACGGGATGAAGGGATTGAAACTCAGGAAGCAGGACAATCTGTTCCATTGCAGTCCTCGCAATCCGTTTGGGCGCGAAGGAAACAGCAGGCGGGGATTGATCCTATCATCAAGCATCGTCTTCGGGAGATTGAGAAGTCCAGCGAGCCGGACGATGTAAAGAGGGAGCGGCTAACGAGGCTCGCCAAGGAACTCGCTGACAGCCGGAATCTACTGGTCGGAACCCATGCGGCTAGGTCGAGAGGCTGGGGCACCGGAGGTGACGACAAATGAAGGCGCGTAGTGTTCGTATCCTAGAAGGCTCCGCCGTCGCTGTACCTCTCGCTCGGGATGGCCGACAGGAGGCAATTCTTGATCTTTCTGACTACAACGAACTCATCGCCCTTGGTGTCTATCCGAACTGGCAGCTTCGCGGCGGGAATGTCGGTTCCCGTGGTCCGAACGGGATCAAAGTCCTTATCGCCAGAGTCCTGACAGATGCCAAGCCCGGACAACGTGTCGTCTATAGGGATGGCAACAAGCTGAATCTCCGCCGGGGGAATCTGTCAGTCTTGGACGGAGGGTTCTCGATCAATCACGACAAGGCTTTGCTGTCTACCGCTGCATAGTGGTTGATTTTGAAGCCGATTTCGGGAGGGGTGGCACCTAACTACCCCTTTCCCGGATTTTGATTTTTAAGCCATAAATTTTCCAATAGAATCAACATATTATGAGAGACGTTTTTATGAAATCAACCAATCTACCATTGCCTATTTTGGGCAAATCCCGTCAGCGCCAAAGAACGGAAAGGAAGGCGCTCGATCTTTTGGACGCAAACGTAAAGCTACCTCCGCTCAGAAGGCGTCACCTACGGGACAGAATCCGTTCTGCGAAGCAGCCGCTTCGTGAGGCTCAGAAGATCACCTGTGAGGTTCTTCTTCCCGCCCGCGATGAAGCCGCCGCGCTCGATCACTCCGATGTCCAAGAATTGAGGGTTCGGCTAATTCGCCGGGATTTCACCCTCTGCTCTGAGCAAGAATGCTGGCTCGATAAGCTCGACAGGCGAATTGCTGACGGGACTATGACGCGGGCTGAATTTGAGAACGAGGGTGCATCGCTCCTGTCGATGGAGAATTCGCTGCCGTTTTCGCACCGCAAGGCTGAGTACGAGTATCAGCGGGTGATGGCATGACGGAGATAATCCGCCTGAACCCGGCATGGGGGGTCGTCTACGAAGATGGCTCCCCGTCCCCATACGTTGTCATGAGGCTGAATATCGAAATGCCGAAATCGTACTCGGCGGGGACCTTCAACCACGATGCCTACAAGCACAATCCAGTCTCGGTAGCGAAGGTCTATAGGCGATATCCGTCTGTTCCTGATTTGCTAGACGAGATGCGAGACAGATTCGGAAAGATCGACCCGGAGGCTTGGAGGGCTGTTCTTGCGCTGCGTCCAAGGGCAGGAAGCGATACAGCGGGAGACGATGGGGGGTTCCAAGTGCCTGACGGGCCGGTCCGTATCGGCATTCCTCATTGGCTGTAACGAGCGGCATTTTCGCAGCCTTGACACTCCGCTGTCGAGCTCCTACTTTTCGGGTTTGGGAGCGAATTTCGTGGGTGCCGCCCAGCACCAGCGTCTTAGGTGGCGCAGAGCCGATAGAGCTAGGCTCAAAGAAACCCCTTTCAGATCGATCATAATAGTCCGGCCCGTTGGTCCGTACTGCCATTGGTTGCCGTGGTTCTGCCTTCTGGCGGAGCCAAGCGGATTCTATTTTTCAGAAAGACGAAGATGAAGACCATTTCAGCATTTGAAGAGATTGAGAAGGCTCTGGGAGGCATTCCAGTTGAAGCAGAAGTTCCCGTAGTTGTAGCAATTCCGGAATCGTTAGCTTCTGTCTGTCCACCTCTCCATGAGCGAGCTTTCAAGCAGACGGAAGACCTCTTTAGAGACTGGGAACACGATCCTAACGGCGAGCAGCGCTTAGCACTCTCGATGATCGCCGAAATCTATGAGGCAATGGCGACAGGTGAGCTACCCCCGGCATACTATCTGTCGTCATTAGCTCCCGGCATGGGCAAGACCACGACCATCATTCAAAGCACGAGAGAACTTCTAAGGGACGAAGCTTTCCGAGACGTGGGCGTAATCATCTTTCTGTCTCGGCTGGCTGAGATTGAGACGCTTATATCTCTTATGGGTTTGAGGCGGGATGACGTGGGCGTCCTTACGTCGAACCTTGAGATCAACGCTCTAGGGCGTGATGATCCTACCAACGCCTCTGTCCTCTTTACCACACAGCAAAAGCTAGAATCCTTCGCGAAGGGCAACGGTGTGGACGAGCGGCCAGTCTTCGCGGATATGAAGGAATTCCACTACAATGGCAGGCCCCGTGCGGTTCGGATATGGGATGAGACTACGACTCCATCCGTCGCACATACACTCACAAGGCGCGGACTTCTGAGCCTCACCGAGGAGATCGAGCGACATCTAAACGACAAGGCCCTCGCGGACTTGACCGAAGAGTTTGCTACCAGTCTCCGGACGTTCGAAGGCAACCGAATCCAGATGCCGGACATCGATAAGAGCGGACTGACGCTGAACGATTTTAAGTCGAGGTTCTCGGACAGCAATCAAGAGAAGGCCGGGACCTATTGGTGGCTTTCGGGACGGGAAGTCCGTGTTCATCGTGACAACCACAGCGGCAATGTGACGCTCGGGTGGGACCCGCTCTATCCGAGTGATCTTGCGCCCATGCTGATTCTCGACGCCAGCGGAGGGCTTCGGCAAACATATCGCTTCTGGAAGGCACGTGGTGATCTAAAGGAACTGCCGCAGCCGCCTAAGCTCTATCCTGGCCTTGTGATCCATCATTGGGACAAGGGGGCGGGGAAAGGACAACATCGCAAACCAGAGACGATGAACGTCATAGCCGATGGCGTCATGAAGATGCTTTCCGAGATTCCGACAGACGAAGATATCTTGATCGTTCATCATCAAAAGCAGCCGGGGAAGAACAGTCCGGATATGAGGAAAACGCTTGAGAGGCGCATCCCGACAGATAGGGCTTCGAAGGTCCGCTTCTGCAATTGGGGACGACATAGCGCGACGAATGAATTCAAGGATTGTCGATATGTCATCCTCGCTGGAATCCTACACTACGACTCCGCGAGCTACGAGGCTATGGGGCGGGGAGCCAAGGCCCTTTCGGTCGATGACGAGTTCTCGAAGGAGGATGTGAAGGCCATCCAGCTAGGCGAAATTTCACACCATATCTTTCAAGCTGCCGGACGCGGGGCTATTAGGAAGACGGTCAAGGGCGAATGCCCTGACGGATGCCACCTATACGTCATCTTCGCCACCCGCTCGGATACTGGTGTCCCTCAGGGGCAGCTTCTTGAGATTTTCCCCGGAGCAACGGTCGAGGATTGGTATCCAGATGGGAAAACCTCGAAGGATAGGCTGAGGGGGAAGGTCCGAGAGGCCGTTGAGTTTATCACCAACGCAGTAGCAGCTTCCGGTAGCGTCACGACGACAGAGGTCCGAGAGGCACTAGGGATGGATCGCGGGAACTTCAACAACAACGTATTAAACCATCCCGATTTCGACCCAGCATTAAAGGCAAAGTGGATCATGTACGAACCCGGCAGCGGAAGGAGACCGGGAAGATTCTGGCAACCCCATGAGGCTGCTGTAATGTAGTGATCGGAACGGAACCATAAACTTTGTTGCTTATGGGAGACGGTTAAAGAATTTGAGATTTAATGTAGTGATCTTACTATATAGCCCTATGGTGACTTCACTACACAAACTATGACTGGCATGGCCTTCGGCCACCTTACGGCCAGAAAAGTCCGTAGGAGCCATTGGTCTGTAGAGACTCATAGAAGCCAAGTGTTCCACCTTTCGACCGTAGTTCTCCCTACGGCTCCATTGGCCGAATCCAGCCCGGCCAGATTCATTGAGTTCGGGACCCTTGGTCGTGGAAGCCTTGCTTCAAGAAGAGCACACTTGGTTTCGACAACAATCTAAGGGGTTCGGGCTGAAAGAACCCGGCTCAGGTATCCCGCCCGTGGATTCAGATAGCCGTCCTCTCTTCGCTCGTACGATTCCTCTCAACCCTATTCAGTCTTCATCTAGCCAAAGGATGCGGGCTGTACGGTCGTGAGTTCAGCCAGCAAAAGTATCCGGCTCTAGGACAATGCCAGTTGAACCACTTCGGGCTTAGGGTCGTCCTGCTGGCAGTATCGTCCCGGAGGGACATAACTCCGCTGAGAGCTTCTAGCTCATCCCCGGATTCCAGAATTTCCACGAGAAAATTTCTCCGGGTAATACCTTTATTCGAAGGGGAGGGGTGTCCCCCTTGGTAGGGGGTCCCGGTGGGGTACTCGCGCGGCGACGGACACTCAAGGGACCAGCCCGTGGTGTTATGCCCCTCCTTGCCTAGCCGTCGGTTGACGAGCGAAGGGAGAAACCATTAGACGCACCGCGTCATCGTCCCGGAGGGACATAACTTCGCTAACGCTCGTTAGCTGAGAGCTTCTAGCTCATTCAGCCGAAGGCTTCATTAGACGCACCGCGTCATTACTGCGTCATTACAGGAGAAGACTTTTGGTCTCACCCGCTAAGCAGCAGAAGAAAAATACAAAACGATTTCAGAGAGTTAAATGGTGCCCCCGGCAGGACTCGAACCCGCGACCCCCTGATTACAAATCAGGTGCTCTACCAACTGAGCTACAAGGGCATGGCAAAGGGGAATAGCACAATCGGTCCGCAAGTAAAACGGCTTCTCGCCGTATCGGGCGGTCGCCGAGCGCCTTTGCAGAGGCGGGTGGGCGTGCTACCGGTTTGCCCTCCTTCCGCAACGGGAAGAATGCCGCATGAACACGTCCTCGTCGCTCGCCCTCGCTTTCCTCTCGACCGAGACGGAAGATGCGGCGCAGGCGGCCGCCCGCCTCTCCGCGCTATACGGCCAGGAACGGCCGGAGAATGCCGATGTGATCGTCGCTCTGGGCGGCGACGGCTTCATGCTGCAGACGCTGCGCGAGACCATGGGGACCGGCAAGAAGGTCTACGGCATGAACCGGGGTACCGTCGGCTTCCTGATGAACGAATATCGCGAGGAGGGGCTGCGCGAGCGCATCGCGGAGGCGGTCCCGGAACTTATCCGCCCTTTGGAGATGATCGCCGTCGACCATGAGAGCACGACCTCCAAAGCGCTGGCGATCAACGAGGTGTCGCTCCTGCGTCAGTCCTACCAGGCGGCCAAGCTCCGCATCGCCATCGACGGCCAGGTGCGGCTCGACGAGTTGATCTGCGACGGCATCATGGTCGCCACGCCGGTAGGATCGACGGCCTATAATCTGTCCGCGCACGGCCCGATCCTGCCGCTCGACGCCCCGCTCCTCGCGCTGACGCCGGTGAGCCCCTTCCGCCCGAGGCGCTGGCGCGGGGCACTCCTGCCCAACCGATCGACGGTGGAATTCGCCATTCTCGAACCTGACAAGCGGCCCGTTAACGCAGTGGCCGACAATACGGAAATCAAGTCGGTGCGGACGGTCACCATACGCGAATCCCGCGACATGACGGCGACGATCCTCTTCGATGCCAGCCATTCCTGGGAGGAGCGCATCCTTTCGGAACAATTCCGCTATTGACCGATTGTTTCCCGGGAAGAGGTCGCAAGGGCGCTGGCCGGTAAACTGCGCGTGTCGTGCCGATACTTGCTGTTGACATTGGCCGCACCACACCTTAGGCCCCGGTCACAGGTCGTGACCATCCGAAACGCGCCAACGCGCGGTTATGCGAAGAGCAGCAAAGACAACCACTACGTGTCAGACTTACAAGAAACTGAACAGGAAGCCGTAACGTTCGCCGAACTCGGCTTGTCGGCCAAGGTCCTGGCCGCCGTCACCGATGCCGGCTACACCACGCCGACCCCCATCCAGGCCGGCGCCATTCCCCATGCCCTCCAGGGCAAGGACGTGCTCGGCATCGCCCAGACGGGAACGGGCAAGACAGCCTCGTTCGTCCTGCCGATGCTCACCAGGCTGGAGCGGGGCCGCGCTCGCGCGCGCATGCCCCGCACGCTGATCCTGGAGCCGACGCGCGAGCTCGCCGCCCAGGTGGAGGAGAATTTCGTCAAATACGGCAAGAACCACCGCCTGAACATCGCGCTTCTGATCGGCGGCGTTTCCTTCGACGAGCAGGAGAAGAAGCTGGAGCGCGGTGCGGACGTGCTGATCGCAACGCCCGGCCGCCTGCTCGACCATCACGAGCGCGGCAAGCTGCTTCTGACGGGGGTGGAGATCCTCGTCATCGACGAAGCCGACCGCATGCTCGACATGGGTTTCATTCCGGACATCGAGCGCATCTGCAAGCTCATCCCCTTCACGCGTCAGACGCTGTTCTTCTCCGCCACCATGCCGCCGGAGATCACCAAGCTCACCCAGCAGTTCCTGCAGGGGCCGGTGCGCGTCGAAGTTTCCAAACCGGCCTCGACCGCGGTCAACATCACGCAGCGCCTGGTGAAGTCCGGCTCCAAGCCCTGGGCGAAGCGTGAGAAACTGCGCGATCTGATCCGCTCCGAAGGCGACGACCTCAAGAACGCCATCATCTTCTGCAACCGGAAGACGGAAGTGGCCACCCTCTTCCGCTCGCTGGTTCGCCACGAGTTCGACGCCGGTGCGCTGCACGGCGATATGGACCAGCGCGCGCGCATGGCGATGCTGGAGAATTTCCGCAGAGGCAAGCTCAAGCTCCTCGTCGCGTCGGACGTCGCCGCGCGCGGCCTGGACATCCCGGATGTGAGTCACGTCTTCAATTTCGACGTGCCCACCCATTCGGAAGACTATGTGCACCGCATCGGCCGCACCGGCCGCGCCGGCCGGTCCGGCAAAGCTTTCACCATCGTCACCCGCGCGGACCGGAAATATATCGACGGGATCGAGAAGCTGATCGGCCAGAACATCGAATGGCTCGACGGCGATCTTTCCACCCTGTCGGCCGAGGACGAGGCGGATGAAAAGCCGCGCCGCGGCGCCCGGGGGGAACGCGGTGGAAAAAGGCGCGAACAGGGCAAGAGCCGGCGCGCGGAAGAACCCGCCGAAGAGGCCGCCCAGCCCTCCGAGAAGCCCTCCCCCAGGCGGGAAGACCGCAGGCGCGAGCGCAAGGACATGATCCGCGCCACCAATGAGGAGCAGCGCGGCCGCAGGCAGGAGAAGCCGGAGCGCGAGCCCGACACGCCGGTCGGATTCGGCGACGACATCCCCGACTTCATGAAGGTGCCGGGCAAGGTCTGATCCGGCACCTGCCGCTTTCGCGGGGACGCTCTCCTCAACCCATGCTATTTCTGCGCCCGCCGGGCTGCCTCGAAGGCTCTGCGGGCCCAAATTGCAAACTCGTCCGGATCATCGAAGGCGACATCGGGCACCGTCCAGTAGGGCATTGAAACCAGCTTGCCGTGCCGCGAGCCGACATAGGTCCACTGCCGGGAACCCGCAGCTTCAAGATCGGGCGCGCTTTCCTCATCGCCCTTCAGCATGAGTTCGCCGCGCAGATCCACCGCGATGATCAGGCCGTCGTGATAGATGCCCTTGCCGCCGAACATGCGCTTGATCACGACCGGCCCCAGGCCGGCGAAGAGGTCGTGGATGTCGTCGTCCGTCATGGCCGCACAATGGCATCTTCTTCACACCTTGTCAGGAACCGCTCCCGGACTCTGCTGACAATCGCCGCACGGCCCTCTAACCTCCCTCCCTGATGTGCAGGAGTTGCCGATGCCTATGCTCTTGAAAGGCTCGTGCCGTTGCGGCGCGGTGAAATTCTCGGTCGAAAGCCATACGCCGGCCCCCTACCAGCTCTGCTACTGCTCCATCTGCCGCAAGCAGCAGGGCGGCGGGGGCTATGCGATCAATCTTGGCGCCGATTCGTCCACCCTCACCATCGAAGGCGAAGAGCATCTCGGTCTCTATCGTGCGGAAATCCAGGACGACGAGCGGCCTCATTGCGAAACGTCGACGGGCGAGCGCCGCTTTTGCCGGGAATGCGGATCCGCGCTTTGGCTCTATGATCCCACCTGGCCCGAACTCGTCCATCCCTTCGCCTCCGCAATCGACACGGATCTGCCCGTGCCGCCGGGCCGCGTGCATCTCATGCTGAAATACAAGGCGAACTGGGTCGAGCCGGACATTCGCGAAAGCGACACCGCCTTCGATCTCTACCCGGAGGAGTCCATCGCCGAGTGGCATCGGCGGAACGGGATGTGGGTGGAATAGGAATGGCAACAGCGTTTCCGCCGATCGCCAGCGTTGGAGATTTGCAGCAATCTCCCCACCTCGTCATCCTCGGGCTTGACCCGAGGATCCACGCCTGAACATTGAAAAACCGCCAGCGTTGATTGTCAGCTTACAAGGATCAAGCCGCGCCCTCTGCGCGCGCTTCGGCCAGCACCTTCAAATCCGCCGGCTTGAGTTCCACCGATTCCCCGCAGCCGCAGGCCGAACTCTGATTCGGGTTGTGGAAGGTGAATCCCGTCCTGATCTTGGTGACCTCGAAATCCATCTCGGTGCCGAGCAGGAAAAGGGCCGCTTCCGGCGCCACATAGACATGGGCGCCGTCACGCTCGACATGGTCATCCTTCGGGTCCGGCTCGTTCACCAGGTCGACGGTATATTCCATACCGGCACAGCCGCCCTTCTTGATGCCCACGCGGATGCCGCGCGCGCCCTCGCGCGTTTCGACGATCTCACGCACGCGGGCTGCCGCGGCATCGGACATCGTCATTACCTGAAATCGACCCATCTGTTTCTCCATTCGCGGCGAGGTCAAGACTCGCGGAAAGGTTCTCTCTTTAAAATGGTCGGGAAAGCGTCGCGTTGCAAGCGCCTTGCCCAGATCAGTACCAGCCGAGCGCCACCTGCGCCTCTTCCGACATGCGATCCGGCGTCCAGGGCGGATCGAAGACCATGTTGACCTCGACATTGCCGATCCCGTCGACCGCGCTTACCGCATTCTCCACCCAGCCGGGCATCTCGCCCGCCACGGGACAGCCGGGCGCCGTCAGCGTCATATCGATCTTCACCGAACGATCGTCCTCGATGTCGATCTTGTAGATCAGGCCAAGCTCGTAGATATCCGCCGGGATTTCGGGGTCGTAGACCGTCTTCAGCGCGCCGATGATGTCGTCGGTCATGCGCGCGAGCTCTTCCTGCGGGATTGCGGAAGCGGAAAAAACGGCGTCCGCCGGCTGTTCCGCAGCGTCCGTTTCCGGCTTGTCGTGGGCTTCACTCATGCTTTTCACCCGAAGAATTTCCGCGCCTTGTCGAGCGCCTCGGCCAGCGCATCCACCTCGGCCCTTGTATTATACATGGCGAAGGAGGCGCGGCATGTCGAGGTCACGCCGAAACGTTTGAGCAACGGCTGGGCACAGTGCGTGCCGGCCCTCACCGCAACGCCCGAGCGGTCGATCACCATCGCCACGTCATGCGCATGGATGCCGGCAAGCTCGAAGGAGAGGATCGCCCCCTTCCCCGGCGCCGTGCCGAAAATGCGCAGCGAGTTGACCTGGCCGAGCCGCTCATGCGCGTATTTCGAGATCTCCGCCTCATGCGCCGCGATGTTCTCGCGACCGATCCGCTCCATGTATTCGAGCGCGGCACCCAGCCCGATCGCCTGCACGATCGGCGGGGTGCCTGCCTCGAAACGGTGCGGCGGGTCGTTGTAGGTGACGTTGTCGATCGAGACGTCCTCGATCATCTCGCCGCCGCCCTGGAACGGGCGCATCTCCTGGAGCTTGTCGCGCTTGCCGTACAGCACGCCGATGCCGGACGGGCCGTAGAGCTTATGCCCCGTGCAGACATAGAAATCGCAATCAAGCGCGGCGACGTCGACCGGGAGGTGCACGGCGCCCTGGCTGCCGTCCACCAGGACCGGAATGCCCCGCTCGTGCGCAATACGCACGATCTCGGCCATTGGCGTGATGGTGCCCAGCATGTTCGACATATGCGTGATGGCGACGAGTTTCGTCCGTTCCGTCAGGCATTTCTCGAATTCTTCGATCTGAAAGCTGCCGTCGTCGGCCACCGGGGCCCAGACGAGCTTCGCGCCCTGCCGCTCGCGCAGGAAATGCCAGGGAACGATATTGGAATGATGCTCCATGATGGAGACGACGATCTCGTCCCCCTCCCCGATCCGCGGCATGGCATAGCCATAGGCGACCGTGTTGATCGCCTCGGTGGCCGATTTCGTGAAGACGATCTCCTCCGCGCTTCCTGCATTGAGGAAACGCCGCACCGTTTCTCGTGCCTTTTCATAGGCTTCCGTGGCAGCGTTGGAGAGGAAGTGGAGGCCGCGATGCACGTTCGCATATTCATTCGCATAGGCGTGCGTCACCGCATCGATGACGGCCTGCGGCTTCTGGGCCGAGGCGGCATTGTCGAGATAGGCGAGCGGCTTGCCGTAGACCTCGCGCGCAAGGATGGGGAAATCCCGGCGGATCGCCTCGATATCGTAGCTGGCCTGTTCGATCTTCTGGTCCATTCCAACCTCGTCATCCCGGAGGCCCGGGACCCTTGGCCGTTGAACGTAAGGCACGGCCGGATTCAAAAATGAACGCCCTTCAGCATTCCTTGCACCTTATGCGGAAACCGGCCGCGTCTCTCAACGGCTCCCGGCCCTCGCAACCTTACCCGTGCGCGGCAAACCAGGCGTCGAGCCTGCTTTCCAGCACCTCGACGAGCGCCTCGTCTTCCAGCTCCTCGATCACCTCGGCCACGAAAGCCTTCACCAGGAGACCGCGCGCCGTCTTCTCGTCGATGCCGCGCGCCATGAGATAGAAGAGGTGCGCGGGCTCGATCTCGGTTACCGTGGCGCCATGGCCGCACGCCACGTCGTCGGCGAAGATCTCGAGCTCGGGCTTGGAGGAGAAACCGCCCTCGTCCGACAGGAGCAGCGTGTTGCAGGCCATCTTGGCGTCGGTCTTCTGCGCCTCGCGGGCAACGCGGATCTGACCCTGGAAAGCGCCTTCCGCCTTGCCGGTCACCACGTTGCGGATGGTTTCGGTCGACACCGTGGCCGGTGCGGCATGGTCGAGGACCATGGTCACGTCGCAATGGGTATCGCCCGAAAGCAGGTTGACGCCGCGCAGACGGAACTCGGAGCCTTCGCCTTCAGCGACGATCCGCAATTCCTGGCGCACCAGCTTACCGCCAGTGTTCATGATGAACAGGGTAAGCTTTGCATCCTTGCCGATCCTGACATTGATCTGGCCGAGATGGCGCGTGTCTTCCGGCTGCTCCTGAATGATCAGCCAGAAGATCTCGGCGCCGTCGCCCACATCGAGGTGGCTTACGGAGGACACCAGTGCTTCCCCGTCCCCGAGCTGACGCTCGACGATGGTCGCCTTCGCGCGCTCGCCCGCGCGGACCGCGAAACGTGTGTGCACCTGACCGCCCGCCTGCACGTTCTGCAGCTCGATCGGCTTTTCCAGCGCAGTGTCCGCGGGAATGCCGAGGGTGAAGCCGTCCGTCACGAAGGCGGCGTTGATGGCGCCCACCGCGTCGTCGGTCCCGACGACCGAGAGCTCCGCCGCGAAGCTGCCGTCGGCCAGCTCGTTCGTCATGGTCGCAACCGAAACGCCCGCGGGCGTCTCCGTCAGCCTGGCAATCCCGTTCAGCACCGGCAGGACGACCGAGCCCGGCAAAAGCGGTGCGCGCGGCTCGGCATGGGCGCCGGCCTCGAAGCTCGGCACGGAGGACAGGAGCCGGCGCAGATCCGTGTAGTGCCACGCCTCGACCTTGCGGTTCGGCAGGCCCCTTCTCAGGATCTCCACCGCCTGCTCGCGCTTGTCCGTCGTCGCGGCGTCGCCGGGAAGGCTCGCGGCGCGCTCCGAATAGGCCGAAAGCAGTGCTTCCTCGGCAGCGGTGTGTCTTACCTGAAGCTGCATGTTCATCATCCCTGCCCCGCGCCCTAGGCCGCCTCGCCGATGAGGCCGGCATAGCCGTTCTTCTCCAGCTCCTGCGCCAGTTCCTTCTCGCCCGATTTCACGACACGCCCCTTGTAGAGCACGTGCACCGTATCAGGCACGATATAATCGAGCAGCCGCTGGTAATGCGTGATGACGACGATGGCGCGATCGGGCGAGCGCAGCGCGTTGACGCCATCCGCCACGATCTTCAGCGCATCGATGTCCAGCCCGGAATCGGTCTCGTCGAGCACGCACAGCTCAGGCTCGAGCAGCTTCATCTGCAGAATCTCCGCACGCTTCTTCTCACCGCCGGAAAAGCCCACATTCAGCGGCCGCTTCAGCATGTTCATGTCCATGCTCAGCTCCTGGGCCGCGCCGCGAACGCGCTTCAGAAGCTCGGGGATCTTCAGTTCCTCCTGCCCGCGCGCCTTGCGCTGGGCGTTCATCGCCACCTTGAGGAACTCCATGGTGGCAACGCCCGGTATCTCCATCGGATACTGGAAGGCGAGAAAGATGCCGGTTGCGGCCCGTTCGGCGGGGTCCATCTCCAGGATCGATTCACCCTTGAAGAGAATGTCGCCCTCGGTCACCTCATAGTCCTCGCGGCCGGCGAGCACATAGGAGAGCGTCGACTTGCCGGAGCCGTTCGGGCCCATGATGGCGGCGACCTCGCCGGGCTTCACCGCGAGATCCACCCCGCGCAGGATCTCCGTGCCGTCCTCGGCGATACGGGCGTGAAGGTTCTTGATTTCAAGCATTTTCTTACATCCAGTTCATTGCGTTTCCGAGCGCTTGCCCCGCGAGCGCGTCATCCTCGGGCTTGTCCCGAGGATCTGCTGATCTCTCAATGTTGTCCCCCCACATTCTCGTGCTCGGGTGAGGTCGATAGACATTTTCGATCTCGTCAATGCGCTCGTACAGATCCAGCCAGGTCGGGTTAAGTTCCTCGATCAGATTCGTCTTCCATTCGCGCCGATAGCGCTTCAAGGACTTCTCGCGTTGAATGGCCAGAACGATGTTCGGGTGTCGTTCGAGCCAGACTAAATTCTTCGCCTTGTATTTGGCGGTAAGGCCTTGGTGTATGTCATTACGGTGTTCCCAGACACGCCCATGCAGGTCGCTGGTTACACCAATGTAGATCACTCCACGCGGCTTGTCGGACATCATATAGACAAAGCCGTCATGTCTCACTCCGCCAAGCTGCAGATCCTCGGGACAAGCCCAAGGATGACGTTTGCGAAGCGCATCAGCCCACGCTCCCCTCGAGGCTGATATTGATCAGCTTCTGCGCCTCGACGGCGAACTCCATCGGCAGCTCCTGGATGACGTCCTTCACGAAACCGTTCACGATCAGCGCGATCGCTTCCTCCTCCGGGATGCCGCGCTGCATCACGTAGAACTTCTGGTCGTCGGAGATCTTCGAGGTCGTCGCCTCGTGCTCCACCTGGGCCGTGGAGTTCTTGGCCTCGATATAGGGCACCGTATGCGCGCCGCAGTCGTTCCCGATCAGCAGCGAATCGCAATTGGTGAAGTTGCGCGCGTTCTCCGCCTTGCGGTGCACGGAGACCTGGCCGCGATAGGTGTTGTTCGAGTTTCCGGCCGAGATGCCCTTGGAGATGATGCGGCTCGACGTGTTCTTGCCGAGATGGATCATCTTGGTGCCCGAATCGATCTGCTGGTGCCCGTTCGAGACCGCGATTGAATAGAACTCGCCGCGGCTGTTATCGCCGCGCAGCAGGCAGGACGGGTACTTCCAGGTGATGGCGGAGCCCGTCTCGACCTGGGTCCAGGAGATCTTGGAGTTCTTGCCGCGGCAGTCGCCACGCTTGGTGACGAAGTTGTAGATGCCGCCCTTGCCTTCCTTGTCGCCCGGATACCAGTTCTGCACCGTCGAGTACTTGATCTCGGCGTCGTCGAGCGCAATCAGCTCGACCACGGCCGCGTGCAGCTGGTTCTCGTCGCGCTGCGGCGCCGTGCAGCCTTCCAGATAGGAGACGTAGGCGCCCTCGTCGGCGATGATCAGCGTGCGCTCGAACTGGCCCGTGTTCTTTTCGTTGATGCGGAAATAGGTGGAAAGCTCCATCGGGCAGCGCACGCCCTTCGGCACATAGACGAAGGAGCCGTCGGTGAAGACCGCGGAATTGAGCGTGGCATAGAAATTGTCGGTCGGCGGCACCACCGAGCCCAGATATTTGCGTACCAGTTCGGGGTGCTCGCGGATCGCCTCCGAGATCGAGCAGAAGATGACGCCGGCCTTGGCCAGTTCCTTCTTGAAGGTCGTCACGACCGAAATGGAATCGAAGACGGCATCGACCGCCACCCGACCCGAGGAATAGACATTGTCGCTCGGCTCCGCCTCGCCGTCGCCGGGTTTGCGCACACCGGCCAGGATTTCCTGCTCTTTCAGCGGAATGCCCAGCTTTTCGTAGGTCCGCAGGAGTTCGGGATCCACCTCGTCGAGCGAAGTCGGCCCGGCCTGGAGCTTGGGGGCGGAATAGTAATGGATGTCCTGGAAATCGATCTTCGGGTAGCTGACGCGCGCCCAGCTCGGCTCCTCCATCGTGAGCCAGCGGCGGTAGGCGTTGAGGCGCCACTCGGTCATCCACTCCGGCTCGCCCTTCTTGGCCGAGATGAAGCGGATGATGTCCTCGTTGAGGCCCTTGGGCGCCTTGTCGCTTTCGATGAGCGTCTCGAACCCGTATTTGTACTGGTCCACATCGATCAATCGGACCTGATCGATTGTCTCCTGCACTGCAGGCATCAGCGTTTCTCCATCCATGCCGGAGTCAAGGTCCGGCCGTTTTGCAATTCTGGCAGCTTATGCCGGTATTTAGGGAATCCGCGTGCCGAATTCACCCATGCGATCACAAAATATGTGTCATTTACTCCATTTTTCTCCCGGTGTTCGCGGCACCCCTTCGACCCTCACGCAGCGGCCGTGTTCGCCCGCCGGCGTGCGACAACCTTTTCCAGCGCGGCGGCGAAGGCGCTGATCTCCTCTTCCGTCGTCGCCGGCCCGATGGAGACGCGAAGCGCTCCCGCCTGGTCTCCGAAACCCATGGCCTGCAGCACATGACTCGGCCCCACCTTGCCCGAGGAACAGGCCGAACCCGCCGAAAGCGCGATGCCCGCCAGATCGAAGGCGATCTGCGCCGTCTCCGCCTTCATCTCGGGGATCGAGAAGAACACGGTGTTGGGCAGGCGCGGAGCCTCCCGGCCATAAATCACCGCGTCGGGCACGAGATCGCGGATGACCGCCTC
Source organism: Chelativorans sp. AA-79 (assembly GCF_029457495.1). NCBI lineage: Bacteria > Pseudomonadati > Pseudomonadota > Alphaproteobacteria > Hyphomicrobiales > Phyllobacteriaceae > Chelativorans > Chelativorans sp. AA-79. The sequence continues at coordinate 2,936,061 of NZ_CP120361.1, forward strand.
CAGGCGCTCGCGCAGCGCCTGCGTCTCGCCCATGCGTGCCAGCGCCGACATCCCTTCCCGTGCAGCGGCGCCGAATCCCGCAATGGCCGCGACATTCTCCGTTCCGGCACGGTGGCCCTTCTCCTGGCCGCCGCCCGTCACCAGTGCGCAGGGCATCATGAGATCGGATGCGCCCACGACGGCGCCAACGCCCTTCGGGCCGCCTATCTTGTGCGAGGAAAGAATGAGAAAGTCTGCGTATCCAAATGAAATGTCGAACGAAATTCTTCCTGCCGCCTGAACGGCATCAAGGATCGTAACCCCGCCGGCCTTCTTCACCAGCGCGCCGATCTCCTCGATCGGCTGGATCACGCCGGTCTCGTTGTTCGCCACATGGGTCGCAACGAGCGGCAGGCCACGCGCGCCGTCATGGGCGGCAAGCGCGCGTTCGAGCGCGGCAAGGTCGATGCGCCCGTCCGGCCCCACCGGGACCCGCTCCACCGCCTCCGGGGGGAAGCGGCCGCCGGAGAGCATGCAGGGATGATCGGCCGCGCTTACATAGAGGCGCGAAAAACCGAGCGGCGCCCGCCCCATGGTCCAGTCCGGCGAGAGCAGCATGGTCGCGGCTTCCGTCGCGCCCGAGGTGAAGACCACATGCGCCGGCTCGCCGTTCACGAGTGCCGCCACATCGCGCCTCGCCTCCTCCACGACGCGCCGCGCCGTGCGGCCCTCCATATGCACGGAGGAGGGGTTCGCCGCATCGAGCGCCTCGATCACGGCGCGCCGCGCAGCATCCGTCAGCGGCGCCGTGGCGTTGTAATCGAGGTAGATGCGCGGTGCAGCCATATCCATCCGTTATGCCTTCTGCCACAATTGTCGCGGGGAAGGCGTTATTTCCTTGAAGTTCCAAGGCAAGCCGTCCTATCTACGCGGCTGCCGACGGGCGACATAGGCCGCCCAGTTTTGAACAGTTCTAAAGTAGCTTCTATGGAGGCAAAGGCCCCGCGTCAAGGCCTGCCGCGCACCGCCGACCGGCTACGCGGTTGTTGGCAAGGGGTCAAGGTGGAGTAAGAATGCCCGAGGTAATCTTTACCGGCCCGGCCGGACGTCTCGAAGGCCGGTATCAGCCGTCGAAGGAGAAGAATGCGCCGATTGCGCTCATCCTGCACCCGCATCCGCAGTTCGGCGGCACGATGAACAACAAGATCATCTATGATCTTTTCTATATGTTCCAGCAGCGTGGCTTCACGACACTGCGGTTCAATTTCCGCGGCATCGGGCGGAGTCAGGGGGCTTTCGACCACGGCACGGGCGAGCTCTCGGACGCCGCCGCCGCGCTCGACTGGGTGCAGTCGCTGCATCCCGATTCCAAGAACTGCTGGGTCGCCGGCTATTCCTTCGGCGCCTGGATCGGCATGCAGCTTCTGATGCGCCGGCCGGAGATCGAGGGTTTCATCTCCATCGCCCCGCAGCCGAACATCTATGATTTCTCCTTCCTCGCGCCCTGCCCGTCCTCGGGTCTCATCATCCATGGCAGCGCCGATCGCGTGGCGCCGCCCGCAGATGTGCAGACCCTGGTGGACAAGCTGCAGTCGCAGAAGGGCATTACCATAACGCAGAATACGATCCCCGACGCGAACCACTTCTTCACCAATGCATCAGATGTATTGATCGAAGAATGCGCGGAGTATCTCGATCGACGGCTCAGAGGAGAACTCGCCGAGCCCCGCCCGAAACGCCTAAGATGAAGCATCGGATCCGCCGTTAAGCGAACTATAGCCTTGAAGGGACAAAACAACGCGCGTGGGTCGACAGCTGGCTTACTGCGTGAGACGCTTCGCATGCGGCGAATCAGCGCCTGCTATTTGGGGAAGACAGCAGTGAGCAAATTCGAACTCTACAAGGACAAGAAGGGCGAGACGCGCTTTCGGTTCCGCGCCAATAACGGCGAAGTGATGTTCAGTTCCGAGGGCTACAAGGCGAAGGCGTCCGCGGTGAAGGCGATCGAATCGCTTCGCAAGAACGTCGCTTCCGCCACGGTGGAGGAGATGGAGCCCGCGGCCAAGAAGACTCCCGCCAAGGCCGCTGCGAAGGCGCCGGCAAAAGCGGCGAAAGCCAAGGCCCCGGCGAAGGCTGCCAAGCCGAAAGCGGCGGCAAAAGCGCCGGCCAAGGCGAAGTCCGCCGCCAAGAAGGCCAAGGCCACGGCCTGAGTTTCTACTGCAGCCCGGCTTCATTCGAGGTCGGGCCGCCGTCTTTATCACCCTGGGTGCTCCTCCGGCCGGCATTTCCGGATGACGGAGCCTGCGTGGCTGATCCCATCCGGCGCAGCGTTCCGGAGCGCCCGTCCTGCCCTTCGCTCGCCGGAAGCTTGTGCGCGGCGCCCGTGTGGTGCTAAACGCCCGCTCGTCCTCCCACCCCATCCCCGCAAAGGGATTCTAGAAATGCCCGAGTTCAAGTCCGATTTCCTGCGCATTCTTTCCGAGCGCGGCTTCATCCATCAGATCTCCGACGAGACGGGTCTGGACGAGCTGCTCCTGCGCGAGACGGTGACGGGCTATATCGGCTACGATCCGACGGCCGCCAGCCTCCATGTCGGGCACCTTACCCAGATCATGATGCTCTACTGGCTCCAGCAGACGGGGCACAGGCCGATCGCACTGATGGGCGGCGGTACCGGGATGATCGGCGATCCGTCTTTCAAGGACGAAGCGCGCAAGCTGCTCACCCCTGAGATCATCGAACAGAACCTGGCGGGCATGAAGAAGTCCTTCAGCCGCTATCTCGAGTTCGGCGAGGGTCCGGCCGATGCGGTCATGGTCAACAATGCCGACTGGCTGCTCGATCTCAACTACGTGACGTTCCTGCGCGATGTCGGCCGCCACTTCTCGGTCAACCGGATGCTGTCTTTCGAGTCGGTAAAGCTCCGGCTCGACCGGGAGCAGTCGCTTTCGTTCCTGGAGTTCAACTACATGATCCTCCAGGCCTACGACTTCGTGGAGCTTCAACGCCGCTACGGCTGCCGACTCCAGATGGGCGGCTCCGACCAGTGGGGCAACATCGTCAACGGCATCGATCTCGGCCGGCGCATGGAGGACGCGACGCTCTTCGCGCTCACCTCGCCGCTGCTGACGACGGCGTCGGGCGCCAAGATGGGCAAGTCCGAGAGCGGCGCCGTCTGGCTCGATCCTGCGATGCTCAGCCCCTACGATTTCTGGCAATACTGGCGCAACACCGAGGACGCCGATGTCGGCCGCTTCCTCAAGCTCTACACCGCTCTGCCCATGGACGAGATCGCCCGGCTGGAAAAGCTGGAGGGTTCCGAGGTCAACGAGGCGAAGAAAATCCTGGCCACGGAAGTGACCGCTCTGCTGCACGGCCGCGCCGCTGCCGAGGAAGCCGCCGAGACGGCGCGCAAGACCTTCGAGGAAGGCGCGCTCGCCGAAAGCCTTCCCACCGTGGACGTGCCCCGGTCGGAGGTCGAGACCGGCATCGGCGTGCTTTCCGCGGTCGTCCGGGCGGGGCTTGCCGCGACCAATGGCGAAGTGCGCCGTGCGATCGCCAACAACGCGATCCGGGTGAACGACAAGCCCGTCACCGATGATCGCGCAGTCATCGGCAGCGGCGACGTCACCGCCGAGGGCGTCATCAAGCTTTCCTTCGGGCGCAAGAAGCACGTGTTGTTGCGCCCGCATTGAAGTGGAAGGCGGGTTTTGGGATTGCGCAGCCGCCCTACCCGCCAGCAGCAGTGCTCCTGTCCTGCCGATAACGGTCTGCCGGCGACCGGGAAGTGAGGCCGGTGCCACCTCACAGGAAGCGTGTAACGGCCCAGCGAGGGTGCTCAAAACGGGAATGGAATTCGCCCCTCTGAGTTTATCTTTCGCCGCCAACCAACTGTTCCCACTCGCTATTCTCTATTTCGCCACTCGCTCATTGCACTCTTTTTCTCCCCACCCTCTCAGCTCGTATTATTCTTTCCCCATCGCTCTCGCGGGAACCGGATGCGCACCGGGTGTTCGGGAGGGCGGCGGAAACCTCCCTCCCCAGGATCGGAACCTGGGGATCCGAGGGCCCGCGACAGGCCGGCGGTGCCGGGGTGCTGGGTCAGAGACAGCATCTCGGAAAAACGGATGCTGGGTGAGAGACGGCATCGCGGAAACCGCGGAGAAGCCGCTAGGGCTCTCCTTCGGCCCGGCCAAGACCACCCCCTTCATTGGGTGCAGCCGGGAAGGAGAAGGGTCCGAGTGACCGGCCGAGGTCGGGACAGACTCCGGCGGGGCGCATTGGGAGCGCCTTTTTTAATTTTGTGGCGTGAACAGTGCGCCCCGCTTCCCAAGGTCTTTGACAATGGCCAGACGGTGCAAACCGGGCGTGGCAACGGCGAGACGCGCGTCCTGCCCTTCGGTGAAGCGCAGGTGGATATTCGAGGTTACCGGCTCAACGGAACTCGAAGATCTCGCGCAGGAATCCGGGCGCGACGGCCGAAAGCGGGTTCACCTCGAGCCTCGGCTCTTCCACCGCGCCGCTCAGCCGGTAGGTGATGCCGATCAGGCCCCGGTCGCGCCCGTTGCCGAGGATCTGCCCGATCAGCGGAAGCTCCCCGAAGATGCGGTTCACGCCGTAGATCGGCATGAACGTGCCGGTAATGTCCATCTGGTCGTTGGGATCGTAGAGCGTGCCCTGGAAGGTGGAACCGATCACGGGCCCGCGCAGCACGCCATCGACAATGCCGAGGCTCCCGCGAGCCTTCGCCAACGCGGCCGCACCCCGCTCGAAATGCACGCGCGTGGTGTCTAGCCGGCCCTTCTCCTTGGTGGCCGCCACCAGGGAGCGCATCCGCGGTTCGTCGACGATCCAGAAGTCCCGGATGTCGATCTGTCCGGACAGGTTCTCATTGTCCGCGCCCTGGAGCGCCAGCGTGAGCTGCCCCCCTTCCATATGCTCGTAGAGATCGAGGAACCGGAACACCGCCCCGGCATTGCTGGACGAGACATGGACCGTCGTCGCCGCCTCATGGGATGTCTTGGCCACCTTTACGCCGCCATGGGACGTGGTCGCGCCGGCCAGGGTCAGTTCGTCCGGCTTCCTGCCGCTGTTCGAATAGGCAAGCTCGACCTGGGCAAGCGTCTCGCCGTGGAAGCCGTCCACCTGCGCGAGCGAGGCCTTCACGGTCACCGGTGTGGCGTCGCCTCCGGCGCCCTCGCCTTCCGATTCCCCGTGTTCGCTCAGCACTTCCTTGATGAGCCCGCGCGCATCGAATGCGGCGCCGTCCACCGAAACGGAATAGGCGTTGCCATTCCTGCGGATCGTCGCTGCGAAATCGTCGCCACGATTGAATCGCGCCTTCTGGAAGCGGGCCTCCTGCAGTCGGCCGCCCTCCAGCCGCACCTGTCCGGCGAGGGAAAAGCTCTCGCCCCGGAGCGAGAAATCGGAGAGCTGGATGGTGTCGCCGTCACGATCCATCAGGAAATCGGCGGTTGCCGGGATTCCGGCCCCCTTGCGCCAGCCGATCCACGGTATCTCCAGCCGCGCCGTGTCCAGCTTGACGCTGATCCTGTCGCGCTCGTCCGGGCCGCTGTTGTCGTAGACCACGGTAAAAGGTCCGGAGACCAGGGTCCCAAGCCCCGGAAGGAGCTTGTCGCGGGAAGCGTCGTCCATCTTCAGTTCGACGTGTCGCACGCGCTCCGCCGCCGCGCCGAAGGGCTCCACGATATGCAGGTCGGCGGGGATGCCGTCGAGCTTGGCGGCAGCCGAGAACTCGGCCCGGCCGGGATCGACCAGCAGGCGTCCCTTCGCGTCCGTGACGTGCTGCCCCTCGATGGGCTTGGCGATGGAAAGGCTTTCGTAATCGAGCGCCACCTGCCAGTCGAGGCTGTCCAGCGGGATGTCCGCTTTCAGGGGAATGTCGGTGCTGACATGACCGGACATCTCTCCGCTGAGGTCCTGCGGCTTGAAGTCATGGAAGCGGGAGGCTGCGATCGGCCGGTAGGAGACGAATTGCAGGATTGCCGGCGCCTCGCCGGCGACATCGATCTCCAGCTTGCCGATGCGGCGGTGCTCCCGCGAGGCGTCGATGATGAGCGTGCCGTTCTTGGCGTCGAGCGTCCGGCCGCTCTCCATATAGACCCGCCCCGAAGCGAGGCCGACCTTCACATCCGTGCCTGCGAAATCGACGGAGCCGTTGCCGTCGCGTACCGGCGGAAGGTCGCCGGCGATGTTGAAGCGCGTATCGGACAGCGCGAAATGGCCGAAGACCTCGTCGGGGCCGAGCGGAACGCCGTTGCCGAGCCGGCCAGGCGGAACCTCGAGCGTCAGGCCGCTCTCGCGCACCGTCCCGCCGAACACGTTCTCGAGCGTCCAGTTGCGCGCGCCCGGGGCTGCAAACCATGGCCAGAACTGCTTCACATGGGCCGTGGGCATGCTGCCCACCTGCAGCGCGAGCCGCAGGCCGGGCGATTTGCCCTCTTCCAGCGTGAGCGCGAAGCTGCCCTTCAGCTCACCCCCTGTCGTGCGGACCTCGATCGGATCGGCCGAGAAACGCATGGCAGCCGGATCGAGCCGGCCCGCGACCCTGACGGCGAACGGAAGCGGTGGTTCCGGGGAATCCGCCGGCGCAAGCACGGAATTGCGCGACACGAGGTCGACCCGATAGACCGCCAATCCCTCAGGCCCGCTTTCCGGACCGAAAGTGCCCTCGAAATTCATATGTGTGCGCCCGGATTCGAGCCTGGCTCCCGTCACCGAGAAGACCTTGTCGCCGGCGGCCGCGGCCACGGAAACCGCCGCATTGTCGAGGGGGATTTCGTCCTCTCCGAAGCCGAGCAGCATCCGGCCTGCCTGAACGTCGATGCGCAGGAAGCCCGGTCCTTCTCCGCCGGCTGCCCTGCCGGAGAGCGCGAGCTCGAACGCGCCCATGGAGCGGATGAAGCCGTTCGGCGCATGGGGCCCGCCGCTTTCATCCGGCGCCGATATTGTCATGGAGAGGGCGGAGATCCTGTTCGTGCCCGGATCACGCGCGGCGGTGCCCTCGAAGGAAAGGCTTCGGCCACGATAGTGGGCGGCACCTTCCAGATGGATGTCCGTGTCGCTTTCCCGCGTGATGTCGAGGCCGTCGACGAGAAGGCCGGGGATCGTCTCCCCACCGGCCAGGAATCCGATATTGGACAGGCTGACGCTGGACAGGCCGGCCCCGCGCGTGATCTCGAAGGCGCGCTCGATCGCATTGAAGACGGCGCCGCTCAGATCGTCGGGGCTGATCGCGGCAGGCCGTGTGAGCAGCGCCGTGAGGTTCGGCCCGCTCCCCGCCGACATCTCGGCCGGCGTCAGCTGGGCGTCCGCCATGGCGACGCGGGCAAGCTCGATCTTGCCGCTGAGCAGCGGTATGGCCCGCAAGCCGAAACGCAGCAGGCCGGCATTGGCGATGGGCGCCTTGTCGCTTGCCCGCACGATGCGCGCATCATGCACTTCGAGCGCAAAGAGGCTCGACCTGCCCAGGCCGAGCCGGAGGTCGCCGATCGAGACGTCCACATCGACACCCACCAGGCTCTCGATGGCTCTTTCGGCCTGAAGCCTCAGCCTCTCATTGCCGATCGCGTCGACGCCGACGGCATAGAGCCCCCCGCCGAGGAGCAGGACCAAAAGCATGAGGGCGGCTGCCGGTCGTGCCAGCCAGCGCCACAGACGCGATCGCTTTGCGCGGCAGATGGAAGGCGGCCGAAGGCAGGCGGACGGGAAGCTCCCCAGGGGGGCGATCTCTTCCCGCCGGAAGCGCACCTTTTCATGATCGCCTGTTTCGTGCGCCACCAATGTTCCCGTCAAAGTCTGGACCGATTTTGGCGAATCCGCTTCAAAGATTATAGTCGGGCCCGTCCGCAGGATGGGCCCAGCCGTCCTAGAATTCCAACACTTTGTTGAATTTGCGCCTAAACACAAAAGAAGGGTAGGAAAATGGCCGTACCGGACAAGGGCGATATGGCGCCCGATTTCGAACTGCAGCAGGATGGCGGGCGCACATTTCGGTTGTCTGACCTCCGTGGCAAGCCGGTCGTGCTCTACTTCTATCCAAAGGACGACACGAGCACCTGCACGGCACAGGCCATCGAGTTCTCGGCCCGGAAAGGCGAGTTCGACGCACTCGGGATTCCGGTCATCGGCCTTTCGCCCGATACGCTGAAGAGCCACGACAAGTTCAGGGCCAAGCACGACCTTGCGATCGACCTTCTGGCCGATCCCGAAAAGAAGGTCGTGCAGGACTACGGCGTGTGGACGGAAAAGAGCATGTATGGCCGCACCTATATGGGCGTGGAGCGCAGCACCTTTCTGATCGCACCCGACGGCCGCGTCGCGGAAGTCTGGCGCAAGGTGCGGCTCAAGGGCCATCTGGACGCGGTTCTCAGGGCCGCCCGGGCGCTCGCGGCTCCCGGCACATAAGACCGCCCGGCTCCACACAACCCTTTGTTAACCCTAAGATTGTGTAATCAGCCGCATCGAGACACAGGGAACAGGCGGTCGACCCGTGAGGCTGGAAACATGTGCTGGGCGATTTCTTCGGCAGCTCCACCTCCCCACGACCATTATCGTCGCTCGCGGCGATGAGTTTCGCTATTTCACCACGCGGCCATGGATGGTGTTGGCTTCAGGCGCGCTGGTCGCACTGCTGGCGGCTACCTGCCTCTATCTTGTGGTGCGTGACGACTTCATCGGGAAAGCGGCCGCGCACCGCGCGCGCCTGCAGGAAACCTATGAGAATCGGATCTTCGCACTCGAGGCGGAGATCGAACGCCTCACCAGTCGGCAGACCGCGGAACAGGAAAGCTTGCAGCGCCGCATAACGGAACTGCTCGAAAGACAGGAGCGCCTTTCCGAGCGGCACAGCTGGCTCGGCCCCGTTCTGGAACGCGCCGAAGACCTGAGAGCGACGGGGGAGCCCATCCCCTTCCCCACGCCGCGCCCGGAGGTCCGTGCCTCGATCGATGAAGACGAGATCGACCATGCCGCGATCACGGGCAGCGCTTTTGCCGGCAGCGCGGCGCCGAATATCCATTGGCCGATCCGAGGCGGAGGAGAGGCCGGGCGCACGGACGCGCTTTTCCATGCCCTCGACCGCTCATTGCGCGATCTGGAAACGGAGCAGACGGCAGAGATCGGCAGGCTTGCCGACGAAACCTACCAGACCGTGGAGGCCATCGGCAGCGCACTGGAGGCAGCCGGAATCGAGATGGCCGGCCGACATGGCGAAGAAGGTGCCGGCGGGCCACTGATCGCGGCAATGGGCGGCACACCGTTTGAAGAACGGGTGCGGGAACTGGAAGAGGCGCTCGATCGGCTTGAGAGCGTGAAGCGCACCGTGCGTCGCCTCCCCATCATCTCGCCCGTACCGGGAGCCGCCGTCACCAGCGGTTTCGGGATGCGCCGGGATCCGCTTCTCGGACGCCCCGCCTATCATCCCGGCCTGGACTTGCGCGCCGCGCCGGGTTCTCCCGTGCGCGCGGCCGCTGCCGGAACGATCGTCGAAGCGGGCTGGAACGGCGGCTATGGCCGCATGATCGAAATCGATCACGGCGACGGCATGCGTACCCGCTATGCCCATTTGAGCGGGATGCTGGTTCGTAAGGGGGACAAGGTCAGCGATGGCGAGGTCATCGGCCGCGTCGGAAGCAGCGGGCGCTCCACCGGCCCGCATCTTCATTACGAGGTGCGCAAGGGCGGCGTGCCCGTCAATCCGCAGAAATTCATGACCGCAGGGCAAAGCCTCGGCAAGCTTCTGTAGCTCCTCTCGGCCCATCAAAAAAAGCGCCACGCAAAATGTCGGCCCCGGATGGGATGGTCCGTCCTCCGTGCAGCCGTCCGGCGGGTATGGACATGTTTCCTCCCTGCGACGGCATGATGTCGTGGTGGAGAGGACAATCAGATGAGCCATTCCTATCGTTGGGTGATCGTCGGCGCAGGCGCGCTGATGGGCTGCGTTGCCGTCGGGACGATGTTCTCGCTGGCGATCTTCCTGGAGCCGATCGGCACGGACACGCTTTGGTCCCGCGCCGGGATATCGAGCGCCATGACGCTCAATTTCATCGTCATGGGGCTCGGGGGCTTCGCCTGGGGCGCGGCGAGCGACCGTTTCGGCGCCCGCATCGTCGTTCTGGCAGGCGCCATGCTGCTGGGGCTTGCGCTGGTGCTTTCCAGCCGGGCCACCTCGCTGCTCGAATTCCAATTGACCTACGGGGTCCTCGTCGGCCTGTCCGCGAGCGCCTTCTTCGCGCCAATGATCGCCGCCACCACCGCCTGGTTCGAAGAGAACCGCGGACTTGCCGTTTCTCTGGTATCGGCCGGGATGGGCGTCGCGCCGATGACGATCTCGCCCCTCGCGCGTTGGCTGATCTCCGCCTATGACTGGCGTACGGCCATGTTCGCCATCGGCATCCTGGCCTGGACGCTGCTTCTGCCAACGGCTCTGCTCGTCCGCCGTCCGCCGGCTCCCGCCGCCAGCGAAGCCGCATCCGGGCTTTCTGCCGGGAACAGCGGAATGTCGGTCATGCAGGCATTGCGCTCACCGCAGTTCCTCGTTCTCGGCTTCACCTTCTTCGCCTGCTGCGCGGCCCATTCCGGCCCGATCTTCCATATGGTGAGCTATGCGATGGTCTGCGGCATCGCCCCGATGGCGGCCGTGAGCATCTACAGCGTCGAGGGGCTCGCGGGACTGGGAGGGCGGCTCCTCTTCGGCGTGATGGCGGACCGCCTCGGCGTCAAGCAGGTGCTGGTCACAGGCCTGATGGTGCAGGCACTCGCGATCGCAGCCTATCTTTTCGTGAGCAGGCTTGAGGCCTTCTATGCGCTCGCCGTTCTATTCGGCGCCGTCTATGGCGGCGTGATGCCGCTTTATGCGGTGCTTGCCCGCGAGTATTTCGGGCAGCGCATCCTGGGCACCGTGTTTGGCGCGGCCACCATGCTATCGAGCCTGGGAATGGCCTTCGGACCGCTCGCCGGCGGCTGGGTGTTCGACACGTTCCAGAGCTATGCCTGGCTCTTCATCGGTTCGGCCATCGTGGGGCTGGGCGCCGTCGGTATCGCCCTCGGCTTCCCGCCGCTGGCGCGCACCCGGCTGCAGCCTGCATAAAAGCGTCCGGTAATAAAAACCCCCGGCTCACGGCCGGGGGTTTTCAGGGGGAAACCGTCTCAGCGAGGCTTACTCGGCGTCGTCCTTCTTGGCGGCCTTCTTCTTGGGTGCGGCCTTCTTCTTGGCCGTTTCCTTCGGCTTTTTTTCCTCGCCTTCCTCTTCCTCGGCCAGGAGTTCCTCGCGGCTCACCTTCTTGTCCGTCACGTCGACCTGCGACAGGAGCTGATCGACGACCTTCTCCTCGAAGAGAGGGGCGCGGACCGAGGCGAGCGCCTGCGGGTTCTGGCGATAGAATTCGTAGATCTCCTGCTGCTGGTTCGCGGGATAGCGGCGGATCGAATCGATCAGCGCGCGCTGCATCTCGTCATCGGAGACCTGGACGTTCGCCTCTTCGCCGATCTGCGCCAGAACGAGGCCGAGGCGCACCCGGCGTTCGGCAAGGCGCTGATATTCCGCGCGCGCCTCCTCCTCGGTGGTATCTTCATCCTCGAAGGTGCGGCCGGCGGACTCGAGGTCACGCGTCACCTGCGACCAGATATTGTCGAACTCGGCCTGAACAAGCTTGGACGGCGCCTCGAACTTGTAGGTCTCGTCGAGCGCATCGAGAAGCTGCCGCTTGGCCTTCTGCCGCGTCATCTGGCCGAACTGGCTCTCGAGCTGCCCGCGGATGATCTCGCGCAGCTTGTCGGCCGATTCCAGGCCGAGCTTCTTGGCGAGCTCGTCATCGATGGTGAGCTCCTCGGCCGAGGCCACCTGCTTCACGGTCACTTCGAACTCGGCTTCCTTGCCGGCCAGATGCTCGGCCGCATAGGATTCGGGGAAGGTGATCTTGAATGACTTGGTGTCGCCCGCCTTCAGGCCGGTCAGTTCCTCCTCGAAGCCGGGGATGAACTGGCCATGGCCGATCACGACCTCGGAATCGGTGGCGGACCCGCCCTCGAAGGGTTCCCCGTCCAGCTTGCCCGAATAGTCCAGCGTGACCTTGTCCCCCTTCTCCGCCTTGCCCTTCTTGGGCTCGTAGGTGCGCACGGAGTCGGCCACGCGCTTGACCTGTTCCTCCACCTCCTCCTCCGGCACGTCGTAGACCGGCCGGGTGATCTTGATGTTGGAGAAGTCCTTGATCTCGATCGGCGGAATCACCTCGTAGGACATCGAGAACTCGAAATCCGCCGCGCCGGCGAGCACCTTCTCGGCCTCCTTCTCGTCCTCCGTCATGGAGATTTCCGGCTGCATGGCGGGCTTCTCGCCGCGCTCGGAAATGATGGTGCGAGAGGAATCGTTGAGGATCTCGTTCACCACCTCGGCCATGAAGGACTTGCCATACATGCGGCGCAGATGCTGCAGCGGCACCTTGCCCGGGCGGAAGCCCTTGAGCCGCACCTTGTTCTTGGCATCCTCCAGGCGCGCCGTGAGGCGGGCTTCCATATCCTCGGCCGGCACGGTGACCTTGATCTCGCGCTTAAGACCGGAATTGAGCGTCTCGCTAACCTGCATTCATCAAACCTTTATGTTCACTCGTGCCGGCGGCTCGGAGGCACCTCGCCGCCCAGCCTGCCGAAAATCCGTGTCCAGGGGTGGCCTGGTGCGGGTGGAGGGACTTGAACCCCCACGGCTTTCGCCACCAGAACCTAAATCTGGCGTGTCTACCAGTTCCACCACACCCGCTTTCCGAAAGGCCGGCGCCCTCGAAAGCGCGGGGTTCTATATCATTTGGGCTCCGCCTATCAAAGGAAATTTGCCCGTAACGGGCTTTTTCGGCACAGGCGCAGGACAACACGACTTCCCGGTTCCATCGGGACAATGAGAGGCAGCGCGCGGCAACGACGTTTCGTCAAGAAAGATGGCGGGGCCGCAACCGCATTTGGACAGGCTTGTGGCGGCATTATGGTGCATTGCACAACATGCATTGCTGCCATGCAACATTCGCACTACCGCTGGGCGTCGACCCCGACTATCTAGGGGTCACAAGGTTGGACGAACCAAGCGAACAAAGCGAGCAAGACAATGAACCTGATCCGCAATTATCGTAACTGGCGCCGCTACCGGCAGACAGTCAACGAGCTGAGCCGCCTCTCCACCCGCGAGCTCAGCGACCTGGGCATCGCCCGCGGCGATATTCCCTACGTGGCCCGCAAGTCGGTCTAACGTAGACAAGAGTTTCGTCAGGATTACCTCCTCCCAATCCTGACGGATAACGACCGGCAATCTCCTCCTCCCGATCGCCGGTCGATCAAAACGACACCCGCCGGACCTCCTCCCCCGGCGGGTGTTGTTTTATGTGCAGCACTCTCCACTAACGCTCTCCCCCGACACCCCGCTTGCGCCACTCGGCCAGGGGCATGATGTCCGGCGGACCGCCAGCGGGCTCATACCAGCTATCGATAGCCCAGCGCATTCCGCCGCCGTCGCGGATGACGGCGGTGAAGTGCGGATATCTGCCGTCCAGGAACACGCCGCGGGATGTATTCGGCTCGACCCGGTGATGCCGCAGAAGCCCCGAGTCCGCGAGCAGCATCAGGAGCGATCTCGTGTTGGTCGATTCGTCGATGCAGTCCATCTGCCCTTTCACACGCCCGCCGGCGAATGTTCCCTTGGGCGCATCGGCCACCCCGATCGCCTGTGTCGAGCGGCGCTCGAAATATTGCACCGCTTTCGCGATCGCGGCACGCTCGGCCCTTGCGGAGGTGGCACCTTTTGGCATGATTCCAGCCAGATCGCGGACCGTTCCGGCATCGATCATCAGGCGTGTCCGGTAGTTGCAGCCATAGCCGCTGCAGATGTCGATCCACGGCTGCGTCTCCTGGCTTCCAGCCGGCATGCAGGGAGCGAGCAGAAAAAGCAGCAGGGCGGGCATACGCCGCTGCATTTGCGCAAGCCTCTCCGTGGTCGACCCGATCAAACCCGCCCTCACTGCCGTTTCACGGCATAAGACGCGCGAGCGCCGGTTTTCGTTGCATTGGTTCCCGCTTCGACCTATTTCCGGGCCATGGACAAGGCACCTATTCATGTGATCGGAGGCGGGCTCGCGGGTTCGGAAGCTGCATGGCAGGCGGCGGAAGCCGGCGTACCGGTGATCCTGCACGAGATGCGGCCCGTGCGCGGGACCGATGCGCACAAGACCGACGGGCTCGCCGAGCTCGTGTGCTCCAACTCGTTCCGCTCGGACGACGCCGAGACGAATGCTGTCGGCCTGCTGCACGCCGAGATGCGGCTTGCCGGCTCGCTGATCATGCGCGCCGGCGATGCGAACCAGGTGCCGGCCGGCGGCGCGCTCGCGGTCGACCGCGAGGGCTTCTCGCAGGCAGTGACGCGCTTTCTCGAAGAACACCCGCTGATCACGATCGTGCGCGAAGAGGTTTCCGGTCTGCCACCGGTCGAATGGGACCAGGCCATCATCGCCACCGGCCCCCTCACCGCCCCTTCGCTCGCCGAGGCGATCCGCGCGGCCACCGGCGCGGAGGCGCTCGCATTCTTCGATGCCATCGCGCCGATCGTCCATTTCGACACCATCGACATGAATGTCTGCTGGTTCCAGTCCCGTTACGACAAGACGGGGCCGGGGGGCACGGGCAAGGACTATATCAATTGTCCGATGGACAAGGCTGAATATGAGGCCTTCATCCAGGCGCTGCTCGACGGAGAGAAGACGGCATTCAAGGAGTGGGAGGGCACGCCCTATTTCGACGGCTGCCTTCCCATCGAGGTGATGGCGGAGCGCGGGCCGGAAACCCTGCGCCACGGGCCGATGAAGCCCATGGGCCTCACCAATGCGCACAAGCCGGATGAAAAGCCCTACGCCGTGGTGCAACTGCGCCAGGACAACGCGCTGGGCACGCTCTACAACATCGTGGGCTTCCAGACGAAACTGAAATATGGCGAGCAGGCGCGCATCTTCCGCATGATCCCCGGGCTGGAGAACGCGGAGTTCGCCCGGCTCGGCGGCCTGCACCGAAACACCTATATCAATTCCCCTGTCCTGCTGGACGGGACACTTCAGTTGAAATCGCGGCACGGCCTGCGCTTCGCCGGCCAGATCACCGGTTGCGAAGGCTATGTGGAGAGCGCTGCGATGGGCCTGATGGCGGGCCGGTTCGCGGCTGCGGCACGATCGGGCCGCGCCATCACGCCTCCGCCACCGACAACGGCCTTCGGCGCGCTCATCAACCACATCACCGGCGGCCATATCCTCTCGGCGGACGAGCCGGGAAAGCGTTCCTTCCAGCCGATGAACGTGAATTTCGGTCTCTTTCCGCCCGTGGAGGCGCCCAGATCGGAAGGCAAGCGCCTGCGCGGAAAGGAAAAGACGATCGCCAAGAAGCGCGCGATCACGGCGCGTGCACTCGCGGACTGCAGCGCATGGCTGGGTCTGGCCACGCGCGCCGCTGCCGAGTAGTCAACGCCAGTCCTCGGCCCGAAGCAGGACCGTGCCCTGGAGATTCTGCAGCTTCGAGGGCTCTCCGATATCCGCATAGAGGTAGGACGGCAGGACGAGGACCCTGCGACCGCTCGACTCAAGTCGGATCTCGACCTTGTTGCCATGATCCTCGCGCGCGATCCGCTCGATCTCTTGCTGCCCTATGGGGAAGCGCGTCCGCTCCTCGCCTCTCGCGATGATCACCGCGTCCGGCTCCAGGGTGAAGGTGAGCTTGGTTCCGGAAGGCAGGTCCGCCGAAACGGCAGAATCTTCGTTTATCGCCAATTGCAGGTTCTGCACGATCACATCGAATCCCGCCACCATGGAAACCGTCGGGCCGGAGCCCTCGACGAATGTGATTCCTCTCGGTCCCGCAGCGGCTTTCGAAGGATCGAGCCCCCAGGCCAGCGCCGTCGCCCTGTAACCTCCACCCGCTTCGTAGGATATAGCGGTCCCTTCCGGCGCCACGCGTGCGAGAGCCCTGTGGCTGTCGAGAAACCGCAACGCAGCCAGCGCTTCCTCATGGCGGTTTCCTTCGACCGGCGGGTTCCTTGCGATTGCAAGGAAGCGGCCAGCCTGGCTCGAAAGGGAAACGCCCACGGCACCCTGCGGCCCGAAGCTGCCGAGGATAAGGGCGGCGATCGGGATCCCGGCGATCACACGGATGTCGCCGCGCAGACGGGGTAAAAGCTGAACGGCCAGGATAGCGGCAGTCACCAGGCCGAAAAGCCCGAGCAGATAGCGTTCCGGCGTCACGCCATAGGCGCCGATCCTCACGCCAAGGGCATAAAACAAGAGCACAAGCGGTATCGGCAGGAAGAACGGCCATAGACGCAGGAAAAGGCGCGTCGGCGCGCGGGCCCGGTCGAAGAACGGGTTGACCACGAGGAGCGCGCCGAAGATGCACAGGCCGTAGACGAGCACGAGCCAGCCGATCTGCCCCTCGGGCACCTCTCCGGTCACCACGATCTTCAGCGCATAGAGATGCAGGATGACCGCATAGACGATCAGGAGGGGCGCGGCGACGAAATCGCCCAGGGCCCGCATGCCGCGATCCATGAAGCCGGCCAGTACCTGGTTCGGCTGCTCGTCGAACCCGTCCGGGAACTGTCCCATGGCAAACAACGGGGCGGCGAATAGGCCGGTGAAGGTCCAGACATAGCTGTAGAGATCGTCAGGCACCGTCAGGCCGAACAGGACGGTGAGGCTCGCCAGGATGGCCGAGATCCCGCCGGCGAAGAGCAGCAGGGCCAATATGCCGAGAAGCGCCGCGAAGGCGACGTGAGCCGAGAACATCCAGAAGGAGCCGCTCGTGCCGCGGCCGATGAAGGGTGCGACAAGGACGAGGCCGACGAGGGCGCTCAGCAGCGTCCATTCGATCGCGAGAAAAGTGTCCGCGAAGGCGAGCAGCGTTGCGGCCGCGATGCCGGCTGCAAGTCCCGCCACCGCCTTTACCGGCGAAGAGAGGCCATGCGTCTCGCCAAAAAGGCATGCGGCGAGTGCCGCAAGAGCTCCGCCCGCCAAGCCGAACACGATATCCACTTCGGGCTCGCCCGGCTCTGCCTCGAAACGAACGAGATGGATGTCGGCGATCAGCAGAAGGGCCTGTATCGTCGCGGCGGCGAGAAACAGGACAGGAATGGGGAAGCGGAGAAGAGCCGCCCGCAGGCCGGTGAGCATTTCGAGGATGACGTGCCGCCAGCCGGTACCACCAGTCTTCAATTCCGCCAACGCGGTCATGTCAATCTCCCCCTATCGCAATGAACCTAATGAAAACGACACGATGGAGCAAAGAAACAGGGGCGGAAATGGGGCGTGTGCGCAAGAAAATGCGGGAACTTCCGCCGGATTGCACTACCAGCCGCGCATTGCATGCCTCAGAAGAAGCCAGTGCCGGCGTGGAATCGAAAGCATGGCGCTTTCTTCAAGCGGATCGACGGTGCCGGACTGCAGGCGATCAAGATAGGCGCCGGTAAGCGCCAGGGGCAGGTAGGCCGGACGCAGCGTGGCGGGGAGCGCCCCTGCCCCGCCTTTGAAGGCGGCGAGATGTTCCCGCCCAAGCGCGGCCATGGCGGAGACGGCCCGCGCCGCGCCCGCGCGGTCATCGCCCGAGACGAGGCCGTCGCGGGTGGTCCCCGCGGCCTGGAGAAGGTCAAGCGGGACATAGCACTGGCCGCGCCGGCGATGGATTGGCAACAGCCGCAGAAGCCCCGTGATCGCCTGGGCACAGCCGGCATGGCCGGCCAGCGCGGCAGTTCTGGCCGCAGCATCCGGATCGAGGGCGAGAGCCGCAAGCTGGATCAGCGCCGAAGCGGTCTCGCCGCAATAGCCCTCCAGGTCGGTCCGGCTCGGCATGGGGTCGTCATAAAGGTCGAAGATCCGCGCCTCGATCATGTTCTGGAAGGGTTCCAGGGGAAGACGGTAGGTGCGGACGGCGTCGAGAAGAGCGACCGCCACCGGGTGCCCTGCGGCTTCCACCATGGTGTCCGTGCCGGCAAGCGTGTCTCGCCACCATTGCAAGCGGATTTCTCCCGGGAGCGGCTGGCTCACACGGTCCCGGACGGCCGCGATTTCGGCATTGAAGGCATAGAGAGCAAAAAGGGCACCGCGCTTTTCCACCGGAGCGTAGAGGGCCGCGAGATAGCGGTCCATGTCGGCCTCACGGACGACACGACCTGCCTCGGTTTGCGCCGGTGTCATGTTATTCGACGGCGATCAGGGCGGCGGCGACGGCCCTTTCTTCCGCCAGAAGCACGTTGAAGGTACGCGCGGCTGCTCCGGTCGACATGGTTTCCACCGACAACCCCGCTCCCCTCAGTTGCTCGCGCAGCCCGGCTGGCAACGGCCTCAGCATCGCGCCCGTTCCCACCAGAAGGATCTGGATTTCGGACGTTTCCGCCATTGCGCGGCCGAAATCCTCTAGCTCCAGCG
Source organism: Chelativorans sp. AA-79 (assembly GCF_029457495.1). Lineage (NCBI taxonomy): Bacteria > Pseudomonadati > Pseudomonadota > Alphaproteobacteria > Hyphomicrobiales > Phyllobacteriaceae > Chelativorans > Chelativorans sp. AA-79. The sequence goes on from NZ_CP120361.1 coordinate 2,954,495, forward strand.
ACTCGACGTCCGCAGGTTCCCAGCCATAGATGCCGGACGGTAGACACAGCAGCGAGCCACGGTGGGACATCTCGGCAAAGCGGAAGCCGCCATTGCCATAGGCATCTATCGGCGCGCGGCCTGGGAAATGGGCCGCGCGTATCTCCGCTCCGCCCGCCATCACCGCGTGGGGATCTGCCTTGCCGCGTCCGTATCGGCCGCGGCAGGCTCAGTTTCCACGACCGGGCCGCTGACCGGCCGCAGCTTGAAGAAGACGAGGCTCGGCGCGGCGACGAAGATCGACGAGAACGTGCCGATGAAGATGCCGAAGAGCATCGAGGCCACGAAGGAGCGGATGACCTCCCCGCCGAAGATGAACAGGGCGAGCAGCGCCAGGAAGGTGGTGACCGATGTCATCGTCGTGCGCGACAGCATCTCGTTGTCCGAAAGATCGAGCAGCTGCCCAAGCGGCATCTTCTTGTAACGCCTGAGATTCTCGCGGACGCGATCATAGATGACGACCGTGTCGTTCAGCGAATAACCCACGATCGTGAGAATTGCCGCCACGGTCGAAAGATCGAACTGAAGCTGCGTGATGGTGATGAATCCAAGTGTGAGGATGATGTCGTTCAGCGTGGCTATGATCGCGCCCACGGCGAACTGCCATTCGAACCGAATCCAGACATAGACCAGGATGCCGCCCATCGCCGCAAAGACGCCGATGACGGCGGCCCAGGCGAGTTCGTTCGAGACGGTAGGGCCGACAAGCTCCGTGCGCCGGATGTCGTAATCCGCCAAAAGCGCGTCCTGGGCATTGCGGACCAGGATGTTGCCGGCTTCCTCGCCTGCATCCGGGGCGGTGCCTATCCTTATGAGGGCGTCGGTCTCGGTGCCGAAGCTTTGCACCTGTGCGTCGGCAATGCCTGCCGCCGAAAGCCGCTGGCGTATGTCGCCGATATCGGCTTCACCAGTCTTTGCCCGAACCTCGATCAGGGTCCCGCCGGTAAAATCGATGCCGAAATTCGGCTTGACCGTAACCAGCAGGGCCACCGAGGCGATGCAAAGCAGCATCGAGAAGGCGAAGACCTGCAGCCGCACCTTCATGAACGGGATGCGGGTCACCTCCGGCACGAGGCGGATATAACCGCGCGGCAGTTCCTTGGGACGGTTGCGACGCAGCCATTGGGCCACCAGCCAGCGCGTGAGGGTGAAGGCGGTGAAGACCGTCGTCACGATACCGATGGCGAGCGTCACGGCGAAGCCGCGCACGGGGCCCGAACCGAGGAAGAAGAGGACGACGGCTGCGATCAGCGTCGTGATGTTGGAATCGATGATGGTGGCCAAGGCCTTTCGAAAGCCCGAATCGAAGGCCTGGACCACGGATCGCCCGAGTCGCCTCTCCTCCCGTATGCGCTCATAGATCAGAACGTTCGAATCGACGGCCATGCCGATCGTGAGCACGATGCCGGCGATGCCGGGCAATGTCAGTGTCGCGCCGAGCACGGAAAGCACCGCGACGATCATGGCGACATTGGCCACGAGCGCAAGATTCGCGATCAGACCGAGGAAGCCATAGGCGGCGAACATGAAAACGACGACGAGGATCGAGCCGATGATCGCCGCCATCTTGCCCGCCTCGATGGAATCCTGGCCGAGGCCCGGCCCGACGGTCCGCTCCTCCACGATGTTGAGATCCGCAGGCAGTGCGCCGGCACGCAGCAGGACCGCGAGGTCGTTTGCGCTCTGAACCGTGAAACTGCCCGAAATCTGGCCGCTTCCGCCGAGGATCGGCTCATTGATCCGCGGCGCTGAGATCACCTGCCCGTCAAGAATGATCGCGAAAAGGCGGCCGACATTCTCCTGTGTGGCCTGGCCGAACCGCGTCGCGCCACGCGTGTCGAAGCGGAAGGTGACGACGGGCTGGTTCGTGAGCTGATCGAAGCCGGTCTGGGCATCGACGAGGTTCTCGCCCGAAACGATCACCCGGTCCTCGATGAGAAAGGGAACGGGCGGGTTGTCGCGCGAATACATGACCGTGGTACCGGCCGGCGGACGCCCCTGCAGCGCCTCCTGTACGGGCACCGACTGGTCGACCATCTGGAACGTGAGCTTGGCCGTCGTGCCGAGGATATCCTTCAGGCGCTGCGGATCCTGCAGGCCCGGCACCTGCACGAGAATCCGGTCGTCCCCTTGGCGCTGGATGACGGGTTCGGTCGTGCCGAGCTCGTTGACACGGCGGCTCACCACCTCGATGGATTGCGTGAGCGCGCTGGCAAGCCGGTAGCTGATCCCTTCATCCGTCAGAGTGAGCCGCAGGAGGCCGGGCTCGGGTTCGCTCAACTCCAACTCCTGGATGGCGCTCGTGCCCATAAGTCCGCCGGTGACCGGCTGCAGCAGTTCGTCGAGCGCCTGCTTGGCGGCCTCCACCTGGGCTGCATCGCGTATGCGCACCTGAACGAAGTGGCCGGAAGACGAAAGACCCGTATAGCCGATCCTCTGATCGCGCAGCAGACGCCGCACGTCGTCGCGCGTGCTGGTGAGGCGCTCGCTGATGAGCTGCTCGCGGTCGATCTGAAGGAGTATGTGCGAGCCGCCCTGCAGGTCCAGGCCCAGCGTCATCGGGCTCGTCGGCGCCCAGCTCGGCAAGGACGACAGATAGGAGGACGGTATGACGTTCGGGGCGGCATATGCGACGCCCAGCGCCACCGTGAGCCAGATGAAGAAGGTCTGCCAGCGCGAGAAATGTAGCATGATGTCTCTTATCGTTCAGGCCGGCCCACGCTCTGCGAGCCGCGCCCGGTATCCCGCTTCGTGCGGGCTTATTTGGCGGCCTTGTCGGGCGCCGCCGGTTCACCCTTCACGCGCACGTCGGCAAGCATGGCGCGCACCGCGGTCACTTTCGTTCCGCCAAGGTCGACCTCCAGCTCACTGTCGTTGATGACCTTGGTCACCTTCCCGACAAGGCCGCCGCCGGTGACGACCGTGTCGCCGCGGCGCACATTGGCGAGCATCTCGTTGCGCTTCTTCATCTGCTGGCGCTGCGGCCGGATGATGAGAAAATACATGATCACGAAGATCAGCACAAAGGGCAGAATGCTGACCAACATGTCCGGTGCTCCCGCCGCCTGGGCATATGCCGGTGTTACAAACATGAAGAAACTCCTGAGATGCAGAGGCTGAGCCCAGCCGTCAAAACTGCGCGGAATATAGATGTTCGGCCCCTGTTTGCAACCGCCTCTGGCGCTTGCTCACGTCTTAGGCTTCCAACACACGGCAGCGCTTCCCTCGCACCCTCGGCGCGAAGACGAAGAGCGTACCGCTTCGCCCCCTTCACGGCTTGCAAAGGACCAGGCCCCATGTCAGAACCGTACCGTACGGTACTGTCCTGAGGATGAACCGCGATGACAGACAAGGCCCTGCAAACACTGAATGAAAAGCTTGACCGCCTGATCGAGACGATCTCGCGCCTTGCCCCGTCTGCAGCGCCGGAGCCCCAATTCGACGCGGCGGACTGTTTCGTCTGGCAGGCGGAGACCTGCAGCCTTCTTCCCGTGCCGCATGTGAACCGGGTCGATATCAGCCTCATAAAGGGTGTCGATCGCGTGCGCGACATCCTGATCGACAACACGCGCCGCTTTGCCGCAGGGCTGCCTGCCAACAATGCCCTTCTCTGGGGGGCCCGTGGCATGGGCAAGTCCTCGCTGGTCAAGGCCGCGCACGCACGGGTCAACCGCGCACGGGAAACGGAAGCGGGAAATCTGAAGCTCGTCGAAATCCACCGCGAGGACATTGAAAGCCTACCGAAGCTGATGACGCTCCTGAAGGATGCGCGCTACCGCTTCATCCTGTTCTGCGACGATCTTTCCTTTGATCACGACGACACGTCCTACAAATCGCTGAAAGCCGCGCTCGAAGGCGGGGTGGAGGGGCGTCCGGACAATGTCATCCTTTATGCGACATCCAATCGCCGTCACCTGCTCCCGCGTGACATGATCGAGAACGAGCGTTCCACGGCAATCAACCCGTCGGAGGCCGTCGAGGAGAAGGTCTCCCTGTCAGACCGATTCGGCCTGTGGCTCGGCTTCCACAAATGCTCGCAGGACGAGTATCTGGCCATGATCGAAGGATATGTCCGCTATCACGGGCTCGTGATCGATGCTGACACACTGCGCGCGGAAGCGCTGGAATGGGCAACCACGCGCGGCAGCCGGTCAGGCCGCGTCGCCTGGCAATTCATCCAGGATCTCGCCGGACGGCTGGGGCAGAAGCTGAAGGATTGAGCGGGCGGCCCCTGCCGTCTCAGCGCAGATATGTCATGGGATCGACAGGGCTCGTCCCCTTGCGCACCTCGAAATGCAGCTTCGGCCGTTCGGCATCGCCCGTCATGCCGGAAAGCGCGATCTCCTGGCCTCGGCGCACCTTGTCGCCACGCTTCACCTTCAGTTCCGAAGCGTGGCCATAGACCGTGACGAGCCCGTCCTCGTGGCGCACGAGAACCGTGTTGCCGAAGCCCTTCAGGCCGTCACCGGCATAGATGACCACGCCGTTCTCCGCCGCGTGTACGGCGGTTCCCTCGGGCACCGCGATATCCACGCCGTCGTTCTTTCGTCCGCCATTGCTGCCGAAGCTGCCGATGACACGCCCCTGGGCAGGCCAGCGGAGCCGGCCGACTCCGGTCGCTTCGGGCGTGAGGGCCGCGACCTCTGTCTGATCCACGGCTTCCACTGCCTTGGGCTTCGATTCGGCGGGCGGCGTGTAGGCGGTGACCTTCGGCTCCTCTTCCGCCTCGGGTTTCTTCGTGTTGGCAGCGACGACCGGCTTCTGCGCAGCAGGCTTGGCGGACGGCGTCGCGCTGACGTTCACCGGATCCGACTTGCGGGCAGGCGCCGCGGAAGCCACGGCCGTCGAGGCTCCGGGAATTGCCAGCTCCTGGCCGATGCGGATCGAGCCGTCACCAAGACCGTTCGCCTGCTTCAGCCGGTCCACGCTTACGCCGGTCCGGCGTGAGATCGCATAAAGCGTGTCGCCGGAGGCGACCGTGTAGGTGCCGCCCTGCGCCTGAGGTTTGGGAGCCTGCGGCACAGCTGCCATTTGCCCCCCCGAACTGCGCGGCTGCTCCACGGGCGCCGGCGCTGCGGCTGACCGCGATGCGCCGCCGGGCGGGGGAAGCGGCGAGGACGAAACATTCGAGGACACCGGCGCCGCGCTGGTCGAAGCGCCATAGGTGGGCGCCGAGGGCGGCGGCAGCGAAGAGACGGGAGCGGCGGGCTGCAGGATCCCGCCTCCGCCGACATCCGCTTTCGGCCGCACGACGTCACCCGGATAAGGCTGATTCGCCTGGGCGACGGTGACGGGCGCCGTCGAGCTGGTGGTGAGGCCGTCGGTGAAATTCGTGGAGCTGCACCCGGCCAATCCTCCGATCAGGAGAACCGCCGCACCCCTGCCAAGCAATGTCCTGTGCCGCTGTGTGATTCCCAAGAGCATGAGGCTACCCGCGCATTCCCATTGTTCGGGCTCATTATAAAGCGCGTTAATCTTACTGGGCAGTTAAGCAACCCGAGATTTCAGCGTCGATTTCACCCAATCGGTCAGAGAGCCTGGGCGACACCCTTGGTGAGGGGCTGCAAACGGACGGGTTCCAGATCCTCGCGCTCGAACCTGCTGCCGATCTTGGTGAACCTGCTCATCATCTGCACGTCATCGCCCGGCCCCACCGGTGCCACCATGATGCCGCCGCTGGCAAGGCAGTCGACGAAGCGGCGAGGCGGTTCCTCGAAAGCGGCCCATGAGACGATGCGATCGAACGGCCCGTCGCTCGCCCCTTCGCTTCCATCCGCCTGGCGCACGATGACGTTGGAAAGGTTGAAAGCCTCATGACGCTGGTGCGCCTGCTCGCAAAGCGTCCTGTAGCGGTCGAGGGTCAGGACCCGTCCCGCCATGCGCGCCATGACAGCCGAGGTATAGCCCGAGCCTGTACCGATCTCGAGCACGCGCAGGCCGGGCTGTAGATCGAGGGCATTGAGCACGGAGCCATGCAGATCGCAGGACTCCAGCGTCTCGCCGCACTCGATCGGCACCGTGCGGTTGGACCAGGCCCGGCCCTTCCATTCCGCCGGCACGAAGCCGCTGCGCGGCGTGGCCTCCATGGCCGCAAAAAGCTCCTTCGAAGCCACGTTGCGCGCGCGCATGCGCAGCATGAAGGCGGCGAAGCCCTCGCGCTCCTCCTCTCCGGTGGTCATGCAAGCGCCTTCGTCAGCGCGCTGCGCACCTCATGCGCGGTGAGGTCCAGATGCAGCGGGGTTACGGAGACATAGCCGTCCCGCACGGCTGCCTGGTCCGTGCCCTCGCGAATCTCCGACTTCTGCCGCCCGAAGCGCAGCCAGTAATAGGGGAAGCCGCGGCCGTCGCGGCGCTCGTCGATCGACAGGCCGTGCACCAGCTTGCCCTGGGCGGTGACGCGGGTCCCCTTCACCTCCCCGGGTGCGCAGCGGGGAAAATTGACGTTCAGGAACACCCCCTGGGGCAGGTCCGTCGTCACGAGCCTTTCCAAGAGCGCGGGACCGACCGCTTCGGTGGTCTCCCACGGGATCATCCGCACATCATCGACGAAATCATAGTCCTGGCTGAATGCGATCGAGCGGATGCCGAGCAGCGTGCCCTCCATCGCGCCCGCCACCGTGCCGGAATAGGTCACGTCATCGGCGATGTTCGTCCCGTTGTTGACGCCCGAAAGCACAAGGTCGGGCGGCGTATCCATCACCTTCCTGACAGCCATGATCACGCAGTCCGTCGGCGTGCCGCGCAACGCAAAATGGCGGTCGTCGATCCTGCGCATCCTGAGCGGCTCCGACAGCGAAAGCGAATGCGCAAAGCCGGACTGGTCGGTCTCCGGCGCCACCACCCACACGTCGTCGGACAGCGTTCTTGCGATCCGCTCGAGGACCGCCAGCCCTTCGGCGTGAATGCCGTCGTCATTGGTGAGGAGGATCCGCACGTCAGCTCCTTGCCGGTTCGATCTTCTTCAGCCCGCCCATATAAGGCTGCAGGATTTCAGGAATGCTAATGCTGCCGTCCTCGTTCTGGTAATTTTCCATGACCGCGATCAGCGCCCGACCGACAGCGGTGCCCGAGCCGTTGAGCGTGTGGACAAAGCGCGGCTGCTTGTCGCCCGCCGCGCGATAGCGCGCGTTCATGCGCCGGGCCTGGAAGTCGCCGCAGACGGAGCAGGACGAGATCTCACGATAAGTCTTCTGGCCGGGCAGCCAGACCTCGATATCGTAAGTTTTCCGGGCACCGAAACCCATGTCCCCGGTGCACAGCACCACCGTACGATACGGCAGATCAAGCCGCTTCAGCACCTCTTCGGCGCAGGCGGTCATGCGCTCATGCTCTTCCATCGAGCTCTCGGCATCGGTGATGGACACGAGCTCGACTTTGTAGAACTGGTGCTGGCGCAGCATGCCTCGCGTATCCCGCCCCGCCGAACCGGCTTCCGAGCGGAAGCAGGGCGTGAGCGCCGTGAAGCGCAGCGGGAGCTTTTCCGCGTCGAGGATTTCCTCGCGCACGAGATTGGTGAGCGGGACTTCGGCGGTGGGGATCATCCAGCGGCCGTCGGTGGTGCGGAACTGATCCTCCGCGAATTTCGGCAACTGCCCCGTGCCGAACAGCGCCTCGTCGCGCACCAGAAGCGGCGGCTGCACCTCCGTATAGCCGTGCTCCGTCGTATGCAGATCCAGCATGAATTGACCGAGCGCGCGTTCGAGGCGGGCGAGCGTACCCGTGAGTACGGTGAAGCGCGCGCCGGAAAGCTTTGCGGCCCGCTCGAAATCCATGAGGCCGAGCGCCTCGCCGATCTCGAAATGCTCCTTCGCCCAGTTGGGGACCTCCGCCTTGCCGCTCCTGCGGATTTCCACATTGGCGGTCTCGTCCGGCCCCACCGGGACATCGTCGAGCGGTATGTTGGGGATGCCCGCAAGCAGGTCGCGCAACGCCTCGTCCAACTCGCGCTCCCGCGCCTCGCCGTCCTGGACGAAGCTCTTGAGCTCGGCCACCTCGGCTTTCAGGCGCTCGGCCGTCTCCTTGTCGCCGGCGCCCATAGCCTTGCCGATCTCTTTGGAGGCGGCATTGCGGCGCTCCTGCGCTTCCTGGAGCTTCGTCAAATGGCTGCGGCGCGCCTCGTCGGCGGCGATGATCGCATCAACCATGGATCGCGCCCCGCCCCCGTCCTGTCCGCGCTTCTCAAGAGCGTGCACGAGAGCATCGGTGTTCTCGCGAATCCATCGAATATCGAGCATGATTCAAAATCCGGGTGTGAAAAGGCCTTCGGACCACCCGGAAGGAGAATCAAGCCGAGGGAATCAGGCCGGGCCCGTGCCGGCATCCGCCGAGGCCGGGCTGCTCTCCTCCGCCTCAGCGGCTTCGGCAGCCTGCCTTTGTTCCTCGCGTTTGCGCTCCACCATCCGGGCGCTCCAGATGGAAATCTCGTAGAGAATGATGGTTGGAAGCGCAAGACCGATCTGGCTCACCGGATCGGGAGGCGTCAGAACGGCGGCGACCACGAAGGCGATCACGATCGCGACCTTGCGCTTGTCAGCCAGCGCCTGGGAGGAAAGAAGTCCCACACGCGCCAACAGCGTGGTCACGACGGGCAACTGGAAAACCAGCCCGAAGGACAGGATCAGCGTCATGATCAGGCCGAGATATTCGGAAACGCGCGGCAGAAGCGATATCTGCACTTCATTTTCCGGCCCCACCTGCTGCATGGACAGGAAGAACCACATCACCATCGGCGTGAAGAAGAAATAGACGAGGGCCGCACCGCTGAGGAACAGGATCGGCGAGGCGATCAGGAACGGCACGAACGCCCGCCTCTCGTTGCGATAAAGCCCCGGCGCGACGAACTTGTAGACCTGCGTGGCGATCATCGGGAAGGCGATCACGAGACCGCCGAACATTGCAAGCTTGATCTGCGTGAAGAAGAATTCCTGCGGCGCAGTATAGATGAGATCGACCTGCTCGGAATTGAGCCCGGCCCATCGGGATGCCCACTGGAAAGGGATAACCAGCAGATTGAAGATTTCCTTGGCGAAGAAGAAGCAGACGAGGAAGGCGACAAAGAACGCGCCGATGGCCCATATGAGCCGAGAGCGCAGCTCGATCAGATGCTCCATAAGCGGCGCCGAGGATTTTTCCACCTCGTCTTCGTCGTCCCTGGCATTCACGAGGCGGTTCCTGCTGTCTTCTTCTTGCGCGCGGAAGGCTTTCGAGCCGTGGCGGCCGTAGCCTTCGCAGCGGACGTCTTCTTGGCGGACGCGGGCTTTGCCGCCGGGGTTCTTTTCTTCGCGACGGCGGGTTTGGTGTCTTTGCTCGGTTCAGCCTTTGCGGCCGGCTGGGTCGCCGAAGCAGCGGAAGAGCCGCCGTCACCCGGCAGGCTGGCCGCGCCGTTCTTCAGCGGCGCCGCCGGTTCGGGTGTGGATGCAGTGCCGGTGACCGCCGGCTTCGCCTTCGCCGCCTCGCCGAGACCGTCGCGGATTTCCCGGCCGGCCTCCTCCAAGGGAGTGAAATGCTTGCGGATCTCGGCGCGGGGATCGAGCTTGCGGAAATCGTCCGCCAGTCCCTTCACGTCATCGAGTTCGGCTTCACGCAGCGCTTCGTCGAACTGGCGACGAAAATCGCCGGCCATCGACCGCAACTTCGCCGTCGTACGGCCGAAACCGCGCAGAACACGCGGCAAATCCTTCGGCCCGACAACCACGATCAGCACGATCGCAATGACAAGTATTTCGGACCAGCCGAGATCGAGCATCGTCTAATATTCCGAGGAACAGACCGAGCGAAGGCTAGGACTTGCTCGCCTTCTGCTTCGTGTCCGTCACCGGCTCTTCGGCGCGGTGCTCGACCGTCTTCGCGTCCTCGGCCTCGTCGCCCATTCCCTTGCGGAAGTTTTTGATGCCCTTGGCCATGTCGCCCATCAGTTCGGGGATCTTGCCGCGGCCGAACAGGAGCAGCACCACCACGAGCACGATGAGCCAGTGCCAGATTGAAAAGGAACCCATGATTGATCTCTTTACCCGTTAGAGAGGTCTTTCTCTGATTTATGCGCTTTCGCGCCGTCTTTCAAACACTAGTACGTCTGCGGGGCGAACATTCAGCCATATGTCGCGGACACCGGCGGCAAGCTGGCCGGCACGGATGCGCGCGCGCACATATTCGTCCGCACCAGGTACCGCAAGCTCCAGGAGTTCCACGACGCCCAGGAAACGGCGGGAAACCACCCTCGCCTCCACCTGACCGCCGCCTTCGGCGACTTCGAAGCCGGGAAGCCGGATCGCCACGGTCACCGCATCGCCGTCCTTTCGTCCGGGTGCGGCAAATTGGCCGACCGGGGTCTCGGCCCGGCCGCCCGCCACCCGCGCATCGAACAGGTTGAGCTCGGAGAAGAAGCCTGCCACGAAGAGATCTGCCGGCCTTAGATAGAGCTCCTCCGCAGTTCCCACCTGCACCAGCCGGCCTCCCCGCAGAAGCGCGATCCGGTCGCCCATGCGCATGGCTTCCTCCGCGTCGTGCGTGACGACGATCGCCGTCGCCCTGCTCTGGCGCAGGATGGAGAGCGTCTCGGCCCTCACCGCGTCCTTCAAGCGCGAATCGAGGCCGGAAAAAGGCTCATCCATCAAAAGAACGGCCGGGCGGGGCGCGAGGGCGCGGGCAAGCGCCACGCGCTGCTGCTCGCCGCCGGAAAGAAGATGCGGATAGGCGGATGCGTAGCGCTCGAGCCCGACACGGGAGAGTGCGATCATCGCCTCTCGCTTTGCCTCATCCCGCGACAGCGCCGTCAGGCCGAAACGCACATTGTCCAGGATCGTGAGATGCGGGAAGAGTGCAAAATCCTGGAAGACGAGGCCGATCGAACGCTGCTCGGGCGGCAGGAAGACCTCCGGGCCCGCGATCTCGCGGTCGTTCAGGAGAACTCGCCCGGAGGTCTGCGCCTCGATACCGGCCGCAATGCGCAACAGCGTCGTCTTGCCTGATCCCGACGGGCCCAGAAGACAGAGCACCTCGCCCGGCTCGGCCGCAAGCGACACCCGGTCGAGCGTCGTCTGGCCGGCGGCGAAACGATGGCTCACCGCCTCGAAGGCAAGCCGCGCGGCGAAGGTGACGCCGGCGGTCACCCGCGCGGGTTTCTCCACGGTCTCGTTCATCTCTGCGACGTTCTCACCCTGCCCGCTTTCCGGGAGCCTTGCCCCGGAAACAGCGTCAATCATCCTCGATCTGCGGTGTCAACAGACCGAGTTCCTCAAGGTCGATATCCGTCAGCGGATCTTCCTCGTCCGTCATGGCGTCGGGATCGGCCGGCGGCTGCGGCACGGAGAAGTTGGAGGGCATGCGCGAGGAAAGCAGGCCCGCACCCTTGAGCTCGTCGATGCCCGGCAGGTCGCGCAATTCCTCGAGCCCGAAATGGTCGAGGAACTCGGCCGTCGTGCCATAGGTCACCGGCCGGCCCGGCGTGCGGCGCCGGCCGCGCATGCGGATCCAGCCAGTCTCGAGCAGGAGGTCGAGCGTGCCCTTGGACGTCTCGACCCCGCGGATCTCTTCGATTTCTGCGCGGGTGACGGGCTGGTGGTAGGCAATGACGGCAAGCATCTCGAGGGCCGCGCGCGAGAGCTTTTTCTGCTGCACGGCCTCGCGGCTCATCAAAAAGGCAAGATCGCCGGCCGTCCTGAACGCCCAGGAGTCCTCCACGCGCACGAGATTCACGCCGCGGGCCTCGTAGTCCTTCCTGAGCGCGGCCATCACCGCGGGAATGTCGATGCCGTCAGGCAGGCGCTCGGCGAGCGCCTTGGAGGAGACCGGCGTGGCGCTGGCGAACACGAGGGCCTCTGCCATCCGTTTGGCCTCGGCGAAGGCGATCGCGGAGGAGGCGCGGTCTTCCGGCGCGGCTTCCGTTTCGCCCTCGGCGGCGAAGGGAATGACGTTTGCGGACGCGGTTTCGGTCATGGCGCTGTCTCTGTCTCCTCGCGGCGTTTCCGGCCGCCGCGCATGTAGATCGGCGCGAAGGGTTCCTGCTGCCTGATTTCGAGCGCCCCCTCGCGAACGAGCTCCAGCGAGGCGGCGAAGGTGCTGGCGACCGCGGTTGCCCGCTCCTCGGGCCGGGTGAGATAGGCGATCAGGAAGCGGTCGAGCGCCGTCCAGTCGGGAAGCTCGCCGATCAAGCGGGTGAGGATGTCCCGCGCCTGCTTGAGCGACCACACGCCGCGCTTGGCGATCTGCACATTGGTGACGGCGCGCCGCTGCCGCTGGCTGGCATAGGCGGTCAGCAGATCGTAGAGAGACGCCGTATAGGCGCTCTTCTTCTCCACGATCACATGCTCGGGCAGGCCGCGCGGAAAGACCTCGCGCCCGAGCCGGTTGCGGTTGATGAGGCGGGTGGCGGCATCCCGGATCGCTTCGAGCCGCTTCAACCGGAACTGCAGGAGCGCTGCCATCTCCTCGCCGGTGGGCTCCTCGTCGCCGCGCTGCTTCGGGATCAGGAGCCGCGACTTGAGATAGGCCAGCCAGGCGGCCATCACGAGGTAGTCGGCGGCAAGCTCGAGCCGCATCTTGCGCACACTCTCGATGAATTGCAGGTACTGCTCCGCAAGCGCCAGCACGGAGATGCGCGCAAGATCCACCTTCTGGTTGCGCGCAAGATGGAGAAGCAGGTCGAGCGGTCCCTCGAAACCATTCACGTCGACGGCGAGCACCGGCTCGGAAACGCCGCGCTCGGATGCCTCCTCATCCCACAGCTTGTCCATCGGGATGGGCTTTCCCGCTTTTGCTGCTTGCTGTCCTTGCTCGGTCAATGCCGTATCCTGCTCGATCAGACGACCGCCTCGAAATAGCGGCCGAACTCGGCGCGCGCCGTCGTCTCGTCCATATCGTCCCGGTCGTGACAACGGGCGAGTGCCCTTTCCGCACGCTCGGCAGCCTTGCCGGACAATTCCGGCACCCGTTGGGCAACCGCCCGCATTTCCTCCATTTCGCCATTGCAGTGAAGGACAAGATCGCAGCCCGCCGCAAGGATTGCCTGCGCGCGGGCGCCGAAATCCCCAGAAAGCGCATTCATCGAGACGTCATCGCTCATCAGGAGCCCGTCGAACCCGATTTCGCCGCGCACGATCTCCACAAGGACGCGCGCGGAGGTGGTCGAGGGGTTCTCCGCGTCGATGGCGGTATAGACCACATGAGCGGTCATCGCCATGGGCAGGTCGGAAAGCGCCTTGAACGGCACGAAATCCCGCGCACGCAGGTCCTCGATGGCCGCTTCCACCCGCGGCAGGGCCTTGTGGCTGTCGGCCCCCGCCCGGCCGTGGCCGGGAATGTGCTTCATGACGGGTAGCACGCCGCCGGCCAGCAACCCGTCCGCCGCCGCCCTGCCGATCGCCGCCACGGCATCGGGATCCTGACCATAGGCGCGGTTGCCGATCACGTCATGCGCGCCGGGCACGGGAACGTCCAGCACAGGCAGGCAATCGGCTGAAATGTCGTGGCGCGCAAGGTCGAACGCGTGCAGGCGCGACAGCAGCCAGGCCGCGCGCAAGCCGGCTTCGGGGTTCTCCTCATAGAGAGCACCGAGCGCTGCTGCATTTGGGTAATTCGGAGCAATCGGCGGGCGAAGCCGCTGCACGCGCCCGCCCTCCTGATCGACGAAGACCGGCGCCTCCGGGCGGCGAACGCTGTCGCGCATCGCCGCCACAAGGTCCTGCACCTGGGACGTTTCGGCTATGTTTCGGGCGAAGAGAATGAAGCCCCACGGCCGCTCGTCGCGGTAGAAGGTCATCTCGTCCGGGGTGAGCCGCGTTCCGGACGCCCCGAGGATCATCGCTTTTGATTCGCTCATGGCGTAAGCATAGCGGCATCCGTCCGGCAAGGCACCTGCGGCATTGGCCTGAAAGGGGAGTCCGGACCATTTCGCACAATGCCTTGGGATGGCCACGACTGACGCTATCTTAGCGCTCATGAAGACGATTCTCGCCACCCTCCTTCCGTTACCCTTCTTGATCCTCGGCGCCGTATCCGTGGCGGCCCAGCCGGTAGATACCTCCGAAGCCCCGGAAGAACGGCTATCGTTCGCGGAGATTATCGAACGCGCGGAAGCCTTGGCCCCGCTGGAGACACTGATCGTCGCGCGGGACGGCGAAATCCTCGTCGACGTGGGCTTCGGCGGCCATTCGACCGATGAGCCGACCAACATCAAGTCCGCCTCGAAATCGGTTGTATCGGCCCTGGTCGGCATCGCCATCGACAAGGGAATCCTGGAAGGCCCGGAGCAGAGGATCGCGCCGCTGCTCAGTGACAAGCTGCCCGACGACCCCGACCCGCGCATCCGCGAGATCACGATCGGCAATCTCCTTTCGATGCAGGCCGGCCTTGGCCGTACTTCGGGGCCCAATTACGGGCGTTGGGTGGCAAGCCGCGACTGGGTGCGCGCCGCCCTTGCAGAGCCGTTCGCCGACGATCCCGGCGCCGGCATGCTCTATTCCACCGGCAACACGCATCTGCTCTCGGCAATCCTGACACGCGAAAGCGGGCGATCGACGCTCGATCTTGCGAGGGAGTGGCTGGAGCCGCTGGACGGGTTCGCCATTGCCGGATGGCACCGCGATCCGCAGGGCATCTACTTCGGCGGCAACCAGATGGCGATGACGCCGAAATCCATGCTCGCCTTCGGTGAACTCTACCGCAACGGCGGCAGGGCTGGAGATGAGCAGGTGGTGTCGCGGGAGTGGATCGAGACGTCCTGGGAGCCGCGCACACGCTCGGTCTTCCACGACGGCCAGTACGGCTACGGCTGGTTCATCGAAGACATGGCCGGCCATCGCGTGAACTATGCCTGGGGCTATGGCGGCCAGATGATCTATATCGTGCCCGGCCTCGATCTCACGGTGGTCATGACCTCGGCGGAGAACCAGCCTTCCGCCCGCAACGGACATCGCGACGACCTTCACGGGCTGATGGAGGACATCATCACCGCAACAGCTCGCGAGAGCGGGAACTGAGCAAAAAAGCCGCCGCGATGCACGCGACGGCTTCAAGCTGTTCCAATGGTATCGGGCCTATTTCGAGACGAAGCAGTTCCCGCCGGCCGACTTGAGCTGCGTGCAGAGCTGGATGGCCGCCTCCTTCGAAGCGGAGGGAATGCGCACGCGATAGTAGGTGCCCTTTCCTTCGATGTCCGCCTTGACGATGTTGACGCCTTTTCCCTGCAGCACGTTTCCATAGCGCTGCGCCAGCTGCTGATAGGACTTCTGAGCGTCCTCCACGCTGGGCTGGGAGGCGATCTGTACGGACCATTCCGAGGCGGGAGCGGTCGCAGCCTGCGCCGGCTGCTGGGTTCCCAGAGCGGCCACCTGCTGCGGCTGCTGCGCGGACGCGGGTTCCTGCCGGGCCGGCTGCCGCGCGATATTGCCGGGCCGCGAGGGCGGGATCGGTCCGGTCCTCGGAACGGCGGGCGCCGCGGTGTCCTGCGCATCCTGCTGCGCCTGTGCGGCATCCTCGCCGGTATTGCCGCCGGGTACACTCTCCCCCCGGATTTCGGCCGCGCCGGGCTCGGCTCGCACAGGCTGCGGAACCTCGCGGGGAACCATCGTACCATCCGGGCGCACCACAAGCGAGCGCACGCGATGCGGCGTGACCGTAACGACGCTGTCATCGAGCTGTTCTTGCCGGAGGCTGCTGGTCAGACGTTCCCCCACCGTACCGGTCGGTTCGCCTGCCGTACCGGTCGGTTCGCCTGACGTATCAGTGGATTCGCCTGCCGTATCTGTGGATTCGTCTGCCCTGTCCTGCCCCGATAACGCCGCCAGCGACGTGTCGGCAGGGGTTGAACTGCCGGTTGAGGACGCACTTGCTTCCTCCACCGGGGCTGACGATACGTCCTCCTGGGGCAGGGTCCCGCCGGCCACGTCTTCCTCAGGGCCCAGTTCCCCTTCATCCGGCAGGGGCAGGACCACAGGCTCCTCGGTCGAGGAAACGAGGCGCGGCTGCTCGGCCGCGGGGTCGGTCTGTTCGCCGGAAACGCGCTTGTAGACGGGATTCTCCTGGTTCGGAATCTGGATCCCGCCGGGATTTTCCGGCCGCATCTTGACGGGTGAAGCATCGGCCGACAGCAGGACCGGTTCGCCGCTCTCCCCGGAGGAGAGGGCAAAGAAGGCCACTCCGCCCAGAATCGCCACTCCGCCGATGACGGCGGACGCCATCATGAGCCTCGAATTGAGCCGGGAACCACGGGAGGCCGCGGGCGGCTGAACACCCGGTACGGGCGCAAACTGGGCCGGATCGTCATACCGATTCGTCCAGTCGTCGGCCTGGGTGTGCGCGGCAGGCTGGCCGGCGAAGGCGGCCGCAGTCGTGGCGGCACCGATGCCGGCCATCAGGAAATCGTCTTCTACCGACGAACGACCGGCTTCCCCATCCTCCCGGGCCGGGGAGGTTTCCGCCCAGGTATCGCCCTGCTGCTCGCCCTGCTCCGCCGTCTCGCCAAAGGCGCCGGCGAGGATCTCCTCGATCTCGTCGAGCTCGGAGGCTGGCTTCGCCTCCTCCTTGTACGGTACTTCGGGTATGTCGAACTGCTCGGCGAGCGCAACGGCGGCTTCCGGCACCTCGACCGTATCGATCTCGGGAGGAAGGTCGTCGCTGTAGGATGCGGGGGCAATCGCGTCTGCCGCGGGTTCGGCCTCAGCATCGGCGGCTTGCCCGCCGCTCCAAGCAAAAGCCTGGTCGGCTCGATCAGGTGTTTCCGTCACCTGAGGTTCAGGCTCCCGGTACTCCTCGGTCTCGGCCTCTTGGTATTCCTCGGCCTGTTGGGTGTAGCTCCAGGATTGAGCGCTTCCCCACATCGAGGTTTCGTGCAAATCCACGCTGTCGTCTGCCGGCTCGTCCTCGGAGGATGACGCGAGAAAGTCGGGCCGCTCGACAGCTGCCCTCGCATAGTCGAAGGGCACATCATCATCAGCCGAAGCGGCGGGCTCGTGACCGCTCTCAAAAAATTCAGGGACGTGCGCCTGCGGTTCCTCGGCGGCGGCATTGACGGAGGCGATCTCCTCGGCCGCGAAATCTTCATCCAGCGCGGCAAGTTCCTCATCGAGGAGGCCCAACTCGTTGTGGTCGACTTCCTCCTGGCCGGATGCAAAGTCGTCGGGCTGCTGCACGCCCTCTTCCAGGAAAGCAGCAGGCTCTTCCGGCAAAGTCTCAGGCTCTTCCACCACCGGCTCTTCCGCGAAAGCCTCGGTGACGCCCTCCGGCTGGTCTTCGACAAAAGCCTCGTCCAACAGCGCGTCGAGCGAGCGCTCGAAATCGGGCTCGGCCGCAGACGACGGCGTGATGCTCGCATGCCACTCGTCGGGGGAGAGATCGTTGGAGGCATCTTCGACGGCGGAAGCACTGTCCTGCTCCTGCCCCAGGTCGCCCATCAGTTCGCTTTCGAGATCGAGCGCAAGATCGTCGGTCGAATCCGAAGGCGCCGGGCGATGCGGCGTGACGGTTCTGGGATCATGCCCCATGATCCGCGTCAGTTCAGCGAAAGGATCGTCCTGCGGCAGGTCGTTCGCATCCGCACTCGTCTTGAATGTACTATCAGCCATCTTCCCACACCCGGTCGGACGCCGGCGACGTCATACTTGCAATTGGCCGTACCAAGCCATTGTGGGCAAAAGGTGACAGTATTAACCCGCGATCAGCGCATCTCTTCCGGGGCATCCGCTCCAATGAGCGTCAGTCCCGATGTCACGACATCGCAGACAGCCTGCACCAGACCCAGCCTGGCATGTGTCAACTCTGGGTCGTTAACTTTAACAAATCGTAAGCGGTCTGTCTCCGTGCCGCGATTCCATTGGGCATGGAATTGGCTCGCTAGTTCATAGAGATAGAAAGCGAGCCGGTGCGGCTCCAGCGCCTGGGCGGCGCTCTCGATCAACCGGGGGTATTCCGCGAGCTTGCGAATCAGGGCGATCTCGCCCTCGTCTTCGAGCCGGTGAAGGGCGGCGCGCAGCGCAGCGCGATCGAAGCGCTCGACACCGAGCTGCTCCCTCGCCTGCCGGAAAACCGAGTGGGAGCGGGCCGAGGCATATTGCACGTAGAAGACCGGATTGTCCTTCGACTGCTCCGTCACCTTGGCGAAATCGAAGTCGAGCGGCGCATCGCTCTTGCGGTAGAGCATCATGAAGCGCACGGCGTCAGGTCCGACCTCGTCGATGACGTCGCGCAGGGTCACGAACTCCCCTGCCCGTTTGGACATGCGGACCGGCTCGCCGTGGCGATAGAGTTTCACGAGTTGGCAAAGCAGCACGGTCAAGTGCAGCTTTCCATCCGAAATGGCCCGGGCGAGCGCCTCCAGCCGTTTCACGTAACCGCCATGGTCGGCACCGAGCACGTAGATCAGATGCTCGAAGCCGCGGGCATATTTGTCCTTCATATAGGCCACGTCGGCGGCGAAATAGGTGAAGGTGCCGTCGGACTTGATGAGCGGCCGGTCGATGTCGTCCCCCACTTCCGTGGAGCGGAAGAGCGTCTGCTCCCGGTCTTCCCAATCCTCCGGAAGCTGGCCCTTGGGCGGCGGCAGCTTGCCCTTGTAGACATGGCCCTTGAGCGTGAGGTCGTTGATGGCCGAACGGATCATGCCGCCGTTTCCGGCATGCAGAGACCGCTCGGAGAAGAACACGTCGTGATGGACGTTGAGCGCGGCCAAGTCCTCGCGGATCATGGCCATCATTGCGTCTATCGTCGTGTCCTTCGCGATCGCGAGGGCCTCCGGCTCCGGCATTTCCAGAAGCTTCGTGCCGTATTGCCCGGCAAGGGCCTTGCCCACCGGCACCAGGTAGTCACCCGGATAGAGCCCCTCGGGGATTTGGCCGATATTCTCGCCGAGCGCTTCACGATAGCGCATGAGCACCGAGCGCCCGAGCACGTCGATCTGCGCACCGGCATCGTTGATATAGTATTCCCGTGTGACACCGTAGCCTGCGAAGGAGAGCAGGTTCGCCAGGGCATCGCCCACCACCGCACCACGGCAATGCCCCACATGCATCGGGCCGGTCGGGTTGGCCGAGACATATTCGACATTGAGCTTGTGGCCGTCGCCCATGCGCGAGCGTCCATAGTCCCCGGCAAGATCCAGCATCTCGCCGAGCCGCGCCTGCCAGAAGCCATTTCCGAGCCGAAGATTGACGAAACCAGGTCCCGCCACGCTTGCTTCCGCCACGTCCGGATCCCGCGCGAGTTCGGCGGCGAGGCGCTCGCCGAGCGCGCGGGGGTTCTCTCCGACCGCCTTGGAGAGAACCATGGCCGCGTTCGTGGCGATGTCGCCGTGGCTGGGATCGCGCGGCGGCTCGATGGCAACGCGCGAGAAATCGAGTTCGCCGCCTTCCTTGGGCTTGAGCCCGAGCGCCTTCACGGCATTGAGGACCCGATCGGAGAAATCGGCAAAGATATTCATGGACGTTTGTCCCGGATTGTTTGGGCGCCGCGGCGCGAGCCGCGGCCAAGCCGCCTGCGCCTAACGCAAATCCGGGGTGCGGTCAAACAGGCGCTCGTGTTCCTTGAGTGCGTAGGTGTCGGTCATCCCCGCCAGAAAGTCCGCGACGTCGCGCGCCTTGATGCGTTCTTCCGCCCGGTCGAGACCCTCGCGCCATCCCTCCGGCATCTCGCGCGGATCGGCGAAATAGGCGTCGAAAAGCTCGCGCACGATCCTGTCCGCCACCTGCCGCACGGCGAGCACGGACGGGTGACGGTAAAGATTGCGGTAGAGAAAGGCCTTCAGCTCCTTTTCTTCCGCGGCCACTGCCTCGGAGAAGGTTACCAGGGTGCACCCTGCATCATGCACGCCGTCCAGCGAAACCGGGTTCAGCCTTTCGATCTTCTCCCGCGCGGTGGTGATCACGTCCTCGACCATCACCGTGATCTGGCGGCGCATGAGTTCGTGGCCGCGGCGCACGGGATCGAGATCCGGGTAGCGCTCCTTGACGGCCTGCAGGATACGGCCGGGCAATCCGACATCCCGGAGCATATCGAGCGTCAGGAGCCCTGCCCTCAGCCCGTCATCGATGTCGTGTGCGTTGTAGGCGATATCGTCCGCGATCGCAGCGCATTGCGCTTCGATGCTCGCAAACCGGTTCAATTCCAGGTCATGCAGTTCCGAGTAGTTTCGGATCGCCTCCGGCACGGGAGCCTCGAGCGCGGCTCCCTTCGCGTCCGTCAGCGGGCCGTTGTGCTTGACGAGCCCTTCGAGCGTCTCCCAGGTGAGGTTCAGCCCGTCGAATTCCGCGTAGCGGCGCTCCAGCCGCGTCACGATCCTGAGCGACTGCGCGTTGTGGTCGAAGCCGCCCCACGGGGCCATCTTCTCGTTGAGCGCATCCTCTCCGGTGTGCCCGAACGGCGTGTGGCCGAAATCGTGGACCAGCGCGATCGCCTCGGCCAGGTCCTCGTCGCAGCACAGCGCACGCGCGAGGGCACGGGCGATCTGAGCCACCTCGATGGAATGGGTGAGCCGGGTGCGGTAGTGATCGCCCTCGTGAGCGATGAAGACCTGAGTCTTGTGCTTCAGCCGGCGGAAGGCGGTGGAATGGATGATGCGGTCGCGGTCACGCTGGAACGGCGTGCGCGTGGGGCTTTCGGGCTCGGGATGGAAACGGCCGCGCGAGCGAGCGGGATCGCAGGCATAGACCGCGCGCGGCCGATAGCCAAAGCCGATGCCGTCGAGATTTGCCGGGCCTGTCATCGCTGCTGCATGTTGACTCGCCGTCCAACCGTTCATACCTATCTATTCCGGACGAAAGCAAGGTGACCCATGGGCATTGATGCCAAGACGGAGATGAAGGGCGTCGACCTGACCGACGCCGCAGCCACGCGGATCGTCAAGATTCTCGCCGCCGAACCCGACAAGACGGCGCTGCGCGTTTCCGTCGAGGGTGGCGGATGCTCGGGATTTTCCTACAAGTTCGATCTCGTGGAGAGCCGCAACGAAGATGATGTCGTTATCGAGAAGGGCGGCGCGACTGTCCTGATCGACGAGCTTTCGCTCGTCTATATGGGCGGCTCGGTGATCGATTTCGTCGACGACCTCATCGGTCAGTCGTTTCAGATCAGGAATCCCAACGCGGTCGCCTCCTGCGGGTGCGGGACCAGCTTTTCCATTTAGCCGGGGTTCACGCTGCCCGGACGGGAGCGCCTCTTCTTGCCCTGTTCCTCTCCCGCCATAAATGCCACTGTCGCATGATGGGAGTGCGCAGAACCGGAGCGATCACATGAACGACAATGAACGGCCGCCCGTCATGATCATCACGGGACGCGTCTGGCGCGAACAGGGCAAGGCCAGCGAGGGCGTGCATGTGATGCTCACCGCGCCGGACGACGATACCGCCGTGCGCCTGGCCCTCGAGGCCCTGGCGCAGGAAGGATATGCGGAAGCCGAGTTGGACCAGATCGGAGAAATGGAAGAGGCTCCCGACGAGGAGCCCCATTTGTCGGCCTGGCAGGGCGCGACCGAAGGCGAGATCGCGATCGTCACCTTCGACGAGGAGGACTGAGCCCGAAACAGCTCAGTTCAAGACCAGCTCGACTTGCCGGCCACCGCCGGCCCCTCGACTCACCGCTTCGACGTTGTCGATGTCGAGCCCGAAGCCACCTTCCCCGATTTCAGCAGAAGCGTCTTTTCGCAGCGGGACCGCGTCCGTCGCGGCCCCGTAGCGTTGCGTCACTCACAGTGACAGACAACCGCCGATAGATCATGAGGCGGTAGAATAAAAACCGCCGGGACATGGCCCGGCGGTTCTTCAGTCCCAGAAGGAGGCGGTGTTACTCGGCAGCGCCCGCCCGGCTCATATCGGTCAGCATCGGCTCGGCCGTCTCGGCGCCCGACTCCTTGCGCCGCTCATCGAGGATCAGCTCGTCGCGCGAGCGGGCGATGCGGCGGATCTGCGCCATGGCGCCGCCGGTGCCCGCCGGGATGAGGCGGCCGACGATGACATTCTCCTTCAGCCCCTGCAGCGTGTCGATCTTGCCCGCCACGGCGGCCTCGGTCAGAACACGCGTCGTCTCCTGGAAGGAGGCGGCGGAGATGAAGGACGGCGTCTGCAGCGAGGCCTTGGTGATGCCGAGCAGAACCGGCTGGCCCTCCGCAGGCTTCTTACCCTCTTCCACCAGACGATCGTTGACCTCGTCGAACTCGACCT
This sequence comes from Chelativorans sp. AA-79, assembly GCF_029457495.1. Lineage (NCBI taxonomy): Bacteria > Pseudomonadati > Pseudomonadota > Alphaproteobacteria > Hyphomicrobiales > Phyllobacteriaceae > Chelativorans > Chelativorans sp. AA-79. The sequence goes on from NZ_CP120361.1 coordinate 2,976,676, forward strand.
GATCCACGTGATCACCGGGGATGTAGGTCGAGTCGCCCTGGGCCGTGATCTCGACCTTCTGCAGCATCTGGCGAACGATCACCTCGATGTGCTTGTCGTTGATCAAGACGCCCTGCAACCGGTAGACCTCCTGGATCTCGTTGACGAGGTAGGAGGCCAGAGCCTCCACGCCCTTGATCGCCAGGATGTCGTGCGGCGCGGGGTTGCCGTCGAGGATGAAGTCTCCCTTCTCGATGACGTCGCCGTCCTGAAGATGGAACGGCTTGCCCTTCGGGATGAGATACTCCACCGGCTCCAGCGTCGAGTCATGCGGCTCGATGATGATGCGGCGCTTGTTCTTGTAGTCGCGGCCGAATCGCACCGTGCCGTCGATCTCGGCGATGACGGCATGGTCCTTCGGACGCCGCGCCTCGAAGAGCTCGGCCACACGCGGCAGACCGCCGGTGATGTCCTTTGTCCGTGCGCTTTCGGTCGGGATACGGGCGATGACGTCACCCGGCCTGACCTTGGCGCCCGAGTCCACCGACAGGATCGTCTCCACCGAGAGCAGGAAGCGGGCATCGCCACCACGCGCGAGCTTGGCCACCTTGCCCTTCGAATCGAGGATGGTGATCGCCGGCTTGAGGTCGGAACCGCGCGGCGTGGACCGCCAGTCGATGACCTCGCGCTTGGTGATGCCGGTGGATTCGTCCGTCGTCTCCTGCACCGACATACCGTCCACCAGATCCTCGAAGGCCACCGTGCCTTCCACTTCGGTCAGCATCGGGCGGGTGTACGGATCCCATTCGGCGATGCGCTGGCCGCGCTTCACCTTGTCGCCCTCGTCCACATAGAGGCGCGAGCCGTAGGCGACGCGGTGCGAGGCACGCTCGGCGCCCGCCTCGTCATGGATCAGCACCGCCATGTTGCGGCCCATGACGACCAGGTGGCCGTCCGAGTTGCGCACCACGTTGCGGTTGCGGATCTTCACCGTGCCCTCGAAGGATGCCTCGAGGAAGGACTGGTCAACCACCTGCGCGGTGCCCCCCATGTGGAAGGTGCGCATGGTGAGCTGGGTTCCCGGCTCGCCAATCGACTGCGCGGCGATGACGCCGACGGCCTCGCCGATATTGACCGGCGTGCCGCGCGCCAGATCGCGCCCGTAGCAGACGGCACAGACACCGGTGCGCATCTCGCAGGTAAGTGCGGAGCGGATGCGCACGGTCTGGATGCCGGCGGCCTCGATCGCCTCCACGTCGCGCTCGTCGATGAGGCGGCCGGCCGAAACGATCACCTCGCCCGTAGCCGGATTCACCACATCCTCAAGCGCGGTACGGCCCAGCACCCGCTGGCCGATGGAGGCGACGACCTGGCCCGCATCCACGATGGGCTGCATGGTCAGCCCCTTCTCGGTCCCGCAGTCGGGCGTGACCACGATGCAGTCCTGCGCCACGTCGACGAGACGCCGCGTCAGGTAACCCGAGTTCGCCGTCTTGAGCGCGGTGTCGGCAAGGCCCTTGCGCGCGCCGTGGGTGGAGTTGAAGTACTCCATCACGGTGAGGCCTTCCTTGAAGTTCGAGATGATCGGCGTCTCGATGATGGAGCCGTCCGGACGGGCCATCAGGCCGCGCATGCCGGCAAGCTGGCGCATCTGTGCCGGCGAACCGCGGGCGCCCGAATGCGACATCATGTAGATCGAGTTCATCGGCTTCTGACGGCCATTGTCGTCGAACTCGATCGCCTTGATGCGCTTCATCATCTCGTCGGCGACCTTTTCCGAGCACTTGGCCCAGGCGTCGACGACCTTGTTGTACTTCTCGCCCTGCGTGATCAGGCCGTCATTGTACTGCTGCTCGTACTCCTTGGCGAGCGCCTCCGTCTCCGCGATCAGCTTCACCTTCGTGTCGGGGATCAGCATGTCGTCCTTGCCGAAGGAGATACCGGCCCGGCAGGCATGGCTGAAACCGAGCGCCATCACGCGGTCGCAGAAGATCACCGTCTCTTTCTGCCCGCAGTGGCGATAGACCGTGTCGATCATCCGGGAGATGTTCTTCTTGGTCAGCTCCTGATTGCAGATGTCGAAGGGGACATTGTGGTTCTTCGGCAGAAGCTCGCCGATGATCATGCGGCCCGGCGTCGTCTCGTAGATCTTGGAGACGGGATTGCCCTCCGCATCCACGGTCTTGAACCGGCCCTTGATCTTGGTGTGCAGCGTGACGACGTCGCTCTCCAGCGCATGGTGCAATTCGCCCATGTCGGCGAACACCATCCCCTCGCCCGGCTCGTTCTGGTTCATGATGGACAGGTAGTAGAGCCCCAGAACCATGTCCTGCGACGGCACGATGATCGGTGCGCCGGAAGCCGGGTGCAGGATGTTGTTGGTCGACATCATGAGCACGCGGGCTTCGAGCTGAGCCTCGAGCGACAGCGGCACGTGCACGGCCATCTGGTCGCCGTCGAAATCGGCGTTGAAGGCGGTGCAGACGAGCGGATGAAGCTGGATCGCCTTGCCCTCGATCAGGATGGGTTCGAAGGCCTGGATTCCCAGGCGGTGCAGCGTCGGGGCGCGATTGAGCAGCACCGGATGCTCGCGGATCACCTCGTCGAGGATGTCCCAGACTTCCGGCTTCTCCTTCTCCACCAGCTTCTTCGCCTGCTTGACGGTCGAGGAGTATCCCTTGGCATCAAGGCGCGCATAGATGAAGGGCTTGAAGAGCTCGAGCGCCATCTTCTTCGGCAGGCCGCACTGATGCAGCTTGAGCTCGGGGCCCGTCACGATGACGGAGCGGCCCGAATAGTCGACGCGCTTGCCGAGCAGGTTCTGGCGGAAACGGCCCTGCTTGCCCTTGAGCATGTCGGAGAGCGACTTCAGCGGGCGCTTGTTGGCGCCCGTGATGACGCGGCCGCGGCGGCCATTGTCGAACAGCGCGTCGACGGCTTCCTGCAGCATGCGCTTCTCGTTGCGGATGATGATGCCCGGCGCGCGCAACTCGATCAGCCGCTTCAGGCGGTTGTTGCGGTTGATGACGCGACGGTAGAGATCATTGAGATCCGACGTCGCGAAACGGCCGCCGTCGAGCGGCACCAGCGGGCGCAGGTCCGGCGGGATGACCGGTATGATCTTCATGACCATCCACTCCGGCTTGTTGCCGGATTCCATGAAGTTCTCGACCACCTTGAGCCGCTTCAGAAGCTTCTTCTGCTTCAGGTCCGATGTGGTCGATGCCAACTCCGAGCGCAGATCGCCGGCGATCTTCTCCAGCTCCATGCTGGACAGCAGGTGATGGATCGCCTCCGCGCCGATCATGGCGGTGAAGGAGTCCTCGCCATACTCGTCGATGGCCATCATGTACTCCTCTTCAGAGAGGAGCTGGTTTTCCTTCAGCGCCGTCAGGCCCGGCTCGGTCACGATGTAGTTCTCGAAATAGAGAACCCGCTCGATGTCCTTGAGCGTCATGTCGAGCAGCGTGCCGATGCGGCTCGGCAGCGACTTCAGGAACCAGATATGCGCGACCGGGGCGGCAAGCTCGATGTGGCCCATGCGCTCACGGCGCACGCGGCTGAGCGTGACCTCCACGCCGCACTTCTCGCAGATGACGCCCTTGTACTTCATACGCTTGTACTTGCCGCACAGGCACTCGTAGTCCTTGATGGGACCAAAGATGCGCGCGCAGAACAGGCCATCACGCTCCGGCTTGAAGGTACGGTAGTTGATCGTCTCCGGTTTCTTGATCTCGCCGTAGGACCAGGACAGGATCTTTTCGGGACTGGCCAGCGAAATCCGGATGGAATCGAAGGTCTGTGCCGGCGCCTGAGGGTTGAACAGGTTCATGACCTCTTGGTTCATGCCGATCTCCTTTGCGGGACTTCGCGTCCCTTGATCACAATGCGATGGCGGCTGCCGGACGGCAAAATTGCCTCGTTCCGTCTCGGAGCCCTGCCATCAGGGGTCTTGCACGCCGCGGACAAAGCCGCGGCGTGCCGGTATGTCGTCATTCGGCTGCTTCAGGCAGTTGCGCCGGCGGGGGCGTGTCGAGGCGCGAGTTCTCGAGCTCCACATTGAGCCCCAGAGACCGCATCTCCTTGACGAGCACGTTGAAGCTTTCCGGGATGCCTGCCTCGAAGGTGTCGTCGCCCCGCACGATGGCCTCATAGACCTTGGTGCGGCCAGCCACGTCGTCCGACTTGACGGTGAGCATCTCCTGCAGCGTATAGGCCGCGCCATAAGCCTCCAGGGCCCAGACCTCCATCTCGCCGAAGCGCTGACCGCCGAACTGCGCCTTGCCGCCCAGCGGCTGCTGGGTGACGAGCGAGTACGGGCCGATGGAACGGGCGTGGATCTTGTCGTCCACCAGGTGGTGCAGCTTGAGCATGTAGATGTAGCCCACGGTCACCTTGCGGTCGAACGACTCGCCTGTGCGTCCGTCATAGAGCGTCACCTGTCCGCTCGATTCGAGACCCGCCTCCTCCAGCATCCGGTTGATGTCGGATTCATGCGCGCCGTCGAAGACGGGCGTGGCGATGGAGACGCCGCGGCGCAACTGCTCGCTCAGCCGGATCACACTCTCGTCATCGTACTGGCGGACGGGCTCGTTGCGGTCATTGTCCGGTATCAGCGTCTCGATCTTCGCCCGGAGCGGCTTGATATCGCCCTGCTCCTTGTAGGCGTCGATCAGTTCACCGATCTGCCGGCCCATGCCCGCACAGGCCCAGCCGAGATGCGTCTCCAGGATCTGCCCGACATTCATGCGGGAAGGGACGCCCAGCGGGTTCAAGACGATGTCCACATGAGTGCCGTCCTCGAGGAACGGCATATCCTCGACGGGAACGATCCTGGACACGACGCCCTTGTTGCCGTGACGGCCGGCCATCTTGTCTCCCGGCTGCATCTTGCGCTTCACCGCCACGAAGACCTTGACCATCTTCATGACGCCGGGCGGCATCTCGTCGCCACGCTGCACCTTTTCGACCTTGTCCATGAAGCGCTGCTGCAGCGCGTTCTTGGATTCGTCGTACTGGGCACGCAACGCTTCGAGCCCGCTCTGGAGCTTCTCGTCCTCGACGGCGAACTGCCACCATTGCGAACGGGGATACTCGTCGAGAAGTTCCGCCGTCAGCGCAGTGCCTTTCTTGAAGCCCTTGGGCCCGGCGATCGCTTCCGTGCCGATCAGCATCTCCGACAGGCGCGCGTAGACGTTGCGGTCGAGGATCGACTGCTCGTCGTCGCGGTCTTTGGCGAGCCGCTCGATCTCCTCGCGCTCGATGGCCATGGCGCGCTCGTCCTTCTCCACGCCGTGGCGGTTGAAGACGCGGACCTCGACCACCGTCCCGTAGGTGCCGGGCGGCATGCGCATGGAGGTGTCGCGGACGTCGGATGCCTTCTCGCCGAAGATGGCGCGCAGAAGCTTCTCTTCCGGCGTCATCGGGCTTTCGCCCTTGGGCGTGATCTTGCCCACCAGGATATCGCCCGGCTGGACCTCGGCGCCGATATAGACGATGCCCGCCTCGTCGAGGTTCTTCAGCGCCTCTTCCGACACGTTCGGAATGTCGCGCGTAATCTCCTCGGGCCCGAGCTTCGTGTCGCGCGCCATCACCTCGAATTCCTCGATGTGGATCGAGGTGAAGATGTCGTCGCGCACGATGCGCTCGGAAAGCAGGATGGAGTCCTCGTAATTGTAGCCGTTCCACGGCATGAAGGCCACGAGCACGTTGCGGCCGAGCGCCAGATCGCCCAGATCCGTCGACGGACCGTCGGCGATGATGTCGCCCTTGTTCACCTGATCGCCCACGCGCACCAGCGGCCGCTGGTTGATGCAGGTGTTCTGGTTCGAGCGCTGGAACTTCTGCAGCCGGTAGATGTCGACGCCCGACTGCGAGGCATCGACGTCCTGCGTCGCGCGGACAACGATACGGGTCGCGTCCACCTGGTCGACGATGCCCGTTCGGCGGGCTGCGATGGCGGCGCCCGAGTCACGCGCCACGACCGGCTCCATGCCCGTGCCCACGAAGGGCGCCTCGGCGCGCACGAGCGGCACGGCCTGACGCTGCATGTTCGAGCCCATCAGCGCGCGGTTGGCGTCATCGTTCTCGAGGAACGGAATGAGCGCCGCGGCCACCGAAACGAGCTGCTTCGGGGAGACGTCCATCAGATCCACGTTCTCGCGCGGGGCCATCATCACCTCGCCGGCGTGGCGGCAGACCACGAACTCGTCGGCAAAGCGGCCTTCCTCGTCGAGCTGCGCGTTGGCCTGGGCCACATAGTGCTTGGCCTCTTCCATGGCCGAGAGATAGATCACCTCTTCGGCCACCTTGCCGTCGACGATCTTGCGGTACGGCGTCTCGATGAAGCCGTACTTGTTCACGCGGGCAAAGGTGGCGAGCGAGTTGATGAGGCCGATATTCGGGCCTTCCGGCGTCTCGATCGGGCAGATGCGCCCGTAATGCGTCGGGTGCACGTCGCGCACCTCGAAGCCGGCACGCTCGCGGGTCAGACCACCAGGGCCAAGCGCCGACAGGCGCCGCTTGTGGGTGATCTCCGACAGCGGGTTCGTCTGGTCCATGAACTGCGAGAGCTGGGACGAGCCGAAGAACTCGCGCACGGCGGCGGCCGCCGGCTTCGCGTTGATCAGGTCCTGCGGCATGACCGTATCGATCTCGATCGAGGACATGCGCTCCTTGATCGCGCGCTCCATGCGGAGCAGCCCCAGGCGATACTGATTCTCCATGAGCTCGCCCACCGAACGCACGCGGCGGTTGCCGAGATTGTCGATGTCGTCGATCTCGCCCTTGCCGTCACGCAGTTCGACAAGCGTCTTCACGACGGCCACGATGTCTTCCTTGCGCAGCACGCGCACGGTGTCCGGGCAGTCGAGCTCTAGCCGCATGTTCATCTTGACCCGGCCCACGGCCGAAAGGTCGTAGCGCTCCGGATCGAAGAACAGCGAGTGGAACATGGACTCGGCCGTCTCGAGCGTCGGCGGCTCGCCCGGGCGCATGACGCGATAGATGTCGAACAGCGCTTCCTGGCGGGTCTCGTTCTTGTCGGCGACCAGCGTGTTGCGGATGTAACCGCCGATATTGACGTGGTCGATGTCGAGGAAATGCACCTCGTCCGTGGCCGTCTCGAGCAGGACCTTGAGCGTCTTGTCGTCGATCTCGTCGCCGGCCTCGAGGAAGATCTCGCCCGTCTCCATGTTGACGATGTCCTCGGCGAGATAATTTCCGAGAAGATCGTCCTCCGTCGCGCGGATCGCCTTCAACCCCTTGTCGGCAAGCTGGCGCGCCATGCGGGCGGTCATCTTCTTGCCGGCTTCCAGCACCACCTCGCCGGAATCGGCATCGATGACGTCGGCGGTGGCCTTCATGCCGCGGAAACGCTCCGCAGAGAACGGCACGCGCCAGTCGTCACCGTCGCGCATGAAGGTGAGCTTGTTGTAGAAGGTCGAGAGGATCTCCTCACCGTCCATGCCGAGCGCCATCAGCAGCGAGGTAACGGGGATCTTGCGCCGGCGGTCGATGCGTGCATGAACGATGTCCTTGGCGTCGAACTCGATGTCGAGCCAGGAACCGCGATAGGGAATGACGCGGGCGGCGAAGAGCAGCTTGCCGCTCGAATGGGACTTGCCCTTGTCGTGATCGAAGAAGACGCCCGGAGACCGGTGCATCTGCGAGACGATCACGCGCTCGGTGCCGTTCACGATGAAGGTGCCGTTATCCGTCATGAGCGGCATGTCGCCCATGTAGACATCCTGCTCCTTGATGTCCTTGATGGATTTCGCACCCGTGTCCTCGTCGAGATCGAACACGATGAGGCGCAGCGTCACCTTCAGCGGCGCCGCATAGGTGAGATCGCGCTGACGGCACTCTTCGGTATCGAATTTCGGGGCTTCAAACTCGTATTTCACGAATTCGAGCATCGCCGTTCCGGCGAAATCCGAGATCGGGAACACGGACTTGAAAACCGCCTGCAGCCCCTCGTCCGGGCGCCCGCCTTGGGGCTCCTCGACCATGAGGAACTGGTCATAGGATGCTTTCTGAACCTCGATGAGGTTCGGCATCTCCGCAACTTCCGGAATCTTCCCGAAAAACTTGCGTACGCGCCTGCGACCGTTAAAAGTCTGGGTCTGGGCCATCGTCGCTCCTTGCCTGCCGCTTGCCTGCCACGAACCGCTCGCTTCGAGCGGCCATTCTAAACGGGCAAAAAACCCGTTTCCTAAAAGCCGTTTCCGGCCCTCAGGAAAGAGGTTTTCGCCTTCACCTTTTCCGCTTTGGCTCCGCGGGCGGAAAATCCGCCCGCGGAGCCTGCGGAGCTTACTTACTTCAGCTCGACCTTGGCGCCGGCTCCTTCGAGCTGGGCCTTGAGCTTGTCGGCCTCGTCCTTGGACACGCCTTCCTTGACCGGCTTCGGCGCACCCTCGACCAGATCCTTGGCTTCCTTGAGGCCGAGACCGGTGATCGCGCGCACTTCCTTGATCACGTTGATCTTCTGGGCACCGGCTTCCGTCAGGACGACATCGAACTCGGTCTTCTCCTCGGCAGCCGCCGCCGGAGCAGCCGCGCCGCCGCCGCCCGCAGCCACAGCCACCGGAGCCGCCGCGGAGACGCCCCACTTCTCTTCCAGCATCTTCGAAAGCTCGGCCGCCTCGATGACGGTCAGGCTCGAAAGGTCTTCAACGATCTTCGCAAGATCAGCCATTTTTCATTTCCTTCACAGTTCGAACAGTGTTGGTTCTGGTTCCGAGGAACGGCCTCACGCCGCCTCGTCCTTCCGGGCATAGGCACCAACGACGCGGGCAAGCTGGCCTGCCGGTGCGTTGACGACCTGGGCGATCCGGGTTGCCGGCGTCTGGATCATGCCGACGATCCTTGCTCTGAGCTCATCCAGCGACGGCAGCGAGGCAAGAGCCTTCACGCCGTCGGCGTCGAGCGTGGTCGCGCCCATCGCGCCGCCGATAATGACGAGATTGTCATTGCCCTTGGCGAAATCGCTTGCGACCTTCGGAGCAGCAACCGGATCATCCGAATAGGCAATCAGCGTCTGGCCCTCGAAAAGGGCCTGAATGCCTTCGGACTTGGTACCCTGAAGAGCGATCTTGGCGAGACGGTTCTTCGCGACCTTGACGCTCCCGCCCGCCGCGCGCATCTTCGACCGGAAGTCGTTCATCTGCGCGACGGTGAGACCGGCATAGTGTGCCACGACGACCGATCCGGTGCTTTCGAACACCTGATTCAGGCTCGTGACGAATTCGCGCTTTTCCGCTCTTTCCACTGCCTTCTCCAGTTAACGGCGCCTCACGCGAAGTGCTGCGCCGGGTTGCCTTTTGCCGCCGGGCTTTCCGGTTAGGGATCACCCGAACGACGCTCGAGGATCCTGCCCCCTTTCGCCATGCCGGTTTTCAAGCCGGCGATCAGACAAAAGGCAAACACGGTTCGAACCGTTCATCGGCCTGGGAATGTCCCAAGCTTTTGTCCGGGTCTTACCCGTCTCATGCAGGCCCTTCATCAGAATTAAGGCGAGCCGCCTGCAATCTCGGACAGGATGTCCGGAGGTTTCCCTCCGGATCCGGGCCGTTTCCGGCCCGAATGTGGCGGGGAGGACGTCCCTCCCCGCGAATCTTAAGACACCGCCAGGGTCGAGGTATCTATCTTGAGACCCGGGCCCATGGTCGAGGTGAGTGCGACGCGCTTCACGTAGTTGCCCTTGGCGCCCGCGGGCTTGGCCTTCACGACCGCATCGGCGAACGCGCGGATGTTCTCCGCGATCGCCTTCTCGTCGAAGGACGCCTTGCCCACGCCGGCATGAACGATGCCGGCCTTCTCCACGCGGAACTCGACGGCGCCGCCCTTCGAAGCCTTCACGGCGGCAGCCACATCCGCCGTCACCGTGCCGACCTTCGGGTTCGGCATCAGGCCGCGTGGCCCGAGCACCTTGCCGAGACGGCCGACCAACGGCATCATGTCCGGCGTGGCGATGCAGCGGTCGAAATTGATCTCGCCCTTCTGCACGGTCTCCACCAAGTCCTCCGCGCCGACCACATCGGCGCCGGCGGCCCTCGCCTCGTCCGCCTTGTCGCCCTTGGCGAACACGGCCACACGCACCGAGCGGCCCGTGCCGTTCGGCAGGTTGACCACGCCGCGCACCATCTGATCGGCATGGCGCGGATCGACGCCGAGATTCATCGCCACTTCGATGGTCTCGTCGAACTTGGCGGTCGCCCGCTCCTTCAACACCTTCACCGCCTCCTCGAGGGCATAGAAGCGGCTACGGTCGAGATTTTCGCGGCTCTTGGCCACGCGCTTGGAAATCTTGGCCATCTCTCGTTACCCCACCACCTCGAGACCCATGGAACGGGCGGAACCTTCCACCATGCGCATGGCGGCATCCACGTCGTTCGCATTCAGGTCCTTCATCTTCGCCTCGGCGATCTCGCGCACCTTGTCGCGCGAGATCTGGCCGGCGGACTGCTTGCCCGGCTCCTTCGATCCCGACTTCAGGTTCACCGCCTTCTTCAGGAAGTAGCTCACCGGCGGGGTCTTCATGGTGAAGGTGAAGGACTTGTCCTGGTAGTAGGTGATGACCACCGGGATGGGCGAACCCTTCTCCATCTCCTGGCTCTGCGCATTGAATGCCTTGCAGAACTCCATGATGTTGATGCCACGCTGACCAAGCGCAGGACCGATCGGCGGCGACGGCGTCGCCGACCCCGCGGGGACCTGAAGCTTGAGCTGGCCTGCAATCTTCTTAGCCATCTCTCATCTGCCTTGTCGTCATGCCGGCCCCCTTTTCAGAGGGAAATGCCGCGGCGGTTGCAGTCTGGTGGTACGGAGCCCACGGTCGCCGGCTACGCGACCAACCCCTTCCACCGGTTTGCTCCGGAAACCGGAACAGCCGGTCAGGACTTCTCGACCTGACCGAACTCCAGATCCACGGGCACGGCGCGCCCGAAGATCGAAACCTCCACCTTGAGGCGCGAGCGCTCCTCGTCCACCTCCTGCACGAAGCCGTTGAAGGAGGCGAAGGGGCCGTCGGACACGCGCACCTGCTCGCCGATCTCGAAAGTAACGGAGGGCTTGGGGCGCTCCACGCCTTCCTGAACCTGAGTCAGGATGCGCTCGGCCTCGGCTTCCGTGATCGGCACCGGGCGGGCATCGCCCAGAAAGCCCGTAACCTTCGGCGTGTTCTTGATCATCGAGAACACGGCATCCGTCAGATCGGCCTTGACCAGCACATAACCCGGAAAAAACTTGCGCTCGGCATCCACCTTGCGGCCTCGGCGGACCTCGACGACCTTCTCGGTCGGCACGACCACCTGCTCGATCAGGCCAGAAAGCCCCTTCTGGCGTGCCTGCTCCTCGATCGATTCAGCGACCTTCTTCTCGAAATTGGAATAAGCGTGGACGATATACCAACGCGCCATCTAAAAATAACTCCTTCCCTGCCGGACGACTTCAGACGCCGATCCCGAGGATCAGCTCGATTGCCCACGCCATCACCTGGTCAGCGGCAAAGAAAAAGATCGCGGCCAAAGCAGCAAAAGCCAGCACCATGGCGGTCGAGATCAGCGTCTCCCGACGCGAAGGCCAGGTCACCTTCGCTGTCTCCGACCGCACCTGCTGCAAAAAAATAAAAGGGTTCGTGGTCCTAGAGGCCATCTATCGCTCTTTTTTGTTGAAGCATCCAGGGAAAACCCTGGTCCTGTGACGGCTATGCCCCGGCCGTGATGCGAATCGGATCAAACGAATCACCAATTTCTGCACATACGACAAGGGCGCGTAAAGCTGCTCCCCAGCTCCACGCACCGTTTGCTTGTGCCCTACATAGTTCCGATTCCCTCGACGCGCAAGTGCCTTTTGACGGCATCGCGGTTGGGCAGGAATGGAGAGTGGCAGGGGCAGAGGGGCTCGAACCCCCGACCTGCGGTTTTGGAGACCGCCGCTCTACCAACTGAGCTATACCCCTATTCCCAGGCTCTGAAGCCCGTGTCGAGCCCGCCTTCTAGAGCCTGTTTGCACTGCCTGCAAGTCTATTTCTGGCCTTCTGTGCCGCTGTCCACCTGCTCTGAAGCTTCTCATATGGAAAATGTCGTCGCACGCATCAACCGCAAAAAGAAAGGGCGGCCGAAGCCGCCCTTCAGGTCGAGAATGTTGCAGGATCACTCGGTGATGCGTGCGATGATTCCGGCGCCTGCCGCAAAACGCGCCATGCGCGTTTTGCAATCCCTGAATCCGGTCGGTGCAACCGGATCAGCTTCGATCACTCGGTGATCGAAGCAACAATCCCCGCCCCGACGGTGCGGCCGCCCTCGCGGATGGCGAAGCGCAGGCGCTCCTCCATGGCGATCGGCACGATCAGCGTCACGTCCACCGTCACATTGTCGCCCGGCATCACCATTTCCGTCCCTTCGGGCAGCGTCACGATGCCCGTCACGTCCGTCGTGCGGAAGTAGAACTGCGGACGGTAGTTCGTGAAGAACGGCGTATGGCGCCCGCCCTCCTCCTTCGTCAGGATGTAGGCCTCCGCCTTGAACTTCGTGTGCGGCGTCACCGAACCCGGCTTGGCAAGAACCTGCCCGCGCTCCACCCCTCGCGGTCCACGCCGCGCAGAAGCGCCCCGATATTGTCGCCCGCCTGGCCCTGGTCGAGCAGCTTGCGGAACATCTCAACACCGGTCACCGTCGTCTTCGAGGTCGGCCGGATGCCGACGATCTCGACCTCCTCGCCAACCTTCACCACGCCGCGCTCCACACGGCCCGTCACAACCGTGCCGCGGCCCGAAATCGAGAACACGTCCTCGATCGGCATCAGGAACGGCTGGTCGATCGGACGCTCCGGCGTCGGGATGTAGGCGTCCACTTCCTTCATCAGCGCGCGAACCGCGTCCTCGCCGATCTCCTTGTTGGAATCCTCGAGCGCCGCAAGAGCCGAACCCTTGATGATCGGGATGTCGTCGCCCGGGAACTCGTATTTCGACAGAAGCTCGCGGATCTCCAGCTCCACAAGCTCCAGAAGCTCCGGATCGTCCACCTGGTCCACCTTGTTCAGGAACACCACGATCGCCGGAACGCCAACCTGCCGGGCAAGAAGGATGTGCTCGCGCGTCTGCGGCATCGGGCCGTCGGCGGCAGACACCACAAGGATCGCACCGTCCATCTGCGCCGCGCCCGTGATCATGTTCTTCACGTAGTCGGCATGCCCCGGGCAGTCCACATGCGCATAGTGACGGTTCTCCGTCTCGTATTCCACATGCGCCGTCGAGATCGTGATCCCGCGCGCCTTCTCCTCAGGCGCAGCGTCAATCTGGTCGTAGGCCTTGAACTCGCCGAAAAACTTCGTGATCGCTGCCGTCAGAGACGTCTTCCCATGGTCAACGTGACCAATCGTCCCGATGTTCACATGCGGCTTCGTACGCTCAAATTTACCTTTGGCCATCTCAAATTCCCTTGGGCGGCATGGTTTGGTTTCAGTTGCGGGGCGATTAACGACAAAGACCGCAAAAAACAAGCCCCTTCTCGGTGCGAACCCTCACAGGGATGCCGACTGGAGGGCGATCCTGCCTGCGGCCGGGTTGCGCCGCCGCGGCCAACGCGGGACGGGCAGTCCGTGAAGCGAGCTTGCGCGGTGCCGGCTCGTTCGGGAGCGGGTCGCCGCATCGGACGCCGGAAGGAACCGGTGGCCGTTCCGTCACAATCAGGTCGCTGAAACCGGCTAAGGAGAGCGACCGGGACATCTCGAACGAGACGTGGAGAATGCTCGACAGCCTGCGTTCGGACGATCTTTCCAATCCGCCGGGCCGGCGCGCCGCGCCGCGCCGCTTCTCGCGGCTGCTGCAGGCGATGGCGGACGACGCCACGCGCGAGCGCATCTCGGTCGAGGATCTGCTCCTTGCCATGGAGGATCGCGCGTTCGGCGCCCTCATGCTCGTCTTCGCGCTCCCCAACGCCCTGCCGATGCCACCGGGGACTTCCGGCCTCCTGGGGCTGCCGCTGGTCTATCTCGCCGCGCAGCTGATGCTCGGGCAGCGCCCGTGGCTTCCGAGGTTCATCGGCGGACGATCGGTAAGCCGCACGGATTTCGCCGCTTTCATGGAGCGCGCCGGCCCCTGGCTGCGCCGGGCCGAGCGACTGCTTCGCCCGCGCCTCCCGCTCCTCGCGGGCGCCACGGCCGAACATGCGATCGGCGCCATCTGCCTATTGCTCGCGATCATACTCCTCCTGCCCGTACCGCTCGGCAACATGCTGCCCGCGCTGTCGATCTCGGTGTTCTCCTTCGGGATTCTCGGCCGCGACGGCGTCTGGACCATCTTCGGCGTGATCCTCGCCGCGATCTCCCTCATTGTCGCAGGCGGTGTCGTCTTTGCCCTCGTCCAGGGCGCCGTCTTCCTTCTTACGAGGCAGTTCTAGGAACTTCCGCCATGCGCGGGGCGTTCCCCACGCTGCTTGGAAGCGGCCCGAACCGGATGTAAAGTGCCTGCGATCGGAGGCTTCGAATGCGCCCGCTGACCATTCCCTGCTTGATGCTCGCGGCCGGTCTGGCGGGCTGCGCGACCATCACGCCTGAAGAGCAGCGCGCGCTCGACGAGGAGAACTGCCGCTCCTACGGCTTCCGCCCCGGAACGGATGCGTTCGCCGAATGCCTGCAGCGCATCGATCTCGACCGGCGCGCGGAGCGGCGCTACCGCATGGCGGAATTCGACCGGTGGGACCCCGATCCCGTCGTCGTCTACCGGCCCATCATCGTCAGGCGCGATTAGCGGCGGCGCATCCGCCGGCGATCAACGGTTCCCTTTCTCCTCTTTCGCCTTCCGCCTGTTCGCCTCTATTTCATCCAGCACGGCCTCGGGCGCGATGTCCGCTCCGATCTCGCTTACTTCCGTATCCGGAAGCGCCTTCGAATCCAGCCGGTCGGCGATGGCGGCGACCATCTCGGAGAGCTTCGTCAACTCGTGCTCGGTCAGGAGGCTGATCTGCAGGTCGAGATCCGCGCGCTTATCGGCCGCCGCGGCCATGCGGTTCTGGCTGATGAGCACGAAGGTCGACAGGAAAATCGCTTCGACGGAGGCCGCCATCGCCAACATCACGAAGCTGGGATCGAACCGCGGCACGCCGGGTATCAGACCGAGATTGGAGAGAATCCAGCTCCCATAGACGGCCAGGTGCAGATAGACGAACCGCATGCTCCCGGTGAAACGGGTGATCGCGTCGGCGATCCGCTCCTGAAGGGTCGCCTCGGCGGCATCCCTCGCGCGCCGCCTTTCGATCGCCTCGATGTTGTGCCTGAGCGCGCTCGTGAGCTTGTGGTCGGAAGGCGGGCGCAAGGTCTGAGAAGTCATCGCTGTCCTGGGCCGAAACACGGCAGACGCGGCTGCCGGTTTGGCTGAACGAAAAGACAGGAAGAATGTTCCTCCTCGCGTGCACCCGCCTTTTTTCTCCGTCGGGAGGGGTTTCCCTCTCAGGACGCGGCGGGCGGCATCGGCTTCTTCGGCGTCCCATGCATCAGCGGATCGCCCTGCCCAAGTTCTTCAACAACCTCGCCCATGGGTTTCGGATCGGCCAGATATTCGAACTCGCCCTTTCCGTCGGGCGTCGGGCCGCTCGCCCAACGGCCCGCCTCGCTCTCCGTTCCTCCGGAGCAGTTCCAGAACTGGTAGGCCACCTCCGACAGTTCGCGCTCCTGCGGGAAACTCTGGGGAATCGGCGTAGCGTCGAGTCCGTCTGCTTCCAGTTCCTGTATGGCGGCCAGCCACTGGTTCTGATGCATGGTGTCGCGCGCGATCAGGAAGGAAAGCATGTCGCGCACGCCGGGGTCATCCGTGAGCTCGTAAAGGCGGCAGACCTGCAGCCGCCCCTGGGATTCGGCCGTAACATTGAAGCGGAAATCCGCGAGAAGATTGCCGGAAGCGATCGTATAGCGGGAGGTCCAGGGATAGCCGACGCTGTCGGTCGGGGTGGCTCCTTGCCCGGAAACGATGGCATGTTGCGGGTTCATGCCGGCAACGATCACATCCTCAATCCGCGAGCCGCCGAGCACGGCACCAACCGCCGAGTTCTTGGCGGCATCTTCACGCGCCTCCACGGGAGAGCTTTCCAGAAGCCTGGCGATCATGGTCGCCAGCATCTCCACATGCGCGATCTCCTCGGTGCCGATGTCGAGGATCATGTCACGGTACTTCGCGGGCGCGCGGCAATTCCAGCCCTGGAACAGATAGGTCATCATCACGCTGATTTCGCCCCACTGGCCGCCGAGCACCTCCTGGAGCTTCTTTGCATAAAGGGGGTCCGGCCGGTCCGGCTTGGCATTGTACTGGAACTGGTTGGTGCGAAAGAACATCTTGCTCTCCTCTGATTGGGAAGCCACCGGCGACGCGCACGGCATCTCGGCGAACCCCGGAGAATGCCGCATGTTCCTCTCTCGAGAGAGCGAGCAGAATTTCCGATCGGTGCAAGTTTTTGTTATCCGGGCGGAACTTCGCCCATCTTTCGCACAGTCCTGCAGACCTTGTGGCCGGTCGGGCACTAAAGCACATGAGGTGAACTCCGAACCGACGGGATGTCTGGAACGGTAGAGGAAATCGTTCAGAACGAGCGGTCGCTGCTTGACGCCGCAATCGGCGCAACCTATTGAACCTCCCGTCGTTCCGAAGCGACAGGGCCTCGTGGCGGAGTGGTTACGCAGAGGACTGCAAATCCTTGCACCCCGGTTCGATTCCGGGCGAGGCCTCCAATTGCCACATGCGATGAAGGCGCTGGACCGCAGCGCCTTTTTTGTTGAAATCGCACGCGTGATACCCGCGTATCAATCCATATCATCGCTGGGCGGTGCGGCAACGTCCCGGCTGCCGATCAGGATCTCGCGTTTCCCGACATGGTTGGGCTTGCCCACGAGCCCTTCCTGTTCCATGCGCTCGATGAGGGATGCCGCACGGTTGTAGCCGATGCCCAACCGCCTCTGGATGTACGATGTCGAGCACCTCTTGTCGCGAAGCACCACCTTGACGGCCTTGTCATAGAGGTCGTTTCCGTCCTCGGAGGCAATCGCGCCCTTGTCGAAGATCGCGCCGTCCTCCTCGGGCGCCTGCTCCTCCTCCTCATCCGCAGTGACGGTTTCCAGATATTCCGGGCGTCCCTGCGTCTTCAAATGGGCCACCACCTGCTCCACCTCCTCGTCGGAAACGAACGGGCCGTGCACGCGCACGATGCGTCCGCCTCCGGACATGTGCAGCATGTCGCCCTGCCCCAGAAGCTGCTCGGCTCCTTGTTCGCCGAGGATCGTGCGGCTGTCGATCTTGGAGGTCACCTGGAAGGAGATGCGCGTCGGGAAATTGGCCTTGATGGTACCCGTGATCACGTCGACCGACGGGCGCTGCGTCGCCATGATAAGGTGGATGCCCGCCGCGCGCGCCATCTGGGCAAGGCGCTGGATGGCACCCTCGATCTCCTTGCCCGCGACCATCATGAGGTCGGCCATCTCGTCGACGATCACGACGATATAAGGCATGGGGGCGAGATCCATCTCCTGTTCCTCGTAGACCGGCTCGCCGGTCGAACGGTCGAAACCGGTCTGCACGGAGATGAGCACCGGCTCACCCTTGTCGCGCGCCGAGGCGGCGCGCTGGTTGTAGCCGTCGATGTTGCGCACGCCGAGCCGCGCCATCTTGCGGTAGCGGTCCTCCATCTCGCGGACCGCCCATTTCAGCGCGGTGACCGCCTTTTTCGGATCGGTCACCACGGGCGTGAGGAGATGCGGGATTCCGTCGTAGACCGACAGTTCCAGCATCTTGGGATCCACCATGATCAGCCGGCATTCCTCCGGCCTCAGCCGGTAGAGGAGCGAAAGGATCATCGTGTTGATGGCGACCGACTTGCCGGAGCCCGTGGTGCCGGCGACCAGCAGATGCGGCATCTTGGCGAGCTCTGCGATCACTGCCTCGCCGCCGATCGTCTTGCCGAGGCAGAGCGCGAGCTTGTAGCCGGTCCTGCGGAAGTCGTTCGCCTGGATCAGCTCCCGCAGATAGACCGTCTCGCGCGACGCATTGGGCAGTTCGATGCCAATCACATTGCGGCCGGGAACCACCGCCACGCGCGCCGACACCGCCGACATGGAGCGGGCGATGTCGTCCGCCAGATTGATGACGCGCGAGGACTTCACGCCGGGCGCCGGTTCGAATTCGTAAAGGGTGACGACCGGGCCGGGGCGCACATGGATGATCTCGCCGCGCACGCCGAAGTCCTCGAGCACGTTCTCCAGGAGTCCTGCATTCTGCTCGATCTGTTCCTGGGTCATGTAGAAGCCCTGCCCTTCCGGCGGGTTCTGCAGGAGATCGGCGGAGGGAAACTCATAGGAACCGTCGGCGGCAGGCCGCCGCGTCGCAGACACGGCAAGGGGAGAGCGGCTTGCCGGCGGCGGCGAGAACGCAAGCACTTTGCCCGCCGGGGCGACGTGGCGATCGTCATTTGCCGGTGCCACTTCCGCGCGCTCCCTCTGCGGCATGTCTTCACCTGCCTGAGAGGGCTCATCGGCCGGGACTCGCGTCGGCCGGGCATCTTCCATCTCCTGCGGCTCGGCATCCACGGCAGTGCGGCATTCGATGATACGGAAGCGGTTGGTGACCTCCGTTGAAGGGATCGCCATCGCGGCTTTCGCCGGCGCTGGCGCAGCGGGTGCGCTCAGGGACGCCGGCAACGCCGCCCGGGGCCATTCCTCGGCCCTGGAAGGGTGCGCCACGGGCGCAGGGACTGGAGCCTCCTGCACCGTCAAAGGCATGAGATCGAAGAATGCATGATCGGAAAGATAGGACAAGGGGCCGGCTTCTCGTGCCGCTCCGGCCTTGCCCGCGGGCTCGGCTTGCCGTTCCGCTGCCCGCACGCCGGAGGTGCCAGGATCCGTCTTGGTCGAGATATATCCGGCTGCGACCGGTGCCTCGGCCATCTGCGCATCGAGCCCGAGATGAAGCACCGATCCAAACGGATACGGGATTGTCGGCAGGCCGGCCGATTCGACTTGCCTCCCCGTCCTCGCGGCCATTTCGCTGACGGCAGTCTCGGCTGTCGGGCGACCTTCTTCCCGCCGACCGGCTGCTTCCTGCGGGCCGGAAGCGGTCTCCTTCTGCTCTTCGGAGGGAGAGCGACGCTTCATGAATTCGCGTTCCGGCGTGCGCGTGAAGCGGACATTGGGCGCAAGGTAGAAGTGGTTCTGCCACGGCTCGTCTTCGAAAGGCCGTTCCGAACCTGCTTGCGAAGATTTCGCGGGGGGCGTGGCGTCCACGCCCTTGCGTGTGGAGCCAATCCCGCCCCGGCCGAAATTCCCCATCGTTCCTCCCGTCACGGCCAGCGGTACCGGTGCTTCCTGACGGCGGGAGAAGCCGGCGCTGCCGGCCTGGGTTTGGTCCAGTGACGCGTCCTGCGCGCGCCCCTCCGGCAACTCGGTCCGGCGGTCGTGGCGCAGTGCTGCAGTCGAAAAATTTGTCCGGGTAAAATGCATGACGTGAAGACTCGGAAGTTCGCAGCGAATGTCCTCTCCGGCAATAAAATGTGAAGGTTAACAGCTTCCATAAATCGGCCGCCCACGCTCGAAAAATTGCCGTAGGGGACGCAGAGCAACAGGCCGGAAGGCTCCCCGCAGCGACGGTCGCCCCTGGAAAGGCCCGAGAGCGAGCGCCTTCTCGGCGAATCGGGATTACGAGGAGGATTTGCCGGTCTTCTTCTGGCGCCGCTTGTGCCACCAGACCTCAAGGCGCCTGCGCCGCCGCCTTATGGATGGCACATCGTAGGAGAGGATGAAGAGGCCGAGAGGCACCATCCAGAAGCCGAGAACGGGCAGGAAGCCGAAGAGGCCGAGCACCACCAGAGCGGAGCCGATCAGAATTCGTGCGATGCGGGATTGCGGCATGCGAATTCGCCGGCCGGCGAAGGCGATGTGGTGATGCGCCCTTTCGCCGGCCCCGCCCTTTTTCGTATCGTCGTGCGACGCATCGTTCTGCTGCATGCTTCCTCTGTCCCGGCTCCCGAGACCTTCGCTTTGGTGCCTTGAGGGACCGGTGGTGGTCACCCATATGTGGCGCACCGGCGCGGATTGCGAGCCTCTGCTTTCCTCCATGTGAAAAAATTACAGAAACTCGCTTTGCAAAGCCCGAATCTGTTTGCTATAGGCTCGCCACACGGCAGAGCAAAGGCATTCCCCGGTAGCTCAGCGGTAGAGCAACCGGCTGTTAACCGGTTGGTCGCTGGTTCGAATCCGGCCCGGGGAGCCATTTTCCTGCGAAGCGCGTTGAAATCACATACGATTTTCTCAACGCGCTAGGCTTTTCCCAATCTGTTTCCTAATCTAACTCAGCCTATCAGTCCTGGCCGGGCTCCGCCTCTTCCTGCGTTTGGACGAGTGCCGCATATTGGTAGCGAGTGACTCGACTCGTTCGAGGTATTGCTCCCACCATGATAGCGCCGCTTCGCTTGCAGCTTGCGGAGTGTATAGGTCAATTCCGATCAGAATGTCTCTCAGGACAAGCCCATGCCGCAACCCGTATTCTGGTTCGCTAGTTTGATCGATGATCGATGAGGCATATTCTTTCAGTACAAGATTACGCTCAACTTCGACAAACTCCCAAAAGATAACATTCTCGAAGCGTGCCGCCTTCAGCGCCGCAAACTGCTGATCTGACGCTTGGGCAATCCACTTTGAACGACTGGAATCGACCTTCGCTAGAACGTGCCCCACGGAACGAAGTAGCGTCAGCGAGGTAACCCAGGCTATCCGTACTCGTTGAAGGTTTTGGCCGTTAATTGCGTCGCGCAAGTCACGGCCTGCCAAATACGCGTCTCGCAGGACGGCGCGCGCTGCGATGGCGTCCACAAGGGGATCGGCTTGGCCTTTGCTGCCCCACGTTTTCAACTTCGTAGAATCCGTCTTGTTCGAAGTCTGGTGAAGTCTCTTGATACCCGCAATTTATTGCAAGCGCACGGACGAAAACCCCTCCCGCCTCTCGACGAAAGGGGCACGCGCGGCGGGTGTTCCATGGGTCACGCATGGCGATTGGCCGCGCAATTGATCTTACGTCATCCGCCGATCGCCCCGCAACGCGCGATAGGTCTCCGGATCCATCTCGCCGCGCCGCTGGTTGCACTCGCGGCACGCCAGAACAATGTTGCGCCGCGTGTCCCCCCCCTCCATCCGCCCTGCGCTGCAGGTGTTCGAGAGTGGCGGAATTACCCCACATGTTATCACGGCGCGAGAAGCTTAGGCTCATTGGCTCGCCGCAATAGAAACACCCGCCTTCCTGCAGGCCGAACAGGTACCATCGGAGGAATCGACGGCGCGCCTTGTTCATGCCGGCTTCTCGGCGCTGTCTGTATCGTATGCCGACCGCAGATCGTGGGCCATGTGGTTGAGATCAATAACCAGCGATTCCAGTGCTTCGAAATCGTTGTCCATCGCTGTCAGAATGGAGGCGCCGCTGGCGCCGGAATCGGCGTGTGCCTGAAAATCCTTCATCACCATCTGGATGAATGCGTCCGCGACAAGCGCCTTGCGGGCAAGGTCGCAAATTTGTGGCTCCAGCGCGGTGCCGATTTCGGCGAGGCGGTCGCGGAGGGCTGTGCGGTTGTCAGCTACTGTGTTGAGCATGTTTTTTGTCTCCTCTAGCGAATTTCGATAGAGGTAGCGATAAGCGACTATTAACGCCAATGCAAGCGATATTCGCTATCGCTAGCGCTTTTATCTCCACCATGCTACAACTTGCTTATGATGACACCTGCACAATGCCGTGCCGCACGGGCACTCCTAGACTGGTCACAGCAGCAGCTTGCTGAGGCGGCCAAAATTGGCAACGCCACCATTCGGAACTTTGAAAGCAGCAAATCGGCGCCGCAGCACGCTACGCTAGATGTTCTTCGCCGGGCGTTTGAAGCCCAAGGCATCATCTTCCTGGCGGATGGCGAAACCACATCTGGCGGTCCCGGAGTTCGCCTCCAATCCCGCCAATAGGCGAAATTCCAGGCAGCCACTTACCGCTTGTTGCTGTGCAATCCCGCTTTGACCCCTCCGCACCGCTGTGCTCATCGTTGCGGCCAATGCGGAGTCTGCCATGTTCAATAAGTCATCACGTTCTCAAAAACCAAAGGGCATAGCGAAAGCGACCAAGCGCCTCGCCGACGGAAGTACACGCACGTACCTTTATGCTTGGCGAGGAGGGCCACGTCTTTTTGACTTAGATGGCCGAGCACTTACGGTCGTCGACGATCGATTGTGGCCGGCATATGAGCGGGCTGTGGCGAGTGTCAGGGCGATCCGTCCGCAGAACCTTCATCTCCTCGTAGATGAATTTCGCGATTCATCCGAATACAAGAAGCTATCTGACAAATCGAAGCGCGGCTACGATCGCTATTTAAAGTTGATAGAGGCAGACGACATCGCGCTAATGAACATTCAGGAGCTGCAAGACCCAGAGGCCAGAGGGCACTTCAAGAAGTGGCGCGACACCATGGCAGACAAGCCGCGTACCGCGGACTACGCGTGGGTGACTTTGGCGCGCGTTCTATCCGTGGCGAAGGACAATGGGCGCATTAAGGTGAACGTCTGCGAACGCGGCCGCAGGCTTTATAAGGCCGACCGCGCCGAAAAGGTATGGCAGGAAGGCGACATCAACGCCGTGCTTGCCGTAGCAAGCGCACCAATCCGCATGGCGCTTATGATGGCGCTATGGACCGGCCAGCGTGAGGGTGACCTATTGCGCGCTACATGGAACGCCTACGACGGCAAGAGACTGCGCGTTCGCCAGGGAAAGACGGGTGCACGCGTCACCGTCCCTGTTGGCGAGCCGCTTCGAGTGTTGCTCAATGCCGCAATGGCTGAGCGCGCAAAGAAAAATCCCAAGGTTGTGGACATGCGCGGCAAAGACGCCTCGACTATACTCGTCAACACACGAGGGCGCCCCTGGACGGAAGATGGGTTTCGGGCGAGCTGGTCTGCCGCCTACAAAAAGGCCGGACTCCCCACCAACAAGGAAGAAAAGCTGAATTTCCATGACCTCCGCGGCACAGCAGTAACGCGACTTGCCCTCGCCGGCTGCAACAATGCTGAAATCGCCTCCATCACGGGCCACAGCTTGCGCGATGTCGAAGCAATTCTTGACGCCCACTACCTTGGTGGGCGTGGCGCCCTGGCCGACCAGGCGATGGCGAAGCTTGAACACTTCATCTCTTCGGAAGATGGTGCCAGCCACAAGTCCAGGCGAAAGGAAAGATGCCTTATGCGCGGCGCGAGTTTCCAACCCCGCGTTTCCTTCACCCTAAAGGAAACCGAGGCGTTCCGGCTGGAGCGATTGAAGGAGGCTGCCGACGACCGGGAGATGACTCCAGAAGAACTTACCAAGGCGTTTGGTCCCGGCAGCTTCGGCTGCCATGAGGCTATGGAAGGAGCATCCATCTTCATGGATTCGGTAGATCGTCACCTTTGCGAGCATCCCGCCGTACTCGCCAATCCGGATTGGTACCGGCTGGCTTCAGAGGCACAAACGGCTTTGTTCAACCTCTATCAAGCAATTGCTGAGGAGCATATTCCGGCTTCCCACGAACAGAAATAGATGGGTGGAATCGTATATTTCTCAATCGCTTGATATGCGCAGTGGAGTCGTGGCACGGTAGACCGGTTCGGATCAATGGCCATAATATGCAAAAACCAAGCTCACGCCCCTTCGATTGTGATGCCCTCGATCACCTGCCGCTCTTCGCGACCGACAAGGAGATTGCAATCGCGATAGTCGGTAGAGAGCGAGCCGCTAAATGGGCAAAGGAAAGTCTGCCGATTTTATCTGCAAAGCCAGGATTTCCCGGAGTGGATAAGTTCCACGGCGGCCGCCCGGTACCGCTGGTAAGGAGTTTCTATCGCAAGTATTTGAACCTGGATGGGCACTTTCCGGGAGTTGCGAGCGGGGTTGATCGGGTCGGGCAATGGAAAGGTCCGCGTAAGACCGTTCTAAAGAAGCGGGAAGAGCAGGATCAGGAAGCGAACGGGATCTCCAGACAGACCAAATCGTGACCCTCAAACTTGTGAGACGTGGCAGCATTTGGTGGATACGGGGGACAGTGTGTGGCCAGCACGTCTATAAAAGCACCAAGCTTTACGATCGCGAGCGCGCTGAGATTTTTCGAATCCGGGAAGAAAGCCGCCTTCTGGATGAACAAACTTGGGGCATCAAAGCTACGAAGACCTTCAAAGATGCTCTAGATTCATATCTTCTGACGGGAGCACCGCCGCGGTTTGTTAACAGTCTCCTTGACCGATTTTCCAGCAAGCGCTTAAAGGACATCACCCAGAACGATTTAGACGAGGCGGCGCGCAAACTTTACCCGAACGCGCAGGCTCAAACGCGCAATCGCCAGTTCTATACTCCGTTCATTGCTGTGTGGAACCATGCCGCCGGGAATAACTGGGCAGACGTTCGCAAATGGCGTCGCCCTCGAAAGCCCAGAGGTGCCACCTTAGTGCGAGCTAGGTCGTCAAGAAGCGGCACCAGGCCAGTAGACTACGAGCTAGCCGCGCGGTTCGTTGCAGCCATGAGCCCAGCGCCAGCAATGATCATGACGGCTCTATTCTATACCGGACTGCGGCCGATCGAGGCTTTCGCGCTCACCGCAGACGACGTGTCTCTGGAGAACCGCTGGCTTGTAGTGCGATCGTCGAAGACCGGCGAGCCGCGCGGCGTGCCCCTGCATTCGTTTTTGTGTGAGTGGCTTGGGCCACTGGTCGAGCGTGCCAAGGACGGCGGTGCTTTGTTTCGGACGCCGCGGGGCAAGCCATACACGGAAGTGCAGGAAGGCGGAGGCGGTCTGAAGACGGCCATCAACGGTGCCAGGCGGCGAAGCGGCATCAAGGACGTGTCGCCCTACACCGGCCGCCACACGGTTTCGACTGGCCTAGTGATTGCCGGCGTTCATCCGCACATCAAGGATCAGATACTAGGCCATGCCGCTACTGACATGAGCAGGCACTACACGAACGTGCCGCAGAAGCCGCTCATTGAGGCGATAGACATGCTGCCCGTTCCGGACCTGTGGCGCAGCCTGCCATGGGTTGCTTCGCCGAAGGACTGGTGGTCGCGACTGGCGGAAGGGACGGGGAGGAGAAGGAACTCGAAGTGAGCAGGTAAAGGCGCGCCGCGAACTTTGCGTTGGATCAGCATCGTCGCGATAGCCCCACTAGCAGGTCATCCGCCGCAGATTGCGATCTCCCCACGTGCAATTCTCCGCGTTATCCCCAGAAAGCCCGTGGAACAAGGAACCGAAGAAACAGACGGCTTGCGCTTCGAGATGATTTCCTGTCACGTAGAAATTGCCAATGCGACGGAACCGAGTGGCAGCGGCTGCCACCGCATAACCACTCGGTTGCCTTCTGGCCAGTTGGCTGGCGTGGGCTACGCCCGCCTTCGGAGACCGCCGTCGGGTCTCCATTGTAGGCAGCTGGTCGTTGCCCACCTTGTATCCGAATTGGTGTCAAATCAAGACGAATATGTCCACAGGCCAGCGCGCGTTGCGCTTAGATCACCCATCACTCATCCCGCCAGATCACCCGCCGAACGTAAACAATCCTGGAAATTCGCCGCAGGTTGATCTTCTGCAACTCGGCCGCGGATGGGTTCACGATTGAGAAATCGATCATGTTGCGCTGTCCGCAATTGGTGCACCTCCAACTGTGTCGGAAAGCGATATCATCGCACTCAATGTTGCCAAAAGCGACTTTCAGTTCCTCAATCAGATAGTGGCGTTCTGTCTTACAATACCGGCAGTGCAGTTTCGCGTACCGGCAGGACTTCGCAGCGTCCGAGAGCGTGTATGATCCCTTCTTTTTCGGCCAATATGGTTCGGGCATGCCCGAGAAAAAGGAACAAATTCCTCGCGCGTCAAGAGCCTCTTGACTCTTTTGTTCTGTTTTCGTTCACTGTAGACGGGATACGCGAGGAGCAAGCGCGTGTGCAATCTCTACAACGCCACCACCAATCATGAAGCCATCCGGCAATTCTCTCTGTTCATCAGGGACTTGGCCGGCAATCTAGAACCGTCCATTCAGGTCTATCCCGACACGCCGGCGCCGATCGTCAGGAACGGGAAGGATGGCGAGCGCGAGCTGGTGCGCGTGCGGTGGGGCCTGCCCTCCTCCAGCCAGGCGCTGTTTCAGGCGGCCAAGAAGCGCGCGGACAAACTTCGCGCCAAGGGCAAGGACTTCGATTTCGACGAGTTGCTGAAGATGGAGCCCGATCGCGGCACGACCAATGTGCGCCGCGTCGACAGCAAGCATTGGGCGCGATGGCTCGGCGTGCCGAACCGTTGCGTCGTTCCCTTCACGAGCTTTGCCGAGCCGGATCCTGCCAGGGCCAACGGAGGGCCGATCCCGAACGCATGGTTCGCCTTGAGCGATGAACGCCCCCTCGCCTTCTTCGCCGGCATCTGGGTTCCGGACTGGGAGTGTGTGCGCAAGGTGAAGGAAGGCCGGATCTGCATCGACCTCTTCGGCTTCCTGACGACCGACGCGAACGGCGTTGTCGGGCCGATCCACCCGAAGGCCATGCCCGCGATCCTCACCTCGAAGTTCAGGTCCCGTTCAGACGGCATACGAAAAGGTTGCCGTGACGAGCAAATGGTAAGGTTAGCCCGATGCTGAAATATCTATTAGTGCCTGTTGCCGCCGTTTTGATCGCCTCGCCCGCCCTTGCCGATCCATATAAGGATGAGAGCGGCAAGGGATCTTACCGCGTTTGGGACCGCCATGGGGGCGACTACCGCGGCTGGAGAGAACGCGACCGCGAGGATTACAGGCGGCACTCTTATCGCATCCCTCGCGGCCATCTACCTCCGCCGGGAAGCTGTCGCGTCTGGTTCGACGATCGCCCGGCCGGCCATCAGCCGCCGCCGACAAATTGCCGTGAGGCACGGCGGTACGCATATCGCTATGGCGGTCAAGTGATCTGGGGCGGCGACCGCTAGTTGCACGCGTAGCTACTGACGCCATGACGCAAAAAATGCCCCGCCAGCCCTTCGGCCAGCGAGGCATCCGATGCCAGGATTACCTGAAAACGCGGAAGCGCGGGATCGGTTCCTACCGGTGGTGCAAGGCAGTCTGGGCAGCTAGACCATTTTTAACAGCCTTAGCCATATCTCGGGATCGACCATCTTCAGAAGCTTATTCTGGCAGGTGGGACAGAGCTCCATTGTCTTCGAGAGAATGGGCATCCCACCAATGTGCGACACCGAAATTTGTATCCTTCGCCACTCGTCTATCGGTCGAATCGGGCTTTCCGCCCCACAGCCTTCGCAAGTCCAAACAGTCTTTGCCACAAACTTCGTTCCTGAAGGCACCAACGTTAGGACGAAAATCACGGCAACGTAAATTTGGCGCTCGTTCAACTTTGATAACGAGTCGATTTCCGGACTAAGGCGGCGGGCGCCCCGTCAGCCAGGTGCAGGCGGCCGCGGCGCCGGCCGCCGCGCTGCTGATGGTCCCAACCTGCCTGCTGCGAGGGAGACCACCTGATGACCTCTCGGCCGCAAGGGCACGCACGACGCTCAGCGCGTCGCATCAAACGATCCTGAGCACTACACTCGGCCGCGCTAGCCCGTTGCGGCGCTTCCCTCATCTCTGCGTTGCGGTTTTACCGCCCCAAAGATAACTTGCGCCTGCCACAGAATACCGAGAAGCCATAACTGGCGTCGGATCGAAAACCACGCGGCGAGTCTCAAAAGACCAGCAGATCTAGTCTAGCGCGTCTCGCCTCTTTTTTGCAAATCGCCGCTTCACCCGCCTGACGAATGCCTTCTCAAAGAAGTTTGAAAACCACGTGCATATGGTCGCGATCTACACGGTCTGGTACAATTTCATTAAGATGCACAAGACGCTTCGCATGACCCCTGCAATGGCCGCTGGCGTCACTGACAAGCTATGGTCTATGGACGATCTGGTTGCGATGATGGACGCTGTAGCGCCGAAGCCGGGACCGCGCGGTCCTTATAAAAAGGCGCAAAAATTAACTTGACGTTCAGGAGGGCATGACCATATTAGCTCGTATCAACTTCTCCCCCGTCGGACACGCCGCAAGGCCTCCGGCGGGGTTATTGCATTTGGGGGCAGCAAATGAAGCTGCCTGATCCCATTCGAGCCGTTGCTTTTTTCGACGGCCAAAACCTCTTTCACTGCGCAAAGAAGGCGTTTGGGTATAGTTTCCCGAACTATGATCCGGACGCACTGGCAAAGGCCATCTGTGCGGAGAAGGGATGGCAGTGTAGCGGTGTCCGATTCTACACAGGCGTACCTGATCCCGGAGATAATGCTTTTTGGAACCATTTTTGGGTCGCCAAGGGCGCTCAAATGGGGCGCGATGGAGTTCATGTCTACACACGCGCCCTCCGCTATCGGAACAAGACGATCAAGTTCCCGGACGGAAGTGAGCATTCCTTCTTAGACGGCGACGAAAAAGGCATTGACGTTAGGATCGCGCTCGATGTGATCCGGTTGGCGCACGAAGACGCGTATGACGTGGCGCTGCTTTTTTGTCGCGATCAGGACCTTTCCGAAGTCGCCGAGGAGCTGCGCACCATCTCTCAAGAACGAAAGCGATGGATCAAAATGGCATCCGCCTATCCGCACAGCCCCGCTTTCAAGGTGCGAGGTATCAACAAGACCGACTGGGTTCCTATCGAGCGGGCCACTTACGACAAGTGCCTTGATACGCGCGATTATCGTCCGAAGAAGCCACAAATTTCAAACTGAGACACTACCGTTTCGCGAGACGACGCCAAAGCTTCAAGAACATTCCCGGCGCGGGCTGAAACGCGTTGACGAAGGCCGTACTATCAACATCACGGGGAATCAAGCCATCGGACTCGGCCGTGCTCCAATCGATCGAGTCGACCCGGGGGAGCCCAATCAAGAAAGACCTCCAAACACCCCTAAGCCTGAGCCTTTTCCCGTGTGCATAGAGTTTGTCAGCTAGGAGCATCGAAAAGGTGATCGCATGGTCTGTAAGACTGGCAAGTCCCTCCATGCAGCTATAATATCGCTGATCTGTGACACCGTTCGCAGTGTCCGCCCCAAAGTACACGTTGACCTTGTACTCAGGCTCGTCCGGCGGGATTTGTCGGATCTCGCGGGCAAGTTCATTTCGCTCGGCGAGCAAGGCATCCAACTCATCGAGCGTGCTGAAAAGCGCCACTGCGGTGGCTAGACCCAAACCTCTGAACGATATCGCTTCGAATACAAGTCGCTCCAGGGGAGCAGGATTTACAAAGGTGTTCGGGAGCGTTCTTAGGTCTGCATGGTAATTAAATGCTAGCGGCTGCGGGCCGGTGTGGTTCTTTTTTTCTTCCAGGAAATTTAGATACCTTCCTCTTTCGCGCATGTATTCGGCGTGTATTTGGGAGATGTAATCTTTCTTCAATGAGAATAGGTGGTTTGTGATTGCGAAGCAGTGCGTCATTGCGCCGTTCACAGCGTTAAGCTCACGCACTATCATCTGCCGCCGGTGAAATCGGCTTGCAATCACCTGGGCGCCAACAGCACCAAAGAATGCGCCCACGGCACCTATGATGAATGTGTTTGCTGCGCCCGGCTCTGCGACATAGGAAAAATACTGAGCTATTTTCGCCCATTCCATCGATCACCCCAAGCGTCGAGAATACGCACCTTGGGCGTAGTAGCATCTTTTTGCTCTAGCGGGACTTAGGTTTGTGAATCGAAGGGTATGGCGGAATCATTCGCCACCTATTTTGTGCGGAAGTTGCCTAGGCGTGGGACAGGATCACCGCCACGAAGAAGAGGCCCCAGGCGACGAGAAGGGCCACGTCCAAGCGATTTTGCGCCTTGGTCGATTTCATCCGCCTCATGACCGTCCTCCGCTTACAGGCAGGCGTCCCGTGTCGACCACCTGCATGATGCGCCGGGCCAGCCTATCGCCTGACATAGCAAGCAAGCCCGCCACGGCATATTGCCAGACGGAGAACTCGAGCCCGGCCCAATTGATGAGCGGCTCCGTGAGGAAAATGGCGAAGAAGAGGCCCGATGCCACGCTCGCTACCCGCGCCTTCACCGTGTTCGCGGTTGAGAGAAGGAATGCGATCAGCAGACCGCCCGCGATCGCCGCGATGAGTTTCACGTCTGTCCAGTTCAATTCCCCCGCTCCTTCACGGTTCCCAGCCGCACCAGGCGACCCCTTTGGCGTTATGGGTGTTGATCTCATCGAGCTCCGCGCGGGGAGTGTCCGGCGTGGCGTCCCGACGTGGTGAGTTGAAGTCGCACCAGATCTGCCGCGGATCGGCCGGCGACGGCTCCTCTGACCGCATGGCGCAGCCTGCGAGGAAGGCTAGGAGGATCAGCGCGGCTTTGCCCATTTCAGAGCCTCCTTGCGCGCTTCCTCGTCAGTCGTGCCGGCGGCGCGGCGCTCGGCCTCTGTCGCCTCGCGATGCATCTCAAGGCGTTCCTCGACGGATTCGGATCGCTCGGCAGAGGTCCTGGCACGCTCCTCGTTCCTGCCGCTTGCCCGGCCGGTGGCGAAAGCCCTCCAGATCACGAGCAATACCGCAGAAATGCTCGCCACAAGGGTGGTGACCAACCCTCCGGGGATGAGCGAAAGGAGCGCGTCCATCACCGCTCCCACCCCAGTTTGCGGGCGAGCCAATAGAACCATTCCGTCGCGATCATGAGACCGGCACCGATGGTGGTGGTCACTAGGTCGACCAGCTCGGGATCGGCGTTTATGAAATAGGCATCCTCGGCCGACAGGAGGCCCTTGGCGACGAGGGCGCCCGCGATGTAGCGAATGATGATACGCGCGATGAGACCACTCATTGGCAGAGCACTCCAATCAGATTGCAGGGGAGATTCGTGATCCATGCGCCGCCGGCCGCGAGCAGGGCGATGATGATAGCGAGGAGGCCAGCTTTGCCGGATTGCGCGGGTACTGGCGCGGGGTTCGGGGCCGGTGAGGGTTCGGGCACCGGCGATGGCTGCTCCGGCGCTCTGGAGGCTTTCCCTGCCGCTTTCACGCGGTCAAGCAGGCGCTCTACCACCTCGGGCGCGACAAGCGCCTTGTTGAGCCCATCGCCGGCATAATAGCTCTGCCCGCGCTTGATCTTGCGATGCGCGCCCTGGCAGTCCGCCAACACCGGGAAGGATGCCCACTCCTGAGCCAAACGCTTGCCGAACTCGGTGCGGCTGATCTTGCCGGCCATGAACGCCTCGTAGCCGCGGCGCTTGAGCAGATGGAAAGCAAGCCGATCCTGGAAGTCGCCGTCGAAGATCTGATCTCCGCGAAGGCTGAGCTCCTTCGATAGGTCGATGAGGGTAGCGCGCATGAACTGCGGCGCGCCGGCCGCGCTCGATCCGTGGTTCTTCGACCACTTGCGCTGTTCGTCCACGATGTCCCCGAGCGTCATGCTCGTGAGCGGCTTCGCAAGCTTGCGCTGCTTCTGGCCGTAAATGACCTCATAGCATTTGGGCGGCGTCCGGCTCGTCTCCGTTTCATAGACGAAGGCGAGCAGGATCGCCGCGCCGGCGGGCACGTCGTTAAACATTTCCATGTCCTTTCAATTGGAAAGCGGAGTGGGTTGATTCGCGCAAAAATTGCACACGGGGTGGTTGATTTCGGAGCGAATATCTCCACAATCGGTGCCGGCTTGGGGGTGTGCTAAATGCTGCGCAATTTTTGCTTGGCCTTCGCGGTCTTGTCGTCGCTCATGCTACGGCCCACGGCGGCTCACGATGTGCTGCCGTGGAACGATGTGGGCGACTGGATGATCAACAGGGACATGACCATCCAGGGCGCCTGCTTCGCGTCGGTGCTGTTCTCCGATGGAACGGTCCTCCGGGTTGGCTTCCGTGACCGGTCGGAATCCGCGGTGATGTATGTCGGGATCGGCAACCGGAAATGGGCGCGGTGGAGCCGGGGAAGCGATACCCGCTACGCTTCAAGTTCGATGATGCGGAGGCTTTCAATGCCGAGGCGGTTGCCGTCTCGATCGGCGGCACTCCATTCCTTTTCGCCAACGTCGCCCTTCAGACTTTCACCGACGCCCTGATCGGGCGCCACTTCCTCCACGTCACCTTTGGGCCGCAGACCGTCACCAAGATCAGTCTGCGGGGATCTCCGGCAGCCATGAAGGAACTGACGGAGTGTCAATTGACAGACCCGCCGGAGGTGGAATCCGCCGAGCCTCTATCCCCGCCGGCCGTGGTTCATCATCCGTCCATTTAGAGCGTCAGAGCCGAGGCCCACATGGCATCCACCTGCTCGTCCGTAAGGTCGAGCACAGTGGCGATCTGGACCATGAGAGGATGATGCCTCAGGAATTGAGTCGCATATTCCCACTCGACCTGCGCGGTTTCCCGCTCCCCCTCGTCGGGGATAGCCTCGATCGCGGCTTCCACCTGGGCGAGAGAGATGCCGGAGGCGATCAAGCCGAGCCGAATCTGCCTTGCGGTGAGCGGCCCCAAGGGATTGGGGACTGGCTCGTATGGTGCGATCTCGTTGCCTTCGGCCTCCCACTCGGCAATCATCTGCCGGTGGCGATTTCCCATGTCATCTGGGACCATCGACCGGACGCCGTCGACAATGACTTCGATCACCCCAGCGGACGTATATCCTACGACTTCCATGTCTAAAGCTCCGAATCGGCTGCAATGGTGGCGGTGGCAATTCCCGAGTTGGCCACATGCTGAAAGTAAGTCACGGCGCCAACACCATTCAAAGCGGCCGTTGCCGCGTACTGAGCACCCGAACCCGCATTCAAGGTGACGGTCGTTAGCGTCGGGGTCGCCCTCATCGGGACCGGAAACGATGATGAGTTCGTGTTCGCTGTCGTGACGGCCAGCGTTGTAAAAAGAGCGTAGTATCTCAGACACAACGCCAGCTCTTGCCCGAGATGGCGCGGCGAAAACGGGTCGGCCTCCGCCGTGGCGTCACCCTCGACGATGGAGAAGCGGGCGATGTCGACCGTGGTTCCCACGGAGTTGAGGGGTAGATTCACGCCCACGGCGAGATAGTCGCCCGTTCCGAACGTGACGTTGCTCAGGGGGGCGATGGTCCCGGTCACCGAGACCTTTTGCCAGTTTGCGTTAAGGGTCACGGGAGCGCCGATCGTCCCGGTGCCGGTAAAGGTTCCCGAACCTGTGCCCAGGTCCTGCGAATAGCCGACCGAGATCTCCGGCGTCCCTGTCGTGCTTTTTGCCCAGAAGGTGACGGTCACCTGTTTCCCGGAAAGGGTCTCCACGCCCTCAATGCGCTGCTCGAAGCGAAACATTAGCTGGCCGCTCAGGCTGCCGCTGATGATCCCTACTCGGGCGAAATATCGCGGGTTTCCGGGGACATCCGTCTGTCCCATTGCGAACTGCTGCCGGGATTGGCTGTAGATCGGCGCGCCAATCCCTCCCGCCGTCCTCATCCGCCAGCGATCAGCCACATATTCTCTGGTGGCCGCGTTCGTCGATCGGTGCCAGAAATCGAAGTTTCCGTTGATGACCTTGTTGCGGAGGCCGCCGAGGAGATCGGCGCCGACATTCGCCCGCGCCTGCCCCTTCTGCGCGGCAGTGAGAGACTGGGCGGAATACGAAACGCCCGTGCTCTTCACATAGGCGGTATAGAACGCTGCCCCGTCGCAGAAGATGAAGGCGCTGTCACCCTGGGCGATCAACAGCGTGGGGGAGCCGTCGATGGTCTCCGGGCCGTTCGGATCGACGGTAACGGCCCCGCCATCCGCCTTGACCAGGCACCACCAATCCGCGCCGAGCGCGCTTGCCGCATCCAAAGTCAGCGTAGCGCCGGCACTGAAGCGGAAGAACGTCGCATTGTCGCCAAGCACGGCCACATATGCACCCGACTTGGCGGAATATTTGGCCACCTTGCCCCGGAAGAAGTTGTTGGCTGCGTCCGCGTATCCGACAAGGATGTCGTCCGTTCCATCATAGACGTAGACGCCCCAGGGGGTCGCGGAATCGTCAACCCACACCATGCCGGGGACGGCATAGGCAGGGCGGCCGCTGCCCTTCTGGCTGGACAGGAGAGCGTCGAGGGATTCGTCTGCCCTCGTCGCCCATTGCTCCTGCGTAAGGTCTGCCTCGCCGGCATTGCGGGGAACGCCCCACGTCGTCGCTCTTGTCATGCGTTCATGCTCCCGTATCCGACAGCCTGGTAGTCAAATGACCGGTTCACCGGGCTATTCGCGCTGTTGTAGAAGGTAATGGTCGCCCCGCTCTCGCTCTTCGCGGTGATGACGTGATAGTCCCCCTGCTGGAGATCCTGGCCGGTTATGTTGAGGGCCTTCAGCCGCTTGAATGGCGGCACGAAGCCGATCGTTATCCCTGCGTCGGTGGATTGGACGTCCTCCGCGGCAACGATCCTGTCGGGCATGTCGACGAAGAACTTTGCGCTCGTCAGGAGCGGCGTCACCGATGTCGCGAAGCTTTGCATCTGAACGCGGAACTGGAATGCCCGGCCGGTATAGTCGCCCACCTGAAGGTCCTCCCATTCCGACCATGTGGCCGGTCCGGCGGGATCGTCATTGGTGTATCTCACCTGCGGCGTTGCGGACCATTGGTCGGGCTGAGCCGAGAAGAAGCTGCCGCCGCTGAAGAACTGGCCACCGTCGAAGAACCGGTCGCCCAGGCGGTATCCGCCGACCGTCAATTGTGCGAACAGGCGGCTCGTGAACACTTCTCCCAGGTCGACGCTTTCGGCCAGGACGTAGTATCCCGGCGATGCGCGAATGCCGGCGAAGAACTTCCCGCCGGTGAAGAACTGCTGCCCGTTGAAGAACTTGGTTGCGTCCGACAGGATCACGCCACCGGCGAAGTCGTCATAGTAAGTGCCGATATAAGTCCCGTCGAAGTTGGGATCGTCGGTTGCCGCCTCGACGGCATTCAGGGCGGAGATCGGCTCCGTGCGCGCGATGAGGCCGGTGGCGTTGGTGCTGTAGACGTGCCGCCACGACCGCGCCTTGATGAAGTAGGAGCCCTTCGCATAGGGCGCGGTATAGCTTGTGGCCTCCACACCCTGCACGAGCACCATCGAGGATGGCCAGGACGCGCCTGAAACCGCGGGCGAATATCGGATCTCGTAATCCTTCACGAGATTCTCGCTCGTGCCGCTCCACGTGAGAATGATGCTCGACCCGGCAATCGCAGCGCGGAAGTTCTGAACGTCCGGAGGCACCCGATATGGCCCCACGACATTGAGGTCGGCCGACAGCCACTTGGACGTGCCGCCGGCATAGACCGCTTTCACCTGGAACCGGTACGAACCGGCGCTGAGGTTGCGCGCCGTGTACCGTGCGTCGGTCACGGTCACGAGTTCCTTGACGTCGGGCGCGGTATCGCTCCACCACTGGACGAGATAGGCCGTGGGCGATCCAAGCGACGGAGGAAGCCACGAAAGCTCGGCGCCGGAGAAGATCGCGCCATCAGAGAGAAGCGTGATCTCGCTCACGATCAGGTTGCGCGGCGGCTGGCTGAAGAGATCAACCGGCTCCGTGATGTTTGTCTGGAACGGGGGAATAGCCCCTTGATCCGCCAGATAGATGGCCGGAGCGTCGTCGACCAGTGACAGGCGAGCCGAGAAGTCGGTTCCGGGCCGGATGGCCTTGACCCGGAGAACCACGCTTTCGCTGTTCACCACCCCGAACATATAGAGGTCGCCGGGTTCCGGGGCGTCACCTCCGGGCACGAGGACGATTTCATTGGTCGTGCCGCTATCGTCGGTTACCACGTGGCGGAGCAGTGAGGACCCGTCATTCTTGCGGAACCGGATGGCGTAGCTGCCTTCCGTCGCCATCGTCACATCGCCGTCGAGGATGATCCTGTCGCCGGAAACTGACTTGACGCGACCGTATCCGAGGCCCCATTTCGGGACGTCGTGCGTCACACGAACGCGGTCTCCCCGCGTGCAGACCAGGTGCTCGAAGTCGGTCGTGAGTTCGTAGGTTTCCCGCCGGAGCTTGAGCTGGGCAATGTGGTAGCGGCCGAGCTTCCAGATCAGGTCCGGATTGGTCACGCCGGGGAACTCAAGGCCCTCGAACTTGGTCGCGTTTGCCGCGGAGTATCCGTCGGCGTAGACGACCCTCTCGTCCTGCAGGTAGCCTTCGCGCTCGTTGATGAAGCGCACGCGCCACGCATGCACATCCTCATCGAAATCGCGCTGGCCGACAAAGCCCGCTGAATTGGCCGGCGTGAAGTGCTGGACAACGAGAGCATCGTCAGCATCCCAGGCCACCGACCATTTGCCGTCGACGAACGTCGGAACCGCACGGCCGGCCGCCGCGATGTCCCGCAAGGTCTCCCAGACAGAGCCGGAAAAGTCGCGCACCTGGTTGAAGGTGAATCCGTTCAGGACGCAGAACTGATGCCACTCCGCCAGCTTGTCGAGATCGATCAGGCTGTCCGCGACCGGGCGCTTGTTGGCAGAGCACTGGAGCACGTGCCGGAACAGATCGGCAGGGTTGTTGCTCGGCTGGTTCGGCACCCATGCGGAACCGTTCCAGCTCGTCACGAGCGACATGGCCATGCCGTTGAGCGTTTCGATATTGCCCGAAAGCTGAGCCGTCGCCCTGATCCTGATTGCCGTCAGAGCCATCGGCACGTCGGTCTTTATCGGCGTCTCGTTCCTGAGCCCCCGGATCGCCGTCCAAAAGACATCCTCGAAGACCGTGTCGTCCTCGAATGTCTCCATGGGCGTCGTGCGGGTGACGCGGATATCATACTGCCCGCGCGGCACCTGGAGCCGGTAAGAGCGGCGCAGCGCAGTGCCATCGTCGCCGGTGAGCGTGGCTTCCACGAAGGTGGCATAGGCGGGCGATCCGACCGGCCTGTATTCCAGCCGGACGACGACGGTGTAGGCCAGATATTCGCCATTGCTGGAACGCACGCGGTAAAGGCCCTGCGGCGCCGTCAAGTCGACGATGACCTCGTCGACGTCCGGCGCGGAGGTACGGACGTTCGCCTGATTGTGATCGAGCTCGATGCTCAGGTCTTCTTGGAACACCTGCGCGGGGTAGAGTGTCAGCGGCGGGTCGCCGGCAAAACCCTGGCGCGTCTCGACTGCCACGTCCTCGAATTGCGAGATCGCCGTTTCACCGATTTTGATATCGGATATGGCGAGCGGGCCATGCCCCCAGCAGAAGACCGATCGAAGATACTGGTCATCTCCGATGTTCTCCGTATACGGCTGCGCGGCATAGAGAGGGGCGATGCGATGCCTCCCAAGCACGACAGGCACCGGGCCGAACGGCCGCGTCTCGTTGCGGGCGCCACCGATCGTGTATGTCGGAGAGGCCTCAGGCTGCCGCGCGAGCTGCGGAGTGGGCGGCGCAAAGAGCGCGTTGAAAAGATACCTCGCGGCGATCGAGAGGCCGAGCCCGAGAAGCTTTCCCGCCAGCCCGGAAAAGATGCCCCCGCCGAGCAGACCGCCGAGCGCGCCGGTAATGGCGGTGAAGGCCGACCCGATCGCTCCGAAGATCGCGCCGAAGAACGCCACGACAGGCCCTTGCGGGACGCCGACGAGTTCAACGGTTTCGCGCGGAACGACGCTATGCCACCGGGAGCGCTCGACCGGACGCCCGTCGGCCGTGACGGCGCAAGGTCGCTTCTCCGCCCAATGCACGTCCACGATCTCGGCAACCGTGTCGCCGCCGAGCACCGTCGCAATATGCGCCTTCGCCATGAAGGGATGGCGCGCAACGGTGATCTGGACCTTTGGCGCGTCGAGGATTTCCACCTCGCGCGAGCGCAGCATCACGTTCACAATTCGGACCTCAGAAGGAAATGCCCAATGGTGCGGCGCTCGATGTCGGCGGTGATGGGCGCGATGCAGGATAATCCCGTGGTGCTTTCGATGTGGAGCAGCTTCCGCCCGGGAGCGACGATGCCGACATGCGACGGAGCCCGCCCGCGCCTCATCAGAGCCACGGCCCCATGCATGGCGGGCACTTCCACCCAGGACACGACGCCCGATGTCATCAGCCCGGAAATGCGCTCGCGATCGGTGGCATCGTCGTAGGCTTCCGAATAGTCGGGGATCTCGATGCTCTTCTCATGCCGATAGAACAGCCACACGAGGCCCCAGCAATCGATGCCATCGAAGGAGCGCCCCCCGCTCGTCCACGGGAGGCCGACATATCGCGAGAAATCCATGGGCTTAGAACAGGCCTGGGAAGGTGCTCGGCAGGAAGGCGTTGCCGGGAAAGGGCTCCGCCACGAGGCCGTCCACCGTAAGCGTGAAGCTGATGATGCTGGCGTTGTAGGTGACGGCAGACACCATCATCTCGGGAAACTCGATCTCCACGGTGTCCGGATCGGAGGCAAGCACCATCTCAAGTTTGACCTTTGCCGCTTGCGTGATCGATCGCATCGCCGCGATTAGAGAAAGGTCGGTGTTGTCGATCTCCAGCGAGGCCGTCGGCGCGGTGTCGTCGCTGTCTTCAGAGAGGACGACATTGATCGGGACGAACGGAAAGTTCTCTCCTCGGCTGACGGTGCCGTAAATCATCGGATCGATGCTTATGCGTTGCGTCGGATCGGTAGAGAGGCGAATTGGCTCGCTGAGCTCGGGATGCGTGACGGTCATCAGGCAGACGGCAACCTCGTCCGTCTCGCGCGCATAGAGAGCCTTCCGGAAGGTGTTGGAGACTGTCCTGCTCATTGGCGCACGGTCCTCTTCACGCCGTCATCTGCTGCAGCTCAGCATCGGTAAGGCACAGGGCGCGTAGCTCAATGCGTTTGATGTGGCACCCCGCGACGAAGGATGCGCCCTGCGCAAGAGAGCCGATCGTCAACAGCGTGAGGCCCGATTGCGCCTGAGAAAGGGATGTGCGCTGAACAGGTGACCCGTTTATCGAGAAAGCGAGATCGCCACCGCCCCATGCGACCGCCATCCGCTTTTGTCCAGGCACATATGGCAGAGTGGGCGTGGAGGAGCCGAAAGATCTGGCCCCAATATGACCCGTGGAATAGAGCCCTATGCCGAAGTAGCTGCTTGTGCCTGATCCGGGAGTAACACCACCATAGTAGCGTATCCCCGACGTGGGAAAGACATGCTGATCCTGCGCCTCAATCAGCAACGTCCCCTCGTCATCAGAGAACGGGAGGCCACCAAGGTCCTTCGTCACGATATCGGCGGCACGCGTGGCCTGCGCAGCCGTGGTGGGAATGTATGAGGAGGGCGCGCCACCGCCCAGCTCAAGTTCGTAGCCCCAATATTGGTGCTGATCCCCCGTGCCGCCGGTGTTGTTGGCGAGCAACACGATCGCGAGCGTCGAATTGCCCGGGGTGATATCCATCCAGAAGCGATAGATACCATCACCGATTGGAATCGCGCCGAAGGCGTTCAGCGTGATGTTGCCAGCGGTTCCAGGCGCACCGACAATCTGACCGGTGGAAAAATTGAAAGAGAATTCGGCGGTTCCGTTCAACGTTCCGCCAAGGGAAATCCACCATCGCGTGACATCGACATTGCCCCGTTTCGCGAAGACAGACGCGGTGAAACGGCTCGTGCTTGTCGGCAGTGCAACGCCCTGTCTCCTGTCGGAAAAACTATCATCCTTGGTGATCCGCCAAAAGGTTTCGCCGGCGATCGGCGCGGGATCACCCGGTTCGATAGTGGACGCACCGCCTTCGCCCCAAGCCCAAGGAGCAATGGACAGATTGCCGGACTGAAGCGCAAGGTTCGTCGCCTGCCTTTCGATAAACGCCCCCAGCGGCTCACCCGTTGCCGGATCGTGGTCCAGCCGCAGCACATTGGGAGCTGCGGTCTGCATCGTTCCGTTCGAATCCCAATAGGTCGCCGTGGAAGATCGGCTGACGGTCAGGAAGTCGGCCACAGGCCCGTCGAAATCATCGTTCGGGCCGGGCATGATCTCCAGTTCGATATCCACGCGAACATACTCGCCCAGGTCCTCGCTGATCGCCGGGAGTGCGGAACCGAAGCGGACGAGAAGAGGCGATCCCGCCACCGTGGCGGTCGGGGTGTCTGCAAAGTCGATGACGATGCCCATCTGATCGAACGTGAACGGATCGGGGAAATAGAAGGGCAGCGTGCCGCCACCGGTGGTGCGGTTGACGAAATCCGCCAGAAGGCCCCATTGCTCCCGGGTCATGATCATGTCCCCGGAAATCGGGTAAGGCGCAAGGGACGCGCGGCGCCGGACCTTTGCGGGACCGACGTCGTTCTGCGAGCGCAGACGGTTGTCCGGCAGTCCGCGGTTGAAACCGCTCAGGCGCATGGATTGCGGAAGCGTAAAGGGCCAGTTGGTCAAGGCTCTATCTCGATGCCAGGGTGTTGCGCAGGCCGAAGCGGTTCTCCAGCGCCCGGCTGATTTCCGAGCCCGGCGATGCGACCTTCTGGGCGATGAGGCGATCAAGAGCCAGATCGACACCCATGTCGCCGCCCTTGACTTCGGCGGTTTTGACTTCGTTGCCGGAACTGTCGACGAAGCGGACGGTCAGCGTTGACGCTCCTCGAGCCGAAGCGGCGCCGGCCGGAATGATCTCAGCCGGCCCCCGAACGATCTCCGGCCCGGCTTCGCCGGCAATGCCCCACTGCCCGGCGCCCAGGGTCCCACCGGTGGCGAAGAGGCCGGCGAATTGCCCCGACAGAATGCCGCTCGCGAAGCTCGTCAGCGCTCCGCCACCTCCGAAACTGAAGGCGGAGAAAATCGCCTGGAACGCCTTGTTGGCGAACATGCGGATGAGCTGATCGAGGAGGCTCTTCAGCACGTCCTCCACCTTGCGCGATCCCGTGATCAGCCCGGTGAAGGCATCCGCAACGGTAGAAGCAATGTTGCCGGCAACGCTCTCGACGTCCCCGCGCATTCCCTCCATGCCGTTGGCGAGGCCCTGCATGATGTCGACACCGATGTCATGCATCACCTGCGAAGGCGAATGCGTCTCCGTCTCGGAACGGAAGATGTCCGGAATGTAATTCGCAACCCCGGATACCCAGCTCTTGACGCTCTCCCATTTGGACTGGAGCCCCTGCCAAAGGCCGTCGATGATCTGGTCACCGATCTCCATCATCTGGCCGGGGATTGCCTGAAAGATGCCGACGATCTGCTCCGACCAGGCGCGCAGCGTGGCGTCGATTTCGTTCAAGGCGGTCGTGACGCCGTCGCGGAAGGCTACGAAACCGGCGATGAGCGCATCGATCTCGGTCTTGAGTTGGGCGAGGTTCTGGCCGAAGACCACGAATTGTTGGACGATTGCGGCAACCCATTGCTGGATTGCCGGCGCGTTCTCGACAAGCCATGCCGAGAAGCGC
The DNA here is from genome assembly GCF_029457495.1 of Chelativorans sp. AA-79. Taxonomy (NCBI): domain Bacteria; kingdom Pseudomonadati; phylum Pseudomonadota; class Alphaproteobacteria; order Hyphomicrobiales; family Phyllobacteriaceae; genus Chelativorans; species Chelativorans sp. AA-79. The sequence goes on from NZ_CP120361.1 coordinate 3,017,927, forward strand.
TCCAGGTGGGGCAGAAGGTCGGTCGCCACGCCAGCGGCGATGTTGGCCAACGATCCCTGCAAACGGGACAGGTTGTCGTTGAACGCCTCCGCCTGGCTGCCCATCTCCTGGGTGAAGACCTGGCCGAATGTGTCGGCCTCCGCCATCAGCTTGTTGAGCGCCTCGGAACCGCCGTTGAGCAGCGGGATCATGTTGGCCCCGGCACGCCCCATCAGATCCATCGCGAGGGCCGTCTTCTCCGCCCCGTCGGGCATGGCGGCGAACTTGTCCGCGATCTCCGCCATGACCTGCGACGAGGATTTCAGCGAACCGTCTGCATTGGTGACGGAAATGCCGAGTTGCTCGAAGGCCTCCTTCCCTTCGCCCATGCCCTTGGCGGCGTCGTTCATGTTCTGGGAAAGCTTGCGGACGCCGGTGCCGAGCGCCTCGAAGGAGACGCCTGACAGGTCGGCCGCATATTTGAGGCGCGAAAGCTCCTCGATCGGGATGCCGAACTTCTGCGCCGCCTTCGACATCTCGTCCGCCGAATCGATGGTGCCCTTCACCATCATCCCGAACGCGCCCGCCGCAGCGCCCGCCGCAACGCCGGCTGCAAGCAAGCCCTGCTTCGCGAAAGCCCCGAACTTCTGAAGGCCGGATTGCGCCCGCTTCAGCCCATCGGAGAAGGCGGCGGTATCGATCCCGAGGTTTACCCTCAGAGCACCAATGACTGCGGATGCCATATTCTATCCCTTGATGCGGCTGGCTCCCTGCGCCCACGCCGACATGGCCGCAAAGTCCTCTTCCCAGGTGCGCTTGCGCTGGCCTTTGGGTCGATCGGTGCTCTGCAGTTTGTGAAGAGGAGGGAAATCACTCTCCTTCTTCGGGGCGTAGGCCGTCAGTTTGGCGGTGTGCCAGACTGCCCAGGCGCGATCGTTGTGCTCGCGGCGCAGACGGGCGAGATGACCTTGAATGACGTTTCTGATTTCCCGCAGCGTGAGGGACCAGAACCGTTGCCCGTCATCGGCCGTGCATTCGATCCAGGTTCGTTGCAGCGAAAGCCAGTCTATCCGGCCTTCGCCTTCTGAGGGCGCGATGTCTTCTCCTCGTCCTCCGCGTCCGGGAATGCGAGCTGGAATGCCCTTCCGACTTTCTCCATGCAGCCAGCCACGCCAACCCGCGTGGCCAGTTTCCCCGCCTCGATGATCGTCACATGCTCGTGGTGATCGCGCAGCGCCGCCCAGATGAGCGCCCTTACGGTCTTCATTCGGACGTTCTCGGGATCGTTCAGGAGGTTGGCGATCTTGGAGACCGGCAAGTCGAGATGATCTTCAAGCTCGACGATGGCATTCACCGAGAACGAGAGAGTGAACGCCTCGTCGCCGGCCTGGAGTGTGACTTCGCCGCGGATTGGATTAGCCATGGATCACCTATGCCGCCGCCACCACTGCCGCGGTCTCGGCAGAGTTTGCAGAGGTGTCGAAATCAGCATTGGAGCCCGTGAGCGTCACACGGATCTTCGAGCCGACATCGGCGGTGACAGGCACATACGCGCTCCCGGTGGCGCCGGTAATATCCGCGAAATTGCCGTCGCCGCCCGCGTCCTTCTGCCACTGCACGGCGATTTCCATCGCGCCGGCCCACACACCAGGGTCGACGGTGAGCGGTGCGCCGACCTGCGGCGTGCCCGTGATGGCTGCTGCGACGAGGTTGCGCGGCGCGGTCGGATCGGTCTGGATCGGATCACCGGATACCTTCCACGTCACCGTGGCGGTCATCTTGTCGTCGTTCGGGACCGAACGCTCATAGCCCTGGCGCAGGCCGATATACATGATCTGCACGCCGTTGGGCCAGGTGAAGCGGCACCACTTCTTCTTTCCCTTCGCGGCGATCAAAGCCTTATCACTCGCGGAGCCGGGGACGAGGTTCATTTCGAACGAAGATTCGCCCGGATCGGTAAGCCCCTCGACGAACTCTTTCGTCCGGTTCGGGGACTGGAAGTTCGTGGCGTCCGGCGTGTCGGTCGTCTCGGACGGCGGCGCATAGTTGTACGCCTCCGCGATGTAGGTGAAGACCGTCGGCGTGGCGAGATCGGCCATCTCAAAGACCGAGCCGTAGCCGATCCTTGCTTCTGTTTCGGACATTACATGCTCCTATTGTGCATGGTGGATGATGATGTCGACCGAGCGGCGCAGGAGGTTGTTCACCTCCCCAGCGTCCGCCGCCGGCAAGTCGCGCTGGCTGTCGAAGAAAATCCCGTAGATGTGCGTGCCGGCCGCCATTCCGCGGTATCCGGAAATGGCGGCTTCGATGGCGCGCACGGTGTCACGCAACGCCGTGTAGGTGATCGCATACACGTCGAGCTGAACGCGGCTCTGCACGTACCCGGTGGCCCCGCCCATGGTGTAGTCGGGAAGAGCGTCGATCCGCTGCATCACGATATAGGGACCGTCGGCCGGGTCGACCTCCTGAGGCGCCCTGCCCCAATACCGTTTCCCCCCGGCAACGGACGCCAGGAGCGCAGTCAATGCAGCTTCCATTGATCTCAGCCCTTTGCAGCCAGTCGAGCGGCTTTGCGTGCGAGGCGCTTTGCAGCCTTCCCGATCTCATTGCCGAGCTCGGTCTTGATCGTCTCCAGCGCACCGTCCTTGCCGGCATCCCATGCCGGGCGGGCGAATGATTGCGGTCCGTGATTCACGTTCCCGAACTCTTGCTGGATGGCCTGCGGCACGGGCCCGGCCCCCACGAACATCTCCACCGAGGCGCGGTCGTCCCTGAACATCTTGCGATGCGCGCTGCGCTGGTTGGGCGAAAGTTTCGTGCCGACGCCGATCGAATTTCGGAGGTCCTCGCCGCTGGTGTCCGGATCGTCCGGAGCCTTGGCGCGCATATCCTCTGCGATCGGCTCACCGGCCTTGCGGAGCGTACGGCGCAGAACGTTCTTTCCGGTGGCCTTGGGCAACTCGGAAAGGGCCTGCTCCAGCTCGCGCAGCCCTTCGACGCGAACTCGTGTGACCATCAGACGTCGCTGTCCCGCGTAGCCGTGATCTCGATGAACCGATTCCGCCCCTCAGCGGTCTCCTTCACGCCCTTGATGTTCCAGATCCCGCCATAAGACAGGCGATCGAGCGGCGAGACCGTCTTCGTGACGGACGAGGAGCGCACGACAAACCGGGTCGTGAGCGACGATCCCACCTGGCCGGCCGCAAATCGCTCACCATCCGAGGCATCCGTGCGCCGGGCCCAAACGGTTTTGAGATCCACCCATGTTTTGACGGGTTCGTTCAGATCGTTCGGAACCGACGTTGCCCGCTGAATCGTAATCCGTCGATCAAGCTTTCCTGCGCCAGGCATGCAATTCACCTACGATCCGCCAGCAGAAGCGACGACATCTGCATGCGTGCCGTCGCCCATGTCCTGGAGCTTCTTCAACTCACCTCCGGCGACGGGAAAGGTTACATCAGCCATTTCGATTTCCCTGAAAGCTAAGCCGCGACGTGCGAGCGACTGTGTTCGTTGAGGATGGCGGTTACGCCAAGGGGAAGTTCCGCCAGCCCCCCGTCGGCAACGGCTTCGCGATTTTCATAGCGGTGCGCGACCAGGAGGCACACGGCATCGATCAGATCGGCCGGCACATCGGCCGCGTCAGTTACCCCCAACTGATAGTCGACCTTTAGCGCGCCGGTGATATTCCGCACCGACGGCCAGGAACCCCCGAACGCAGGCTCGACCACCGCCGGCTCAACGTCCACATTCGCCCGGTAGGCCGACGGGGGAAGCGTTTGCTCTGCGCCGCTGTCGTCGATGTACTTGATCGATATGACTTGCGTGATCGGCGCCCCGGGCAGGAGGATCTTGCACGGGAAGCAGTCCATGGTCTTCCGCCATGTCTGCTGCATCATCGCAACGCCAATGCCGTTAGGCCCGTCGATGCGCGCGACTGCCCCCTTGAGAAGCTCCGGCAAGAGCTGGTCGTCATCTGGCACGTCGATGCGCAACCGCTGCTTCAGCATGGCGAGCGGGATCAACTCGCCAGTAGGCTTCTCGACGACTGTCACGCCGTGCCACATGGCTATTTCACAGCCTTCTCGGTCTCGTCGCCCCTGACTGCCTTCTCGCGCGTGTCACCCCTGACAAGCACGGCCTGCTTTCGCCTGGTCAGCGTGTCGGCATCCTCCGCCGCCACGGTTCGAACGTCGCCGCTCAGGACCATTTTGATCTTCACGAATTTGCGCTCGGACATTTCACTCTCCTTATTATAAGGCGGGCAGCCGCAGCCGCCCGCCGTGATGAGCCAAACTCAGGCCTGGATGAGGTGCCTGACTGCGCGGCCGTCGAGCAATTCGCCATCGAGCCGCATGAAGGCGATAAAGCCGACCTGGAGATTGTCCATGTAGCGCTCGCGCAGAGCGATCATCTGCATGTTGCCGACTCGGCGCACGACATACTTGCTGTGATCGCCGAAGATTACGGACTTGTTGCCGGTCGCGATCGAAGCCATGGCCTGGTTGATCTTGTACGGCTTGCCGAGCAACGTGTCCGGAGCGCCGGTTTTCACGTCTCCCATCTGCCACAGGTAATTGCCCTGCCCGTCCTTGAGCTTCCGGATGGAGCCGAGGGTGGTGTCGTTGAACTGCCAGAAGCAGCGCGGCGACACCCGATAGGCGGGGTCCACAGAGTGGAAGAGATCAATCAGCTCGTCGCCGGTGACTGCGGTGGCACTCGCCGCCGTCAGCCCCAAGGTGGAGGCCGTCACAATGCCGTTCGGCTTATCGGCGCCATCACCGACCGTCAGGACGTCGTTGCCAGTGCGGCCGAGGCGCTCTCCGAACAGTTCGTTCAACAGCCCCTCAAAGTCGAAGAAGCTGTCCTGCAGAAGCTCGATCGACACCTTCACGACCTTGGAGTCGTATAGGTATGCATTGAGCGTCTTCTGCCCGAGGGTGACGTCGCCGCTGCCGTCATCGGTTACGGCGCCGTTTTCCGTGTGCAGCTCGCCGCGCTGGGCCGTGTCGTCGTTGGTCGGCCAGGGGATTGGATTGCCGGTCGCGGTCGGATACTGACGCGCAACCGTCTCGTCGAGCATCGGCCCCCACGCGGCGAGAGCCTTGTCGATCTCACCAGAGAAGCCTTCCGGAATGGTGTAGCCGCCGGCCGCACCAGGCGAAGTCGCCTGCGCTCGCTGCTCGATGTCCTTGTCAAGCGAACGGCCGGCCACAAGAACGCCGCGCTCTTCACGCGACAGATCTGCAACGCCGAAGCGCATCGCCTTCACGAAGACGTCCTTGTACTCGATCCTCGGTTCCTCATCACCGCCGGCGCGCGTCTCGCAGTTGTCTCCTGCGGGGCGACGAGGATCTCCATCATTCGCGCGCTTCTCGGCCTCCTCCAGTTTCTGAAGGCGTTCCATGCGCTCGCCGATCTTGTCGTGGTCGGCCATCATGGCGTCGAACTCGCGTTCGATTTCGGCGACACGTTCCGCCGGAGTGTTGTCCTTGATCTCGTCGTACTTGGCGCGCGCGTTGGTCGCGATGCGCGCCTGCTGCTCACGCAGTTCCTTAATCGTGCTCATGGGTTCTCCTTGGATGAGCATGAAAAAAGCCGCCCAGAGGCGGCTGCGAATAGGCTACCGGCGCGCGCCGATTAGCCGTTCTCTCGCTCTCTCAAAGCGAGGTTCATTTTCATGCGCATCCTGGCATTGGCGGCATGAAAGTTTAGCGTCCTGCGAACCTGCTCCCGATGGGCCTCCAGGGAACGCAAGCCGATCTCCGTTCCCTCGTAAGCCGGCTCCGTGACGACCGACACGTCGAATAGGTCGAGTTCATAGACGTGCCTCACCGGGATTTCCCCGGTCTCGTCCCACTCCTGCCGCGTGGCGCGGAAGGCGAAGGACATCTTATCGAGGTCGCCGCGCTTCATCTTGGGAACGATGCGCATCACGTCGGGATCGTCCGCGTCGAGCGTGCTGTCGATTTTGAGGCCATGGTCGTCTTCGGCGAGCATGAGCGTTCCTTTCCCGGAGCGCGATCGTGCAAGTGGCAAGCCCGCGTGGTTGATGAGGAACGACACGTCGTCTCGCGTGATGGCGGCCCGGAAAGCTCCAGGGTGAATGATCTCGCGGAAGTAGCACCCGATATCCGCCGCCTGATTGAAAACGGCCGCGTAGCCCGAGACCTTCACGACGTCCTCGTCGGCACGAATTTCAGCGGGCAAGCCGCCGCGGATTTCACGCTGCATTGCTGTTGTTCCCTTCGTCGTTCAGGGGCGGGCCGCCATTGTCACCGATGCCCCGGATGGGCTGACTCCCGAGAGGAACGGTGGCGCCCTGTATGTGGAGCATGTCGGCCTCGCCGCCCTTGGCAGGACGGTTCTCCATGTCGCGCGCCTCGTCTGGCGTCATCTGCGCGGTCTGGATCGCCCTGGCATAGCCTTCCATTCGGGTCTTGAAGTCACCCCGGAGGAGACCGTCGACATTCGCCTCGACATACTGGCGTGCGCTGGCCCGACCGAAGAGCTTCAGGTTGAGCTCCTGCTCAAACTGCGTCAGCCATCGGCGAAGGGTATGCTTTACCAGGTGGAGGTCCTGTTGCTCGGTGTTGGAGTATGTCCCGCGCGTCAGGTCCTGCAGGAAGATCGGCGGCAGCGAATAGATGCGCGCCACCTGCTCGATGATGAAGCGCTGCAGTTCGACGAGCTGCGATTTCTCTGGATCGACGCCAAGCTGGTGGATCTTGTGACCGGCCGGGAGTGACAGCGCCAGCCGCTTTTCCTTCGATGCCTTCCGGACGGCAGTGTCCATGTCGTCGGCTGCGCGCTGCATTCCGCCAGGTGACTGGAACGGACCCTCAATAGCGAAGGGAGGTACGCCGCCGCCCTCGAAAAACTTGGCACCGTATTTCGTAACAGCCTGCGCGAGGCCGATCGCCTCCCGGTTCGACAGGATCGGCGAATAGTGGGACAGCATGTCCCGCTTGAGCATGAAGGGGATGTCGATGACTTCCGACGCCTCGTATGTAACGGTGCGCTTGCCATCCTTGTATTGGTATACCTTGCGGCCATCAATGCGCTTGATGGTCAGGCAATCGGGGTTGAGCGGCCAGAGGTTGATGACCTTCTTCCCGGCCGACCGCTCGATAAAGGTGACTCCGCGACCTCCGGTGAAGACCTGGTCGAAAATGTATTTGCGCCACGCGAATGAAGACGTCTCATCGTTGGCGGCATCGTGAAGGATAACGCCGAGAGCGCTTGTGTCCCGCTCGCGACCCGATTTACCGCGCTTGTAGAGATGCAGCGGGAGGCTGGCCAGCGTACCAGAAAGGAAGTTGACGGCAGCCCAGATCGCCGGAACGCCAAGCGCACTTTCGATCGTGACACGCTCTCCGGCAGAGGACGTGGCATCAAGCCCGAGGAAAGAGAGGACGTTTTGCGATGAGAGCGGGACAGACGGGTTCTCGATCGAGGCCCTCTTGTCCAGAGCGGCATTCACGGCCGTCTCGATCTCCTGTTCGCTTGGTCCGAATAGGCCCATTATGCCGCCTCGTATTTGAAGTTCGGATCATCCCACGGCGACGCTGGCGGCGATGGGATCAGTTCTGAATGCGCGGCGCCGACGGCCTCGGTTATCGAGACCATGCCGTCGATCCGGCCCCGGCTTTTCTTCTTGTCGAACGCCCGGTTGTTCATCGCGTCCGAAACGATGGCGGCATTGGCCGCGCACATCGTGGTGACCGGGCTGGCGTCGATCGTGATCGAGCCGGCGAGAATGGCGTCCTCAAGCTGCTCGATCGAGCGCGGCATGCACAGCGCTTTTTCCTTGAAGACGACCCGCGTTCCCTGGCCATGGCCGACCAGCATCAGGCCGTCGCCAGTCGGCTCATCCGGCCCCTCGAATTTCCAGACGTCGAAGTCGATGCGCCCGCAGGCGTCAATGAAGTCGCCAATCTTTGCAGCGTCGAAGGCGAGGAACTGGACGTCATGCTCTTTGCAGAGAGCCTGCACCTTGGCTGCGACGAACTCGTAATCGATCGTGGCGCCGGGCACGGCCTCCATCAGTCCCTTCTCCGACCATTGGTCGTAAGGCGCATTGTCGTCCCGCGCACGATCGTGAATCCCGGCCTTCGTAGTGAAGTACCAGGTCTTGACGTACAGGTGCCCGCCCTTCCGCCAGCAGGCCGACAGTGCGGTCAGGTCGTTTTTCTTCGACAGGTCGAGAGAGAGCCAGCAAGGGCTGCCCGCCATCTCAGCTTCGTTAACAACACCTTGAACCGCTTTCCACGCGTCCTCTGAAATCCAGAAGCCATCGGTTCCCACCGGAATGCCAAAATAGAGACGCTTGGTCGAAAGCGCTTCCGACAACAACAGATTGGCCGTCTTGACCCGTTGCCGAACGTTTTCGATCGGATATGTCACGCCGAGCGCTGGCAAGCTTTTCGGCCAGCACCTTTCGTCGTTGAAGGGATCGTCCCCTTTATCGACCCGGGCGATGAAGCCGAAGAGGCTGTCATCCACCGCTTGCCCCAGCGCAATTTTCTGGAACATCTCACTGTACTCGGTGCCAACAATCTGGTTGGTGGCCGGAGTGTTCGTTCCAAGCAGCATCAGCGGATCGCCCGACACCTTGTCGATGGCCGCTTTCCAAACTTGTAGAGCATAGCTCGACTTAAACTCATGAATTTCGTCGGCGAGCACTGCATAGGGGCGAGGGCCAGATATTGAATCGCCACTCGCCAGTGACTGGAATTTCGATCCGGTGGCAGGATGTTCGATTTTCCAAGCGTTATCTGCAGTACCGCGGATCACCACCTCGCCGCGCGATTCAAGGCTATCGCCCTCCTCGCAGTCCGGCATGGTGGCTCGGCACATGGCGACGCCGTCTTTAAAGAGCACATTTGCTTGGTCTTTGTCGCCGGCGATAGCATAGCATTCAGACCGCTGTTTTCCGGCGAATCCCATCATGTATAGGCCGATCGCGGCCATGAACGGGCTTTTGGCCTGCCCTTTCCCGGTCTCCATCCACGCCATTCGGAAACGGCGCAGGCCATCCGATCGATACCAGCCGAACAGCGAGCCGGCCACAAACTCATGCCAAGCCAGGAGGCTGAACGGCTGGCCTTCCTTCGCGCCTTCCGTCACGGTAAGGACGGCGGGGAAGAAGCCGGTCGCGTGCGTCAACTTGTCGGGACGGTATACGAGCCCGCGCGCCGCGCCGTCATCAAGATCCTTCAGATGTCGGCGGCAGGCGCCTTTGACAAACTCGCCGGCGACAATCTTCTCGTCCAGAACATTGAGGGAGAATTGCGTCGCAACGTCATCAGCTGCCGGGCGCGCCGAGATAGGCGTCCGCGGCCTTCTTGATCTTTTTGCCACGATCCACCTTCGTTGCCTTCCCGCGGCTGACAGGATCAATCCCGAGCTTGCTCTCCAGGACGACGATACGCTCGTCGGCCTGCCTCATGACCGCCCAATATGGATTCCATTGGCCGACCTTCGCACGTTGCGCTGCCAATATGGCGCCATGCTGGGCGACGTGCCGCGCAGCTTTCCGGAACTGTACCCGGAACTCGACGAGTCGCGTCACGGTGTTGCCATTCGCGGTGGCCAGGGTGCCCACAGCTGCAAGCTCGTCAGTAACGGTCGACCACTGTTCACGAGCCTCGGCGATATCGCCTTCGTCACTGAAGATCGCACTCCAATCGGGTTCAATTACGGCTGCGGGCATACCATCCCAAACGGGGATGACCGACATCCCCCCTTCTAAAAAATGCTTTGAGTGCAAACGGAGGGGGGGCGCGGGTCTTGGACACTATGGGGTGGAGAGACTGACCCTCCCCCTCGTGCACGGCTACATGCGCCCAAGCAGGGTGGTACTCTGGGGCCGGGTGGTCAGCCCTTCGCACCGTTAGAAAACATATCGATTTGCAAAGGCGCCGGCTTATACTCTAGGACCTTCTTCACCGTGTGTTCAGTCTTAAGGCCGTCAGCACCCTGCTTTTGAACCGTCTGGACCATGCAGATTAGAACGTCGCTTTTTGCAAAGCGAACCTCGTTCCTATCTACTCTCGCAAGGAAATCCTTATCGTCTATAGTTGCAGTGATTACGTTCTGACCATCAAACAGCCGCCACTTATTGCCCTCTTGGAAGGCAAGGCTCCTGATGGACAGGGCCATTCGGCGTGTATCATCTACAACAGTCTCATCTTCAGGTTCTGGAAATCTAAATGCAACTCTATCCGCACGTGTAAGAATCTCGTCGGCTGGGAGTCCTGACCCGCGGCGAAACTCGATTCGCTCAACACGTTCACCCTCCAACGTGTCCAACAGTTCGCCGATAGCACGGTTTACGGAGACTTCGCGGTAAAGCCTCAGGACCTCCATGGGAACAGTGAACGACTCCTCACCCGCCTTAAGTGTGACGCTGGAACCGGCTTGAATGGCCTTGTCCGGTATGCGCCCGTCAAGCCAACGATATAGCTGGATGAGACCAGCGCCGGACGTGCCGATAAAGCCTAACCATCCCAAAAGTTGGGCCGCCGCTTGCCCATCTTCGGAAAGCAGAAGCCCTTTTATTGCCTCCCAGCCATGCAATACAAGATTGAGGTCAACTTCGAAGCACCCTACCGCAGTCGCCCTAACCTGTATCTGTGCCGGCACCTTGTCGCCATTAATGGCTCGGTTGGCGGCATCCACAGCCTTGCTAAGCGAGAGCAACGCCGGAGCTAAATCGCGAACGTCTATCGTCCCAACTTCAACGCCAGGTCCCTCAAAGGCCACTACGAATCGCGACATGCTCATAAGGTGCATCATAACCCAAGGTTCAGGTTAATTCGCGGTTACCGCGACTGGAAATATGGCTATTTTGAGTTCCACGGATGCCTCGGATCCACCGGCCGGCCGCTGTCGTCACTGCCGATCAAATAACCTCTCGCTTCCTCACGCTGAATGCGGCCGTCGTGGCAGGTTTTGCAGACGGTCTCGGTGTTGCCGAGGTCGAAGAACAACAGCGCGCCGCCCCTATGCGGAACTTTGTGATTGACCGTGGCCGCTCGCGGGTGGTTCGGCTTCCCCATTACCAGCAGGCAGTGGCACCGTTGGCAGGTGAAGCAATCTCTGATGAGCGCTTGCAGCCTGATCCCGCGAGGGCCGCACCACCGTTTGTCTCTGTAGAGGTGGCGATAGGCTTGTGACTCGGGGGAGCGGCGATCGGTAATCTTGCCCATGTGCCTCGATAGTGATTTTCTAGCTCTACTGTGGAGGAGAACAGAAAATGGCTGATGACAAATCGAAACGCGGTGGACCTGATCGGAAGCGGGTTGCGGGCGAGCAGCCCTACGAGGTGGGCTATTTCGCCCGCAAGCACCAGATCTCAATAGAGGATGCGCGGAGGATCGTGAATAAGTACGGTCCATCTCGCGACAAAGCCAACACAGCTGCCGCTAAGCTGAAGAAAAAGTAACCCACCAGGGTGCGCTTCTGCGAGAGGCGACGCGGGTCTTATTCTCGGGTGCCCATTCGGGTGAATTGGTCGCGTCCTTGCAACGCGTTGGTGGTCCTGCGCGTTAGCGCGCACCGCTTCACCACTAAGCCCATGCAGCGGCTGCGGAGGAGGAGAAACGCGCCGACTGCTGTTGGTACCGCCTGAGCGGGGGATAGTTACCCAGTGCTCGTCGCGAGCGGCACCGGGGCGGCAGTCGCCGCAAGTGTGTAGGACAGGGCAATTGGCCCTTCAATCTATAGGTGGAACCATTCTGGATAATTGGACAAGTTACGCCGATTTTTTCAGAATTTTTTGCGCGTTGTCGTTCGCAGCGAAAAGCAGGCGCTTCCCTGCCTTTCCGGCATAATCGCCGTCATATCCCAACGCTTTGCCGACATCAGCGTAGTTGCGCGCGTTCATCGCCGCGTCGATTGCCCTCCGATCCTCATCCTTCAATTCGTCAACCCACCGGAACCATGCCTTTCGTTCCTCAATCGCCTCGCCCAGTTCCTGCCAGTTCATTGCGCCGCCACCAGCGCATGTCGTCTTCTGCAAGCCGATAAATAGATCACGAGGGCGGTAGTTGCTGCCGCTGGCAATGCCAGGTGGGCACTTTTTGATGGCAGGCATCACAGGAGTGTTCGCGATTGCCTCCGCAAGCAGCGCGCGACTCTCTTCCGCGCTACGGGATTTGCCGCCGCGGCGTTTGCCACCGGGTTTGTAATCATACTTCGCGCCCAGAATCTCCTCGAAATATGGTTTGCTTCCGGCGTATGAACCTTCACCGCCCCGCGGAGATGTAGCCTTCTCACGCGTCTCCCTCATTGCGCCTACGGGAAGCTTTATGGGCGCCTCGATCGTCTTTGTCCTGCAGCCCGGTTTGCGTTTGCGGCCCTTTTCGGTTTGGGTGCCGTCGCTGAATTTCCAGCGCCCCAGCCGAATGACCACACAATGTTCCTTGCCCTCGTCATCAATGTGGGTTCCGTACTCAACGTCTCCGGAAATGGGGATAAGTTCGATATGTCCACCACCACCAACCTTGGCATGGGCCATCTGCTTGAATTCGACGCCTTGCAAGCCGCGCATGATAGCGTTCGGCGTCGGAGCCATTTCGTGCAGGGTTTCGACCTGGTAGCCAGCCTCGTCGGTGTCATTTTCCGAATCAAAGGAGTATGTCCCGGAGGGGGTGAGCGACCAGTTTGTGCCCAGTCCGGCAGATGGCGGCCCGCCCCTGAACGCCAGCAGTGGCTCTGGTTCCCTCGCGTTGTCGTTGGCCGCCTTCGGCGCCCTGGGCTGCCGTAAGCGCTCCATATAAATCGCCAACCCTTCCAAGAATTCTGCGTACTTCTTTTCATGGCTGTTTTCGGGCTTAGGCTGCATCCTGTCCCTCCCCTTTCCTGTTGTCGTTCGCCGCCACGTGAGGACGGGGCGTCGTCACGTACACACCCCTGGCCGCAGCATTGAGCCGATCGAGCGCTGTGACGCCGCACGGTGGCAAATGGAAATCACGCGTCATGCTCGGCGCTGGTCCGCGCCAGGCGGGTGCGCCCTGTTGGCGATGAGTGCGCAAACGTTGTGGGCCTGGCACGTTAGCGCCCTCCCGGCAGCAGATCACGATCGACCCAGTGCCATTCCCATGTCTCGTGCGTCTCGCACCAAACCAGGGCGAGCTGCTCGTCGCCAGAGATCTCATCTAGCTCATCGACCTGATCGGGATCGATCTCGTGCTCGATACGCTTGCCATTTTTCGTTGTGTAAACGGTAATGGTCATTCAGTGTTCTCCTGGCTGTCGTTGTGAAGTTGTGAAATTGTGCAAACACCTAGACACACACAGAAAGGGATACGGAAAACTCAGGCGGAGGAAGGATTCTCACAATTTCACAACTTAGATTATAGAAGATATCTTTCTTATATTATATATCTGTTTTTATTGGTTTTTTGTTTCCCCTTCCTTGTTGTGACGTTCCTCCAATTTTTTCACAACGCCCACAACTTCATCAGAGGGGGTGCCACAACTTGTCCCGGCTTTGTGGCTCATGCCACAAGTTGAAACCGGCATCGTGGGCCAGGTTTTGCTTTGCCAGTCAGTTCCTTGACTTTGCCGGTATCAATTAGCCAGGAGAGTGCCTCTGCCACTTCATCCTGGCGTGCTGCGCTCACGCCTTCCCGTTGAAGGAGGAAGGACCAGGGCAGTGTTCTGTCATTCGACTTTTCTAGTGCCCGCACAACGGCCTTGCGCAGCGCTTCGACGGTCGAGCCGGACATGTGCCTGTCGACGCCTTCGGTCACGATCTGTATGGACCGGTGCACGATACCCCAACCCCAAGACACGTCATCGGCTGTGATGGCGGGATCCGCCGGATTGCGGCTGACCGCACGTATCGACGCCAAGCGAATGGTGTTCTCGGCTGCGCGCCCGTTCACATTGTATTCGCGCTCGTTCCAGCCTCGATTGGACTGCCAGCGAAAGATGTCGGCCCAAAGATTGTACGCTTTACCGTACTCGCCGCCATCGAAGGGGATAACGACCTTATTTATACCAAGAGGATTGTCACCCTTCGGAAACTCGCCTACCGCCCTTTGCAAATCGACCTGTAATTGCCGCGGGATCCGGACTTCGCGATTAAGCCGGGGGGGTCGAATTTCTTCTGGTCCTTGGCCTTCGATGAACACGAAACGCGACAGCATGCCGTCAGACAGCGAGTCCTCCGACAAGCCGGCGTACAGTGTCGTTGGAGTCGTCATGCCCAGAACTGTGAGCGCCGGCCCCATTATGGGGCTGTCGTCCGGCTTGGCATCTGCGCTGGCGTATTGCCGCCCATGGAAGACTGCGTCCGCTTGGTCGTAAATCGCCAACAACAATTTCCGGATTGACGCCGAGGCAGAATTCGCACGCTTGGAGTTCACGTCTTGGAGCAGCAAGCCGAACTCGTCCATCACGACGACCGTGCTGGCGTTGCGCCTTAACATGCGTTCAATTGCTGCGAACGACGTCGGGTCACCGTTCGTGACGGCGCCAGGTCGGCCCGCCGCGTTAGCTAGGTGGATTATAGATTTTGGTGCATGACCCTTTCCGGAAGCCACTCCCATAACGGTGGCCATGAAGACGTTTAGTCCGCTCCGTGTCGGCCCAAGAGCTTTGTCCCCGAACATCCCACCAATCAGCGCAATTGCCGCCGTGAGCGAAAGCTCCGGCACCGGGATTATTGCAGTTTCAGTGATCCATCTTGAGATGTCTCTGAGCAGGCCTCCGGCCGCGTCGGGATTGAATGGGTCGGGGTGCATTGTCGGCGGAGTTGGGACTTTGCGTGCGGGTGCATCCAGGTCGTTGTCGTTCGCGGCTGTCGGCCGCGCCTTTGAAAGAAGGCCTTTTATGACAGCCGCGCCCCTTTCGCGGTACTCTACGTGGGGTGCACCGTACTTGCCCCAACAGCGCAAAAAGTCAGTTCTTGCGCGGTCCTCAGTGGTGTAGCGCAGGAACCAGTTCCCCGTCGCCGACATGAACACGACAAATGCCTGCTCTGCAGTTAGGCCGTCGTACGCAAGCTGTTCAACGACCTTCGCGGCATGCTCCGAGCGATAGCCGACATCATCCGCTGCGAGCATCTCAGCGGCATGGGCACTGACCTCGATTCCGTCGATTGATGGCAGTTCGCCTAGCTGGAACGAACGCGCCTCGGCCGCGGCATGCATGTGCGGTGCCAGCGCGGCGCGCAGGTCGTCGACAGATGTGACCGTGCCGTCCCATTCGGCGGCAACACCGACAGTCGCCGGATCTACCGGTCGCCCGCGAGAAATTTTCTTAGCGTTCGGCCAATTCAGCGTACCTGGCACGCGCCAAACGTGCGACACATCCGCGGTGCAATGATCGCAGTTGGCTGCGCGCTTCAGGCCAGATGCGAGCGGCTTGGCTTCTTGCGGAGAAAGCGGTCTATCGAGCAGCAGAAAGCACTGGTGGTTTCCCGGCGAACTCTCGATTACGTAATTCGGTTCAGCGGGCATCGTGCCTGAACGGCCAGTGTCGTCGTCCATATCCGCCACAAGCGCCAGAACGGCGATGACATCCGCCTCACTGCCCTTTTTGCCACGCTCCAGAGCCGGGTGCATCAAACTTGGGCATATGTAGACGTTCGCGTTCGGAGTTTCCGCATGAGCCATTACAGCTTGGACCGTCCCAGCGACATCACCGACACGGTGATGGCTGATAACACCCCCCGCCCGATCTTCGCCGATGGGGTTCGCGAAAAATGCGGAGACCACAAATTTGCCTGAAAGACCCGCCGCCAGTTGGTGCAGTATCTCAACGTGGCTGCGGATGGCTGCTTCGTCGAACGAGGAGGAAGTTTCAGGCTGCGGCGCTGCGGCTGACATGGTGGTCGATATCTCCGAGAGCGATAATGGTGAGGCGGATTAGTTCAGCGGCAAGCGATGGGCGACGCTGCTGCCGAAAGCCGAAGGCGCATGGATCCGGCGGCCGTTCTCGCTATCGACGAGGCGCAAATTGAACAGTCGGCAATCGTCTGTGAGTTGAACGTCGACAAACGCAACCGTCCGCCCACCGGCGCCGAGTTGCGCCGGTCGGATTGTGAGGATCTTGGGCTGCATCAGGCGGCGGCCCCCTGTGCAGCGTCGTTCTCAATTTTTTCGATAACGGCCTGCCAAACGAAATCCGCCACGCGTCTATCCGCAAAGAAGGCGTCGCCCACTGAACGAAGCGCACCCGTTCGTGGCGGAGTCCCTTCGCCCGCGAATTCG
The DNA here is from genome assembly GCF_029457495.1 of Chelativorans sp. AA-79. NCBI lineage: Bacteria > Pseudomonadati > Pseudomonadota > Alphaproteobacteria > Hyphomicrobiales > Phyllobacteriaceae > Chelativorans > Chelativorans sp. AA-79. The sequence goes on from NZ_CP120361.1 coordinate 3,034,135, forward strand.
ACGAACCCAAATCGACGCTGTGCGGCATCCTCAAATCCGCCAGGCAGTACCTTCTCAAGACTGAGAACGGGCGAATGATCGATGGGGCGAGCGTCGTGCGGCCACCCATCGAGGTAATCAATCGCGAGCCCGAAACCCCTGATCCGCTCGGCTTTGTCATGCGCTTCACGACGTTCGCGTTCCAGGCGGAATCCGCGGCCTTCCGTGTATACGGTCCGATTGAACATGAAAGATCCTCCTCCGCGCTCCTGAGGGCGCGGCAATTGATGTTTGTTGTGGGGCGTGGTTGGTGTTGATGTGCCGCCAAAGGCGGGAGTTTGTAAGGCGCCTGAGTGGCGGCCAGTAATTAGGCGGCGCCCTTGGGTCGGCGGGTGACTGGAAGCTGTTTCAAGTGATGCTAGGCGGCCGTCCTCGCCGCTATGCGGGCGTCAATCCAGGCCAGAACCTCCTCCCGCACAAAAGCAATTCGGCGGTCCCCCAACGGAACCGCCTGCGGGTATCGACCTTCGGCGCGGTAGCGGTTCACCATCGTTCTGGACATAGCGCACATCCGGGCCGCGTCGTTAAGGCTAACGAGCGGCGGAACGTTGTCGTTTGCTGCTTTCAATTTTTTCCTCCAAAGGGGGTTGACGAGGTTTTTAGAAATGGTAGATTTGGTTTGTATGTCGTACTGTGCCTTGCGTTTAGGTACAGTCGTCCATATGACCTTTTTACCACTTTATTGTCAACCCGAATGCTGGCGCTGGCCCAACGCCTGTTTGCCGCTGGCACAATAGGTTGCCCAATCGGAAAGAAGGGCGCGGCGCTTCTCCAGCGCATCCCCGCGACGGTAAGCCCGCTCCACGGCAGATCCTGTAGCGTGCGCAAGTGCCGCTTCAGCAATCTCGGTCTGGTAATCGGTTTCTTCGTGTACCCAGTCTCGTAGGGAACTGCGAAAACCGTGAACGGTGTAGCCGTTGCCGTCCGCAGTCTTGAGCGCCTTTGAGAGAGTCATATCCGAAAGAGGGCTTTTGGGCTTCATGCCAGGAAAAACAAGATCCGAAAGCCGCTTGGCTTTCACCTCCTTCAATAGATCTATGGCGCGATTGCAGAGCGGGACGCGGTGCGGCCTGCCGCTTTTCATACGGTGCGGGGGAATGGTCCACAGCTTCTCTTCTAGGTCGATTTCATCCCAAGTAGCACCCCGCGTTTCACCACTCCTTGCCGCAGTCAGGACGGTAAATTCCAACGCCCGTGCTCCCATGCCCTCCACTTCGCGAAGCTTCACCATGAAGGCGGGGATGTCTTTGTAGGGCATCGCCGCATGATGGCCGCGCTTCATTTCATCGGGAAGCGTTAGCACCTGTTGTAGATGCCCAGTCCATTTTGCGGGATTGTCTCCAGCGCGGAAGCCCTGCACCTTTGCAGAGTCGAGCACCATCTTGATACGCTCGCGCAACTTGGTAGCCGTCTCGTGCTTCTCGTGCCAAATCGGCTTTAGGACGCGCAAAACATCCTCTGTCGTGATCTCGGAAACGAGAATCTTGCGCAGCGGCTTGGCGTGGTTGGTCAAGGTGTTGCGCCAGCCAGCTTCCGTCTTTGCGCCGCGCCACTTGCCGCCATCCACGCACGCGTCGATGTAAGCGTCGGCAACCTCGCCAAATGTCTTCGGCTTCACCACCACGCGGCGCTCGGGCAGTTCCGTGAACGGGTCTCTCCCCTCGCCAAGGATCGCGCGGATTGCATCGGCTTTTGCTCTGGCCGCGGCAAGCGACACTTGCCCCGTGCCGCTGCCATAAGGGCCGAGGCCCATTTCTCGGCGTCTACCTTGGCGGATATAAATAAACACCCAATATCGGTGACCAGCTTTGCTCGTATGAAGCCACAGGCCGTCACCGTCACGAAGCTTTGCCTTGGTACTTGCCTTGATTTTTGCGAATGTCAGAAGATTGCGGGCCACCTTCTTTTCCTAACATTTTTCCTAATTTGTGTTGGTTGATATAATGGTCTAGGGCATTTCAACCATTTTGGCAACCGAAGGAAAATTCAGTGATTACAATTGTTTGATAGCCACTTACGAGAAACAATATGGACGCAAAAGATAGAAGTTTGTATTTGGCCCGGGGAGCCATTTTCCTGCGAAGCGCGTTGAAACGCACAGATTTCCTACGCTCGTACAATTGGGGCGACGACGCTATTCGCTCTGTGGAAGGGTCGGCGTGAAGACCAGTCCAGCAGGTTTCGTCGATTCCTATGTGCTTGAGGCACCGCCGGCCGGCAGCCAATGCGGCCCGTCCCTCATGCGAGTAAAATAGCCCGCCGTTCTAACCGCTCAGCACGTGCATCGCCTTCACGGCAGCGGATGCACGGTTTTCCACGCCCAGCTTCACATAAACCTGTTCGAGATGCTTGTTCACGGTGCGGGGGCTCAACCCAAGCACCTCGCCGATGTCGCGGTTCGACTTGCCGCGCGCGATCCACAAGAGCACTTCGCTTTCCCTCAGCGTCAGGCCGAAATGCTGGCGCAGCATGTCCTCCTGATTCCCCTCGTCCTGCGCAATGAGGCGGAAAAGATGTTCGTCGGGCGCGACAGTGCCAAGACAGACGAGCTGCAACGCGCGGGGGCCGTGGAGCTTCACCGGCAAGCTTTCGCCGACGAGCCCGACGGGGTCACGCCCCGCCAGCCATTCGCGGACCTTCTCCTCGACGATCTGAAGAGATCCCTCGCCCGCTCCCGGCCCGTCCAGAAGCCGGGTCGCCTGTGGGGTGGACCATTGCACCGCCCCCGCGGCGGAAAACGCCATCAGGTGGCGACCGGCGGCATCGAGCGCAACGCGCGCACTCTGGGCGCGGCGAGCATTGGCGAGATGCACGCGCATGCGGGCGCGCAACTCCTCGAGATTGATGGGCTTCGTCAGGAAATCCACACCGCCCGATTCGAGTGCATGCACCACATGCTCGGTTTCCGTCAGCGCCGTCATGAAGATGACCGGCACATGCGCGACACCCGGCAGGATCTTCAGGCGGCGGCAGGTCTCGAATCCGTCCAAGCCGGGCATCACCGCATCCATGAGGATGACGTCGGGCGTGGCCCGCTCGGCGATGCCCAGCGCTGCCTCACCGCTTGTGGCAACGAGCACCGTCACGCCCGCGTTCTCCAGTGTGCGGGTAAGGAAACCCAGCGCCTCGGGCGAATCGTCCACGACCAGCACGATGTCCCCCTCGGGGGCGATTTCACTCATCGGCGCTCACGCTCTCCAGAAGCCTCGTGTATCCGGCGAAGTCATAAACCTCCATATGCGCCCGGAGGCGATCGACAAGGGAGGCGTTTTCGGGTGCAGCGGCAAGCTCTGTCAGCTTGCGGTCGATGCCGCGAACATGGCCGATCCTCCCAAGGCTCAGAAGCTCCCGCACATGCTCTGCGCCGGGCGACTTCAATGCGTGGCCGTTTCCGTCGACAGAGATCGCCGGGTTTTCCTCCCTTCCCTCTTCCAGCCATTCGACTTGCAACTGCGCGGCAATCTTCTCCAGGAGTTGGCGCAGGCTGAAAGGCTTTGCGACGGAGTCATCGTGGCCGGCATCGCGACTCGACCTGGCGATACCATCACCGATATTGGCCGAGAGCATGATGACCGGTGCGGCAACACCCCTTTCCCTGAGCCGCTCCACCAGTTCCCAGCCCGTCATGCCTGGCATGAGGATATCGATGAAGAAGAGGTCCGGACGCACGCCTTCGATCAACGTCAGGCAGTCCGGTCCATCGGAGGCGGTAAGCACCGTGAAATCGAGCGGCTGCAGCATCTGCCGCATCATCTCGCGATGCTCGGCATTGTCGTCCACCACCATGATCGTACGGCGCGGCCCTTTGTAGCCGCGCACGGGACGATCCTGCGCGGCAAGTGCGGCCGGCCGGTCGACTTTGGCAAGCATGAGGCGCACCTGAAACATTGAGCCCCTCCCCGGCTCGCTCTCGACACTGATCTCGCCGCCGAGGGTTTCGGAAAGGAGTCTGGTGATGGTCAGCCCGAGGCCCAGACCGGGGGAAAGGCGGTTGCGCTCGGCCTGGCCGCGCATGAAAGGCTCGAAAATGTGCTCGAGATCTTCAGCCGGAATGCCCGGACCGCTGTCGCTCACCCTGAAGGTCGCCACCTCCGAGCGGTAGAGAATGGCGAAATCCACATGGCCGCTATCGGTGAACTTCATGGCATTGGAGAGAAGGTTGACGAGGATCTGACGCAGGCGCTTCTCGTCCGTGCGCACGTAATGCGGCAGGCTCGGGTCGCGTTCGTGGCGGAATGTCAGGCCCTTGGCTTCGGCCTGAAGGCGGAACATGCCGACAATCTGATCGAGGAAATCGGACAGGTTGATCTCGTTGGAATAGACTTGGAGCCTTCCGGCCTCGATCTTGGAGATGTCGAGCAGGCCATCGATGAGGCCGGAGAGATGCTCGGCGCTGCGGCGGATGACCTTGATGGAAGAGCGCCAGGGCATAGGTGCGTCCTCCTCGCGCTCCAATATCTGTGCATAGCCCAACACCGCGTTGAGCGGGGTGCGCAACTCGTGGGAAAGGCCGACGACGTAGCGGCTCTTGGCCTGGTTGGCGGCCTCCGCCTTCTCCTTGGCGTGCTGCAACGCCGCATCCGTCTTGCGGTGCGCGGCGATCTCGCGCAGCAAAAGCGTGTTTTGCCTGGCGCTCTCCTCCTCCGCGATCCTGCGGCTGTCGTGCGCCAGGACCAGGAACCAGGTGACGATGCCCGCCACTACGCAGAAGACAAAGAAGACCACGGCGATCGTACCGCCCACCACCTCCGCCGTCTCCGGCGCCACCTCCGTAGCGAAGGAATAGACGAGCGCGAGGATGGCGGCGATGAGCGCCACGGCGAAGGCCATCGCCATGGCGAAACGGCCGAGACGGGTCTGGAGCTTCCCGACCGCCCAGGCGGGCAGCAGGCCCTCGGCGAGGCTCATCGCTTGCGCCCGCACATTGGCCTTGGGCTTGCAGAGGTCGTGGCACCGCGCGTCGAGCGAGCAGCAGAGCGAACAGATGGGCGCGGCGTAGGCCGGGCACCAGGCCATGTCCTCCGGTTCGAACGGGTGCTCGCAGATAGAGCAGGTGATGGCACCCTCGCCCGCCCAGGTCTTGCGCGGCTTGCGCGCCAGATAATATTTGCCGCCGGTGGCATAGGCGATGGCCGGGGCCGCGATGAAGGCGGTGATGAGCGCTATATAGGGGGCGAGCGCGGCGGCCATTTCGCCGAAGGCGCCGAAATGGGCGGCAAGCGCGATGCCCGCCGACAGCGCCATGGAGCCGAGGCCGACGGGGTTGATGTCGTAGAGATGCGCGCGCTTGAATTCGATGCCTGGCGGGGCAAGGCCGAGCGGCTTGTTGACGAAAAGATCGGCCGAGACCGTGCAAAGCCAGGCCATGGCAACGATAGAGAAAGTGGCAAGCGTGGCTTCTAGCAGGCGATAGATGCCGAGTTCCATGAGGAGGAGCGCGATGGCGACGTTGAAGAGAAGCCAGACGACGCGACCGGGGTGGCTGTGGGTGAGGCGCGAGAAAAAATTCGACCAGGCGAGCGAGCCCGCATAGGCGTTCATCACGTTGATCTTGAGCTGCGAGACGACCACGAAGACGGCCATCAGCACCAGCGCCAGGGTCTCGTCGGGGATCATGTAGCCGAAGGCCGCGGCATACATCTGCGCCGGCTCTGATGCGTACTCGACCGGTACGCCCGTCGAAAGCACCAGCACCGCCAGGAACGAGCCAGCCAGAAGCTTCGGCGCGCCGACCACCACCCAGCCGGGACCGGCGAGAAAAACGCCGAGGCGGTGGCGCTTCTGCGCAGGGGCCCCGGGCGGCAGGAAGCGCAGGAAATCAACCTGTTCGCCGATCTGCGTCATCAGGGCGAGAATGACGGCGGAGGCGGCTCCGAACTTCGCCACCTCCAGAACCGGGATGCTGCCCGAGGCCTGGTGGATGCCAGGAAAAGCGCGCCAGAGGTCGAACTTCTCCCAATCCATGAAGGCGATAAAGAGAAAGGGCAGGATGTTGAGCACGATCCAGACAGGCTGGGTCAGAAGCTGGAAACGGCTGATGAGTTTCACGCCGTGGGTGACCAGCGGGATCACCACCACGGCGCTGACGATATAGCCGATCCAGAGCGGCAGGCCGAAGGCGAGCTGCAAGGCGCCCGACATGATCGAGGCTTCGATTGCGAACAGGATGAAGGTGAAACTCGCATAGACGAGCGAGGTGATGGTGGAGCCGATGTAACCGAAGCCCGCGCCGCGCGTCAGGAGATCGATGTCGAGCCCGTGGCGTGCCGCATAACGGGAGATCGGCATGCCCACGGCCAGGATTGCGGTCGAGGCGACGAGGACGGCAGCGATGGCGTTGACGGTGCCGTAGGAAAGCGTAATCGCCCCGCCGATCGCCTCCAGCGCCAGGAAGGAGATGGCGCCGATGGCGGTCTGCGAGATGCGCTGGCTGGAAAAGCGCCGTGCGCTCTTGGCGGTGAAGCGCAACGCATAATCCTCGAGCGTCTGGTTCGCCACCCAGCGGTTATACTCGCGTCTGATGGGTAGTATCCGCTGCCGCGCCATACCTGTTCGATGTCCCCGCTGGCTGACCCCTTTCCACGGGATAGATGACTACTTTTTGATCAGTTCTGCAACATGCTTAAAAATTGGACGGACAGCTTGGCGCGGAAAGGGATTTGCCCTTGACGACGCAGGCGCAGCCAGTCCCTGCGCCTGCGGGCAGGCAGGCAGCGGCACCAAACCTGAGCTCCATTACAATAATGGCCGATAGGTACAGCGTGTCGATCGCCTGCACGTCTGTCCACGCAATCACGCGGGCATCGGGCGATGGACGCAAGCCTGCACCTACGTTGTTCGACGTATAGGAACTCTCCGCGCCCATCTGCAAAGTTCCCTTCGGCCAGAAACACCTTTCGGCCCACCGATCCTTTGAGGGGAACTGACATGAGCATGAAATTCACCCGCCGCGCGGTCCTGGCGACGGTGCTCGGCGCAGCATGCCTTCCGGCAGGAATGGCCTTCGCCCAGGACGACACGATCAAGGTCGGCGTCCTCCACTCACTCTCGGGCACCATGGCGATCTCCGAGACGACGCTGAAGGACACGATGCTCTTCCTTATCGACGAGCAGAACAAGAAGGGCGGCCTTCTGGGCAAGAAGCTGGAGGCCGTTGTGGTGGACCCGGCTTCCGACTGGCCGCTCTTTGCCGAGAAGGCGCGCGAGTTGATCTCGGTGGACAAAGTGGCGGCCGTGTTCGGCTGCTGGACCTCCGTCAGCCGTAAATCCGTGCTGCCGGTCTTCGAGGAGCTCAACTCCATCCTCTTCTACCCCGTGCAGTACGAGGGCGAGGAGAGCCAGCGCAACGTCTTCTACACGGGTGCGGCGCCCAACCAGCAGGCCATTCCCGCCGTCGACTACCTGATGAACGAGGAAGGGGTGGAGCGCTGGGTGCTGGCCGGCACCGACTATGTCTATCCGCGCACGACCAACAAGATCCTCGAGCAATATCTGATGGACAAGGGCGTGGCCGCCGAGGACATCATGATCAACTACACGCCGTTCAGCCATTCCGACTGGCAGACGATCGTCTCCGACATCAAGGCCTTCGGCTCGGCGGGCAAGAAGACGGCGGTGGTTTCCACCATCAATGGCGATGCCAACGTGCCGTTCTACAAGGAGCTTGCCAATCAGGGCATAGCGGCGGAAGACATCCCGGTCGTGGCCTTCTCCGTCGGCGAAGAGGAGTTGGCCGGCATCGACACCGAACCGCTGGTGGGACATCTCGCCGCCTGGAACTACTTCCAGTCCGTCGACACGCCGGAGAATGAGGAATTCATCGCCAAGTGGCGCGAATTCACCGGCAAGCAAGACCGCGTGACCAACGATCCGATGGAAGCACATGTGATCGGCTTCAATCTCTGGGTCCAGGCGGTCGAGAAGGCAGGCACCACCGACACCGACGCCGTGCTCGACGCCATCATCGGGCTAGAGACCCCCAACCTGACGGGCGGCGTGGCCAAGATGCTCCCCAACCACCACATCACCAAGCCGGTACTGATCGGCGAGATCCAGGACGACGGGCAGTTCGAGGTGGTGTGGGAGACGGAAGATCTGGTGCCCGGCGATGCCTGGTCGGACTTCCTGCCGGAATCGAAGATGATCGAGGCGGATTGGACCGCTCCGATCAACTGCGGGAACTACAACACCGAGACGAAGAGCTGCGGCGGCGCGAGCTGATTTGTTTGGGGTGCGGCGAAGGCTGTGTCCCGTTACCCCCCTCTGCCCTGCCGGGCATCTCCCCCTCAAGGGGGAGATTGGCTATCAAAACTGTCTTCGCCAATCGCCAGCGCTGCAGAATGCGCGGAACCTGGCGGACGGCCGATCTCCCCCCTTGAGGGGGTGATGTCCGGCAGGACAGAGGGGGCGTGAAGGAGCCCGCAGTTCCAAGGAAAACACGATGCACCTGCTCCGTTTCGTCCACAAATTCCTTATTGCGCTGGCGCTGCTCCTCGCCGCTCTACCTGGTGCCCTGGCGCAGGACGTCGAAGCCCTCGTCAACGCCCTCCCCGAAGGCAGCTACTCCGACCGGGAGAAGGTGATCTTCGATCTTGCCGCCACCGGGGACGACCGCCTGGCAGGCCTTTTGAACGCGCTCGGCGAAGGCGATCTCTATGTACGGGAAGAGGATGGCCGCGTGGTGGTCGCCAGGCGCGCCGGCGAGGACTATGCACTGAGCGACCCGCTTTCGGGCGAGGCGCTGGGCACTGCCCCCTCCTCCGATCTCGACAAGATCCGCGTCAACAACCGCCTGCGCCGCGCCATCCGCAGCGCCATCGGGCAGCTTACGCTTATGAGCCCCAGCCCGTCCGTCCGCCTGACGGCAGCGCGGAGTCTGCTCCGGAACGCCGATCCGGACGCGCTGGAGCTGCTGGATGAGGCGTTGGCCGCCGAGACGGATGCCGGCGTGAAGGCCGTGATGGAGCTTGCGCGGGCCACCACGATCCTGAAGACCGATGCCGCGATCGAGGAGAAGACCGCAGCGATAGACACGCTCACCGCCCGCGGCAACCGCGAGGCGCTTGGCGTGTTGACCAATTCGCTCACCGATGCCCCACCGGAGCTGATACCCGCCATCGAGCGAGGCATTGACCATATCGAGGACAGACTCGCCATGTGGGATGGCCTGCAGAATGTCTGGTACGGTCTGTCGCTCGGCTCCGTTCTGCTCCTGGCGGCCATCGGACTTGCCATCACCTTCGGTGTGATGGGCGTCATCAACATGGCACACGGGGAGATCGTCATGCTCGGCGCCTACACCACCTTCGCCGTGCAGCAGGTGATCCGCACCTCCTTCCCTGGCCTGTTCGATTATTCGCTCGCCATCGCCCTCCCCCTCGCCTTCCTTGTCACGGCCCTTGTCGGCATCGCCATCGAGCGCGGCATCATCCGCTGGCTCTACGGGAGACCGCTGGAGACGCTGCTCGCGACCTGGGGCCTGAGCCTCATCCTGCAGCAGACGGTGCGCACCATCTTCGGGCCGAACAATCGGGAGGTGGGGAACCCAAGCTGGATGTCCGGGGCTTTCGAACTGGGCGGGCTGTCGATCACCTGGAACCGGATGTGGATCGTCGTCTTCGCGCTGGTCGTCTTTGCCGTTCTGCTGGCCGTGCTGAACCGTACGCCGCTGGGGCTGCAGATGCGGGCGGTGACGCAGAACCGGCGCATGGCCTCCTCCATGGGCATCCGAACGCCCTGGGTGGACGCCATGACCTTCGGGCTCGGCTCGGGAATCGCCGGCATGGCGGGCGTGGCCTTGAGCCAGATCGACAATGTCTCGCCCAATCTCGGCCAAAGCTACATCATCGACAGCTTCATGGTCGTCGTCTTCGGCGGCGTGGGCAATCTGTGGGGCACGCTGGTGGGCGCCCTGACGCTGGGCGTGGTGAACAAGTTCCTCGAGCCTTATGCCGGCGCGGTGCTGGCGAAGATATTCATCCTCGTCTTCATCATCCTCTTCATCCAGCGGCGCCCGCGCGGGCTGTTCGCGCTCAAGGGCCGGGCGGTGGACGCATGATCACGAAGACACTCCTGCGCGCCGTGGACGGCAAGGCAATCTGGGTGGTGGCGATCCTGCTTCTGGTCGCCGTCGCCGTGCCCGCGTCGAACCTCTATCTGCCCGCAGGCCATCCGCTGCGCGTGCCGAACCACTTCGTGCCGCTGTTCGGGAAGTATCTGACTTATGCCATGCTGGCGCTGGCGCTCGACCTGGTGTGGGGCTATTGCGGCATCCTCTCGCTCGGCCACGGCGCCTTCTTCGCGCTCGGCGGCTATGCGATGGGCATGTACCTTATGCGCCAGATCGGCGACCGCGGGGTCTATGCGAACCCGGTGCTGCCCGATTTCATGGTATTCCTGAACTATAAGGAGCTGCCCTGGTTCTGGCACGGCTTCGACATGTTCTGGTTCGCCGCCCTCATGGCAGTGCTGGTGCCGGGGCTGCTCGCCTTCACCTTCGGCTGGTTCGCCTTCCGCTCCCGCGTCACCGGCGTCTATCTCTCCATCATCACCCAGGCGATGACCTATGCCCTCATGCTTGCCTTCTTCCGCAACGATATGGGCTTCGGCGGCAACAACGGCCTGACGGATTTCAAGGACATTCTCGGCGCGCCCATCCAGGCGAGCGCGACGCGGGCGGCACTCTTCGCGGCCTCGGCCATCGCGCTGGCGCTTTCCTTCATCGTCTGCTCGACCATCGTGAACTCCAAGCTCGGCAAGGTGCTGGTCGCCGTGCGCGACGCGGAAAGCCGGACGCGCTTCCTGGGCTACCGGGTGGACCGCTACAAGCTCTTCGCCTTCACTGCGTCGGCCATCATGGCCGGCGTCGCCGGGGCGCTTTACGTGCCGCAGGTGGGCATCATCAATCCGGGCGAGTTCGCCCCGGCGAATTCCATCGAGGTCGTGATCTGGACCGCCGTCGGCGGGCGCGGGACGCTTGTCGGCCCGATCTTCGGCGCGGTGCTGGTGAACGCCGGCAAGTCCTGGTTCACCGGAGTCTTCCCCGAATTCTGGCTGTTCGCGCTGGGCGGGCTGTTCGTGGCCGTGACGCTCTTCCTGCCCAAGGGCATTGTCGGGACCATCAGCCAGGGCTGGTCAGCGCTGCAGGCCCGCCACACCTCGGCAGACGCGGAAGACGGAACGGCGGATGCTCCGACCACGGCAAGCCTCGAACCTTCGCCGGCGGAGTGAGCGTGATGAGCGACAAGAACGCACTTCTCTATCTCAACGGCGTCTCCGTCTCCTTCGACGGCTTCAAGGCGATCAACAATCTCTCGCTTATCGTGGAACACGGCGAGCTACAGGCCATCATCGGCCCCAACGGGGCGGGCAAGACGACGATGATGGACATCGTCACCGGCAAGACGCGGCCGGACGAGGGCGAGGTCTTTTTCGAGGGCGGCACCGACCTCACCCGGCTCGATGAGGCGGCCATCGCCGAGCTTGGCATCGGCCGGAAGTTCCAGAAGCCGACGGTCTTCGAGAGCCATACGGTGTGGGATAATCTGCAGCTGGCACTGAAGAAGCCGCGCGATGTCTTTTCCGCATGGTTCTACCATCCTTCTGACGTGGACATGACACGTCTGGAGGAAATCCTGGCCACCATCCGGCTGACCAGGCGCAGGAACGAGCTGGCGGCAAATCTCAGCCACGGCCAAAAGCAATGGCTCGAGATCGGGATGCTGCTCGCGCAGGACCCGAAGCTCTTGCTCGTCGACGAGCCGGTGGCCGGCATGACGGATGCCGAGACGGTGGAAACGGCGAAGCTCCTCAAGGAGATCGCCAGGTCACGTTCCGTGATCGTCGTCGAGCACGATATGAGCTTCATCCGCGACCTTGCCGCGCGCGTCACCGTGCTGGCCGAAGGTTCGGTGCTGGCGCAGGGCAGCCTCGATCATGTCAGCACCGATCCTCGAGTCATCGAAAGCTATCTGGGGAGATGAGCATGGCAACAGCGCTTATCGTCGAGGGCATCGACCTCTATTACGGAGCGGCCCGCGCGCTCAAATCCGTCAGCGTGGAAGCAAAGCCCGCCGCCATAACCGCTGTCCTCGGCCGCAACGGAGTGGGCAAATCCTCACTGCTCAGGGCCATCGCCGGCATACAACCCGTGGCCAAGGGTGAAATCCGCTTCGACGGCGCGGTCCTTGGCAAGGCGCCCCCCTATCGCCGCGCGCGCCTCGGTCTCGGCTATGTGCCTCAGGGCCGGGAGATCTTCCCGCTGCTTACGGTCAAGGAAAACCTCCAGACAGGCTTTTCCACCCTGCCCTCCGGGCAGCGATCCGTTCCCGATACGGTGTTCGACCTTTTTCCCGTACTGAAAGACATGCTTTCCAGGCGGGGCGGCGACCTCTCCGGTGGCCAGCAGCAGCAACTGGCGATCGGCAGGGCACTGGTGACGCGGCCGAAAGTGCTGATCCTCGACGAGCCGACCGAAGGCATCCAGCCCTCCATCATCAAGGATATCGGCCGTGCGCTCCAGTTCCTGCGCGACGAGTTGAAGATGACTATCCTGCTGGTCGAACAGTATCTCGATTTCTGCCGCGAACTCGCCGACGGCATCTACATCATGGACCGCGGAGAAATCCTGCATTCGGGCCCAGCCGCCGATCTCGAACGGCCCGAGGTGAAGCGCCACCTGATGGTGTGAATGGGCCGGCCATCCGCCTTGGCGTGGCGATTAACCTTTCGCTAAGGGGAACGTTAGGATTTTCCCGATAGCGGTTGCGCAAAAGTGGAGTTTTTGCCATGCGCGCCGCTGCCCTGCTCTTGCTGCTCGCACTCGGCGGGTGTGCCAGTGCCCCCAGCAACATCAACAACGTCTGTGCAGTCTTCGACCAGAAGGACGGCTGGTTCAACAATTGGTACAGCGCCGCCAAACGCACCGAACGGACCTATGGGGTTCCGGTCCCCGTTCTGATGGCGACGATCCGCGTGGAGTCCGGCTACAAAGCGCATGCAAGGCCGCCCCGCAAGAAGCTTCTCGGCTTCATTCCATGGAAGCGCCCGTCGACCGCCTATGGCTATTCCCAGGCGCTCAACGGCACCTGGACACAGTATAAACAGGAAACCGGCAGATGGGCCGCCGACCGCAACGACTTCAGCGATGCGGTCGATTTCGTCGGCTGGTATCATCGGCAAAGTCACCTGCGCAACGGAATCGCGCTGAATGATGCCTATAACCTCTATCTCGCCTACTACGCCGGCCAGGCCGGTTATGCGCAGGGAGGGTGGAAAAACAACTCCCACATAAAATCCGCGGCACAGAGAGCCGCCAGCATGGCCAACCAATACGCAGCCCAGATCCGCAGTTGCTCGTTGTAGTGGTCCCAAGGAGGGAACCAGTTGCATGCCGGCTGCGTTCGAGTCAGGATCAGGCATGTCCCTCTTGCAGGCGAGTGCTTCCGGGGCTAGGCGGCCCAAATCGACGCAGGGATCGGCTGCGGGAATGTTGCAGCGTTCTTTGCCGGATTTGAGGAACGAGGATGGCGGCTCCAGACACAAAAGATACTTCCTCGCCCAAGGAGATCTCCCTCAGCGCAGTGGAGGAGGCGCAGCTTCGGGCATGGGTCGATGCGGGCTATATGTCGCCCGACGAATACAGGGCCGAGATGGACCGGCGGCGCAGCGAACAAAGAACGAAGCGAGGCGAAAGCCGGTAGAAGCCGATCGAACATGCCGCGGCCGCGGAAACCCGTAGCGGCATCGATGTTTTGCCAGAAAAAACGGTATTTCCTGTCGGCCTGCAACCTTTACGGCGTGGATCCGCGCTCTTGAACCCGGCTTCAAACATTCGGCCTGTCGTCAGAACCTGCGGCTGACAAAGTCGGATCCCTGCAGGCCGAAGCGCCATTCGACCTCAGCCGCACGGGAAATGCCGATCCGCGGACCGGTCACGACCGACGCTCCGTACCCGTCCAGGATCAGCTTGAACGGCGGGCGGTCGAGCTTCGCTCCATCCATGGATCCATCTATCCCGAGCGCCTCGCCCACGCGGCCCGGCCCGGAGCACAGGTTCTTCAGCACCGTCGTGCGCCGGCGCTCCTGCATCAGTTCGATGCCGGAGACGGGCTGCAGGGCGCGGATGAGAACGGCGCTGCCCGGCAGACAGACGAAATTCAGGCACCAGTGGATCCCGTAGGAACGATAGACATAGGCGTGCGCCGAGGGGCCGAACATCGCCTTGTTGCGGGCTGTAGGTCCGCGGAAACTGTGCGAAGCGGGATCTTCGCGTTCATAGGCCTCCGTCTCCACGATCACGCCGCCGGCGGGACCGACGAACAGCTCGGCGCCGATCAGGTCTTTTGCCACATCATAGGATGGTCGGGAGAAAAAGCGCGTCAGCGACATGCTTCCTCGGTATGAGCGGGTAAGGTGCGTCATCCCATTGCAGCCGAAGGCCCAGGCGTCAACTCCACCCTCGCCCGCATTCACCGAAACGTTGGTTGCCATCGCGCAACCGATTACGCCTATGTCCCGTTGGAGTCCTTTAGACGGCAGCCACGCCCAGCTTCGGGGGCAAAACGAGGAGACCCACATATGGCGGAGGCGGCCGGCAGCTCTGACAACGGGAATGGCGGCGAAGGCCGCGGCCGCCGCGCTCCCGGCAAGGATCCGGCCTTGAGACGAGCCGGACTCGAAACCTCCCGGGAGCGTGCCAAGCATCCATCTGCGGCATCGCAGCATGCCTCCGGTGCCATGAACCGCATCTTGCGCGGCATTCTCCTCGTTCTGGTGGCGGGCTTCGCCGCCGTTGCCGCCCTCCTCGCGTGGGCTCTGCAGGATACCCCCTGGCAGGAGATCATGGACGGTTCGCTGCAGCCGGCATCGGCGCAGCAGAGTGCATCATCTCATACGTCTTTGGAGGTGTTCCCGCAGCATCTTGTCGATGCCGTGCTGGCCGTGGAGGATCGCCGCTTCTACGACCATTTCGGCCTCGACCCGAGGGGCATAGCGCGCGCTCTGGTGAGCAACATCCGCGCCGGCGCGATCGTCGAGGGCGGCAGCACGATCACGCAGCAACTCGTCAAGATCGCCTATCTCCAGCATGAGCGCACCTTCAAGCGGAAGATACAGGAAGCCGTGGTCGCCGTGTGGCTGGAATACAAGCTCGGCAAGAACGAGATCCTCGCGCGCTATCTCAATCACATTTATCTCGGGGCCGGCGCCACGGGAATGCCGGCGGCGGCACGCATCTATTTCCGCAAGGATGTGAGCGACCTGAACCTCGCCGAATCGGCCATGCTCGCGGGCCTGATCCGGGCGCCTTCCCTGCTCAACCCGATCGACAATCCCGAGGGCGCGCGCAGACGTGCCGAACTGGTGCTCGACCTCATGGTTGCCGATGACAAGATTACCCGCGCGGAGGCCGAACGGGCGAAACGGCAATATGCAGGGCTAAATCCGGCGAAACCCGCCAGGCGCGCCTTTGCGAGTTCTGCCACGCGCTCTTCGGGGGATCACACGCGCAGCACCGGGGAGATGCCTTACGCTTTCGATACAAAATCCGCCGCGATTCGCAGTTCCCGCAGCGGCCGCACTTTGGCGGTCGTCTCAGCATAGATCGGATGCGCCTTGTAGGCGGCGAGCGCCGCCTCGTCACGGAATTCCGCGTAGACGACAACGTCCACATCCGTTCCGAGCTGATCCACTTTCCGGTTCAAGCCGATCTCGAAGAAGTCGCTGTGCGGGATCCTGGCAAGTCCGTTCAGATCCTCTGCGATGCGGTCGATGTCCTCACGCCTTGCGGCGCTGAAAAAGACGATGTGTCGAATCACGGCTCCGCCTCCAGGCTGCTGGCGGCAAACTCGTCCCCGAGCAGAAAATGTCAATGCCGCAGAGGGTCGCGCCTTGCAGGCGCGCCCGTTCGGCGAGTCAAAGCGTGATGCGGTAGCGGGCGAAGCCCTCCTGTCCCTCGCCGGCCGGCTCTATCTTCACGCCTTTCACATCCGACGCGAACGTCGCCGCCTTCGGACCCGTCTCGAACAGAACGGTCGTGCCCTCCAGCGGCTTGAACGTCCAGTTCGCATCTGCCGAAGGATTGATCGTCCCCTCTTCCACGATGTAGCGCACGATCACGTCGCGGTTCGTATCCGGCGCCTCGAAGATCACCTTGTCCGGCCCGATGCCGGGGAAATGGCCGCCGCCACCCGCCCGGTAATTGTTCGTGGCCACCACGAATTTCTGTTCCGGATCGATGGGTTTTCCGTCGAACATCAGGTCCGTGATGCGGTGCGCATCCGCATTGGCAAGCTCGCCTTCCGACGAATAGCGCGCCGCCTGGCTCAAATCGATCTTGTAGGTCACCCCGTCGATCACGTCGAAATTGTAGGACGGGAAGGACGTGTTGATCAGCGGCTGGTCGGCCTTGCCGGGGTCGACCTGGTTGAAGATGCCGGCCGACATCTCCAGCCACTCCTTCACATCCGCCCCGGTGATCAGCACCGCCTGCACCGTGTTGGGGTAGAGGTAGAGATCGGCCACGTGCTTGATCGCCACGTCGCCCGCCGGCACGTCGGTGTAATAGTCCGGCCCGCCGCGCCCGCCGGCCTTGAAGGGAGCCGCGGCCGAAAGCACGGAAAGGTCCTTGTGCGGCCCGTCCTTCAGCATCTCCTTGATGTACCAGACCTGCGCCTGCGCCACGATCTGCACGGAAGGATCGTCCGCCACCAGCGCGAAATAGGAATGCAGCGGTGTCGCCGTCTTGCCCACCGGCGTGCGCACATAGGCGAGCGTGGCCTCGTGCTCCGCACGCGCGGCCTCTTCCACCTCCGCCTTGCTTTCCACGGTGGGCTCCACATTGCGCTCAACGCGCGTGAAGATGGGCCGCGCCTCGCTGGTCGAGCCGATGATGCGCCAGGCATTGCCGTCGCGCTCCAGCATCAGGTCGATCAGCCCCAGATGCGAGCCCCAGAAGCCGCCCATCACGCCGGGCTTGCCGCCGATCAGGCCCTTGGCGCTGTCCACGCCCACCACGCCCTCGAACTTGGGCCCGGGGAAATCCAGATGGCTGTGGCCGGTCACGATGGCGTCTATCCCGTCGACGCCTGCAAGCAGCAGCGAAGCGTTCTCCAGGTTCTCCTCATACTGCGCCGGCCCCACGCCCGAATGGGACAGCGCGATGATGAGCTCCGCGCCCTCCTCCTTCATCTGCGGCACCCAGGCCTCGGCTGACTTCACGATGTCGCGCGTCATCGCCTTGCCTGTCAGTTGCCGCGCGTCCCAAGTCATGATCTGCGGCGGCACGAAGCCGATGAGGCCGATGCGGATCGAATGCTCCTCCCCCGCCCCGTCGGTGAGCTTCTTGTCGAGGATCACGTAGGGCTTGAGGAAAAGCTCGTCGTCCCGCGGGTTCGCCGCCAGTGTCCCCTTGGTCAGGTTGGCACACACGAACGGGAAATTCGCCCCCGCCAGCACCTTGAACATGAAGTCGAGCCCGTAATTGAACTCGTGGTTGCCAAGCGTCGAGCATTCATAGCCCAGCGTGTTCATGGCCTTGACGACCGGATGAACGTCCCCCTCCTTCATGCCCCGCTCATAGGCGATGTAGTCACCCATCGGGTTGCCCTGCAGGAAGTCGCCGTTGTCGACCAGCATCGAGTTCGTCGCCTCGGCGCGGATCTGGTCGATGATCGAAGCCGTGCGGGCGAGCCCCATCGTGTCGTTCGGCTTGTCGGCGTAGTAGTCATACGGAAACACATGCACGTGCAAGTCCGTCGTCTCCATGATGCGCAGGTGTGCCTGGTCGGCGGCGGCGCGCGCGGAGAAGGGATGCAGCGCGAGCAGGGCGCCGGAGGCGGCAGCGCCTGACAGAAACGAGCGTCGGGAAATGGGATGAAGGGCGTCCACGAATCTTCTCCTCTGGATGAAGGCTGTTCTCGTTAGGGCATTTGCCCGTGGTCGAGAAGTGTCGCGCTGGAAGGATATCCAGTCCAGCAGATTCCGGTGACAGAGCGATGACCCGCGCCCTGCCCTCAGGCCATCTCCGGGCGGATTCCGATGGCTGTCCGGTCGACCACTTCCCGCAACGCGAAGGAGGAATTGATCTTGATGACATGCGGCATGCCGGTCAGCCATTCCTTGTGGATGCGTTCATAGTCTTCCAGGTCGCGGGCGGCGATCCGGAGGATGTAATCGTACTCACCCGACATCAGATGACAGGAGAGCACATTGGGGCAGCGCTTCACGGCAGCTTCGAACTCCGACAGCGTTTTCTCGAACTGACCTGAGAGCGAGATATGCACGATGACCGTCATCCTGTGGCCGAGCGCCACGTTGGAAATCTGGGCGTGATAGCCTTTGATCACACCCGATTTTTCCAGGTTGTCGAGCCTGCGCGAGCAAGCCGATTGTGAGAGCCCGACCTTCTCCGCCAGTGCGGCATTGGGCATGCGCCCGTCTTGCTGGAGGGCGTCCAGAATAGCAATATCAATCCTGTCGAGCCGCATCTTTCGTACTTCCTCCCTGATCGCCCCCCTATTACGCAAGAAATAACGAAACAGGCCGCCCCGGGCAAACATATTCGCAAGGACCTGCGAGCCGGTTTGTGGTTTGCTTGGACACACTTGAACCAAGGCTCGCTGGAGGCGGCAATGCGTGTCGGATGTCCCAAGGAAATCAAAAACCACGAATATCGTGTCGGCCTCACGCCGGGCGCGGTGCGCGAATATGTGGCCCATGGCCATGATGTGTTGGTGGAGACCGGCGCTGGCGCCGGGATCGGCGCCGACGACAACGCCTATCGCGCCGCCGGTGCCGCGATCGCCAAGACGGCCGGGGAAGTCTTCGCCCGTTCCGACATGATCGTGAAGGTGAAGGAGCCGCAGCCTTCCGAGTGGGTGCAACTCCGTGAAGGGCAGATCCTCTACACTTATCTGCATCTCGCCCCGGATCCGGACCAGACCAAGGGACTGATCGAAAGCGGCGTGACGGCGGTCGCCTATGAGACGGTGACGGACGAGCGCGGCGGCCTGCCGTTGCTCGCGCCGATGTCGGAAGTCGCCGGCCGCCTCGCCATCCAGGCCGGTGCCACGGCCTTGCAGAAGGCCAATGGCGGACGCGGCGTTCTGCTCGGCGGCGTGCCGGGCGTGCTGCCTGGCAAGGTTGCCATCATAGGCGGCGGTGTGGTTGGTTTGAATGCGGCGAAGATGGCGGTCGGCCTCGGCGCCGATGTTACCCTCGTCGATCGCTCGATTCCACGGCTGCGCCAGCTCGATGACATCTTCAACGGTCGCGTACACACCCGCTACTCCACCGTCGAGGCACTGGAGGAGGAATGCTTCTCCGCCGATGTGGTCGTCGGCGCCGTGCTGATCCCGGGGGCTGCCGCGCCGAAGCTCGTTACCCGCGAGATGCTGTCCGGCATGAAGAACGGCGCGGTCCTGGTGGACGTCGCCATTGATCAGGGTGGCTGTTTCGAGACCTCACATGCCACCACCCACTCCGACCCCACCTATGAGGTGGACGGCATCATCCATTACTGCGTGGCGAACATGCCGGGCGCGGTGCCCGTCACCTCGGCCCACGCCCTGAACAACGCGACCCTGCATTACGGCCTGCAACTCGCCGATAAAGGGCTGAAAGCCCTCGCCGACGACCCGAACCTGCGCAACGGTCTCAACGTACATAGGGGCCGCATCACCAATCGCGCCGTGGCCGAGGCACTCGGCTATGAGATGGCCGAGCCCAGGGCTGTTCTGGCGGCCTGACCGCCGGAAAAGCCGTCCAATCCAGCCGCCTTTGAGACGGGCTTTTTCACGCCCGCTCGATGCGGCACTGATAACAGTTGTAACGGCCAGAGCGCAGGTGCAGGTAAGCGACGTCCGGCCTTTGCAGCAGCTCGTGCGAATGGGTGCAGACGAGTTGCTTCGGGGTGACCGCGCCCGTCCCGTAGAGGATCCGGTCGTCGTACCCATAGGCACGGAGAAGAAATTCGGTCGAGGCGCGGAACATCTCCGGCATCACGTCACTTTCCTCTGCCCTTGCGCATTCCTCTGCGCAGAGGAAGATGGGCCCGGTCTCCGCATAGGGCTGCAGATGCGGAAACGGCCGGTACGCCAAAGCCAGGTAAGGCTTTCCCGCCTGCACGTTATGCAGACAGTGACGGCAGGGTACGCCATCGCCGTCCGAAATGAGACGCTCGGGCGGATTGCCGTAAGCGTCCCGCTCACCTCCTTGCAGCGCTCTGGCCTCTTCCGTGGGAATGGCGACGAATTTGATAAGGCCCATCGATCTTCTCCCGTCATCTTTCAGAATCCGGAGAAGATTGGAGATCGGGTGGCGTTCAGGCCACCCGATTCCTGATTCGGAAAGCTATCGCACGAAATCGTCGATGCGCCGCAAGGTCACGCGGCGGTTCTCCCAGCTCTCATAGGGCGTCTGCACGAGCAGGAACTCCTCGCCATAGCCAACCGTTTCCAGCATGCGTGGCGGGATGCGGAAATGCCGGACGAGGATATTCTCGAGGGAGCGCGCCCGCTCTTCGGAAAGGCGAAAATTGTAACCGTAGGAGCCCACCGCGTCGGTATGGCCTTCGAGCAGGATGCGCGTGCCCGGCCGCCGGCGCGCGATCTGGCGCAGGGCTGCTGCGATCCGGTCGACCTTGGGGTACTGCGAAGGCGGGATCTCGGCCGAGTTGAACGCGAAATTGATCGCCTGGATGTCGATGGAAGGTGCGCGGCGGCGCAGGTCCGGTCGGCGCTTGAACTGGTCGATCGTCACCCGCTCCTCGGGCCGGATCCGCTCGCGCGGGGCGGCATCCAGCCTGCGCATGATCTGCGCCTCGGAGGGCATTTCCGCCTGGGCAAGCGCGCCCCCGGGCAGCGCGGTAGCCCCGGCGGAGGCAAGAGCGACAAACAGGATTTGGCGGCGGTTCAGCATAAATATGCTCCGGATTGGTCGAACGGCCGCATCATGCCGAGCGCACCTGAATCGGGCATGAACGGAACGATATGCTGCGTCCGGATGTCAGGAGCGGAGAAGAACCGCGGCGCGGGCCTCGGGCGATAGTTCGCTCACCGTCTCTTCCCGGCGCCATACGGGCGAAAATCCCAGCTTCTGATAGAGCTGCAGTGCAGCCGGATGGTCGAGGGTGCAGGTCTCGACCGAAACGATGCGCGGCGCATGTTCCCAGCCTGCACGGATCGCGGTGCCCAGGAACCAGCGGCCGAGGCCGCGCCCGATCGCATGCGGCATCAGTCCGAAATGAACGAGCCTGCACTCCTGCTCGGAAAGCAGGCGTAGTTCGAAAAAGCCGGCGGGGGCGCCGTCCAGATACAGGACGCGGATGTCCGCCCGGTCGCTGTCGACCCTCTCCTTGAGGTCTCTATCGCTCAGAGTCAAAGCGGCGGTCCAGTGCCACTCGCGGCCGACCCGGTCATAAAGATAGCGATAGAAGTGGAGGGGCATGTCGCGGCACTTCAAAAGCGCGAGTTGCATGCCGGCGGGAGCCGGCGGATAGTGCTGCGGCTGCACTCCCATCTGGAGATGGGTGACAACGGCCGTCAGGACGCGGCCACGTGACGATGTCGCCTTGGCGGTCATTTCCGTTCTTTCACGACGGGCGTATCCTCGTGCCGCCCCCACTCGCTCCACGAGCCGTCATAGAGCCGGGCGTCCTTGTGCCCGAGCGACTCCAGCGCCAGGGAGATCACCGCTGCGGTGACGCCCGAACCGCAGGAGGTCACGACCGGCTTGTTTAGGTCAAGTCCTGCGGCTTCAAGCGTCTCCCGCAGGCGATCGAGAGGCAGGAGCTCGCCGTTCTCCGACAGCGACGAGGCCGGTATGTTCACGGCGCCCGGCATGTGGCCCGAGCGCAGGCCGGGCCGCGGCTCGGGCTCCGTGCCGGCAAAGCGGCCGGGGGCGCGGGCATCGGCGATCTGTGCTTCACGCTTCTCCACGATATGACGCATCTGGTCGAAGGAAACCACGCGGCTTTCATCGAATTCCGGCACGAACGCGGTGGGGGCGATCTTGGTCGGCTCGCTCGTCACCGGCCGCCCCTCGGCCCGCCAGCGCTCGAAACCGCCTTCGAGCACGAAGACCTTCTCCGCCCCCATCGACCGGAACATCCACCAGACGCGCGGCGCCGACATGAGCCCCGGGCCGTCATAGACGACAATGGTGTCGTCCCGGGAAATGCCCATGGAGCTGACGTGGCGCTCGAATGTCAGGGGATCGGGCACTGCATGCGGCAGGTCCGAGTCCGGGTTAACGACGAGGTCCTGATCGAAAAACACCGCGCCGGGGATGTGCGCCGCCTCGTATTCGACCCGCGCGTCGCGGCCCGGAAAGTACCAGGAGCCGTCGACGATCGACAGGCCCGGCTCGTCAAGCCGCTCCTCGAGCCATCCGGCGGAGACAATGAAGGGACTCTTGTCGCTCATGCGTGCACCCAAAAACTTCCTCAGCAAATCATCTGCCGTATCCCGCGAAAAGGAGCCGATCACAATAGATAGGGTCGGCGGCCCTCCGGCAAGTGCCCCGCCCGGTCACGCCGGGGGTGGCGGGCCGAAGCGGATGCGGAAGCGGCGGTTCTCCCGCCCCTTCTTCTCGATCTTGCCTATATGGATTTCTCCCACCTCGCCCGTGCGCGCCACATGCGTGCCGCCGCAGGGCTGGCTGTCGACGGATGAATTCTCACCGATGCAGACGAGCCGGATGCGGCCGGCACCCGCCGGAGGGCGAACATTCTTCGACTTGACGAGGTTCGGATGGGCGGCAAGCTCCTCCTCGCCGATCCAGCGCGTGAAGACGGGGTGGTCGGCCTCCACCAACTCCATGAGGCGCTCCGTCACCCCTTCCTTGGTCCAGCCTGCGTCGGGCAGATCGAAATCGATGCGCGAATCCGTTTCGTCCACGGCTGCCCCCGTAATCGGAAAGGGACAGACCACGCTCAGGAGATGGCAAGCCGTGTGCATGCGCATCAGCCTGTGACGCCGCTCCCAATCGATCGCGATCGTCACCTGCTCGCCCACCGACGGAAGCGCCTGGTCCGCCGCGGGCACATGGACGATATCGTCCTTGGTTTCTCCCGTCACCGTCGCCGCAATGGCGATCTTCGAGCCGTCCGCACGCAGGAAATGACCGGTATCCCCCGGCTGCCCGCCGGATGTCGCGTAGAAGACGGTGCGGTCGAGAATAACGCCGCCGCGCTCGTTGATCCCAAGGACGGCCGCTTCCGCGGAGGACAGATAAGGCTCTTCACGAAACAGCGCCTCGGTGCGCATCGTTTTCTCCATTCGTGGTCGTGATCGTGCGCCTGAAAACCGGCTCGAATGCATCGGCTAAAGACATACCCTCGAGCTTGCGGGATGGGAACCGGGGAGTTTTGCCGTTTCCTTTAAGGTGATAGCAAATTAATCTGAGGAAGCTGCAGCCCATATCTGCACGGAGAACCCCTATGGCGGATCAAAGGACCGGAAAACCGCGATCGTTTGCTGTCCCGGCGCTCGTGGCAACGGTTCTTACCGGGGGGTGGCTCGTCGAGCCGACAGAACCCGGCCCGTTCTACGGAACGCAAAGCTTGACGATTTCCGGAGCGCCCGGCGATGTCCTTCGCGTGGAACCTCTGCCCGTTCCCGTCCCCGGCGAGGCACAGGCCTGGCGTGTGCTCTACGTCTCCACTGGCCTTTCCGGCGAACCGATCACCGTTTCCGGCGTGGTCGCCGCGCCGCGGGGCGAGCCCCCGCGGAAGGGCGCCCGGTCGTCGCCTGGGCCCACGGTACGACAGGCGTGACGAGCCGTTGTGCCCCGTCGCTGAGGGCGGACTTCTTCGAGCATGTGCCCGGCGCAGCGGAATTCCTCGAACGCGGCTATGTGCTGGCGGCCACCGACTATCCGGGACTTGGTACGCCCTCGCCACATCCGTATCTCGTGGGAGAGAGCGAAGGCCGAGCGGTGCTCGATTCCGTCCGTGCCGCGGCCCATGTCGGGGGCGCCGGCGCAACGAACCGATTCGCCGTCTGGGGCCACTCCCAAGGCGGTCATGCCGCCCTTTTTGCCGGGCAGATCGCCGCCTCCTACGCGCCGGAGCTGGACCTTGCCGGCGTGGCCGCCGCAGCACCCGCCACCGATCTCGCCAAGCTTCTGAAAGACGATCTCCCGAGCAAGGCGGGCAAGGTGCTCACAGCGCTCGCGATGTGGTCATGGAACAAGGTTTTCGACGCGCCGCTTTCGCCGCTGCTCGATCAGGACGCCATTGCCGCCATCGACCGCATTGCGAGCGACTGCATGGAGGGCCCCCTGCAGGGTCTCGTCCTTGCCGAGCGCGAGAAGGCGATCAATCGTGATTTCATCCATGGTGAGCTGACCGAGACCGAGCCCTGGAAGACGCTGCTCGCGCGCAACGTACCGGATGCCAGCGGCGCCGGAGGGCCTCTGTTCCTCGCTCAGGGCACGGCGGACCCGATCGTAAGCCCGCAGGTCACGCTCGATTTCGCAGAACTCGCCTGCCGCAGCGGCACGCCCGTGCGCTTCAATCTCGGTCAGGGCCGCGACCATCTCGGGATCCTTGCCGAGAGCACCGATGAGGCCGTGCAATGGATAGCGGACAGTCTCGCGGGCACCCCGCCCCCGAACGACTGCGGAAACCTGCCGCGCGTCGACGGCGGCCGAAACTGAGGCCCGCCGCTCAGTTCTCCGGCACGGGCTCGAACGGCACGGAAATATCGGGCGTCATCTCCATCCAGGCCGGCACTGGGAGATTCTTCTCGCGCAGGAAGGCCGGATTGAAGAGCTTCGACTGATAGCGCGTGCCGTAGTCGGCCAGGATCGTCACGATCGTATGCCCGGGTCCCAGATCCTTGGCCAGCCGAATCGCGCCGGCGATATTGATGCCGGTCGACCCACCGAGGCAGAGCCCCTCTTCCTGGACGAGCGAGAAGATGATCGGCAGCGCCTCCTCGTCCGGTATCTGATAGGAAAAATCCGGCTCGAAGCCGTCCAGATTGGCCGTAATGCGGCCCTGGCCGATGCCCTCGGTGATCGAACTTCCCTCCGCCTTCAGCTCGCCGGCGGTGTAGTAGCTGAAAAGCGCCGCCCCCCTGGGATCGGCCAGCCCGATCTTTATATCGCCGCGCTTGTGCTTCAGTCCCTCGGACACACCGGCCAGCGTGCCGCCGGTGCCGACGGCGGAAACGAAACCATCCACCTTGCCTCCGGTCTGGCTCCAGATCTCTTCGGCCGTCGTGCGGACATGACCGTCGCGGTTCGCGACATTGTCGAACTGGTTGGCCCAGATCGCGCCGTTCGGATCCGTGCGCGCAAGCTGTTCAGCCAGCCTGCCCGACACTTTCACATAGTTGTTCGGGTTTCTGTAGGGCACCGCAGGCACTTCGATCAGCTCGGCGCCAAGAATGCGCAGCGCGTCCTTCTTCTCCTGGCTCTGTGTGTCCGGGATCACGATCACCGTACGGTAGCCCAGCGCCTTCGCCACCACCGTCAGGCCGATGCCGGTATTGCCGGCAGTACCCTCGACGATAACGCCGCCGGGTCGAAGGAGCCCCCGCTTCTCCGCGTCGCGGATGATGAAGAGCCCTGCCCTGTCCTTCACGGACTGGCCGGGATTCATGAATTCAGCCTTCCCGTAGATCTCGCAGCCAGTCTCCTCCGAGGCCCGCCGCAGGCGGATGAGCGGCGTGTTGCCGATGGCTTCGATCACCGATGGGTACATGGGGGCGATTCCTCGTTCTGCGGAAGGCTTCTGCGGCGAGCGGGCCGCCTGCGGCATATTCATCATGCCTTGGCTCGAACCTAAAAACCGGCTCCCTTCAAGGCAAGCTCTTGTTTTCGCGTCTGCCCGCCCGCCGTGGCAAATGCTTCGGCCATTCCGCTCCCTGGCGGACGGATTTTCCTGATCAGCGTTCCACCGGTTGGGGCGCGTGGCGCACCGTCCGTTCGGGCGGCACGTCGCGTGCCATAAGGTAAATTGCCAGACTGGCGGCCAGCATCGCCGCGTAAAAGCCGAACAGCCACTGATATGCGGCCGCCGGCTCGCCCGACGTGCTGAACTCGGAGAACAGAGCGCCCGTGGCGAACTGCATCGCTCCCACGCCGCCGATCGAGAAGAAATTGAGGAGAGTGACCCCACGCCCGGTCAGATGCGGCGGCAGGAAGGCGCGGCCATGGGCCATCAACAGGCCATAGCTGCCGCCAAAGAGGCCCACCACCACCAGAACCACGGTGACACTGCCCATCGTTCCGGCGGGGAGGACGGCGAGCCAGACAAGGGCGACCACGCTGACGCCGTTGCCCGCCACGGCCACCCATTTCCGCGTGCCGAAAAGAGTGTCGAGCGGCCCGTAGAGAAAGGAGCCCGCCGCCATCGCCAGTGCCATGAAGAGCGTCACCTGCCCGATCAGCAGCGATTCTGCACCGAAGATGTCGGCTAGATAGGGTCCAGCCCACAGGCCCCGGATGCCTGCTGCCGGCGCGTAGCTCAGCGCGGTGAGCGGAATGATGGGCCAGAGCACGCGCATGCGCAGAAGCTCGAGATAGCCCCGAAGACCGGAACCGGACGGTGCACCGTCGGCAGCCGGATCGCGAACGAAGAGGAGAATGGCGGCAGAAACCGCCAGGGTGAGCACGCCGAGACCCGCCATCACCTCGCGCCAGCCGAAAGCTTCCGCCGCCGCCGCCAGCGGTGCCGCGCCGATGACATTGCCCATGGTGCCAATACCGACGAGCCAGGAGATCAGGACCGCAAGCCGCGCGGGAGAATAGGTCTTGGCGAAAATGAAAACCGAGGCCATCAGCACCGGTGAGCATCCGACACCGATCATCGCCATGGCGGCGATGACCATCCAGGGCGCGGAGGCGAAAGCGAAGAGAAACGCACCGCCACCGCCACAAAGACCAAGTATCGCCGAGGCGGTTCGCCGCGGGCCGTAGCGGTCGAGCGACACGCCGACGGCGAACTGCATGAGGGCGAAGGAAGCGAACCACGCGCCGGACGCTGCCGAGAGATCGGCCTTGGTCGCTCCGAGCTCGGCGGTCAGCGCTGGCGTCAGCACGGCAAGAAAGGAGCGATAGAACTGCGATAGGATATAGGCGGCCGTGAGAGCCGCGATCCCTGCCATCGAAACGCCTCCTCCCGCCGTTTCCTCGGAGATTCTCGTGGAGGCTGCCTATCCCAGGAAAGGAAGGCAGGCAATTGGGCCAGACGCGGCGTGAGGATGTCCAGCGTCGATAAAAAGAGGCCTGCCGCGTGGCAGGCCTCCGGTATTCCGGTTTCAGGCGGCGCGGGACGCGAAGCGGACTGCGCCCTTTGGGCCACCCTTGCGATTGCGCTTGCGGCGCGGCGGTTTTGACGCCGTCCGGTCGCCCGCGCTCTTCGTGGGCCTGGCTTCGGGCTTGCCGCCGCGCGGGCGGTCATTGGCCGGCAAGGGTGTGACGTTGCTCCGTGCGGCATCGGGTTCCCGCGTGACATCTTTCACGATCGGGAGCCGCATGCGGATGACCCGCTCCACCTGCCGGAGCTTCGACGACTCGCTCGGATCGCACAGTGTAACCGCTTCGCCGTCGGCGCCGTTGCGCGCCGTGCGGCCGATGCGGTGAACATAGCTTTCCGCTTCGTCCGGCAGATCGAAATTCACCACATGGCTGATGCCGGGCACGTCGATGCCGCGCGCGGCAATGTCGGTCGCCACGAGAATGCGCACCGAACCGTCACGAAAATCGTTCAGTGCCCGCTGCCGGGCGTTCTGGGACTTGTTGCCGTGGATCACGGCTGCGTCGAAGCCGTCGCGCTGGAGATCGCGGGTCACGCGGTCAGCACCGTGCTTGGTTCGGGCGAACACGATCACCTGGCCCATCTTCTCGTCGGCGAGCATTTCGGCAAGCACCAGGCGCTTCTGCTTGGTGCGGGCCATGACCACGCTCTGGCGAACTTCTGCCGCCGTCGTGCCCTGGGGCGATATCTCGATACGGACCGGCTCGCGCAGCAGGCTCGCCGTCAGCATCTCGATTTCCTTCGGCATGGTGGCCGAGAAGAGCGCGGTCTGGCGCGCCGGGTGCGTCGCCTTGGCGATGCGCCGGACATCATTGATGAACCCCATGTCGAGCATGCGGTCCGCCTCGTCGAGCACGAGCCAGGTGGTCTCCGAAAGCACCACATCACCCTCGCGCACCAGATCCGTCAGCCGGCCGGGAGTGGCAATCAGGACGTCGACGCCGGGGGCCATCCGCTTCACCTGCGAGTGGCGCGAAACGCCGCCCAGGACAAGCGCGGTGGAGATATGGGCGCCCTTGGAAAGGTCCCGCACGACCTTTTCGATCTGCACCGCAAGCTCCCGCGTCGGCACGAGGATCAGCGCCCGCGCCGTGCGCGGGCGGCGCTTGTTGCCGAGTCCGATGATCCTCGAAAGGATGGGGAGCGAAAAGGCGGCTGTCTTGCCGGAGCCGGTCTGGGCAACGCCCAAAATGTCGCGTCCCGCGAGGAAAGGCGGAATCGCCTTCTCCTGGATGGGCTTGGGCTCGGTCATGCCGGCGGCGTTGGCGGCGTTCAGAAGGGCGCCGGTGATCCCGAGGCGGGCGAAACCCTCTGGTTTCGCAATATTGTCATTGGTCAATCGTTTTTCTCTCTCGAGCGCCGGCCCTCAAAGGCAGGCGCAAATCGGTCCATGGCAGGGCGCAACCTGCCGAACCGTGGTTTTGATGAACGACAAGGCGGCGGGTTTGCCCGCACGGCTGCGCTGTCGCGCCCGGACCATGGTCCGGGGCTTTTCCTTCCTGCCGATTCGGTGGGAACCCGAGGAGGATGAGACGCAACCAGTCCCGTTTCGAGAAAGCCAGAAGACCCGGCTCATGCGCCTATGGGCCTCATATGGAGTATCGCGGCTGAAAGCGCAAACGAAATGTTGTGCGCTGCGAAAAGAGAAGCCGCATCAATTCAGCGGGATCGCCGCGGCGCGTTCCTGCAAGGCCAGCACCGTCCGCCAGTTTCGGGCGGTCATCGCCACCTGCAGCGTCGGCTCGATCTTCGGCGCGAAGAGCGAGCGTCCCATGCCGTCAGGCGCGTGCAGATAAAGCGAGCGACCCTTCACGACGAAACGTTCGGTCCCCACGGCCTTGGCTTGCAGGGCATGCACGGCATCCGGTTCGGGTGCGCGCTCCAGGGCGAAGGCGTGAAGCTTGGTCGGCACGCCGACCACCTCCGGATAGGGATTGCCCGCAATCAATTCCTCCCACTCGGCAAGGCTCCGCACAAGCACGCTCTTCTGGAAGGCCATTCCCTCGCGGACCGCGGCAGCGACCTTGCGGGCGACCTCCTCTGCGCCGAGCGGAGAAGAAAGCAGGGCGTTGCCGCTGTTGATATAGGTGGAGACGTTGGCGAAGCCCGCTCCGTTCAAAACAGCGCGCAGGCGCTCCACGGGAAGCTGCGTTGCCCCGCCCACCCCGCGGAAGAGCACGATATAGACCGTTTCCCTCCTCATATCAGAAGGCTCGCAATCGTGTCGTTGTCGGTGATGTCCTGATAGGCCCAGCCGGACTCCTGGAAGCGCCGCCTGAGTACGGCGAAATTGCGCGGGTCCTTGGTTTCGACCCCGATCAGGACCGAGCCGAAATTGCGGGCGGATTTCTTGAGATATTCGAATCGGGTGATGTCGTCGTCCGGCCCAAGAAGCTCGAGGAAGTCCCGCAATGCGCCCGGCCGCTGCGGAAAACGGAAGATGAAGTACTTCTTCAGCCCCTCGAAGCGCAATGCCCGCTCCTTCACGTCCGGCAGCCGCTCGAAATCGAAATTGCCGCCCGAAACCACGGCGACGACCGTGCGTCCCCTGATCTCCTTGCGCGGGAGATCCTTGAGGGAATCGATTGCGAGCGCTCCCGCCGGCTCCAGAACCACACCTTCGATATTCAGCATCTCGATCATGGTGGCACAAAGGCGGTTTTCAGGAACAAGATTAATATCTTGCGGTGAAAAGCTCTTGAGTTTCCTGAACGGCTCGCGCCCGATTTCCGCCACGGCTGCGCCGTCCACGAAATTATCCACCTGCGGCAGCTTCACCCTCTTTCCGGCCGAAAGGCTCCTTTCCAGGCTCGGCGCGCCGGCAGGCTCGGCGAAGGCGAAGTGGGCGCCAATGCCGCTCTCCTGCAGGAACGCGGTGACGCCGGCAGCAAGTCCGCCTCCGCCCACCGGCAGGAGCACCAATGCGTCGCTGAGTTGGCCATCAAGCTGCTCGGCCAATTCATGCGCCACGGTCGCCTGTCCCTCGATGATATCGCCATGGTCGAAAGGCGGGACCATGAGCGCGCCGCTCTCGCCCGCGAAGCTCTTCGCCGCGTGGTTGCACTCGTCGAAGAAGTCGCCGATCAACCGCACCTCGATCCATTCGCCACCGAAAAGCTTGGTCTTGTCGATCTTCTGCTGCGGCGTGGTGACCGGCATATAGACCACGCCCCTGCGGGAGAAATGACGGCAGGCAAAGGCAAAACCCTGCGCGTGGTTGCCGGCGGACGCGCAGACGAAACCCTCCTCGCCCGCACCGGCGGCGATCGCCTTGCGCATGAAGTTGAACGCACCGCGCAGCTTGTAGGAGCGGACAGGCGTCAGGTCCTCACGTTTGAGGAAGATGCGCGCACCTGTCTTCCTGGAAAGATAATCGTTCTGCTGCAGCGGCGTTTCGGGAAACAGTGCGCGCAGAGACTGCGCCGCCCGCCCGACGCGCTCGACAAACGCGCTCATACCGGTCTCCTTCAAGCGGCCGGAGGGTTCGACGGAAAGAAGACGCCTCCGGTCTGGCTGCTATTGCATATCGTCACCGACGAAGCCACTCTCCGCCATCATGCAATTGCCCTGAAAGGGAGCCGATGGGGGAAGGACCGGAGACATTCGATCTCGACGCATATTTTCGGCGCATCGGCTATGATGGACCGCGCGCGCCGACGCTCGAAACGCTTTCCGCCCTCCATCTCCTCCACCCGCTCGCCATCCCCTTCGAGAATCTGGATCCGCTGATGCACCGCCCTGTCAGGCTTGACCTTGCCGGGCTGCAGGAGAAGCTCGTTCGCTCCCGCCGGGGCGGTTACTGCTTCGAGCACAACAGGGTTTTCATGGCTGCGCTGGACGCGCTCGGTTTTAGTGTTTCGGGGCTCGGCGCGCGTGTGCTCTGGGGCCGAGCCGACGATGCGATCACGCCCCGGAGCCATATGCTGCTACGGGTCGAGATGCCGGAAGGCACATATCTCGCCGATGTCGGCTTCGGCGGTCTGACGCTCACCGCGCCGCTTCGTCTGGAAGCCGGCTGCGAGCAGCGGACGCCACACGAAACCTTCCGTCTCGAACACGAGGGAGGAATGTGGCGGTTGCGGGCGAAAGTCGGTGAGGAATGGCGCTCGCTCTTCCGCTTCGGGCTGGAGGAACAGCTGGATGTGGATTACGAGGTGACCAGCTATTTCACCTCGACCAATCCCGGTTCACCGTTTCGGCGGACGCTGGCGGTCGCCCGCCCGGCCCGTGAGGGCCGTCGGACACTCCAGAACAGGCGTTTCAGATTCCGCCGGTCCGACGGCTCTGAGGATGTGCGCGAACTGACGTCTGCTGCGGATATCGAGACCGTGTTGCGGGAGGCTTTCGGCATCGACGTACCGGACAGCGCTGCGTTTGCCGCCGCACTCCGACGCGAAGCGATCATCTGATCGTCCCGCAGCCAGCCCCTATATCGTCTGTCCCGGTGCCGCAGCCTACCTCAATGCAGAAGGCCGGTACGGCCATCTCTTCGGGTCGGCATCCTCGACCAACCGGAGACGACAGGTCGGGCATAGTTCGTAGTCCCCCGCAAGCAGATCCGAGCCTCGGTGGGATGTTATCCTGATCGTCACCCACCTCCACTCGTCGATCTTGCGATAATCGTTCACCACACCACAACCATCGCAGCGCCAGACATTGCTGCCCACGATCGCCTCCAATCCTTTGCAACTAATCTCTAGCATAACGTGCATTGCATTGAAAGGCTTGCAACCGAATCCTCTTCTCACCTTTGGTACACACGCAGGAGAATCGGACAGTGGCGAAAAGAAAAGGCCGGGATGTCCCGGCCTTTTTCTTCCTGTTGAGGTCGAAGCGCCTCAATCGTCGCGATAAACCTTCTCGCGCCGCTCGTGGCGCTCCTGCGCCTCGATGGAAAGCGTCGCAATCGGACGGGCATCGAGACGCTTCAGCGAAATCGGCTCACCGGTTTCCTCGCAATAGCCATAGGTGCCGTCGTCGAGACGCTGGAGCGCCGCATCGATCTTGGCGATGAGCTTGCGCTGGCGGTCTCGCGCGCGCAACTCGATGGCCCGATCGGTCTCGGATGAGGCCCGGTCGGCAAGGTCAGGATGGTTTGCATTCTCCTCTTGCAGCGCCTCCAGCGTTTCGCGGGCTTCCTTCAGGATCTCGTGTTTCCACTTGATCAGCTTGCTGCGGAAATACGCCCGCTGGCGCTCGTTCATGAAGGGTTCGTCCTCAGAGGGTACATATTCGGCATCGACGAGATCGGACATGGATTTAACCCCACAGCTTGCCAGCGGCGCCTATATATTCGGGTGTGAAGGCTGGGACAAGCACTAACGGTAGCGGAATAACGCAATTGTCATCCTTAGGTGGAAATCGCCAGGCATCCGCAGCGCCGTGCTTCTTCAAACGGTTCAATTCCCTTCCTGAACGCCGAATCGGTTTTGCGCGCAGGCATGCGAACCCGTAAGATCGGCCTCAGCAGGAAGAGCGGGAACGCCGCCGGGAGATGGAGGGGCGCTTGCATCGGCTTTATCTGGTCAGGCATGCGGAAGCCTCGCATCCGAAGGCGGGCGGGGCCGATTTCGACCGGCCGCTGTCGGAACGCGGAAAGCGGGATGCGGCAATGCTCGGCATCACGATGCGAACCGAGGGGTTCCGTCCGGCCTTCGTTCTCTGCTCCAGCGCCTTGCGCGCAAGACAAACCTGGGAGGGCGTCGCGAGGGGCTTTGCAGCCCCTTTCCCCGAGACCACCTATTTATCCGAACTCTATCGGGGCGACGCGGCGGATTATCAGATCCTGATCGCCACGGCTCCGGTGGCGGATTCGCTGCTCGTGGTCGGCCACAATCCGATGGTTCAGGAACTGGCGTTTTCGCTCCCGCGCAGCGGTGAAGCGCAGGCGAGAACGGCCGTCGGCAGGGGATTTCCGGCTGGAGCGCTCGCCGTGATCGATTTCGCGGAGCCGCTGTGGCGCATCGCTTCGGGAAAGGGAATTCTCGCAACCTTCCTTTCACCGTCTGACATGCTTTAATCCCGTCCACCGCCCGTACCCTTTTCATTCTCCCGTCCGATCGCCTATATCCGGTTGCCGCTGAGAGCATACGAGGACCGGCCTTTGCCATCGCTGACAACGCTCGCCGACGAAGCCCGAATCGCTCTCGACACGGTGGCCGACCGGACCACCGGCCTCTGGTCGCCCTCGGTGCGGCTCGGCGTCACTGGCCTTTCGCGGGCCGGCAAGACGGTCTTCATCTCCGCGCTCGTCCACAACCTCGTCCATGGCGGGCGGTTGCCGCTGTTCGAGTCGCAGTCCTCCGGCCGCATCGCGAAAGCCTATCTGGAACACCAGCCGGACGACGCGGTGCCACGCTTCCAGTACGAGGACCACATCGCCGATCTCGTGGACCGGCGCATCTGGCCCTCCTCGACCCGCGCCATTTCGGAACTGAGGCTCACGATAGAATACGAATCAGCCTCGGCCTGGGGCCGGATGTTTTCGCGCGGGAAGATCTCGCTCGATATCGTCGACTATCCTGGGGAATGGCTGCTCGATCTGCCGCTTCTTGGCAAGGATTTCGGCGCCTTCAGCCGGGAGGCAGTCGAACTCTCCGAACTGCCGGGCCGCGAGGACATCGCCCGCCCCTGGCGCGATCTCGCCGCCGGCGTCGATCCGGACGCGGATGCCGACGAAATGCTGGCGCGCAAGTTGTTCGAGAGTTTCGCGGGCTATCTGCAGGCCTGCAAGGGGGAGAATCGTGCCCTTTCGACCCTGCCACCCGGCCGTTTCCTGATGCCAGGCGACCTCGAAGGCTCACCCGCCCTCACCTTTGCTCCCCTCGCGAAGCTGAGCGACCGCCGGTCGCGACCCGGCTCCATGCAGGCCATGATGGAGCGGCGATACGAGGCCTACAAGACGCATGTGGTGAAACCCTTCTTCCGCGAGCATATCGCCCGTCTCGACCGGCAGATCGTGCTGGTGGATGCGATGCAGGCGATCAATGCCGGCGAACCGGCGGTCAAGGATCTGGAGCGGGCATTGACGGAGATTCTCGCCTGCTTCCGTCCAGGCCGCGGAAGCCTGCTCACAGGCCTGGTGTCACGGCGGATCGACCGCATCCTGATCGCCGCTACCAAGGCCGACCACATTCACCACGAAAGCCATGACCGCCTGCAGGCGATCGTCAGACGGCTGGCCGAACGGGCGATCGCCCGGGCTGACTTCTCCGGCGCCGCAGTGGATGTGGTCGCCATGGCCGCCGTGCGTGCCACCCGTGAGGGCAAGGTCACGCGCGGCCGCCAGGCGCTTCCGGTCATCATCGGCACGCCGCTTGCCGGTGAGAGCATTGGTGACGAGGTCTTCGACGGCGAAACCGAGACGGCGGTCTTCCCGGGCGACCTGCCGGAAAGCCCGGCAGCGCTTTTCCGCAAGGACGCGCCCTCGCCTTCCGGTGATCCGACGATCCGCTTCGTGCGCTTCCGCCCGCCCAGGCTCGAACGCACGGCGGAAGGCGTCACCCTTTCGCTGCCGCACATTCGGCTTGACCGCGCCCTGCAATTCCTTCTCGGAGACAAGCTGGCATGAGCGAACCGCGCCGCCCCGCCGCATTCCGGATCGAGCCCGCGCCGGAAGCCAAAGCCGGCAAGGAGGCGGGAGAAGACACGCGCCGGCCGCAGGCCGTCAGACTCGACGAGACGGTTACCGTCACGCCGGCCGAAATCGACGTCTTCGATTCACTCGAACCGGCGGCGGCCCCGCCCCCGCCAGCCGCCCCGGCACGGCGCTCACGGCTGGGCACCATCTTCTTCGCAGCCCTGGGCATGCTCGTCTCGCTCGCCGCCGGATTGTGGGCGGATCGCCTCATTCGCGATCTCTTCTCGCGCGCGGATTGGCTCGGATGGCTGGGCGCGGCCCTCACGGCGGTGGTCGCCCTCGCTCTTTTGGCCATCCTGGCCCGCGAAATCCTCGCGCTTTCCCGCCTGGCCTCGGTGGAGAAGATGCGCCAGCGCGCCGACGACGCCTATGAGCGCGACGATGCAAAGGATGCACGGGCCGTCATCGACCAGCTCTCGGCGCTCTTTCACAGCCACCCGGACACGGCTGTTGGACGGCAGAAGATCAAGGAAATGGAAGACGACGTCATCGACGGCCGCGATCTCCTGGGGATCGCCGAAAGGGAGCTGCTGGCGCCGCTCGATCGGCGCGCGCAAAAGCTCGTGCTGGATGCAGCCAAGCGCGTTTCGTTGGTAACGGCGGTCAGTCCCCGCGCAATGATGGATGTGGGCTATGTGATCTTCGAGGCGGCGCGGCTCCTGCGCCGTCTTTCCGAGTTGTATTGCGGCCGGCCCGGCTTCCTCGGCTTCCTGCGCCTGTCGCGCAATGTACTCGCCCACCTCGCGGTGACCGGCTCGATGGCCATGGGCGACAACATCGTGCAGCAGATCGTCGGCCACGGAATCGCCGCCCGGCTTTCGGCCCGCCTTGGCGAAGGCGTGGTCAACGGCATGATGACGGCCCGCATCGGCATCGCCGCCATCTCCGCCATACGCCCCCTCCCGTTTCGTGCGGTCGAGCGCCCCGGCATGGGCGATTTCCTGAAGGCGCTGACGCAATTCGCTGCCAAAACCGACGGGAACCGGAGCTAGAGGCCGTTGGATTTACGCTGCGGCGGCCCCGCCTCCAGTCCCCGACAGTCCTCCGGAACAATCCACGACCGCAAAATAAGCTCGGATCCGGTCGCCTCGTCGGCCGGACAGTGATAAAGCTTTAACCAAACTTCTTCATGCTTCCGAAATTGTCGTCGCCAGTGGATCGCCGTCCCATGTTCCTGCGCATTGTCGCCCTTCTTTCCACAGCCGCCCTTGTTGCCGGCGCTACAGCCCCTGCTGCCGCTTCCGATCGTGAGCGGGCGTTCTTCGAGAGGATCGAGGGAGCCTGGACCGGGCCCGGCGAGATCGTCGCGGGGAAATACAAGGGGACGAAATTCGTCTGCAATTTTGCCGGCTCGACGCCGGAGGACAAGGTCGGCATGTCGCTCGATGGCGGCTGCCGCGTCGGCGTCTTCAATCAGGCGATGTCGGCCAAGGTCGAGCGCAGCCGGTCGGGTTTCAGCGGCACGTTCCTCGATGGCGCGGCCGGCAAGGGCCTGGATGTGATCGGCGGCTCGGTCAAGGGCGAGTATGCGGTCTTCGCCATCCACCGCAACGCGCTGACGGGAGCCATGCGCGCCCAGCTTTCCGGCAAGGATATGATGAACGTCACGATCTCCGTTCATGTGGAAGAAGAGCTGGTGCCGGTGATCGGGATCACCCTGAAGCGCGTCGACCCGAAAGCCGTCAGCGCGCTGACGCAAAACTAGACCGGTTCCATCCACCAGGACCTGTCGTCGCTGATCCGCTCGATCCCGGCGGCATCGAGCGTTTCCAGATGGTCGCCTATCGATCTGCCTTCGAGCATCAGCCCCGGCGCGATTTCGGCCAGCGGCACCAGCACGAAAGCACGTTGAAGCATTCGCGGATGCGGGATTTCCAGTGCGTCCTGCGAAATCCTCCGATCGCCGAACATCAGGACGTCGATGTCGATGAGGCGGGGGCCCCAACGCTCATATCTCTCCCGTTTCAGAGCACGCTCGGTGTCGAGACAAAGATCAAGCAGCTCGCGCGGCTGCAGACGGGTTTCGATTTCGGCGACCGCGTTGAGGAAGTCCGGCTGGTCGGTCTTGCCCCATGGCGGCGCCCGGTAGAGCGATGAAACACGGGCGACGTCGAGATCCGCATGCCTGTCCAGCGTCTGGAGCGCGATGGCCATGCTGCGTGCCGGATCGCCGAGATTCCCGCCGAGCCCCAGGAAGGCCCGGGTCCTATTGGGGCCAGTCAACCGTCACCTCGACGTGATCCAGTACTCCGGCGACGGGCGCGTTGGGCTTTCGCACCGTGATCGAAGCACGGCTGATCTGCGGAAAGCGCCCGCACAGCGCCTGCGCGATCTTCAATGCCAGCGTCTCGATGAGATATCGTCGCCCGCCGGTGACGATCTCCTCGATCAAGGTGAAGGCGACGCCGTAATCGACTGTGCTCTCAATGGAATCTTCTTCGAGGGCCGTCCCCGGCTCGATGAATAGCTCCGCATCGACATAGAAACGTTGCCCTAGCGTCTCCTCCTCGTCCAGCACACCGTGCCGGGCAAAGAAAGCGCAGTTCTTGAGCCGGATGACATACATGGCGTTGCCTCACTTCTCCGCTGCCAGCATAGCATCGGCGATGCGCAGCGCATCCCTGTTCGCTGCAATATCGTGGACGCGGAAGATCGAAGCGCCCTTGATACGCAGCAACGCGCTCGTCGCAGCCGTCGCGATGTCCCGTTCCCCGATTTCACGGCCCGTTATGCGCCCGATGAAGCGTTTGCGCGAGGTGCCGACGAGAAGCGGGAAACCCAACCCCATCAGTTCCCCGAAGCGCGCCATGATCTCGGCGTCTTCCTGCCACTCCTTCGCAAAGCCGAAGCCCGGATCGAGCACGAGCTGCCCGTCCTCATTGCCTGCTTCCCGGGCAATCTCGATCGAACGGCGCAGGAACAGGAACTCGTCGGCGATGACGTCCGGCAACTTCTGCCGCTCCCGGCCCGTATGCATCAGCACCAGCCCCGCCCCGGTTTCCGCCGCGACCGCGGCGACGGTCGGATCCTTCTGCACGCCGAACACGTCGTTGACGATATGCGCCCCCGCCTCGATGGCAAGCCGTGCGGTCTCGGAGCGGTAAGTATCGATCGAGATCACGATATCGGGTTCGCCCGCCAAGGCTTCGATGACGGGCAGGACACGCCGCTGTTCCTCGGCCGGACTGACCGGCCGGGCGCCGGGCCGCGTGGATTCACCGCCGACATCGACGATGGCCGCCCCCTGCGCCGCCAGAGCACGCGCCGCCGCCACCGCGCTTTGCACCGAAGGGAAACGGCCGCCATCGGAAAAACTGTCCGGCGTGACGTTCAGGATGCCCATGATGAGCGCCTCCGCTCCAAGGTGGAGGGTGCGCCCGTGAGCAAGGTTCCACTGCCGCGGTTCGATCATCCTCATGCCCCGTCGCGAACAAATCCTTGTGCGGTTCCTACCGCACAAAATCAATTGCCTCCGTCGGGCAACACACCTTTTTACCCAACGGAAAGCGCAGACCGCCTCGCCCTCCGGATTTTCATTGCGTGCGCCGTCTCCTTGGCGCAATGTTCATGAGGGGTGCGCGCAGGAGCTATTTTCAATGTTACGTTCTCTGCCTTTCCTTTTCATGCTTGCAGCAGGGCTCACCCCGGCCTCGGCGGCGTCGATCTCCAAGACCTACAGCTATTTTCCGATCGGCGGCATGACGCTGCCGGAAATCGAGCAGCAATTGCACGCGCGCGGCCCCAAGCTCGACAGCACCGGCCAGCGCCATCCGGGCGCCACCAACATGGAATTCACGACGCGGATCGACTATGCCGAAACCCGCGGCCAGTGCAGCGTCGGCAATGCCCGCGTCTCGGTGAAAGCAAAGGTGATCCTGCCGCGATGGCGGGACCGCAGGCGCGCGGAAACCGAGGTCCGGATGATCTGGGACACCCTCTCCCGTGACATCAAGCGCCATGAAGAGAGCCACCTGAGCATCGCGAAGAACCATGCGCGGCTTCTCGAGAACACGCTGAAGGCCCTGCCCCGGAGAAAGACGTGCAGGGCGCTCGCTCAGGACGTGAAGGCGACGACGCAACGCGTTCTCGCCCAGCACGACGCCGCCCAGGAAAAATTCGATCGCATCGAGAGCATCAATTTCGAAAGCCGGATGATGCGGCTTCTGCGTTACCGCCTCCAGCAGATCGAAGCCGCCCAGAAGCGGCAGTTGCAGGGCAGATGATCAGCTTCTCACGCCGAGCTTCTTCTGCAGGCTGGTGGAAGACGTCGTGTATTGGAAGACAATGCGCTCGTTAGGACTGACGATGCGCTTGGCCGCCTGGGCCATCAGGGCAGCCTCGTGGAAGCCGGAGAGAATGAGCTTCAGCTTGCCCGGATAGTGATTGATGTCCCCTATGGCGAAAATACCGGGCTCCGAGGTCTCGAACTTCTCGGTGTCGACCGGAATGAGGTTTTCGTGAAGGTTGAGGCCCCAGTCGGCGATAGGGCCAAGCTTCATGGTGAGGCCGAAGAACGGGAGCAGCCGCGTGCAGGGTATCTCCACCTCCCCTTCCGGCCCCTTCACGGTGGCACCTGTGAGAATTCCGTCCTTGCCGGAAAGGCGGGTCACCTGGCCGATCTGGAATTCAAGCTTGTGCTCCTCCTGAAGCGCGAACATCCTGTTGACGCTGTCGGGAGCGGCACGGAATTCCGGCCGTCGGTGAACCAATGTTACACGGCGGGCGATCGGCTGCAGATTGAGCGTCCAGTCGAGCGCGGAATCGCCGCCGCCCACGATCAGGACGTCTTCGCCGCGAAACGCCTCCATACGCCGCACGGCATAGAAGACGCTCTTGCCCTCATAGTCTTCGATGCCGGGAATCGGCGGGCGCTTCGGCTGGAACGATCCGCCGCCCGCGGCGATCACCACCGCCTTGGCCTCGAGCACTTCACCCTCGTCCGTGGTCGCGCGGAAGGAGCCGTCGGGCAGCCGCTCAAGCGTGCTGACCACACGGTTGAAGGTGAACTGCGGCTTGAAAGGCCTGATCTGCTCCATCAGGCGGTCCACCAGCGCCTGCGCCGAGATCACAGGCCAGGCGGGAATGTCGTAGATCGGCTTTTCCGGGTAAAGTTCGGTGCACTGTCCGCCGGGCCGGTCAAGAATGTCCACGAGATGACATTTGAGGTCGAGGAGCCCGAGCTCGAAGACGGCGAAAAGGCCCACCGGCCCTGCTCCGACGATCAGCACGTCCGTCTTCGTGGTGAATGCCATCCTTCGTCTACCCCTTCTCAGCCCTGGCGCTCCGGCACGCGCACGACGAGGCCGTCGAGTTCGTCGCGCACGCGGATCTGGCAGGACAGCCGTGAATTGGGCCGCACGTCATAAGCGAAGTCGAGCATGTCTTCCTCCATCGCTTCCGGCGGTCCGACGATCTCCGTCCATTGCTCGTCCACATAGACATGGCAGGTCGCGCAGGCGCAGGCGCCTCCGCACTCCGCCTCGATCCCGGGCACTCCGTTGCGTATGGCATTCTCCATCACGGTCGAGCCGTTCTCGGCTTCCAGGTCGAACTCGGTTCCGTCGAACGCGATGAATGTCAGCTTGGTCATGAGGCGATCCCGGCGGCGGCAGTCCAGGCTGCGGAGAAGTGATAGCCGGAGATAACCGCTGTGCGGGGCGTGTCAACCGTCGAGAC
Source organism: Chelativorans sp. AA-79 (assembly GCF_029457495.1). Classification (NCBI taxonomy): domain Bacteria; kingdom Pseudomonadati; phylum Pseudomonadota; class Alphaproteobacteria; order Hyphomicrobiales; family Phyllobacteriaceae; genus Chelativorans; species Chelativorans sp. AA-79. Next base: position 3,074,754 of record NZ_CP120361.1, read on the forward strand.
CGTCCTCAGCCCATCTGCTCGGACAGGAAAAGCTGCATCTCGTCGATCAGGAGCGGAAGCTGTTCGGCGGCCGCCTCGGACTGGGGGGAAGCCTCCAGCTCCGCGGCACAGGCGGCGATGGCGAAAGCACCGACCGCACGGGCGGAGCCGACCAGCCTGTGCGCAAGGCTGCGGCGCGCCTCCCCCTTCGCCTGGGCAAGCTCGGTTCGCGCGGCTGTCGCCTGAACGAGGAACAGCCCCAGCACCTCACGCTTCAGCGATTCATCCCCAAGAGTCTGACGAGAAAGATGTGCAAGATCGATCGGCAGCAATTTGGAAATGTTGCCATTTTGCCAGTCCGACATACTCCCGCCCCCGTCTGAAACCTTCAACACCGATACGCGAACCCGCGGAGAGGCTACCGTTTAATCCCAATTAACCCCCATGGACAAGGCGTTAATGAGACGCCGCAAAAATACCGCATTCGGCCAGTCTCTCATTAACCTTATATTTAAACTTCTGGGCATCGCCATTAAAACGTATTTTAATCACCGACTTGTGCCACTACGATACGAGTGGGCAGGATGTGGGCGAAAAAAGGGTCTTGAGCATCCCATTTCGGGATGCCTCGTATGTATCCCGTAAAGTACAGGGTAGGCGGCGCCATGGCACGCAATACAACGAAGAAGTTACCTGCGGACGACTTCGCGAAGGAACTCGAGGACGCCCTTGAACTCGAGACCGCGTCGATGGCGGTCGAGGACGGCGATCTCGACGTGGCCGCCTCGATGGAGGAACTCGAAGCCCAGATAACACTGGCTGCCGAGGAATTGGCGCGCGAGGGGCTGCACGACGATCATGCCACCGCGGAGGAGCCGGCGGCAAGCGCCGAGCCGGAACCTTTTGCCCAGGATATGGAACCGGCGCCGGATGACGTCCCCTCCTCCACCGAGCCCGTGCAGCCTACCGAGAACCTTGTCCGCGCCGAGGCACAGCAGCCCAGCACATCCGCCGCACCCGCTTTCCTGCCGGCCAACGACGACAAGCAGAACGGCGAATATCTCCGCCTTGCGCGCAAGATGGAGCAGCGCGCGCCTTACACCGCCTATTGGGCCGCCGCCGCGCTCTCGGTCGTCTGGATCGCGCTTTGCGCCGGCTTCGCCCACTTCGCCTATGGGCCGCAGATCTGGCAGATCCGCAGCCTGAACGGGTTGCTCGCGGCACCTGCCGCATTCGGCCTGGTCATCGCCGCCGTTATGCCGGTGCTGCTGTTGTGGGGCTTTGCGGTGATGATCCGCCGCGCCCAGGAGATGCGTCTTGCCGCCCGTAACATGGCTGAGATCGCCTTCCGCCTGACCGAGCCGGAGAATCTTGCTCATGATCGGGTGATGATGGTGGGCCAGGCGATCCGCCGCGAAGTGCAGGCGATGGGTGACGGCATCGAGCGCACGCTGGCCCGGGCGGTCGAGTTGGAGACCCTCGTCCACACCGAGGTCAATGAGCTGGAGCGCGCTTATTCGGAGAACGAGGCGCGGATCCGTCTTCTGGTCGACAGCCTCGGCAGCGAGCGCGAGGGCATCGTGGGACACGCCGAACGTGTCCGCGCCTCCATCACGGGCGCACACGAGGTCATAAAGGAAGAGCTGGATTCAACCAGCGAGCAGATCCGGCTTACCGTCGACGGCGCCGCGGAGCGGCTCACGACGGTGCTCGAGCGGTCGGGCGAGACCTTCGCGGAACGCATCGGCTCGACGGGCGAGACGGTCGCCCGCATTCTCGACGAACGGTCGGAGATCCTGTCAGGTCAGATCACCGGTTCGGGCGAAACGCTTGCCGGCCTCCTCGATTCGCGGATCACCGCCCTCGGCAATTCCAGCGAGGCATTCCTGGAGCGCATCAGCAGTTCCAGCGACACGGTCAGCCGGTTGCTGAACGAGCGTGCCGAGACCCTTTCCAAGCAGATCACGACGTCGGGCAACGGCCTTGCCGAGTTGCTCGACACGCGCGTGGCCACCCTGTCGGAGAGCACGGACCAGGCCACCCGCGCGCTCGGCACCGTGTTCGACGAGCGCATCGGCAGCTTCATGTCCTCCGTGAACAGCGCGTCCGATCGCCTGAACATGCTCTTTGCCGATCGTCTGGGCGAGATCGAACGTACCTTCACCGAACGCGGCGAGACGCTGCTCTCGGAGTTCTCCACCCGTGCCCAGGCTCTGGACACCGGCATCGAACGGCTCGAGTCCGCGCTTGACGCCCGCGCACGCAGCATCAATGAGACGTTGGTTGAGCGCGCCCGCGATGTGGCCGACGCATTCGCGCGCGGCAAGCAGGATGTCGTCTCCGCCATCGAAACCGGCAGAAACACCATCGACGGCGAGCTTTCCGATCTGGTGGCCTCCACCTCGATCATGCTGCAGGGCAAAGCCGAGGAGTTTGCCGAGCGGCTCAAGGAGGGCCATGCGGAGCTCGATGCCAGGCTAGACAGCGGCCTCGGCCGCTTCGAATCGGTCCAGGCACGCGTAGACGAAGCAATCCGGAACCAGGTCACCGTCTTCGAGCAGAACCAGGATCGCCTGTCGGATCTCCTGCAGTCCGACATCCGCAAGCTCAACGAAATCCATTCGAGCTTCGAGAACCGTATCGAAGGACAGATCGAGAAGCTGGCGGAGACGCGTGGAAGCTTCTCCGCGGCGATCGAAGAGGATATTGCGAAGATCGGCGCACACCGCGACGAGCTCACGACCGCCATCCGCGCCGATATCGATCATGTAAACGAAGCTTTCACCGCCCATACCGGTTTGATCGAGGAACGCACACGGACCATGGAGAAGGCGCTGACCATCGGCGTCGACAAGGTTCGCCAGACGCTGGAGAGCAGCGCCGTCGTGGTCGCTTCCGCGCTGCGCGACAAGGTGACGGAAGCGACGTCGTCCCTGAGTGTGGAGACGATGAAGGTGCTCGACGACATCGATCAGCGCATCACATCGCGCGTCGAGGGCACGGCGCACCTCCTCACCACCCAGGCGGACCAGATCGATCTCACATTCGACAGCGCCGCCGACCGGATCGCCGCGCGCGCGGAGCAGGTCGCGCGTCGCCTGGGCGATCATGTGGAGCAGATCGACCGCACCTTCGACGGTGCAGCCGAACGGGCTGCAGTGCGCGTGGAGGCAGTCGCCCAGTCGCTCGCCGGCCATGTCGGCCAGATCGACGTGGCCGTCGATGCCGCGGGCGACCGGATCGCCGGGCGCATGGAGGGTGTTGTCCAGACCATCACCGGCCATGTCAGCCAGATCGATACGGCCGTCGACGCTGCCGGCGAGCGCATCGCCGGCCGTGTGGAGACCGTGACACGGTCGCTCGCCGACCAGGTGGAGCATATCGACCGCACATTCGACGGCGCCGCCGACCGGATCGCCGGGCGCGTCGAAGGGGCCGCGAGGCTTCTGGGCGAGCACGTGGAGACGATCGACCGCACCTTCGACGGCGCCGCCCAGCGGATAGCCGAGCGGACCGAAAGCTTCCAGGACAATTTCAACGAGATCGACGGCCGCGTCGCTGCACGGGTCAACGAGGCCTCCTCCCTTCTGTCCGGGCATGCCAACCTGGTCACGCGCACTTTCGATGAAGTGGATCAGCGCATCATCGCCCGCACCCATCAGACCTCGGCCGAGCTCGATGCGCGCGCTTCGGCGATCGCCGGGCAGCTTGCCGAGTTCGAAACCCGCTTGAAGACGACCGCCGGCTCCACGGCATCGACCATCATCAGCCGCGTGGCCGAGGTCGAAAAGCGGCTCGGAGAGAGCGCGGATCGCACCACAGCGGCGATCGAGGAAGGTTTGGGCGGCGCCGAAGAGCGCTTGAAGTCCACCGCCGAACAGACCGCTCAGCATGTAAGCCAGCAGTTGGCGCGCACGCAGGCCGATCTCGTCTCGACAGCCGATACGATCGGCCAGACCTTCGCGACGATCAACGAGCACATCGCCCGGCGCACCGGCGAGACTGTGCGCAGCTTGGACGAGCGCACGCGCGAATTCAACTCGGTGCTGGCGAGCCGCACCTCCGAGATCGCACGTATCCTGGATGAGACCGCACGACCGCTGGTCGAGCGCTTCGAGACGAGCGGCGGGGAACTCCGCGAAGGCATCGAGGCGATCACACAGCAGACGACGGAGCGCCTGCGCCAGGAGAACGCCGCTCTCGTCAACGCGCTGGCCAGCCGCACGGCCGAGACGCTCAGCGCCATGGAACGTGCCCGCAACAATCTGCTGGGCAATGTCGGTGAACTGCTCGGTCAGTTGGAAACCTCCGGCGACAAGCTCGGTCAACTCGTCGAGATGGCTGCCAGCAACTTGACGCAGGTGGACGAAAGGCTGTCCGGCACGACCCAGGAATTCGCCCGCAATGCGGAGAAGGCGGCAGAGACGATCGCCAATTCCGCAAGCCTCATCAACGCGAATTCCGGCCGGTTGGCAGACTTCTCCAATCGCACCCTGAGCGAGATCTCCGCGATCGCCAGCCGCTTCGAGGATCACAGCCGCGTGCTCGAAACGGCGTCCGAGCTGCTCGAGAAGGCGCAGGGCAGCCTCGGCGAGAGCCTCGAGGGGCGGCAGCAGGCGCTGAACGAGCTGGCGAACGGGCTTGTCGAGAAATCCGAGCGTGTCGAGCGGATCATGAAATCCTTCGAGCACCTGATCGAAGGTACGGTGGAGTCGGCCGAAGGAAGAACCCGCCAGTCGATGGAGACCATTCGTGAATCCATCAACGATGTCGTCGAGGCCGCGACCAGCCGCTTCGCAGGCGCCACGGAGGATTTGCGCCGCAGCGCAAAGGAGATCCGCGAAGAGATCGAAGCCACCCGCGCGGATGTGAAGCGCGGTATCGTCGAGCTTCCGGAGGAAGCGAAGCAGTCCACCTCGGCCATGCGCCGGGCGATCACCGAACAGATCAACGCGCTCAAGGAGCTTTCCGACATCGTGGCGAAGTCCGGACGGCTGCATGACGTGGGCACCAGCATTCCCGCCCCGCAGCCCGGTCCGGCTCAGGGACAACCTCGCCAGGCGACGGCCCAGATGATAACCGAGGCACCGGCACCTGCCGCCCCGCGCATCGTGGAAAGGCCGAGGGCGGATGCGACGCCTCAGCAGCAGGCACGGCAGGCCGCTCCTCGCCCCGCGCCGGCGCGCGCGGCGCAGCAATCCGCGCCCCAGGCGGTTCCGGGCGGTGGCGGCTGGATCCGTGATCTCCTGCGCAGCGCCTCCCGCGAAGAAGCGCATGCCGATGCCACCACGTCTTCTCCTGAGAAATCACCGCTTCACGTGGTGGAATCACTTAACTCATTGTCGCTCGACATCGCACGGGCGATCGACCACGACGCGTCGGTGGAGCTTTGGGAGCGGTATCGCCGTGGAGAACGCAACGTTTTCACGCGCCGCCTCTACACGCTGAAGGGGCAGCAGACTTTCGACGAGATCCAGCGCAAATACCGGGCAGACGCGGAGTTCCGTAACGCCGTCGACCAGTATTGTCGCGATTTCGAAAAGCTGCTGGCCGATGTCTCGCGTACCGATCGCGACAATATGATGAGCCAGACCTATCTCACCTCGGATACCGGCAAGGTCTACACCATGCTGGCTCACGCGAGCGGCCGTCTGCGCTGACCTGCCGCCGATCAAGCTGATCACGGGCTCTGCCCGCGAAAGCCCCGGCAACGCCGGGGCTTTTTCTTGGTAACGTTTTCGCGTCTACGCATAGGCCCCCTTGCAATCCTCCACTTTGCCGAGCATTCTCAATTTGGGACAGATAGGGGGTCGCATGAACCATGGCCGTGACGGTGCCATCCGGCCAGAACGTGAGATCATACAGGCTGCACGCCGCGCGACGAGCGTCGAAGAAGCTGTCTTTCTGGTGCGCGATGGTCTCGGCTTGGCGCATACGACCTTCCACATGAACGTCTCGGGCGTCGGGCCTCTCGATTATCCTTTCCTCAGAACCACTTATCCGCCGGAATGGATCGCGCGCTATGTCCTGCGCGCATACCTCAATCTCGACCCCACCATTCGCGAGGGCTTCGCGTCGACGCACCCGATCATGTGGCACGATCTCGTCATGAACGAGCGAGAGAAGGAATTCATGGCCGACGCCCGCGCCCACGGCATCGGAACGTATGGCTGCTCCATCCCCACGATAGACCGCTTTTCCAGGCGTTCGCTTCTTTCGATGAGCGCGAACCTGGAACTCGACGCCTGGATCGACTTCATCGGCCGTTTTGGATCCGCTGCAACGGAGGTAGCGCAGATCCTTCATGCGAAGGCGATCGAGGAGTTGTCTCTTGCCGCACCTTTGGGCGCCGCTCTCGCCCCGCGCGAGGTCGAGTGCCTCTTATGGACCGCGCGCGGCAAGGACTCCAAGGATATCGCCGGGATCCTCAAGCTCTCGGAATACACCGTGAGGAGCTATCTGCGGACCGCCCGCCAGAAGCTCAAATGCAGAAACCTTTCCCAGGCTGTCGCCAAGGCGGTCCACAAGCGCATCATCGCTCCATAGTGCTCAATGTCCTGCGCACGGCATCGCGCCATCCCCGCAATTTGCGCTCGCGTTCCGCATCGCCCATGCCTGGCGTGAACTGACGATCGAGCGCCCAGCTTCGGGCGAACTCCCGCATGCCCGGCCATACGCCGGCGCGCGAGCCGGCGAGCCAGGCGGCACCGAGCGCCGTGGTCTCCAGGACCGTCGGCCGGTCCACCGGCGCGTCGAGAATGTCGGCGAGGCACTGCATGGTCCAGTCGCTCGCCACCATCCCGCCATCCACACGCAGGACCTTCATCTCTCCACCGTCCGGCCAATCCTTGCGCATCGCATCGAGTAGGTCGCGCGTTTGGAAGGCCACCGATTCCAGCGTGGCGCGGGCAAACTCCGCAGGCCCGGTGTTGCGCGTCAGACCGAAGATCGCGCCCCGCGCCTCCGCATCCCAATAGGGTGCGCCGAGGCCGACGAAGGCCGGCACCAGATAGAGATCCTGCGTCGGGTCGGATTGTTCGGCGAGCGGCCCTGAATCGCCGGCCTTGTCGATGATCCTCAATCCATCACGCAGCCATTGCACGGCTGCGCCTGCCACGAAGATGGAGCCCTCCACGGCGTAAGTCGTCTCGCCGTCAAACCGGTAGGCGATCGTCGACAGCAGCCGGTTCTTCGAGCGAACCAGTGACGGACCGGTATTGAGCACGGCGAAGCACCCCGTGCCATAGGTGGATTTGAGCATGCCCGGCTCGAAGCAGGCCTGGCCGATGGTGGCGGCCTGCTGATCGCCCGCAACGCCGAGAATGGGGATGGCCGCGCCGAAAAGGCCACTTTCCGTCGTGCCGAACTCGGCCGCCGTATCCTTGACCTCGGCAAGCAGCGCGCGGGGCACGTTGAGAATGTCAAGGAGTTCCTCGTCCCACGCGTTGGTCTCAATGTTATAAAGAAGCGTGCGCGAGGCATTCGTCGCGTCGGTCGCGTGGACCCGCCCGCCGGTCAATCGCCAGATGAGGAAGCTGTCGATCGTGCCGCCAAGCAACTGGCCTTGCTCCGCCCGCTGCCGCGCGCCCTGCACCTTGTCGAGCAGCCAGGAGAGCTTCGTGCCGGAAAAATAGGGATCAAGCACCAGCCCCGTTCTTTCCGCGAAAAGCGGCTCCAGGCCCTCGCCCTTCAGCTTCTCGCACAAGGGCGCGGTGCGCCGGTCCTGCCAGACGATGGCGTTGTGGATCGGCTTTCCCGTCTCGCGGTCCCAGACCACGACCGTCTCACGCTGGTTGGTGATGCCGATCCCGGCCACCTCCTTCGCCTCGATCCCGGCATTGTCCAGTGCCGCCTCGACGGTCGAGACCACACTTCTCCAGATGTCCTCCGGGTCATGCTCCACCCAGCCCGAGGCGGGGTAGTGCTGCGGGAACTCCTCCTGCCCGATGCCGACCGCCTGCATCTTACGGTCGAAGACGATGGCCCTGGTCGAGGTCGTCCCCTGGTCGATGGCCAAGACGAAGCCGTTCATATCTCCTCCTGGGCAAAAAAGCCGGGAGAGGCAGCGGTGCCGCCTCCCCCTGTTTCATGCAGGGCACGTGGATCGATTACGAATCGTTCCAGCTCTTCACCAGTTCGTCGTAGTTGATGGTGATCGGCTTTTCCTTCTCATTCTCGATCTTTGGCTGTGGCGCGAGGTTGCCCTTGGCCACCGCCTCCTGGTGCCAGTATTCGAGATCGTGCTCCTCGGCGAGCTTCGGGCCGACGTCGCCCTGGATGCCGGCACGCTCCAGGCGGGACAGCACCTGCTCCTGCTCGGCGCAAAGCGAATCCATGGCTTCCTGTGCCGTCTTGGCGCCGGAGGCCGCGTCGCCGATCGCCTGCCACCAGAGCTGCGCCAGCTTCGGGTAATCCGGCACGTTGGTGCCCGTCGGCGACCATTGCACGCGGGCGGGCGAGCGATAGAACTCGACCAGGCCGCCGAGCTTCGGCGCGCGCTCGGTGAAGCTGTCATGCTGGATCGTGCTCTCGCGGATGAAGGTGAGCCCCACATGGCTCTTCTTCACGTCCACGGTCTTCGACGTGACGAACTGGGCGTAGAGCCAGGCCGCCTTGGCGCGGTCGTCGGGCGTGGACTTCATCAGCGTCCAGGAACCGACGTCCTGATAGCCGAGCTTCATGCCGTCCTTCCAGTAGACGCCGTGCGGGCTCGGGGCCATGCGCCACTTGGGCGTGCCGTCCTCGTTCACCACCGGCAGGCCGTCCTTCACCATGTCGGCCGTGAATGCCGTGTACCAGAATATTTGCTGGGCCACCGAACCCTGTGCCGGCACGGGGCCGGATTCGGAGAAGGTCATGCCTTGAGCTTCCGGCGGAGCATAGGCCTTCAGCCATTCGAGATACTTGTCGATGGAATAGACCGCCGCGGGACCATTGGTGTCGCCGCCGCGGGCTACGCAGGAGCCGACAGGCCGGGAGTTCTCGTCCACCTTGATGCCCCACTCGTCGACCGGCAGTCCGTTCGGGATGCCCTTGTCGCCATTGCCCGCCATGGAAAGCCAGGCATCGGTGAAGCGCCAGCCGAGCGACGGGTCCTTCTTGCCGTAATCCATATGGCCATAGACCCTCTGGCCATCGATTTCCCGGCCGGTGAAGAATTCGGCGATGTCCTCATAGGCCGACCAGTTGACCGGCACGCCGAGCTCGTAGCCGTATTTCTCTCGGAAATCGGCCTTGTTCTGCTCGTCGTTGAACCAGTCGTAGCGGAACCAGTAGAGGTTGGCGAACTGCTGGTCGGGAAGCTGGTAGAGCTTTCCGTCCGGCGCCGTCGTGAAGGACTTGCCGATGAAGTCGTCCACGTCGAGGTCCGGGTTGGTGACGTCGGCGCCCTCGTTCGCCATCCAGTCGGTCAGGTTGCGCACCTGCTGGTAGCGCCAGTGGGTGCCGATCAGGTCCGAATCGTTGACATAGGCATCGTAGATGTTTTCACCCGACTGCATCTGCGTCTGCAGCTTCTCGATGACATCGCCTTCGCCGATCAGATCGTGCGTCACCTTGATGCCGGTGATGGCCGTGAAAGCCGGCGCCAGCACCTTCGACTCGTATTCGTGCGTCGTGATCGTCTCGGAGACCACCTTGATGTCCATGCCCTGGAAAGGCTGCGCGGCGTCGATGAACCACTGCATCTCCGCTTCCTGCGCGGCGCGGTCGAGCGTAGACATGTCGCCGATCTCGGCATCGAGGAATTCCTTCGCCTCGTCCATTCCTGCCATTGCGCTGCTCGCTCCCATCAGGAGCATCAGCGCCGAAGTCGTCATTAACAAGTGCCGTTGCATGGTTTCCTCCCTAAGCGTTCTTGCACCAGCTACCGGAGCACCGCGGGCTTGCGGCACCCCCGATTTTCTCCCTCTAGACCCATCGGAACACACCAACCGCGTAGACGATGGAGAGAGCGAGAGCCCACCAAAGACCGGGGCCGACGAGCCCCAGCCATGCGAGATTTATGAAAGCAGCGCCGAGCAGCGAGACGAACAGCCGGTCGCCGCGTGTCGTCTCGAACTGCAGGATGCCGACGCGCGGATTGCCACCCGGCGAGAAATATTCCCACACGCCCATGCTCAGAAGCAGAGTCGCGATCGCGATGAAGAAGAGCGCCGTCGGCCAGGTCCAGGCCATCCAGGAGAAGTCCATCCTCACACCCTCCCCAGGGCGAAGCCCTTGGCGATGTAGTTGCGCACGAACCAGATCACGAGCGCGCCGGGAATGATCGTGAGCACGCCGGCCGCCGCCAGTACGCCCCAGTCGAGGCCGGAGGCGGAGACCGTCCGCGTCATCGTGGCGGCGATTGGCTTGGCATCCGTCGTCGTCAGCGTGCGGGCGAGCAGCAGTTCCACCCAGGAGAACATGAAGCAGAAGAAGGCCGCCACCCCGATGCCGCTCGCGATCAGCGGCATGAAAATCTTCACGAAGAAGCGCGGGAAGGAATAGCCGTCGATATAGGCCGTCTCGTCGATCTCCTTCGGCACGCCGGACATGAAGCCTTCGAGGATCCAGACCGCCAGCGGCACGTTGAAGAGGCAGTGCGCCAGCGCGACGGCGATGTGCGTGTCGATCAGGCCGAAGGCCGAATAAAGCTGGAAGAAGGGCAGTGCGAAAACGGCCGGCGGCGCCATGCGGTTCGTCAAAAGCCAGAAGAACAGGTGCTTGTCGCCCAGGAACCGGTAGCGCGAGAAGGCATAGGCAGCCGGCAGAGCCGCCGTGACCGAGATCACCGTGTTCATCACCACATAGATGATCGAATTGATATAACCCGAATACCAGGCGGGATCGGTGAAGATGACGCGATAGTTCCTGAGGGTCGGGTTCTCCGGCCAGAGCGAGAAAGTGCCGAGGATCTCCGTATTCGTCTTGAAGCTCATATTGATGAGCCAGTAGATCGGCAGCATCAGGAAAAGGATATAGATGGTCGGCACCAGCCACCAGAAGCGCGAGCGCGTGCCGCGCCGCATCATCTCCTGGCCGATCTGCGTCTGCGTTCCCGCGGCGGCAGCCGCCGCTTCCGTCCGCCGCATCGCGATCGATCCGCCGCCGCTGCGGCGCTGTCCTTGCCCGCCGCCATTACCGTTTCTCCGTGCCGTAGCTGGTCATGACCGTGTAGAAGACCCACGACATGAGCAGGATAATCAGGAAGTAGATGATCGACATGGCAGCCGCCTCGCCGAGGTTGAATTCGCCGATGGCGAGCTTCACGAGATCGATCGACAGGAAGGTGGTCGTGTTGCCCGGCCCGCCACCCGTCAGCACGAATGGCTCCGTGTAGATCATGAAGGAATCCATGAAACGAAGCAGGATGGCGATCAAAAGAACCCGGTGCATCTTGGGCAGCTGGATGTAGCGGAACACCGCCCAGCGCGACGCGCCGTCGATCTTGGCCGCCTGGTAATAGGCGTCCGGAATGGAGACGAGGCCTGCATAGCAGAGCAGTACGACGAGGCTCGTCCAATGCCAGACATCCATCAGGATGATCGTGGCCCAGGCGTCGACGGGATCGTTCACATAGTTGTAGTCGAAGCCGAGCGCGTAGAGGGTACGCCCCAGAAGGCCGATATCGATGCGTCCGAAAACCTGCCAGATCGTGCCCACGACGTTGAAAGGAATGAGGAGCGGCAGCGCCATCAGCACGAGGCAGACCGGCACGCCCCAGCCCTTTCGCGGCATGTTGAGCGCGATGAAGATGCCGAGCGGCACCTCGATCGCCAGGATGATCGCGGAGAAAGCAAGGTTGCGGCCCGCCGCCGCCCAGAAGCGGTCCGAATGCAGAACCTCTTCGAACCATTCGGTGCCGGCCCAGAAGAAGACATTGTTCCCGAACGTGTCCTGGACCGAATAGTTGACCACCGTCATGAGCGGAATGACGGCCGAGAAGGCCACCAGCGCCAGGACCGGCAGCACCAGGAACCAGGCCTTGTTGTTCACGGTCTTCATCAGCGCGGCCCTCCCAGTTCGACGCGCCAGGAACCGGCGTAGAGATTGAGATGCGCCGGATCGAAGACGACGTGCGGCTCTGCCGGGATCTCCTCGTCTTCATTGACGACAATGGCGATCGCCTCGCCTTCCAGGCTCGCGTGGATGATCTTCCTGCGCCCGATGTCCTCGATCTTGCCGATGACGACCGGCATGCCCTCGCGCCCGAGGCGAACGAATTCGGGGCGGATTCCAAGCTCGAGCTGGCCGACCGGCGGTTTCCCGAGCCCGCCCGGGAGCGTGATCGACTGGCTTCCGAGCCGGGCCGTCGCACCCTCGATCGTGGCCGGCAGCAGGTTCATGCCGGGCGAGCCGATGAAATAGCCCACGAATGTGTGACGCGGCCGCTCGAAGAGCTCTTCCGGCGTGCCGATCTGCACGATCTCGCCTTCATACATGACCACGACCGTATCGGCGAAGGTCAGCGCCTCCGTCTGGTCATGCGTGACATAGACCATGGTGTGGCCGAAGCGGCGGTGCATCTCCTTGAGCTGCGTGCGCAGCGCCCATTTGAGATGCGGGTCGATGACGGTGAGCGGCTCGTCGAACAGGATCGCATTCACATCCGCCCGCACGAGGCCCCGCCCCAGCGAGATCTTCTGCTTCTCGTCGCCGGTCAGGCCCTGCGCCCGCTGTCCCGCCCGGTCATCGAGCCCTAGCATCGCGATCACCTCGCGCACGCGGCGGGAGACGGCTTCTTCGGGCACGCGCCGGTTGCGCAGCGGAAAGGCCAGATTGTCGTAAACGGTCATCGTGTCGTAGACGACCGGAAACTGGAACACCTGCGCGATGTTGCGCGCCTCCGTAGGCAGGCCGGTGACATCCACCCCGTCGAAAAGAATGGCGCCCTCGCTCGGCCTGATGAGGCCTGAGATGATGTTGAGCAACGTCGTCTTGCCGCAGCCCGAGGGGCCGAGCAGCGCATAGGCGCCACCGTCCTTAAAGACGTGGTCCACGCGCCGGAGCGCGTAATCGGTCTCGCTCTCCGGATTGGCGGCGTAGGCGTGACGAAGTTCCTTCAGCTCGATCCGTGCCATGCTCGCCTCCTCACGCCGCCATCTGCATCGCCGAAACGCTGTTGCCGGTCTCGTCGAAAACCAGCATATGGCGCGTATCGACGAAGAGCCGTAGCGTCTCGCTCACCTCGATGCGATGGATGCCTTCCTCCAGCATCACCCAGCGATTGCCCGCATAGTCCACATGGACGAAGCTCTCCGAACCCGTGATCTCCGTCACCATCACCCGGGCCTCGACCGGCACGCCGCCGCCCCTGTCCTCGAGCGAGAGGTGATGCGGGCGAAAGCCGACCGTGTAACCGGCATCCGGTATGCCCGCGAGCCGAGTGGGAACGGGGATGCCGGGCGTACCGTCCAGTACGAAACGCCCCCCCTGCTTCGTCAGCTCGATCGTGTTGAGCGGCGGATCGGAAAAGGTCTGCGCCGTGACCAGGTCGGCGGGGTTGCGGAAAACCTCGATCGTCCGCCCGAACTGGGTGACGTGCCCCTCGCTCAACGTCGCGGTGTTGCCGCCGAGCAGCAATGCCTCGGCGGGCTCGGTCGTGGCATAGACGAAGATCGCACCGGACTCGGCGAAGATACGCGGCAGTTCGGCCCTCAATTCCTCTCGCAGCTTGTAGTCGAGATTGGCCAGCGGCTCGTCGAGCAGAACCAGCCTCGCCTCCTTCACGATCGCGCGCGCCAACGCCGTACGTTGCTGCTGGCCGCCCGACAGCTCCAAGGGAAGCCGGTCGAGATAAGGCACAAGGCGCAGGAGCTCCGCCGCCGCCCGCACCTTCCGGTCGATGACGGCCTTGTCGGCACCCGTCACCCGCAGCGGCGAGGCGATGTTCTCGTAAACGGTCATGGACGGGTAGTTGATGAACTGCTGATAGACCATGGCGACGCTGCGCTTCTGCACGGGCACCCCGGCCTGATCCCTACCGTCCATGAAGACGCCGCCCGAGGTGGGCTGGTCGAGGCCGGCCATCAGGCGCATCAGCGTCGTCTTGCCGGCGAGCGTCGGCCCGAGCAGGACGTTCAGGGAACCCGGCTCCAGCCTGAGCGACACATTGCTGATATGCGTCTTCCCGTAGACGACCTTGGAGACGTCACGCAGCTCCAGCACGTCCAGTTCCTCCCGCTGTCTGCCTCTGCCCGTCCGCGATGTCGCGCATGAACACGTCCACTGCCTGAGCCTCCTCCCGGCTCAATTTCAGTCCCCGTTTGGTGCGCCGCCACAGCACGTCCTCGCCCGTGCAGGCCCACTCCCTCGTCGCGAGAAAACGCAGCTCCACCTCGTAGAGATCGGCGCCGAAGGAGCGGCCGAGATCATCGAGCCGCGCCGCTTCGCCGAGTATATCACGCGCGGTGGTGCCATAGAGCCGCACGAGCCGTCGCGCATGGCCGCCTTCCAGAAACGGATAATCACGGGAAAGAGCTGCCACCATCTCCTCGAATTCGAGGGGGCCGAAGCCGCCGCCCGGTAACCGCGCATCCGATGTCCAGGGCTTTCCGCGCCTGCCGATCGCTCCCTCGATATCGTCAAGCGCCGCCTCCGCCAGCCGCCTGAAGGTCGTGATCTTGCCGCCGAAGACGTTCAGCAGAGGCGCGCCGAAGGACCGGTCCATCTTCAGCACATAGTCGCGCGTCGCCTCCTGGGCCTTGCTCGCTCCGTCATCGAACAGCGGCCGCACGCCGGAATAGGCCCAGACGATCTCCTCCGGCCGCACGGGGTCGGAAAAGTATTCGCTCGCCGCGTCGCAGAGATAGGCGATCTCGTCCGTGCCGATCTCCACCTTGGCCGGGTCCCCCGTGAAATCCTGATCGGTGGTGCCGATCAGCGTGAACTCGTCTTCATAGGGAATGGAGAAGATGATCCGGCCGTCTCCGTTCTGGAAGAAATAGGCCCGCGGATCGTCATATTTCTTTCGCACCACGATGTGGCTGCCCTTGACGAGGCGCACGTGATGGGCCGAATTTCGCCCGAGCGCGCCGGCGATCACCTCGTCCGCCCACGGGCCGGCGGCGTTCACCAGCATCCGCGCGCGAATCTCCTCGTGAAGACCGGTCTCCAGATCGCGGATGGTGACGACCCAGGCGCCCCCTACCGTCCGTGCACCGACCACTTTCGTCCGCGTGCGGATCTCCGCGCCCTTTTCCGCCGCGTCGCGCGCATTGAGCACGACGAGGCGCGCATCGTTCACCCAGCAGTCCGAATATTCAAACGCGCGGCGGTAGGATGCCTTCAGCGGCTTTCCGGCTGGATCGCTACGCATGTCGAGCGTGCGGGTCGGCGGCAAGAGTTTCCGGCCGCCGATATGGTCGTAAAGGAAGAGCCCGAGGCGGATGAGCCAAGCCGGACGCAACCCCTTGTGGAGCGGCAGGACGAAGCGCATCGGCCAGATAACGTGCGGCGCGCTCCGCCAAAGGAGCTCGCGCTCCATGAGCGCCTCGCGCACGAGCCTGAACTCGTAATACTCCAAATAGCGCAGGCCACCGTGGACAAGCTTCGTGGAAGCGGAAGATGTCCCGCTTCCCAGATCATTCATCTCGGCGAGGAAGACCGAATGGCCGCGGCCGGCCGCATCCCGCGCGATGCCGCATCCGTTGATGCCGCCGCCGACAACGAACAGGTCATGGATTGGACCGTTGCCCAACCGCTCCTCCCTTGCAGGGCCCGATAGCCGCCCTCAAAGCGAAGCTAAAACGAAGATAAAGCGAATGTCAAACGAATATAGAAGGCGCGATCCGGTCAGACACAGGCCTCGATGAGCCGAACGTTGGAATCGCGGCAAACCGCGCGGAAGTTTCCGCTCGGGCAACGGTCGGTGATGAAGGTGTCCACCCCGGAGACATGGCCGATGCGCACAGGCGCGCTTCGCTCGAATTTCGAGGAATCCGAAACCAGGATGACATGGCGCGAATTCGCCATGATCGCCTGCGCCACCTTCACCTCGCGCAGGTCGAAGTCGAACAGCGAGCCATCCTCGTCGATGGCGGAGACTCCTATGACGGCGTAGTCCACCTTGAACTGGCGGATGAAGTCCACTGCCGCCTCACCCACGATGCCGCCGTCCGAGCCGCGCACCACGCCGCCGGCGATGATCACCTCGAAGGCGGGATAGACACGCATCCTGTTGGCGACATTGATGTTGTTGGTGATGACCATCAGGTCCTTGTGATCGAGCAGCGCGTCGCTCACCGCCTCGGTCGTGGTGCCGATATTGATGAAGAGCGAAGCCTTGTTCGGGATGAGTTCCGCCGCCGCACGGCCGATGCCGCGCTTCTCCTCCGCGAGGAGATCGCGGCGCGCCTCATATTCCATGTTCTCGATCCCCGAGGGCAGCAGCGCGCCGCCGTGAATGCGCGTGAGCAGCCGCTGATCGCACAAGTCGTTGAGATCCTTCCGGATCGTCTGCGGCGTCACGTTGAAGCGCGCCACAAGGTCCTCGACCAGGACGCGGCCGTGCTCCTTGGCAAGTTGCAGGATTTCCTCGTGGCGCGGTGCCAGAAACATCGGCTCCCCTCAGTTTCGCTTTTCTTCCATATAGCAGAAAACGAAAGCAGTGAAAGTATGGTCGAGCGCAGACCGAGTTAGGGCTGAAAGTCAGGCAAGCTCTTGAATGCCGCCTTGAGAGCACTCGACCAGCCATCGGAAATCGTGCGGAAATAGGGATCGTCCTGCTCGATGCGCTTTTGATAGCCCACCTTGAAACTGTCGCGCGTATAGTAGAGCAGGTCGAGCGGCAGGCCGACGGAGAGGTTGGATTTGAGCGTCGAATCGAAGGAGACGAGCAGCAGCTTTACCGTCTCCTCGAAAGTTAGCGTCGTCTCATGTGCGCGGATGAGGATCGGCTTGCCGTATTTCGTCTCGCCGATCTGGAAAAAGGGCGTGTCCGGGCCGGCCTCGATGAAGTTGCCTTCGGGATAGATGAGGAAGAGCCGCGGCTCACCACCGCGGATCTGGCCGCCCAGGATGAAGCTCGCCCCGAAGGCGTCCGCGTTCTGGCCCTCGAAAGCCGACTGGCGGATCACCTCCTTCAACGTGTCCCCGACCAGGCGTGCCGTCTGGAACATCGACGGCGTGCCGAGGACCGAGGGTATCCGCTCCTCGGCCGCCTTTGTGCGCTCGTCGAGCAGGCTCACCACCGCCTGGGTCGTTGCGAGGTTTCCCCCCGAGAGCAGCACGATGACGCGCTCGTCCTTCTTGGACCAGCAATGCATCTTCCGGAAGGTGGATACGTTGTCGACGCCGGCATTCGTCCTGGTGTCCGACATGAACACCAGCCCGCCTTCGATCTTGAGCCCGACGCAATAGGTCATGCGGTCCCTGCGCGCGAATCGTGATTCAAGGAGATTACTGCTCGACTGTTATGCGGACCGCAAGCTGTTCTTCGGCATGGCCGAGCCGGATTCCCATCACGGGCATGGCGTCGCGATAGTCACGGCCAACTGCCACGCGCACATAACGCTCGTCCGGAGAGATGCAGTTGGAACTGTCGAAGCCCACCCAGCCGAGCCCCTCCACATGGGCTTCCGCCCAGGCATGGCTGGCGGTCTGATCATCGCCCGCGTCAAGCCGCAGATAGCCGCTCACATAGCGTGCCGGAAAACCCAAACGCCGGGCGGCGGCGATGAAGATGTGCGCATGGTCCTGGCAGACCCCCTGCCCCTTGGCCAGCGCCTCCTCCGCGGTGGTCACCGCGTTTGTCGCCCCAACCGTATAGGCAACGCGTTCGCGCACCAACTCCATGAGCGCATGCAGGCGCTCGACTTCCGTTCCACCATCGTCGACCGACTTTGCCAGCGAGGCCACGCCCTCACCCGGCTCCGAGAGCGGCGTATCCTGGAGGAACAGCCATAGCGGCGCGAGTCCTCGATGGGCACCCACCACGCCGTTGGTATCCTGCGTCTCGACCAGGCCGGACGTGGTGATCACGATCCGGTGCGGCGCGCCCTCGATGCTCAGAAGGCGCGTGTCATTGCCGAAGCTGTCGTCATAGCGCACCTCCTCCCGTGCGCCCTCGATGGACAGCGTCCATTCCGTCACCGTCTGGGTGGATCCACTCTTCGGAAATAGCCTCAGCCGCTGCAACGCGTAGGAAAGTGGTGCGTCATATCGGTATTCGGTGCTGTGCGAGATCTTGAGACGCATGGCTCGCATCCCTAGTAGAAGCGGTAATCCGCGGCAATCTGATCGCCGAGGGCGGCGTTGTCGCGGATGAACTCGGTCAGGAATTCGTGCAGGCCCTCCTCGAAGACGTCAGAGATCGTGACCGTCTTCAGCTTCTGCAGCCTCGCATCGGCGAAGTCATGACTGGGATGCCGCGTGCCATACTCTTCCGCCAGAAAGCCAAGCGAATCGCAGATCCCTCGGTAGCAATAGGCGAGAGAGCGCGGCATGCGCCGGTTGAGGATCAGGTAGTCGGCAATATTGGCCGGCGTGTATTCTCCGTCGTAACTCCAGCGGTAGGAGCGCTGCGCGGAGACGGAACGCAGGATGGTCTGCCATTGGTGATTGTCGAGGGAGGAGCCGACCCAGGTGGCCGAGGGCAGCAGCACATAATACTTTACGTCCAGGATGCGCGCGGTGTTGTCCGCCCGTTCGATCATCGTGCCGATCTTGGCGAAATCGAAGATCTCGTTGCGCAGCATGGTGCCGTGGAAGGAACCCCGGATCAGCGCGGTCTCGCGTTTAATGGCATCGAGCACGGCCGGCAATTCGCGCTCATCCACGGGCTCGCTCAGAATGCGCCGCAAGGCCATCCAGGCCTCGTTGATGCTCTCCCAGGCCTCCCGCGTCAGCGCGGTGCGTATCATGCGCCCGTTCATGCGGGCGGTTTCCATGCACGCCATCACGCTCGAAGGATTCGAAGGGTCACGCAGAAGGAAATCCGTGACCGACGCCGCGTCATAGCTACGGTTTCCATCGTCGAAGGCCTGGCGCACACCGGCGCTGGTCATCACCGACATCCATTCGTCGGCCGGCGCATTGGTCTGCGTAAGGGCGAGCCGCAGGCCCGTATCGACCAAGCGTGCCATATTCTCCGCCCGCTCGATATAGCGGTTCATCCAGTAGAGGCCGTTGGCAGCGCGTCCGAGAAGCATAGGATTAGCGAATAGCGAAATAGCGGGTAGCGGATAGGGAATGGCGACCGGCTGGTTGCGAATGGCGGATCTGACGCCATTTGAAGTTTTGCGACTTCATCTTCCATTCCTTCCCTGTTCGCTACTCGCCATTCCCTACTCGCCCTCTAATCATCCAGCACCCACGTGTCCTTCGTGCCGCCGCCCTGCGAGGAATTCACCACAAGCGATCCCTCCTTCAGCGCCACGCGCGTGAGCCCGCCCGGCACGATATGAATGCGATCGGAAACAAGCACGAAAGGCCGCAGATCGACGTGGCGCGGTGCCAGGCCCTTCTCCGTGAGAACGGGGCAGGTGGAAAGCGAAAGCGTCGGCTGGGCGATATAGTTAGCCGGCTTCGCCCTGAGCTTTGCCGCGAACGCTTCCAGCTCCTTCCTCGATGCGGCGGGCCCGACCAGCATGCCGTAGCCGCCCGAGCCGTGCACCTCCTTCACCACCAGCTCCTGGAGATGGTCGAGCACATAGGCGAGGCTCGAGGGCTCCGAGCAGCGCCATGTCGGCACGTTGCGCAGGATGGCCTTGCGCCCCGTGTAGAACTCGACAATTTCGGGCATGTAGGAATAAATGGCCTTGTCATCGGCAATCCCAGTGCCCGGCGCGTTGGCGATGGCGATATTGCCCGCGCGATAGACGTCCATGATTCCCGGCACGCCCAATATGGAGTCGGGCCGGAAGGTCAGCGGATCGAGGAAATCATCATCCACGCGACGATAGAGAACGTCGATTGCCTTGTAGCCCTGGGTCGTGCGCATGGCCACGTGGCCGTCGACAACCCTCAAATCCTGCCCTTCCACCAGTTCGACGCCCATCTGGTCTGCCAGAAAGGCATGCTCGAAATAGGCGGAGTTGAAGATGCCGGGCGTCAGCACTGCGATCGTCGGCGCACCGTCGCAATTGACCGGACGCACCGCGGCAAGCGAGTCGCGCAGTAATTGCGGATAGTTCTCGACCGGCATCACCCTGATCTTCTGGAAAAGCTCCGGGAAGAGCTGCATCATCGTCTCCCGGTTTTCCAGCATGTAGGAGACACCGGAGGGCGTGCGCGCATTGTCCTCCAGCACGTGGAACTCGTCCTCGGCCGTCCGCACGACGTCCACGCCGATGATGTGCGTATACACTCCGCCCGGCGGCCTGACGCCGATCATCTCGGGCAGAAAGGCCTTGTTGCAGGCGATCAGGTCGCGCGGGATGCGGCCTGCCCTGAGGATCTCCTGGCGGTGGTGGATGTCGTAAAGGAAAGCGTTGAGAGCGCGCACGCGCTGCTCGATTCCCTGTACCAGCCGTCGCCACTCCTTGCCTGAAAGAATACGCGGCACGATGTCGAAGGGGATGAGCCGCTCGGCCGCTTCCGCATCGCCATAAACAGCGAAGGTGATGCCCGTGCGCCGGAACACCTTCTCGGCATCCCGCGATTTTTCCTTCAGCCGCTGGAAGTCTTGCGCATCGAACCAGCGGCCGTAAGGCTCGTATGGTTGCCTTGCCTGGCCCCCCAGGCGCATCTCGTCGAATATGCTCACGACATACTCCCTCAGGAGCATTTGAACGCGCCTTGGAGAGGGTTGGCAAGAAATTTCTGTACCTTAGGGGCGAGTGTCCAAATCGCGGTCAGGTTGCACAGGTTTTGTCACGTCTCTGCCGAATGAATGGGCAGAGCGGTCGCAAGACAGGCCTACAGAGGCGGCAGATCACCTCTCTCCCATTTCTCCTGGATCTCGGCTGTGCGCTCTGCGAGTCGGCCAGCCTCGATCGCAGCGCGGATGTCGGCCGTGAGGCTCTGATAATAGGCCAGATTGTTCCAGGTAAGCAGCATGCCCCCCAGCGACTCCCCGGATTTCACCAGATGATGCAGATAGGCACGTGAATAATCCCGCGTGGCGGGGCAATCGCTCTCCTCGTCCAGCGGGCGCGAGTCCTCGGCATGGCGGGCGTTCTTGAGGTTGATCTTGCCGTGCCTCGTATAGGCGAGCCCGTGGCGCCCTGCCCTGGTCGGCATCACGCAATCGAACATGTCGATACCCTGTGCCACCGATTTCAGGATATCGTCCGGCGTGCCCACGCCCATCAGGTAGCGCGGCTTATCGGCGGGCAGCGCCGGGCAGGTCGCATCGAGAATGTCGAGCATCACCTCCTGGGGCTCGCCGACGGCGAGGCCGCCCACGGCGTATCCCTTCAGGTCCATCGCCGCGAGCGCCTCGGCTGAACGCAGGCGCAGGCGCTTGTCGTCCCCTCCCTGTACGATGCCGAACATGGCCTTGCCCGGCTGGTCGCCGAAGGCCGTCTTGCAGCGCTCGGCCCAGCGCAACGAAAGCTCCATCGCGCGCTCGATCTCCTTCCCGGTGGCAGGCAGGCGCAGGCATTCGTCGAGCTGCATCTGGATATCGGAATCGAGCAGCCCCTGGATCTCTATCGAACGCTCGGGCGACATCTCATGCACCACGCCGTCCACATGGGAGCGGAAGGTGACGCCCTCCTCCCTCACCTTTCGAAGTGCCGCGAGCGACATCACCTGGAAGCCGCCGGAATCCGTGAGGATCGGATAGGGCCAGCGGGCGAATTCGTGCAGGCCGCCCAACCGCGCCACGCGCTCCGCGCCCGGCCGCAGCATCAGATGATAGGTGTTGCCCAGGATGATGTCGGAGCCGAGCGCCCGCACCTGGTCCATATACATGGCCTTGACGGTGCCGCCGGTACCGACTGGCATGAAAGCCGGCGTGCGGACGGTCCCGCGCGGCATGGAGATTTCGCCGCGCCGCGCCCTGCCGTCGCTCGCGAGCACGCGGAAGGTGAAAGTGTCGGTCACGTGTCGTTCCTGAAAAGCAGGCTGGAATCGCCGTAGGAATAGAAGCGGTAGCGCTGTTCAATGGCGTGGCGGTAGGCCGCCTGCATCGTTTCCAGTCCGCTGAAGGCCGAAACCAGCATGAACAAGGTCGAACGCGGCAGATGGAAGTTCGTCGTCAGGATGTCAACCGCCCGGAAACGATAACCGGGCGTGATGAAGATATCAGTCTCCCCGGCCCAGGCGGAGAGACGTCCGGAACGTTTCGCGGCACTCTCCAGGAGCCGGAGCGACGTGGTGCCCACCGCGACGATCCGCCCGCCCCGCGCCCGCACGGCATTGAGGGCATCGGCGGTCGCGGCATCCACTTCCCCCCACTCGGAATGCATCCTGTGGGCGTCCGTATCGTCCGCCTTCACCGGCAGAAAGGTGCCGGCGCCCACATGCAGCGTCACGAAATGGCGCTCGATCCCGGCGGCTTCAAGGGCCGTGAAGAGATCCGGCGTGAAATGGAGCCCGGCGGTGGGTGCCGCCACAGCACCTTCTTCGCGGGCGTAGATCGTCTGGTAGTCGGCGCGGTCGCGCTCGTCCTCCGGCCGTTTCGAGGCGATATAGGGCGGAAGCGGTACATGGCCCGCGGCCGCAATGGCCTCGTCGAGAACGGGACCGGAAAAGTCGAAGACGAGCAGCACTTCCCCGCCCTCGCCTTTCTCGACCACCGTCGCCTCGAGCGTACCCAGGAAGCAGCTCTCACCATCATGGCCGAACTGGATGCGCTCGCCGACGGCCACGCGCTTGGCGGGTTTCAGAAATGCCTTCCAGCGGTCGGGGCCAGCACGCATATGAAGGGTCGCCTCCACCTGGGCAACCGCCTCGCCGCGCCGGCGGATGCCCGAAAGCCGTGCAGGGATCACTTTCGTGTCATTGAAGACCAATGCATCGCCCGGCCGCAAAAGCTGCGGCAGGTCGCGCACGATGCGGTCCTCCAGCGGTCCGTCCGGCCGCACAACCAACATATGTGCGGAATCACGCGGGCTCGCCGGCCTCAGAGCGATCCGGTCTTCCGGAAGGTCAAAATCGAAGAGATCGACACGCATGGATGAGACATTAGTGAATGGTGAATGGGTCGGCTTCTCTGCCGTCAGTTGTCTATTTATCTAGACAACCGACAAGCCAGAAGCCTTCACCATTCACCTACTCGCCTCTACGCAACATCCGCCGCGACCTTCATGGAGACGATCGAGTCGGGATCGCGCACCGGCTCGCCGCGCTTGATCTTGTCGATATTCTCCATGCCCTCGATGACCTGGCCCCAGACAGAGTACTGCCTGTTAAGCCATGGCGCATCCTCGAAGCAGATGAAGAACTGCGAATTGGCCGAGTTCGGGTTCTGCGAGCGCGCCATCGAGCAGGTGCCGCGCACATGCGACATGTTCGAGAATTCGGCTTTGAGGTCCGGCTTCTCGGAACCACCCATGCCGGTGCCCGTCGGATCGCCGGTCTGTGCCATGAAGCCGTCGATCACGCGATGGAAGACCACGCCGTCGTAAAATCCCTCGCGGGCCAGTTCCTTGATGCGCGCCACATGGGCCGGCGCCACATCGGGAAGCAATTCGATCACCACATTGCCCTTGGTCGTCTCCACGACGACCGTGTTTTCCGGGTCCTTGATTTCAGCCATGAGACGCCTCTTTTCCTTGTCGCTTCTACTGGTCGGCGGCGATCCGCACGCTCAGCATGCGGTCGGGATCCTGAACCACCCCATTCGCGGCGGGATTGCCCTTCTTGATATTGTCGACATGTTCCATGCCGGATTCCACCTGGCCCACCACGGTGTAGGCGCCATTCAGATGCGGCGCCGGCGCCAACATGATGAAGAACTGCGAGTTCGCGGAATTGGGGTCCTGCGAGCGGGCCATGCCCACCGTACCGCGATCGAAGGCGGTGCTGGTGAATTCGGCCGGCAGGTCGGGAAGCTCCGAACCGCCCGTGCCGGCACGCTGCGCGTCATAGCCGTCTTCCATGTCGGCATACTGCACATCGCCGGTCTGGGCCATGAAACCGTCGATCACGCGATGGAAGGCGACATTGTCATAGGCGCCCTCGCGCACCAGAGTCTTGATCTGCTCCACATGCTTCGGCGCGAGGTCGGGCCTCAGCGCGATCTCCACCTCGCCACCCTCAAGCTGGATGATCATCGTGTTCTCGGGCTCGGCGGCAAGCGCGCCACCGGCACCGAGGGAGAGGACGGCAGCAACGCATAGGGGTGCGAAGCGAGATAAGAGGCGCATAAGGTCTGTCTCCCGGTTAGGCCTTGAACTTTTCTTTAAGGGCTGCCGCGACGACGGCCGGCACGAAGGGCTCCACATTACCGCCCATCGAGGCGATCTGGCGCACGAGTGTGGCGGTAATCGTGCGGACCGAGGGGCTTGCCGGCAGGAAGACCGTCTGCAGGTCCGGCGCCATGGTCTCGTTCATGCCCGCCATCTGCATCTCGTAATCGAGATCCGTACCGTCCCGCAGTCCCCGGATCATGATCGAGGCGCCGTGGGCGCGCGCGGCATCGATGACGAGGTTGTTGAAGGACACCACCTTGATGCGGCCGCCCGCGCCCAGATCGGCCACCGCCGAACGCTCGATGAGCGCCACGCGCTCCTCGTAGGTGAAGAGCGGCTTCTTGCCGGGATGGACCCCGATACCGATCACGACGGTGTCGGCGAGCTTGAGCGCTCCCTTCAGCACATCGAGATGGCCGTTGGTCAGCGGATCAAAGGAGCCGGCGTAAAAGGCGGTGCGCTCAGTCATGGCCGCTTCTAACGCTCCTCGGCGGGGAAGGCAATTCGTGCAATGGCTGCGGGGCTAGCGGCGCGAAAACGCCAGCCAGAGGCCGCCGCCGATCAGAAATGTGCCCGAAACGCGTTCCGCGAGTCGCACGCGCGCCCTGGTCAGCTTCGCCCCCGCCCCGCCGGCGGCAAAGGCGTAGAGCGAATCGGAAATGGCCGCGATGAGCATGAAGATTGCGCCCAGAAGCAGGGTCTGTGAGGCCGTGTTGCCTGCCGGGTTGATGAACTGTGGAATGAAGGCACCGAAGAAGATGAGCGTCTTCGGATTCGACCAGAAGACCACGAAGCCCTGGACGACCAGCGAACCGTCCGTTCGGGGCGGCGCCTCGGCCGCGCCAAGCGAGCCGTCCGAACGCCACATGCGGATGCCGATCCAGATCAGATAGGCCGCGCCCATCAGGCGCACGATCTCGAACACGCTCCCCATGCCCGCGACGATCGCCTGCAGCCCCAGTGCCAGCACCCCAATCATGGATGCCAGGCCGATCTGCGTGCCGAGCACGTTGAGCAGCCCTGTCCGCGAGCCGTGCCGCATGGAATTGGCGATGATCACCGTCACGGTGGGGCCAGGCACGATGATGATCGCGATGCAAGCGACGGTATAGGAAAGGAGCGCAGCGATTTCCGGCATGGCGTCGTGCCTCTCTGTAAGTTGATGCACAGCAAAGCCACAGCCACGGGTCCTTGGCAAGATGGCCGGAGTTCATGAACGGTGGTTGAACGGGACCTTCAGGTCCGGTTCGTGAGGAGACTGGCATTTACGTCGCACAGGCGGTGAACCAAACCGCCATTTCACCGTTAACACTGCCAAGGAGGCAGTCCGATGCTGATTTACACGCTTGCAGCCGCCATGACCGTCGCCATGCTGATCGCCACGGCCCTCGGCCTTCATCAGGAAGCTCAGCGCGTGAAGCTGGAGAACAGAATCCCGAAAGAGCGGTATCCGTTTCGCCGGTGATTGATGGCGGCGCGTGCCTACGCGCCGCCGCCCGCATCTTCCGCATCCGGCAGCGGCACGTCATCCGCCTGGTCGGGAGCATCCGGCGCATCGTCTTCCTCCCCGTTCTGGGGCTCGGAGATGCGATCCACGGAGACCACACGCTCGCCATCGGCCGTGTTGAAGATCGTCACGCCCTTGGTCGCGCGGCTGGCGATGCGGATGCCGGAAACCGGCACGCGGATGATCTGCCCCGCATTGCTCACCATCATGATCTGATCCTCCTGCGCCACCGGGAAGGCGGCGATCAGCGGACCGATTTCGTCCCGTTTCGAAACGTCGGTGGCGCGGATGCCCTTGCCGCCGCGGCCAATGACCCGGAAATCATAGGAAGAAGAGCGCTTTCCATAGCCGAATTCGCTGACGGTGAGCACGAGTTGCTCTCGCGCCTTCAGCTCCTCGTAGCGCTCGGGCGACAGGTCGGTCTCCTCGCCCACATCCTCGTTGGTAAGCGCAATCTCCTCCTCGTCGCCGCCATTGGCGGCCCGGCGCTCGGCAGCGGCTTGCTTGAGATAGGCTGCCCGCTCGGCGGGGGTGGCTTCCACATGGCCGAGAATGGCCATTGAGATGATCCGGTCGCCATCGGCAAGATTGATGCCGCGCACGCCCACGGAGTTCCGCCCCGCAAACACGCGCACCCCGGTGACGGGGAAGCGAATGC
Organism: Chelativorans sp. AA-79; assembly: GCF_029457495.1. Classification (NCBI taxonomy): domain Bacteria; kingdom Pseudomonadati; phylum Pseudomonadota; class Alphaproteobacteria; order Hyphomicrobiales; family Phyllobacteriaceae; genus Chelativorans; species Chelativorans sp. AA-79. The sequence goes on from NZ_CP120361.1 coordinate 3,101,179, forward strand.
ACTGGCCGGAGGCTGCCGTCAGAAGCACGTCGTCATCCTCGGTGCAGGTGAAGACGGAGAGGATCTCGTCGCCCTCCTCCTCCAGCTTCATGGCGATCTTGCCGTTGCGGTTCACCTGCACGAAGTCGGACAGCTTGTTGCGCCGAACCGTGCCGCGGGTGGTCGCGAACATGACGTCAAGCGCAGCCCAGCTCTCCTCGTCCTCGGGCAGAGGCATGATGGAGGTGATGCGCTCGCCCTCTTGCAGCGGCAGCATGTTGCGGAGGAATTTCCCCACGGACTGCGGCGTGCCGACGGGCAGACGCCAGACCTTTTCCTTGTAGACTATGCCGCGCGAGGAAAAGAAGAGGATCGGCGTATGCGTGTTGGCGACAAAGAGCCGCGTGACGAAATCCTCCTCCTTGGTCGACATGCCCGAGCGGCCCTTGCCGCCGCGTGCCTGCGCCCGATAGATGGAAAGCGGCACGCGCTTGATGTAGCCCTTGTGCGTGACGGTGACGACCATGTCCTCCCGCGGGATCAGGTCCTCGTCCTCCATGTCCGCACCGCCCTCGGTGATCTCGGTGCGGCGGGGCGTGCCGAACTCGTCGCGGACGGAAATGAGCTCGTCCTTGACGATGCCCTGGATACGCGCGCGTGAAGACAGGATATCGAGGTAATCCTGGATCTCCGCGCCGATCTTGTTCAGCTCGTCGGCGATCTCGTCGCGGCCCAGCGCCGTCAGCCGTTGCAGGCGGAGATCGAGGATGGCGCGGGCCTGTTCCTCGGAGAGATTGTAGGTTCCGTCGTCGTTGATCTTGTGCCGCGGGTCGGCGATCAGCAGGATCAGCGCCTCCACGTCCTGCGCCGGCCAGCGACGCTCCATCAACTGCTCGCGCGCGGTCTGCGGATCGGGCGCGCGGCGGATGAGCTGGATCACCTCGTCGATATTGGCGACGGCAATCGCCAGTCCCACCAGCACGTGCGCCCGCTCGCGCACCTTGCGAAGCAGGTATTTCGTCCTGCGGCTCACCACTTCCTCGCGGAAGGCCACGAAGGCCTTCAGCATGTCGAGCAGCGTCATCTGCTCGGGCTTGCCGCCGTTGAGCGCCACCATATTGGCGCCGAAGGAGGTCTGCAGCGGCGTGAAGCGGTAGAGCTGGTTGAGGATCACGTCGGCATTGGCATCGCGCTTGAGCTCGATCACCACGCGATAGCCCTGGCGGTCGCTCTCGTCGCGGATGTCGGAGACGCCCTCGATGCGCTTCTCGCGCACGAGTTCGGCCATCTTCTCGATCATCTGCGCCTTGTTCACCTGATAGGGAACTTCGGTGATGACGATGGCCTCGCGCTCGTTGCGGATCTGCTCGATTCCCGCCCGGCCGCGCATGATGATGGAGCCGCGGCCCGTCGCATAGGCGTTGTGGATGCCGGAGCGGCCGAGAATGATGCCGCCGGTCGGGAAATCGGGCCCGGGAATGATCTCCAGAAGCTGCGGGAGCTGCAGGGCCGGATTGTCGATCAGCGCCACGCAGCCATTCACCACCTCGGAAAGGTTGTGCGGCGGGATGTTGGTGGCCATGCCGACGGCGATGCCGCCCGAGCCATTGACCAAAAGATTGGGGAAGCGCGCAGGCAGGACACGCGGCTCACTGCCTGTCCCGTCATAGGTATCCTGGAAGTCGACCGTTTCCTTGTCGATATCCTCCAGCAGTTCGTGAGCGACCTTGGTCAGCCGTGCTTCCGTATAACGCATGGCCGCCGGCGGATCGCCGTCGATGGAACCGAAATTGCCCTGCCCGTCGATCAGCGGGACACGCATGGACCAGTTCTGCGCCATACGCACGAGCGCATCATAGATCGAGGCATCACCATGCGGATGGTACTTACCCATCACGTCGGCGACGGGACGCGCGGCCTTCACATATTTGCGGTTCCAGTGATAGCCGCTCTCATGGGACGCGTAGAGGATGCGGCGATGCACGGGCTTCAGGCCGTCGCGCACATCCGGTAGCGCCCGGCTCACGATCACGCTCATGGCGTAATCGAGATAGGAGCGCTGCATTTCCTCGATTATCGAGATCGGCTCGATGTCGTCGGGTCCGCCCGGCCCGCCCGGCGTCGTCTGGTCAGTCAAGACAGATCACATTGGTTGAGAGAATCATATGCATCTTATATAGGAAGCCCTCCCGGGACACCAATGCGCACATGCGATTTCAACCAGGATTTTCGCCCGATTTTCCAATAGGATAAGGACTATCTTTCGCGCCCGCAGCAAAATGTGGCGAAAAGGTGCGCGGACGGCGGATATGCCAAGGTCTCCGATGTCCGCAAGCGCCTCCCGCATTGCATTTGCCGGCCCGATATAGGCTGAATGCCGGACGAGAATCGGAGATAGCCATGCCTTCCTTCGAGGCGGTCCTGAACGCCTTCGTCACGCTGATCGTGACCGTCGACCCGGCGGGCCTGGCGCCCCTCTTCCTGGCGCTCACAACAGGCATGAACCGGGCCGAGCGCAACCAGGTCGCCGTTCGCGCCAGCGTGATTTCGCTCGGCGTGCTCGTAGTGTTCGCGCTGGCGGGCAGTTCCATCCTCTCGGTCATGGGCATCACGCTTCCGGCGTTTCGCGTCGCCGGCGGGCTGCTTCTCTTCGTCATCGCCTTCGAGATGATCTTCGAGCGCCGGCAGGAGCGGCATGAGCGAAGCGCCGAACGGGCGATCACGCGCGACACGATCCGCAACATCGCCGCCTTTCCCCTGGCGATCCCCCTCATCGCCGGACCGGGGGCGATCTCGGCGACGCTCCTTATCTCCGCCAGTTTCGCAGGCATCGGCGGCCAAGCCATGCTGGCGATGATTCTGCTGGTTATCATCCTCATCACCTATCTCGTCTTCGTGCTCGCGGAGCGCGTCGACCGCTTCCTCGGCGAAACCGGCCGCTCGATTCTCACACGCCTGCTCGGCGTCCTGCTCGCCGCCCTTGCCGTGCAATTCGTTGCCGATGGAGCGCGGGCGCTTTTCCTGGCCGGTTGAGGGGGCGCGAAGGGCGTCGTCGATTCCCTGTTCCGAACTCAAGCCACGCTTCACCGTGGCCACGCCCGCTTTCGCGTCTGGTCATTGCACCGAATGCTTGCGCAGTTGCGGTGGCTCCCCGGAAGACAGACAGATTTCGTGTTCCTCCCGGCGAGAAACCCGGGGCTTCAGCGCACCTGGTCGAGCAGGCGCTTGCATTCCAGGAGATCGAACAGCGCCTCCTGGAGCAGCGCGCGGTTGTCGCGCGAAAGCTTGTTGTCGTCGGGAGAGACCGGCCCCTCCTCGTCGCCCCGTCCCATGCCGAAGAAGCGCAGGCTGGGCTTCACCTTGGGCTTGCCGACGAGGTCATCCTCCGACGCGGCCCTTTCCGCCGCCTTCTGCTGGGCGATCACCTCGACCGCGGCGACATCGCCGCGCCCGATGGCGGCCACGAACTGGTTGCCGTTCTCGCGCAAGAGCTTCTGCACCCCTTTGATCGTATAGCCCTGGTCGTAAAGCATGTGCCGGATGCCCTTGATCAGTTCGACATCCTGCGGGCGGTAATAGCGGCGGCCGCCGCCGCGCTTCAGCGGTTTGATCTGCGAGAACCGCGTCTCCCAGAAACGCAGCACGTGCTGGGGCAGATCGAGATCCTCGGCAACCTCGCTGATGGTGCGGAACGCGTCCGGGCTCTTGTCCATTTATGTCCAAGCCTCCTGCGACTCGATCCGATCATTTCAGCAGGCAGGCGCGTCCATGACAAGAGCGGCGGACGGAGCCCCCGTGAGGCTGCAGGCCGACTGCGGTCAATGCTCCTTGCCGGCCTTGCGAGCCTGGTGCGCCTTCAGGATGCGGCTCTTGAGCACGTTCGACGCCTTGAAGGTCATCACCCGGCGCGGAAGGATCGGCACTTCCTCGCCGGTTTTCGGATTGCGACCGATGCGTTCGTTCTTGTCGCGGACCTGGAAGGTGGCGAAAGAAGAAAGCTTCACTGTTTCACCGCGCACGATGGCGTCACAGACTTCCTGCAGCACCATCTCGACGATCTGGGCCGACTCGGTGCGCGAGAGGCCCACCTTGCGGTAGACAGCCTCGGCGAGATCGGCTCGTGTCACCGTCTTTCCCCCCATCCGGCCCTTCCAATCATCGAAACTATTGAAAATACAAGCGACGCGCGAACGTTAAAAAATTGGATGACCAAGGTCAAGGACTCCGAAGTGCCCTCGGGCCATCAAAAAATCTACCAGCGTACGAGCACCGCGCCCCAGGTGAAGCCGCCGCCCATCGCCTCCAGAAGCACGAGATCGCCCGGCCGGATCTTGCCCGCCGACACGGCGTGGCCGAGCGCCAGCGGCACGGAGGCTGCGGACGTGTTGCCGTGGAGCTCCACGGTGATGACAACTTTCTCCTCTGCGATCCCGAGCTTCCTGGCGGAAGCGTCGATGATGCGCTTGTTGGCCTGGTGCGGCACGAACCAGTCGATGTCCTCCGCCGTGATGCCGGCCTTGCGGAAGACGTCTTCGATCACGTCGGTTATCATACCCACGGCATGTTTGAAGACCTCGCGGCCCTGCATGCGCAGATGACCGACCGTCTGCGTCGTGGAAGGGCCGCCGTCCACATACAGCTTTTCCTTGTGGGAACCGTCCGAGCGCAGGGCCTCCGCCAGGACTCCGCGGTCGGCGATCGTCCCCTGCCCCTCGGTCGCCTCGAGCACGATCGCGCCCGCGCCATCGCCGAACAGCACGCAGGTGGTGCGGTCGGTCCAGTCCAGGATACGCGAGAAGGTCTCCGAGCCGATCACCAACGCGCGCCTGGCAAGCCCGCCGCGGATATGAAGGTCCGCCGAGGTGACGGCATAGACGAAGCCGCTGCAGACGGCCTGCATGTCGAAGGCGAAGCCGTGATGCATGCCGAGCCGTTCCTGAATCTCGACGGCGGTGGCGGGAAAGGTGTTGTTGGGCGTCGAGGTGGCCAGCACGATGAGGTCGATGTCGGCCGGCGTCAGCCCCGCGGCATCGAGGGCGCGCCGCGCGGCCGCCTCGCCCAGCGAGGCGGTGGTCTCGTCGTCCGAGGCGATGTGGCGCTGGCGGATGCCCGTCCTCTGGACGATCCACTCGTCGGAGGTCTCCACCAGCGTCTCGAAATCCTTGTTCGTCATGATGCGACGCGGCAAGGCCGAGCCGACGCCACGCACCGTGGATCTGATCATACCGTTTTCCTAAGCATTGGAGACCGCCCCCGTGGGCGTCACCGGCCTGTGCGCATGGTAAAGGTCGAGCGTGGCGCGCGTTCTCTCGAAAACGCCGCTCTTGACCATCTCGTAGGCGAGCTCCACGGCGGCGGCAAATCCTTCCTCGTCAGCGGCGCCGTGGCTCTTCACCACGATTCCCGTCAAGCCCAGGAACACGCCGCCATTGGTCCTGCGCACGTCCATCTTCTCGCGCAGGCGCTGGAAGGCATCGCGCGCAAAGAGATAGCCTATGCGCGCCATCAGCGTCCGGCTCATGGCCGCACGCAGATATTCGGCGATCTGGCGTGCGGTCCCCTCCGCGGTCTTAAGCGCGATATTGCCCGCGAATCCTTCCGTCACGACCACATCGACGGTGCCTTTGCCGATATCGTCGCCTTCGACGAAGCCCTGGTACTGCATGGTGCCGAGCGCGGCGTCGCGCAACATGCGGCCCGCCTCCTTCACCTCTTCCTGGCCCTTGATCTCCTCGACGCCGACATTGAGGAGGCCGACCGTCGGCTGGTCGATATCGAACAGGGCGTTTGCCATCGCCGCACCGAGGATCGCGAAATCCACGAGTTGCTGGGCGTCCGCCCCTATCGTTGCGCCGACATCGAGCACGATGCTCTCGCCCCGGATGGTCGGCCAGATGGCGGCGATCGCCGGACGCTCCACATCAGCCATGGTGCGCAGGCAGAATTTCGACATGGCCATCAGCGCGCCGGTGTTGCCGGCCGAAACGCAGGCATCCGCCTCACCGTTCTTCACCGCTTCGATCGCCCGCCACATGGAGGATTTCCAGCGGCCGTTCCGCAACGCCTGGCTCGGCTTGTCGTCCATGCGCACGGCCACCTCGCAATGGGTGAAGTCGCTCACCTCCTCAAGGCGCGGCAGCCGGTCGAGCACGGGGCGAACCTCTTCCTCGCGCCCGAAGATGAGAAAGCGCGCGTCTGGCCGGCGCTCGGCCACCCGCAGAAGGCTCGGAAGCGTCACTTCCGGGCCGTGGTCTCCGCCCATTGCATCGATCGATATGCGTATCACGCGGCATGCCTCAGCTGTCGGACGGAACGGAGCCCCTTGGAAAGTGCGGCGAAAATAACGCGTTTGCGCCGCGGTACAACCTTCATTTCACAGCTTTGCACTTGGTCAGCCATTCCCTTTGAGCTTCTTCATGGCCTCATAGAGCGGTCCGCCACCCTCTTGCGCGTCTTCGTCTTCCGCCGGCCCGCCGATCTGCGAGCCGGCCTTGCGCGGATAAGGATCGATGGCAAGCTCGAAGAATTCCTCGGCTAGCGCGCCCACATCCACCGAATCGCCCTCGAAGACCTCCGGCAGGTCGTCGCCATCGGGCTCGACGAAGATTTCCCCGCTGTCGGCCTCGATCCGCGCCAGCCGCGATCCTTCCGGCACGAGAATCGCTACGACCTCCGTGTCGATTCGCGCCGGCAGGGGATCGAGCGTCACGGTGCAAGCCTGGGTTATATCCGCCTCGACGCGGCCTGAAACCTGGACACCATCCTTTTTCCACGGGCGGACGACGAGTTCGGCCCGGTACCGCTCCACCGAGAGCAGTCCATGCATGCGCGCAAGGTCCGACCGCTGTTCCGGGTCGGCCTCCATTTCCACCGTCACCCCCTTGGCCGGGAGGGTGCGCACATTCAATTCATGGGAGACGGGGCTCTTTTCCGACTGGATTTCCATGGCTTACTCCTCCTGCGGCAAAGGCGGGAAGGAAAGTCTTCCGGCAAGAAACGCGTCGCGCCCAAGCCCTGCAAGCGCGTGGTTGGCCTCCATCATATAGGTCGCCAATGCCGCCGCTTCATTCCATACTGCGCGGTCGGGCACGATGTTCCGCCGCAGCGCCTCGGCGAGCGCGGCCTCGTCGCCGGCATCCACCGCCTGACCGTAGGCGGAAAGCCGGCCATAGAACATGCGCGCGAGCTTCTTGATGCGCTTGGGCACACCGAGATCGCCGATGCCCAGTTCGCGCAAGGAGTGATCCACCTCGCGGAAGAAGTGGTCGGTCGTCTCCTGCGCGACCTCCTGGAGCGGGCCGGTTTCGCCGCGCAGGCGGTGCAGCAAAAGGAAAAGATGCAGCGACAGCATTTCGAAGCGGCCGAGCGGCGTATCCGGCACATGCCAGTCCGCGTAAAGCTGCGGCCGCCGCGCTGCCGCCACGATTTTCCCATAGAGCGCCTCCACCACAAGTCGGCGGGCGCGCTTCTGCGCGCCGAACGGCCACTGGAACATGAGGGACGCCTCCTTCGGCTTGGATTCGACCGCCCTTGCAGGCTGAACCCGTGATCGGTCCAGTTGCATCGGCGCGAAAGCTGGTTTACCGGTTTTGCCGACCTGTGCAAGGTGGCGGCCCGCCTCGGGCGGGCACAGGGAATCAAGGAGATGTCATTGCGGGTACGGAAAATCAATGGGAGCCATGCCTGTCGGGTGCTTCTTGCCGCTTCGGTGGGCGGTGCCGCCTTGGCGGTCTCGGGCTGCAGCAATGTGACTTCGACGCTCAATGCGCGGGAGACCTTGACCCAGGGCTATGTCATCGATCCGCAGGCACTGGAGCTGGTGCCGGTTGGGTCCAGCCGCGAGCAGGTGCTCCTCGCGTTGGGCACGCCATCCACGACGGCCACCTTCGACAACGAGGTCTTCTACTATATCTCGCAGAAGCGTGTGCGGGGTGCGGCCTTCATGAACCCCAAGCTGGTCGACCAGCAGGTGCTTGCCGTCTATTTCGGGCCCGATCAGCGCGTGACGCAGATCGCCCATTACGGCCTCAAGGACGGCAAGGTGTTCGACTTCATCTCGCGGACGACGCCGACGAGCGGTCGCGACCAGAATTTCATTGCGCAGATGATCTCGGGCGTGGCCAAGGGCGGAATGCCAGCCAATCCGCTGGGCGCGGCGGGCGGCGGCGGGCAGTAAGCCGAGAATTCCCCAATCCCTGTAAGAAGAAGGCCCGCGGTTCGCGGGCCTTCTTGTTCGTCATATGCTGCCGTCAGTGGGCGAGGACCGCGAGCAGCAGGAGCGCCATGATGTTGGTGATCTTGATGGCCGGATTGACGGCCGGACCGGCCGTGTCCTTGTAGGGATCGCCCACGGTATCGCCCGTCACCGATGCCTTGTGGGCGTCGGAGCCCTTCATGTGCTTGACGCCGGCCCTGTCGACGAACCCGTCCTCGAAGCTCTTCTTGGCGTTGTCCCACGCGCCGCCGCCCGAGGTCATCGAGATGGCGACGAAGAGACCGTTGACGATCACGCCCAGAAGAGATGCGCCGAGCGCGGCGAAGGCGGAAGCCTTGGAACCGGAAATCAGCAGCACCCCGAAATAGACCACGAGCGGCGCCAGCACCGGAAGCAGCGAGGGAATGATCATCTCGCGGATCGCCGCCTTGGTGAGCATGTCCACCGCCCGCGCGTAATCCGGGCGCTCCTTGCCTTCCATGATGCCGGGCTTCTCGCGGAACTGCCTGCGCACCTCCTCCACAACCGCGCTGCCGGCGCGGCCCACGGCGGTCATGGCCATGCCGCCGAAGAGATAGGGGATGAGACCGCCGAAGATCAGCCCCGCCACCACATAGGGATTGGAAAGCGAGAATGAGATATCGCCCACATCCGCGAAATAGGGGAACTCCGCGCTGTTGGCCGCGAAATACTGCAGATCGTAGGAATAGGCGGCAAAGAGCACGAGTGCGCCGAGACCGGCCGAACCGATGGCGTAGCCCTTCGTCACCGCCTTTGTGGTGTTGCCCACCGCATCCAGCGCGTCGGTCGATTGGCGCACCTCCGGCGGCAGGCTCGACATCTCGGCGATACCGCCGGCATTGTCGGTCACGGGCCCGAAGGCATCGAGCGCCACGATCATGCCGGCAAGGCCCAGCATGGTGGTGACGGCGATCGCCGTGCCGAACAGGCCGGCAAGCTGGTAGGTGGACAGAATGCCGCCGACGATGACGATGGCCGGAAGTGCGGTCGCCTCCAGCGAGATGGCGAGACCCTGGATGACATTCGTTCCATGGCCGGTGACGGACGCCTGCGCGATCGAATTTACCGGGCGCTTGCCCGTGCCGGTATAGTATTCGGTGATGACGACGATGAGCCCGGTCACGACAAGGCCGACCAGACCGCAGACGAACAGGTTCGTGCCCGTCACGACGGCACCGTTGACCGTGCCGATCTCGCCCCACCCGATCGTGAGCGAGGTGGCCGCACCGATGCCGAGGATGGTGAGCAGCCCCGTCACGATCAGGCCCTTGTAGAGGGCTCCCATGATCGAGTTGTTGCTGCCGAGCTTCACGAAGAAGGTGCCGATGATCGAGGTGATGATGCAGGCGCCGCAGATGGCGAGCGGATAGATCATCACACTCGCAAGCACCTCGGTGCCGCTGAAGAAGATGGCGGCAAGCACCATGGTGGCCACCACCGTCACGGCATAGGTCTCGAAAAGGTCCGCCGCCATGCCGGCGCAGTCACCGACATTGTCGCCCACATTGTCGGCGATGGTGGCCGGATTGCGCGGATCGTCCTCGGGAATGCCGGCTTCCACCTTGCCCACCAGATCGCCGCCGACATCCGCACCCTTGGTGAAGATGCCGCCGCCGAGACGCGCGAAGATGGAGATGAGCGAAGCCCCGAAGCCGAGCGCCACCAGCGCATCGATCACGGGGCGGTCCGCGGCACCGTACCCCATGGGACCGATCAGTACCCAGTAGTACACCGCCACGCCGAGAAGAGCGAGGCCGGCCACCAGCATGCCTGTGATGGCGCCGGACTTGAAGGCGATATCGAGGCCCGCCCCCAGGCTGTTGGATGCGGCCTGCGCGGTGCGCACATTGGCGCGGACGGAGACATGCATGCCGATGAAGCCGGCTGCGCCCGAAAGAACGGCGCCGATGAGGAAGCCCACCGCCGCCACCGACGTGAGCAGCCACCAGGCCAGAAGGAAGACGATCACGCCGACGATGGCGATCGTGGTGTATTGTCTTGTAAGATACGCCTGCGCCCCCTCCCGAATGGCACCGGCGATTTCCTGCATGCGTGCATTGCCCTGATCGGCCGCAAGGACCGATCTCGTAGCCCATATGGCGTAGAGGACAGAGAGCAGGCCGCAGGCGATGACGACGTAAAGCATGGTCATTGCCAAACAATCCTTTGATTTCGGCCCGCTGGAACCCCTCCCGGGCCTAGAGAAAGGCCACGGCGGAAAATGCCGCACCCCAGGTCGCGACTTTGTGAAAGACACCGCGTCCCGTCAAGGTCTTCGTATAACCATTGTTCGCAGACGGGTTATCCGGCTTTCGAAATCAGGCAAGGCGCATCCGCCGGCGGCGCAGCGCCAGGAGGCCGAGAATCACGAGGCCGAAGCCCGCGACCGGGAAAATCACCCAGTTCAGCGCCTCCCATCCGAAACCGTGATAAACACGGCCGGACATGAAGGAGGAGAAGGCGACGGTCGAGAACAGCAGGAAATCATGCACGCCCTGCACCTTGTTCTTCTCGGACGGGCGGTAGCATTCCGCCACCATGGCGGTCGCCCCGATGAAGCCGAAATTCCAGCCGACGCCGAGAAGCACCAGCGCCAGCCAGAACTGCCAGAGCTGGAGGCCGGAAAGCGCCACGAGTCCGCAGCCGATGAGGAGGAGGAGGCCGGCCGCCACGATGCGCTCCTTTCCGAAGCGCGCGATCAGGTTGCCGGTAAAGAAACTCGGCGCGAACATGGCAAGCACATGCCAGGAGATGCCGAGCGTCGCCTCGTCCGGCGTGAAGCCGCACCCCACCATGGCGAGCGGCGCGCCCGTCATGACGAAGCTCATGAGCGCGAAGGAGCTCACGCCGCAGAACAGCGCCGTGATGAAACGTGGGCGCGACAGGATTTCACCCAGCGGGCGCGCGGGCTCACCTTCGCGCGAAGCGTCCGAGGAAGCGTCGTCCTTCCTGAGCCGCAGCAGCGAGAGGATCATCGCGCCGAGCGCGGCGAGGCCGATGATCGAGGCGAAGGCGCCCGCAAACATGACAGGCGCGAAGAATTCGCGCGTGTGGATCGCCACCTGCGGTCCGAGAATGGCGGAAACCACCCCTCCCCCAAGCACCCAGGAAATGGCGCGCGGCTTGAAGTCCGACGGGGCGTTGTCGGCAGCTGCGAAACGGTATTGCTGCAGGAAGGCGTTGCCGCCGCCGATGAGCAGCAGGCCGAAAGCGAACAGCCAAAAATTCGCCTGGAACAAGGCGAAGGCGGCAACCACGCCGCCTATGGCGGTGACGCCCGTGCCGGAAATGAGCCCGTAGCGGCGGCCGAGCGCGCTGGCAAGCAGCGCCGCGGGAATGGTGGTGAGAGCAACGCCGACATTGAAACCGGTGACGGGAACGGTGGCGAGCGATTTGTCGGGACCGAGCAGATAGCTCCCCGCCAGGCCCCCTAGCGAGATCGCGATTGGCGCCGCGGCGCCGACGACCGCCTGCGCCGCCGCCAGAACCAGAGCGGTGCGTCTCGCCTCACGATAAAGGGCTTCCGTCGTCACGAAGCATCCCTGCCCCTGCCTTCACCCCGTACCCGGCGCGCCACGCGGTCGAGAACGGCGTTGACGAGCTTAGGCTCTTCTTCCTCGCCATAGAAGGCCTTGGCGATGTCGATATATTCGGAGACAATGACGGGCATCGGCACGTCCGCGCGCCGCGTCAATTCGTAGACGCCTGCACGCAGGATGGCTCGAAGAGTGGAATCGAGGCGCGAAAGCGGCCAGTCCTCCGTGAGAGACTGGCGGATGACCGGATCGATGAAGGTCTGGTTCTCGACCACCCCGGCAAGAATCGCGCGGAACCATTGCGCGTCGGCCTCGCGGTATACGTCGCCGTCGATTTCCTTGCCGAGGCGGAAAGCCTCGTATTCGGCAGTGGTCTCCAGGAGACCGGAACCGGCCACATCCATCTGGTAAAGCGCCTGCACGGCGGCAAGCCGTGCGGCACCGCGCTTGTTGGCGGGACGGAAGTTGTCGGGACGGCCCGGTTCGGCAGGTTTCGTCAACGCTTACGCTCCAAGGCGTTTCTTGAGTTCGATCATGCGAAGCGCAGCATCCGCGGCCCCACGGCCCTTGCCGGCGCTTTCGACGGTTCCCGTCTCCTCCTGTCCCCTCACCCGCACCCAGGCCTGCTCCTCATTCTCGACCGTGAGGATGCCGTTGCCGATGGCAAGCCCCTCCCTCACCGTCAGGTCCATGAGACCGCGCGCCGATTCGTTCGAGACGATCTCGAAATGATAGGTCTCGCCGCGGATCACGCAGCCGAGGGCGACATAGCCGTCATAGGCCACGCCTCCCTTCCGGGCAGCGCCATGCGCCTGCGCGATGGCGCCGGGGATTTCCAGCGCGCCCGGCACCGTCACCACGTCATAGTCCGCCCCGGCCTCGTCGAGGGCCTCCCTGGCCGATTCGAGCAGGCCATCGGCCAGATCGTCGTAGAAACGGGCTTCCACGATGAGAAGTTTCTTCCTGTCTGTCATTTCCTGTCTCCGGCGAGAGGAGCCGATTAGGCCTCTTTGGTCGCCTCCGCAAGCCGTGCGGCGTAGCGCGCCATGGTATCGATCTCGAGATTGACCTTGTCGCCCGGCCGGCGCTCGCCCCAGGTGGTCACGACCAGTGAGTGCTGGATCAGGAGCACGTCGAAGCGGCTGCCCTCGACGCGGTTCACCGTGAGCGAAGTGCCGTCGAGGGCGACGGAGCCCTTGGGCGCGATGAACTTCGCCAGTTCCTTCGGCGCCTCGAGTTCGAACCGCACTGCATCGCCCTCCTCCCTGCGCTCAAGGATGACGGCCGTTCCATCCACATGGCCCGAGACGATGTGCCCGCCAAGCTCGTCGCCCATTTTCAGGGCGCGTTCGAGGTTGATGCGGGCGCCCTCCCTCCAGTCCGCAACCGTCGTGAGTTGCAGCGCCTCGTCCCAGGCCTCGACCTCGAACCAGCGCCGATTGGAGCCTTCCTCTGGAAGCGCCACGACGGTGAGGCACACGCCCGCGCATGCGATGGATGCGCCGATATCGATGCTCCGCGGGTCGTAATTCGTCTCGACCCTGAGCCGCAGCCCCTTTTGAAGCGGCGACACCCGCTGAACCGTGCCCACATCGGTGATGATGCCCGTGAACATCAGGCCCTCACATATTCGAGATAAAGATCATTACCGAAGCGCGCCTCGCATCGCTTCCGAAAGCCCGACGGGATATGGCCGGGATCGACGGGCGATGCAATGCCTGCCGCGCCGATTTCCCGCGAGCCGATGAAAAGGCAAAGCCGGTCCACAAGGCCTTCACCGAGAAACTCGCCGGCCGTGAACGCGCCGCCCTCCACCATCAGGGTGGAAATCCCGCGCGCGGCGAGATCCTCCAGAAGCTCCGGCAGGGCGATGTGGCCGTCGAAGGCCTCGACACCGAGAAGGTGCACCCCGGCATCCGCCAGCACGGCACGGCGCGCCCTGTCCGCATCGCCTGCGGCGGTGACCAGGAGAGGCACGTCGCGCGCGGAACGGGCGAGTTGAGAACCGGCCGGCAGGCGCAGGTGACGGTCGAGCACGATGCGCAGCGGCGAGCGCGCCTCCAGCCCCGGCAGGCGGCAGGTGAGCGCCGGGTCGTCGGCAAGCGCGGTGCCGATGCCGACCAGGATGGCGTCCGCCTCGGCGCGCATGAGATGCACCTGGCCGCGGGCGACCTCCCCGGTGATGGGGACCTGCCCCTGGCCCTTCACGCCGATCTTTCCATCGGCGGACAGTGCAAGTTTCAACGTCACTTCAGGACGCTTCTTCATGGACCGAGTGAGATAACCGCCGAGAAGGTCGGCCGCTTCTTCGGCGAGCACTTTCTCGACCACTTCGACCCCCATGGTGCGCAGCATGGCGTAACCCTTGCCGCTCACGCGCGGGTCCGGATCGCTTGCCGCCCCAACGACGCGTGCGACCCCGCACGCGATCAGCGCCTCGGCGCAGGGTGGCGTGCGGCCATGGTGGGCGCAGGGTTCGAGCGTGACATAGGCCGTGGCGCCACGCGCCGCCTCCCCCGCTTCCTCGAGCGCCTGCGTTTCAGCGTGCGGGCGGCCGCCGATGGCCGTGACGGCCCGGCCCACGATGAAAGGCCCCGCGCCATCGTCGCGGACGATCAGGCAGCCGACGGAGGGATTGGTGCCCGTGAGGCCCAGATGCCTGCGCGACAGGCGGATCGCCGCCGCCATGAAGCGGCGGTCTGTCTCGGGAACGGAAGCGCCGGGCATTCAAAACGCCCCGGCATGGCAGGATAGCTGCTCTTTCGCCCCTCTGGGCTGCCGCGGTCGGCGTCGCACCTCGCTTATTCCACCTCCGGCTCGCCCTTGAGCTCGCCGAGCACGTCTTGGAAATCCTTCGCCTCGCGGAAATTCCGGTAGACGGAGGCGTAGCGGACATAGGCCACATCGTCGAGCGACTTCAGGGCCTCCATCACGAGAAGGCCGATCTCGCCGGTGCCGACCTCGTTCTCGCCGGAGCTTTCAAGCTGGCGAACGATCCCGGTGACCGCACGTTCGATCCGCTCCGGCTCGACATTGCGCTTGCGCAGCGCGATGTCGAAGGAGCGCTGCAGCTTGTTGCGGTCGAAGGGCACCTTGCGGCCGGAGCGTTTCATCACGACGAGGTCGCGCAACTGTACGCGCTCGAAGGTCGTGAATCGGCCGCCGCAATCCGGGCAGGCGCGGCGGCGACGGATCGCCGCCCCATCCTCGGCCGGCCGCGAGTCCTTCACCTGGGTGTCTTCCGACTGGCAATAGGGGCAGCGCATCTCAACCTTCGCTCATGAACCTCAGCCGCAAAGCGTCTACCCGAGATACGGGTAGAGCGGGAAGCGTTCGGTGAGGGCCATGACCTTGTGCTTCACCGCCTCTTCGACCGCGAGGTTGCCTTCGTCGGAATTGGCGGCCCTGAGCCCGTCCATCACCTCGGCGATCAGCTTGCCGATCTCGCCGAACTCGGCCACGCCGAAACCGCGCGTCGTGCCGGCGGGCGTGCCCAGCCGGATGCCCGACGTCACGAAGGGCTTCTCCGGGTCGAAGGGAATGCCGTTCTTGTTGCAGGTGATGTTGGCACGACCGAGCGCGGCTTCAGCGCGCTTGCCCGTCGCGTTCTTGGGGCGCAGGTCCACCAGCATCAGGTGGTTGTCAGTGCCGCCGGAGACGATCTCGAGGCCGGTTTCCCGGAGGCTCGCGGCGAGCGCCCGTGCATTCGCCACCACCTGCTGCGCGTAGGCGCGGAACCCGGGCTGCAGCGCCTCGCCGAGCGCCACCGCCTTGGCGGCGATCACATGCATCAGCGGCCCGCCCTGGAGGCCCGGGAAGACGGCCGAATTGATCTTCTTGGCGATCTCTTCGTCATTGGTCAGCACCATGCCGCCGCGCGGGCCGCGGAGCGATTTGTGGGTCGTGGTGGTGACCACATGGGCATGCGGGAGCGGGGACGGATGCGCACCGCCCGCCACCAGGCCCGCGATATGGGCCATGTCGACCATCAGATAGGCGCCGACACTGTCGGCGATCTCGCGGAAGCGCTTCCAGTCCCAGATGCGCGAATAGGCGGTGCCGCCGGCGAGAATGAGCTTCGGCTTGTGCTCCCGGGCAAGCCGCTCCACCTCGTCCATGTCGAGCAGGTGGTCGTCGCGGCGCACGCCGTAGGAGACGACGTTGAACCACTTTCCCGACATGTTGACCGGCGAGCCATGGGTAAGATGGCCGCCCGAATTGAGATCGAGCCCCATGAAAGTGTCGCCCGGCTGCAGCAGCGCCAGGAAGACGGCCTGATTCATCTGGCTGCCGGAATGGGGCTGCACGTTGGCAAATTCGCAATGGAAGAGCTTCTTGGCGCGCTCGATGGCGAGTTCCTCCACCACGTCCACGAACTGGCAGCCGCCGTAATAGCGCTTGCCCGGATAACCCTCGGCATATTTGTTGGTGAGCACCGTACCTTGCGCTTCGAGCACCGCACGCGAGACGATGTTTTCCGAGGCGATCAGTTCGATCTCGTGCCGCTGACGGCCGAGTTCGCTGCGAATCGCGCTGAATATCTCGGGATCGGCTTCCTCGAGCGGCCGGGAGAAAAAAGTCTCGGTCTCGGCCGCGGCGGTCGATACGTGTGCCATTGCAGTCACCCTTCGTGAGGCTTTCCATGGGCGGAGCACGCGCATTACCATTTTTCCACACACGTCACCATGTGTTGCGCGGATTTTTTGACCGCCCGCCATATATTGGGACGACATGCCGCGCTGGAGCGACCCGCCAACGGAAAAGGCCGCCCCGGAGGCGGCCTCTCAGAGAATATCATGACCGGCTGCGGTCAGATCGCCGTGGAGATCTGCAGTTCCGCAGCCCCGTCGAAGCCATAGATGTCGTCGCGGAAGTGGACCACGCCGTCGCCCGTCGACCAGGCGGAGACGTAGACGAAGTGCACCGGCACCGGTTCGGACAGGTTGACGTGCACGTCCTCGTCGGTCTGGATCGTGGTCTCGATCTGGCGGCGGTCCCAGCCGGGCGTGTCGCGCAGGAGCCAGGCGACCAGATCGCGCACGTTCTGCACGCGCACGCAACCCGAAGAGTGGAAGCGCTCCTCGTCGCGGAAGAGATTCTGCTGCGGCGTGTCGTGCATATAGACGGCGTGGGAGTTCGGAAAATTGATCTTTACCGAGGCCATCGCGTTGATCTTTCCCGGATCCTGGCGGAAGCGGTACTTCGCCGCCTCCTCCGTCGACCAGTCGACCGTCAGCGGGTCCACTTCGCTTCCGTCAGGCGCGATCATGCGGATATTGTTGTTGGCGAGGTAGTCGGGGTCCTTGCGCATCAACGGAATGATGTCCTTGCGAACGATCGAGACCGGCGCGTTCCAGTACGGATTGAGGATGATCTCGTTGATCCTGGAGGTCAGGACCGGCGTCTGGCGGTCGATCTTGCCGACCACCGCCGTATGCCGCAGGACAACACGGCCGTTCTCGACGGCTTCGATCTGCGCCGCCGGGATGTTGACCATGACGAAGCGGCGGCCGAGATCCTTGGATGTCAGATCCCGCAAGCGCCCGAGATTGGTCTGAAGCTGTCCAAGCCGGATCGGAGCGGAGACGTTGAGCGCGCTGTAAGTATAGCGCCCCGTCATGCCGTCGGCGGGAAGGCCGTGACGGGCCTGGAAGCGCTTGAGTGCCGCGTCGACATAGGAATCGAAGGCCGGGGACATGCCTGCCCGCGGCGAGAGGTCGCCCGAGACCATCAGGCGGCGGCGAAGCGCTTCCACATCGGGATCGATGACGCCGAGCTGCAGCTTCTTCGTCGCCGGCACGGTCGGCCAACCGCCGCTCGCAACGATGTTCGAGTAGCTTGCAATCGCGCTCTCGACATAACCTGCCGTTTCAGGGCTCAGGACCGGAAGGTTGGAGGCGACCGGCCCTCCACCGCTGCCAACTTCCGCGTCGAACTGGTCCTCCCATGCCCCTCTGCGCGGGGCATTGATGATCGCGTCGAACGCGGTCTGCGCCTTGGCGGACCCCGCCAGCGCGGCGGCGGCCGCGGCTCCGGCTCCACCCAGGAAAACACGGCGACTGGTCTTCATCTCCGATCCTCTATGATCAAGGCAACCACTGGCTTGCGGCTGAAACTCGCCGAAACAGCGTTAATTTTTCGCCAACAGGCTTGCACTTGCGCGCCCCCTCGCAGGACTGGGAGCCGCAGCATACCCCTCGGCAACGGCATCTGTCCTCCATTTGGCGCAAATTATGGTATTAGCATGACGCACCGGAACGGAGCGTCGGGTACAAACTCTCCTCCAAAAACAAAAGAGGCCGGCGTCCGATCGGATCGCCGGCCTTTCGCGGTCGCGGTTTCGCAGTGACCGGTCGCCCCCGGCCGTCAAACAGGCACCGGTTACATGCGATATGCGATCGTGTCGTTCCAGAAGCGGTCGAGCCGCTGCAGCGCCCGGTTCATCTGTTGGAACTCGTCCGCCTTGATGCCGCCGACCTGCTCGATCGAGCCGATGTGACGGTCGTAGAGCTTGGAGACGACGTCGGCGATCTCCTGCCCCTTGGGCGTCAGGCTGATGCGCACCGACCGGCGGTCGACGCGTGAGCGCTGGTGGTGGATGAAGCCCATGTCGACGAGCTTCTTCAAGTTATAGGAAACGTTCGAGCCGAGGTAGTAGCCGCGCGAGCGCAGCTCCCCGGCCGTCAGTTCCGCATCGCCGATGTTGAAGAGCAGCAATGCCTGGATGGCATTGATGTCGCTGCGGCCTTGCCGCTCGAACTCGTCCTTGATCACGTCGAGCAGGCGGCGATGCAGCTTCTCGACGAGTTGCAGGGCTTCGAGGTAGAGCGAGCGCAGACCGCTTTCGCGCTCTTCGTGGATAGACCTATCGTGTGTCGCGGATCGCGAATTGATCATGACTGGTGCCTTTCGTTTTGACGCCGGTGAGTTTTTGTCTTTCACCTTGGGCCACACGCTACCGAAAGCACCTAAAATTCGACTTAAACGCCAAGCTTAACAACGCATTACGACCAAGAGCCTGCACATAGGGCTAAAAAGGCGTTAACTTCGGTTAATCGGCCGCCCGCCGGCGCTCGATATAAAGGAGGAGACGCAGCACGGCATAGCAAAGCGCGACGACCGCGTGAAAGGCAATGATCAGGTGGTGGCGCCCATAGAGCTCGGGGAAGAAGCCGTACATGCCGATTTCCGCCGCCGCGCAGAGGAACCAGACCACCGGTCCCCAGGACGCGAGCATCCACAGACCCACCGCCGCGAAGGGAAAGAGAACGGCAAGCGGTACGGCGGCCGCCTGCCAGTAGAACGGCATCAGGTCGAAGCGCCAGGCCGCCCCTTCGAAGAAGCCGAGGAGCCGCACCCAGTAGGCGATACCCTCGACCAAGCAGACGAGCGCCACGCCGCGCTGCAGGAGTTCGAGCGCATATTCGTAAGGCGACGGCCTGATGGGCAGCCGCGTAGCCACCTCGTCGCTCACAGTTCGAGTTCCCCCTCGGCCAGGGGCGCAAAGAAGGCGTCGATGGCGGCCGGGTCGACCGCCTCGATTGATGCGGGCTTCCAGGACGGATCCCTCGTCTTGTCGACGAGTGCCGCACGGATGCCTTCGTAGAAATCGTGGTTCTTCAGCATGCGGACGAGGATCCTGAACTCCATACGCATGCATTCATCCATGGAGAACATAGCGCCATGGCAAAGCTCGCGAAAGGCGACATGGAGGCTGGTGGGCGAGCGCGTCCTGATCGTTGACAGCATCTCGCGCGCGAACTCGTCCTCCTCGTGCTCCGCCGCCCTTTGCAGGCTCACCAGGCAGTCATCGAGCGTGCCTAGGGTGAAATGCCGGTCGATCGCATGGAAACGCGCTTCGTCCCCCTCGGCCGGCACATCCGCGGCAAGGGATAGAAGGACATCGTCGGGATGGTCGGCACCGGCGAGCCGCTCGAGCAGATCGGGCAGATCCGATGACTTCAGCGCATGAGTGGCGAGGCCGACGCGCAGCGCATCGCCCCAACCGATGCGGTTCCCGGTCAGGGCCAGGTACATCCCGTAACCGCCCAATCGCGAAAGAAGATGGCTGCCGCCGACATCGGGAAAGAAGCCTATGCCCACCTCCGGCATGGCAAAGACGGCATTTTCCGTCATCACGCGATGGGAGCCGTGGAAGGAGACCCCCACGCCGCCGCCCATGGCGATGCCGTCGATCAGGGCCACATAGGGCTTGCCGTAACGGGCGATATGGGCGTTCAGCCGGTACTCGTCGGCAAAAAAATCAGGCGAAGCCTTGCCGGCACGGCCGGCCTTGTAGACATCGACGATATCGCCGCCGGCCGAAAACGCCCTGCCCTCGCCCTTGATGACGACGAAGCGCACCGCCTCGTCCTCCTCCCAGGCCGAAAGCGCCCGGCTCAAGGCCTGGATCATGCGGTGATTGAGCGCGTTGAGCGCTGCCGGCCGGTTGAGCGTGATCACGCCCGCGCCGCCGCGTCGCTCGAAAAGCACCTCTCCGCCATTGGTGGGTTCTTGGTCCAAGCCGAACTCCTCCCGCATCACCGGGTTTCCGGGTGACCTATATGCGGCACCGGGTTGCGTCAATCGCTCCCTTTCTTTCCGCTGCTGCGAGGAAAGGTTTTGTCCCGGACTTGTTGTTCGCCGGCGCGGCGGCGTGATAGAAATCCGCCGAACCGGAGCAAACGCCTTGAACAAGTTCAGCCGCCTCAAATCGGAACCGATCCGCACCGTGGACGAGATCACGGGCGGGCGCCGCCTGCGCCGGATGCGCAAGGCCGGATGGTCGCGCCGGCTGGTGCAGGAGAACCACCTGCGGGTGGACGACCTCATCTGGCCGATCTTCCTCGTCGAGGGCCAGGGCCGGCGGGAGCCGGTGGAGGCCATGCCCGGCGTGTTCCGTTATTCGGTCGACCTCGCCGTGCGCGAGGCGGAGCGGGCGGCGAAGCTCGGCATTCCGGCGATCGCCACCTTCCCGAACATCGACATGGCCAAGCGGGATGCCGCCGGTTCGGCGATTCTCGATCCGGACAACCTGATCAATCGGGCAAGCCGCGCCGTCAAGGCCGCCGTGCCCGAAATCGGCATCATCACCGACGTGGCGCTGGACCCCTTCACGAGCCACGGGCATGACGGGATCCTGCGCGACGGAATCATCGTCAATGACGAGACGGTGGCGCAGGTGGCTCGGGCTGCCGTGCTGCAGGCGGCGGCCGGCGCCGACATCATCGCCCCGTCGGAGATGATGGACGGGCGCATCGGCGCCATCCGCGACGCGCTCGATGCGGACGGCTTCCAGGACGTGGCGATCATGTCCTACGCGACCAAGTTCGCCTCGGTCTTCTATGGTCCCTATCGGGAGGCGATCGGCACCGGCGGCCTGCTCAAGGGCGACAAGAAGACCTATTATATCGACCCGGCCAATTCCGACGAGGCGGTGCGGGAAGCCGAGCAGGACCTGGCCGAAGGCGCCGACATGCTGATGGTGAAGCCGGGACTGCCCTATCTCGACATCATCCAACGGCTCAAGGACGAGTTCGGCGTGCCCACCTTCGCCTATCAGGTGTCGGGCGAATATTCGATGATCAAGGCAGCGGCTGCCAATGGCTGGCTCGACGGGGAAGAGGCGATGCTCGAGAGCCTGCTCGCCTTCAAGCGGGCCGGCTGCGACGGCATCCTCACCTATTTCGCGCCGGAAGTGGCGGAGATCCTGACCGCGTAGCGCATCGTCATGCTTGAAAAGACGCGCATCGTTCCCATCTTCAGTGCGCCCGACCCTGTCATGAGGATCTTGCGATGGTTGCAAAGACAATCGATGTGCCGACCGGAGAAGAACGCTTCGATGCGCGCAGCTTCGACGGCGTGCTGACGCGACGCGTCATCGCGTTCTGCGTCGACTACCTCCTGATCGGCTTGCTTCTCATCCCCGTCGGGCTTCTCGTGTTCATCCTCGGCGTCGTCACGATCGGCCTCGGCTGGCTGCTTTTCGGCATCCTGGGCCCCATCACCGCGTTAAGCTATATAGCGCTGACGCTCGGCGGGCGCCACCAGTCGACGATCGGCATGCGGATGATGGGCATCCGGCTCGAACGGCTCGACGGACGACGCGTCGACTGGACGCTGGCGGTGGTCCACACCATTCTCTTCTGGCTCGGCAACGCGATCTTCACGCCGCTCATCCTGCTCGCTACGTGGTTCCTGAGCTACAAGCGCACGCTGCACGACCTCTTGCTTGGAACGGTCGTCGTCCGTGCGGATTAAGCATATCGGGCGGCGGCGATACGCCGCCGCAAGAACCCCATTGACCTTTTTCAGCTTCGGTTCATGGTAGTAGCGGCATAGCAGAGAATTGCCGCAGATCCGCGGTCTGGCAGGCCTCGCGACGGATCGAAATTCCAAAAAGGGCATAGGAGCATCGCCCGCCGACCATGACGCAGCACCCGACGCAATCGCCGCAATTCTTCCTCACCGCGCCTTCGCCCTGCCCCTATCTGGAAGGGCAGTTCGAGCGAAAGGTGTTCACGCATCTCGTCGGCGCGAAGGCTCCCGAACTGAACGATCTCCTGACGCAGGGCGGCTTCCGCCGGTCGCAGAACATCGCCTACCGGCCGGCCTGCGAGACGTGCCGCGCCTGTGTTTCCGTGCGCATCCTCGCGCAGGAATTCAAGCCGTCGAAGAATATGGAGCGGGTGCTGAAACGCAATGCCGACCTGATCGGCACGGCGCACCAGGCAGAGCCCTCGACCGAGCAGTATTCCCTCTTCCGGACCTATCTCGACGCGCGCCATCGGCGCGGCGGCATGTCGGACATGACGGTGCTCGACTATGCGATGATGGTCGAGGACACGCATGTGGACACGAGGATGATCGAGTATCGCCGCCGCGGCGCGGACTCCTTCATCACGGGACGCGGCGAAGGCGAACTCATCGCCGTGGCGCTGACGGACCAGATGGCCGACGGCCTGTCGATGGTCTACTCCTTCTACAATCCCGAGATGGAGGAGCGCTCGCTCGGCACCTTCATGATTCTCGACCACATCCGCCGCGCAAATGCGGCGGGCTTGCCGCATGTCTATCTCGGCTACTGGGTGAACGGCTCACGCAAGATGGCCTACAAGGTCCGATTCACGCCGCAGGAGCATCTGGGGCCCAACGGGTGGGAACGGATCGAGGGGTGAAAAGCGAACGGAAGTAGCGCGTCGCAAACAGGGGAGCGCGTCCGCACGGTTTTCCCCCATCCGCCAGCCACCATCCGCTTTCTCACATCGTCTTCAGCAGCTCCGCAAGCTGGTCGGCGCACTGGCCCCAGCCCTCATGAAAGCCCATCTCCTCGTGGGCCTTCTTGTCTTCCATGGTCCAGTGCCGGGCGCGGGCCGTGTAGCGCGTCTTGCCGCCCTCGTCCTCGAAGGTGATGATGCCGGTGAAGAACGGCTTGCCGGAAGGCTGCCAGCCTGCCGTGTAGGCGTCCGTGAAGACGAGCCTCTCGTTCTCCACCACCTCCAGATAGACGCCTTCGTTGGGGTAGTCCTTCCCCTCCGGGTCGCGCATGACGATGCGGGTTCCGCCGCCCACCCGCACGTCGAGCTCGGCTGCCGCAAGGGTCCACGGCTTCGGCACGAACCACTGTTTCATGAGTTCCGGCTCGGTCCAGGCGCGATAGACCTTCTCGCGCGGCGCATCGAAAATCCGGGTGAGCACGAGTTCGCGGTCGTCGGCAGGCTGGGTGGTCATTGTTCTCTCCTTGGATGGGTTCGCGCCTAGGACGATGGAGGAAAGTGATATCCGACAGGACACCACTAGATTTTGCACCCGCGATCACCTTTGCGGCTCTTCGGGAGACGACGCGCCCTCACCGGCGCGTCTATCCGCTGTTCACCCGAACTTGCCCGTCCGCGGGAAGCCCTTTGGCGCCATGCGTCCGGCGGCGGCGCGGTCGCCCATCCATTCGGTCAGCTCGTCCTTGCTGCGCGTGAAGGTTCGGTCGGCGGAGTCCTGCCAGGTCAGGCCGTCGGCCATCGCGAAGGTCTTCAGATCGCCGACGCCGCCGTCCTTGTAGCGTTGCAGGCGCACGCCCTTGCCGCGCGCCATCTCCGGCACCTGCGCCAGCGGGAAGACGAGCAGCTTGCGATTCTCGCCGACGATGGCGACGTGATCGCCCGAGACGGGCATGCACAGCCGCGCCTCGTCCGGCGCCCTGACATTCATGACCTGCTTGCCCTTGCGGGTGTTGGCCACGACCTCCTTCTCCGGCACGACGAAGCCGTTGCCGGCGTGAGAAACGAGCAGCAGACGGCGCTCGGGATCATGCGCGAAGGCCGTGACGACGGCCTGGTCGTTCTCCATATCGACCATGATGCGCACGGGCTCGCCGTGACCACGTCCACCCGGCAGGCGGTCGGCACCGATCGTGTAGAATTTGCCACCGGTGGTGAAGAGCAGGATCTTGTCCGTCGTCTGGGCATGAAAGGAGAGCTTGAGGCCGTCTCCCTCCTTGAAGGCGACCGTGGACAGATCGCTCAGATGCCCCTTCATGGCGCGCAGCCAGCCCTTCTCCGACAGGATCACGGTAATCGGCTCGCGCTCGATCATCGCCTGCTGCACGTCTTCCAGATCGTGCGAAGGGGCGTCGGCGAAGGTGCTGCGGCGCCGGCCGAGGCCCGGATTCTTCTCCGGATCGAAGGTCTGGCGGACCTTCGCCACTTCCCAGCGCACGGTCTTCCACTGCCGGGCTTCGGAGGCCAGCAGTCCCTCGATCTGCGTCTTTTCCTCCGAGAGCTTGTCGAACTCGGTGCGGATCTCGAATTCCTCCAGCTTCCGCAGGGCACGCAGGCGCATATTGAGGATGGCTTCCACCTGATTGTCCGTCAGGTTGAAGCGCTCCATCATGATGGGCTTGGGCTCGTCTTCCTCGCGGATGATGCGGATCACCTCGTCGATGTTGAGATAGGCGACGAGATAGCCGGCGAGGATTTCGAGTCGCCTCTCGATTTCGGCGAGCCGGTGGCGGGAGCGGCGGACGAGCACCTCACGGCGATGGTCGAGCCACTCGCGCAATACGTCCTTGAGCGACAAAACGGCCGGCACCCTGCCGCGCGACAAGACGTTCATGTTGAGAGGAAAGCGCGTCTCCAGATCCGTCAGTCGGAAGAGCGATTCCATCAGGAGTTCGGGCTCGACCGTGCGGCTTTTCGGCACCAGCACGATGCGGATGTCCTCCGCGCTCTCGTCCCGGACATCCTCCAGCAGCGGCAGCTTCCTGGCGATGATCAACTCCGCGGTCTTTTCGATCAGCCGCGACTTCTGCACGCCGTAGGGGATTTCCGTGACGACCGCGTTCCACGTCCCGCGGCCCTGGTCCTCCTTGAACCAGCGGGCGCGCAACCGGAAACCGCCGCGGCCGGTCTCGTAGGCCTCGCGGATCGAGGCGCGCCCCTCCACGATGATGCCGCCAGTCGGAAAATCGGGCCCCTGAACGAAATCGAGCAGCCGCGAGACGGGAACATCGGGATCGTCGATCAGGGCGAGCGCGGCGTCGCACACCTCGGCCGCGTTGTGCGGCGGCACGGAGGTCGCCATGCCGACGGCGATGCCCGAGGAGCCGTTGCAAAGCAGGTTCGGGAAGGCGCCGGGGAGCACGACCGGCTCGTCGTCCTCCTCGTTGTAGGTGGGGCGGAAATCGACCGCATCCTCGGTGATGCCGGAGAGGAGCTCGACCGCCACCTCGGTCATGCGCGCTTCCGTGTAGCGCATGGCGGCGGCGTTATCGCCATCGATATTGCCGAAATTGCCCTGCCCGTCGACCAGCGGATAGCGCATGGCGAAGGGCTGCGCGAGGCGCACCAAGGCATCATAGATCGACTGATCGCCATGCGGATGGAACTTGCCCATCACGTCGCCCACGATGCGGGCGCACTTGGCGAAGCCCTGATCCGGATTGAGGCGCAGGAGGCGCATCGTGTGCATGATGCGCCGGTGCACGGGTTTCAGCCCGTCACGCACGTCGGGCAGCGCCCGGTGCATGATGGTCGAGAGCGCATAGGCGAGATAGCGCTCCTCCAGCGCCTTTTTCAGGTCGACCGGGGATGCCTTGTCGTCGTCATTGCCGGGCGGGGCGAGCTCTTTTCCCATGCGGCCGGGTTAAAGGACATCGCGAGTCGGGACAAGTGGGCGTCGTGGCGCAGAACCCTCTGTCCACGGCGAAGTGGCCCCCTCCTCGGGGCAGCGTCAGCCGCTTTGCAGGGAATTCATCATAACGAAGCCGCCAAATTGACAGGGACTGGGTCCACCGTCATCTTCTGGCGCGGATCTTTCGCAACAACTGGTCCGTTTCGTCCAAAACGAGGTCACCAACGTGGGAAACACCATGCAACGCTACAGCCCCCGGACTGTCTTCCTTGCCGGCCTTCTCGTAACGGCAGGCACTTCCCACGTCTTCGCGCTGGAAGCCGGCGCGGTCGCGGAACGCCTGAAGACGCTGCTTGCCGAGCAGCAGATCGACTTCACCTATGAAAACGCCCGTCTCGACGGGGACGACGTGACGCTCACCGGTGCGAGGGTGAACAGTCCCGCCGGCGGCGACGGTTTCGAGCTCGGTGTGCTGACGCTCCAGGACGTCACCGAGGAGCCGGACGGAAGCTATCGCGTCGGCACCCTCGAGCTTGATGCCTTCCAGCACCAGGAAGGCGACCTGAACATTTCGATGGTGGACTCCAGGATCGAGGGCCTTGTCCTGCCGGAAGGCGCCGATTCGGATCCGTTCGGCGGCGTGATGCGCTACGACCACGCCGAGGTGGCGCGGGTCGACCTGGAAAACAAGGACGGGCCGCTCGCATCCATCAGCAATGTCTACGCCACGATCACGATTCCCGAAGACAACAGCTCGATGGACATCGACAGCGGGGCGGAATCCTTCTCCCTCAATCTCCAGTCGCTCGTCGAGAGCGGCAACGGGGCGAGCGCGCTCGAGGACCTCGGCTATGAGCAGATCAGCGGCAGCGCGGTAATGTTGGGGCGCTGGCAGCCTTCCGACGGTCGGCTGACACTTTCACGTTACGAAGTGGTGATCGACGATGCGGGAACGCTGAGCTTCCTGTTCGATATCGGTGGCTACACGCCGCAATTCGTGCAGACGATAAGCCAGATCGCCAGGCAGATGGAAGAGAGCAAGGACGAGCAGAACCAGGCCGCGCAGGGCATGGCCATGCTGGGCCTTCTGCAGCAGCTGACGTTGCACGGGGCGACGATCCGTTTCGTGGACGACTCGCTCACCGGCAAGCTGCTCGACTATCAGGCGGACCGCATGGGCACCACGCCCGATGCCCTGATCGCGCAGGCAAAGGCCATCATCCCGGCACAGCTCGGCCCCTATCTCGGCGCCGAAACCGCCGCGTCGGTCGCCGACGCGGTCGCGACCTTCCTCCAGAATCCGGCCAATATCGAGCTGAGCGCCAATCCGGAGAACCCGCAGCCCTTCGCCATGCTGGCGGCCGCCGCGATGGCCTCGCCCGAAATGCTGGTGAAGCAAATCGGGCTTTCGGTGAAGGCGAACCAATAGGTTCGACGAAACGGCGGATCAGACGAAACCTGACCCGCCGCTGCTTCCCTTTCCTTGGACCGACGACCCATTGTTTTGCTGCCGCTGGATCGTTCAGGCTTGGATCCTCGGGCTAGACCCGAGGATCCAAGCCTGAACTCACCAACAGTCAGACGTTAACCTCGCTGGCAATCACTATTCCTTGACCGGCGCCAGACGCAGGTGGAGTTCGCGGAGCTGCTGCGGCGTTGCCTCCGATGGTGCGCCCATGAGCAGGTCCACCGCCTGCTGGTTCATGGGGAACATGGTGATCTCGCGCAGGTTCTTCGCGCCGCAGAGAAGCATGACGATGCGGTCGATGCCCGCCGCCATGCCGCCATGCGGCGGCGCACCGTACTGGAACGCACGATAGAGGCCGCCGAAGCGCTCCTCCACCGCGTTCCGATCGAAGCCGACGATTTCGAAGGCCTTCACCATCACTTCCGGCAGGTGGTTGCGGATGCCCCCGGAAGCGATCTCGAAGCCGTTGCAGACCATGTCGTACTGGAACGCCTTGATCGACAGCGGCTCCTGATTCTCCAGCGCCTCCAGCCCGCCCTGCGGCATGGTGAAGGGGTTGTGGCCGAAATCGATCTTCTTCTCGTCCTCGTTCCATTCGTAGAACGGAAAATCAACGATCCAGGCAAGCTCGAAGCGGTCGCGGTCGATGAGGTTCAATTCCTCGCCGGCCCGCGTGCGAGCAGCGCCCGCGAAGGTCGCAAACTTCTTCGGATCGCCCGCCACGAAGAAGCAGGCATCGCCGTCATCGAGTCCAAGCTGGGTGCGGACGGCCTCGGTGCGCTCCGGCCCGATATTCTTGGCGATGGGGCCGGCGCCTTCCAGCGCTTCGCCTTCGCGGCGCCAGAAGATATAGCCGAGGCCCGGCTGCCCCTCCCCTTGCGCCCAGGAGTTCATGCGGTCGCAGAAGGCGCGGGAGCCGCCGGTCCTGGCGGGAATTGCCCAGACCTGCGCCTTCGGATCGCCCGCCAGGATATTGGCGAAGACCTTGAAGCCGGAGCCGCGGAAGTGTTCGGAAACATCCTCCATGACGATCGGGTTGCGCAGGTCCGGCTTGTCTGAGCCGTATTTCCGCATGGCCTCGTCATAGGGAATGCGCGGGAAACTCCGCGTCACCGGCTTGCCCTCCGCGAACGCCTCGAAGACGCTGCGCATGACGGGCTCCATGGTGGAGAACACGTCCTCCTGCGTGACGAAGCTCATCTCCAGGTCGAGCTGGTAGAACTCGCCCGGCAGGCGGTCGGCGCGCGGGTCCTCGTCGCGGAAGCAGGGCGCGATCTGGAAATAGCGGTCGAAGCCCGACACCATGATGAGCTGCTTGTAGATCTGCGGCGCCTGCGGCAGCGCGTAGAACTTGCCCTCATGCAGCCTCGACGGCACAAGGAAATCGCGCGCGCCCTCGGGCGAGGAAGCCGTCAGGATCGGCGTCGAATATTCCGTGAACCCCGATTCGGCCATGCGCCTGCGCATCTCTGCGATAATCTTCGTCCGCGCCACGATGTTCCTGTGCAGCGTCTCGCGGCGCAGATCCAGGAAGCGGTATTTGAGGCGGATATCCTCCGGATAGTCGGGCTCGCCGAAGACGGGCAACGGCAGTTCCTTCGCCTGGCTCAAAACCTCGATCTCATGCGCGAAGATCTCGACGCCGCCGGTCGGCAAATTCGGGTTGACGGTCTCGGGCGTGCGCGCCTTGACCTCGCCATCGACGCGGATCACCCATTCACCGCGCACCGTTTCGGCGGTGCTGAAGGAAGGGGAATCGGGGTCGGCGACGATCTGCGTGATCCCGTAGTGGTCGCGCAGGTCGATGAAGAGCAGGCCTCCATGGTCACGCACGCGATGGACCCAGCCGGAGAGCCGGACGGTCTGGCCCACATCGGATGGCCTCAACTCTGCGCAGGTGTGGCTGCGATAGCGGTGCATTATCTTGTTCCGTGTCCTGAAGGGTGACGGGGAGCGGGCCCGAATGCCCGTCCAAAAACCGGCGCGAAAAGCGCATGTGCGCCCGCTTTTGTCAAGGCGCGGTGGCGCGTCGGCGGCCCGCTTTGCGCGAGAAAGGGACAGCCCGCACATGATATTCTTCACATTTGCTCCGCCAGCGCCTAAGAAAGGGCATGGACCTGATCAAATCGCGCCAAGAGCTGGAAAAGGCGGTCGCCGCGCTCGAAAAATCCGAATTCGTCACGATCGACACCGAGTTCATCCGGGAAACCACCTTCTGGCCGGAGCTCTGCCTGATCCAGATGGCCTCGCCCGACGTCACGGCGCTGGTGGACCCCCTGGCGGAAGGGATGGACCTCGCTCCCTTCTTCCGCCTGATGGCGGACGAGAATGTGGTGAAGGTGTTCCACGCGGCACGGCAGGACATCGAGATCATCTACAACCGCGGCGGGCTCATCCCGCACCCGATCTTCGACACCCAGGTCGCGGCCATGGTCTGCGGGTTCGGCGACAGCATCTCCTATGATCAGCTCGTGCTGAAGATCACCGGAGAGCATATCGACAAGAGCTCGCGCTTCACCGACTGGCGCCATCGCCCCCTTTCGGAAAAGCAGTTGCGCTATGCGCTGGCCGACGTCACGCATCTCATACCGGTTTACGAGCATCTGAAGGAAGAGCTCGTGCGCGAGGGGCGTGAGGGATGGCTGAAGGAAGAAATGGATGTGCTGACGGCGTGCGAAACCTACGATCCGCACCCGGACGACGCCTGGAAGCGACTCAAGATGCGCGCGCGCAAGCCGATCGAGCTTGCCGTGCTGCAGCACATCGCCGCCTGGCGCGAGCGCGAGGCGCGGGAGCGCAACGTACCGCGCGGGCGCGTCATGAAGGACGATGCGCTCTACGAGGTCGCCCAGCAGCAGCCGAGGGACGTCTCTGCGCTCGGCCGCCTCAGGACCGTTCCCAAGGGCTGGGAGCGTTCTGCCCCGGCCGCCGGCCTTCTCAAGGCCGTAAACGATGCGCTCGCGCTGCCGAAGGAAGAGCTGCCGAAACTGCCCAGGCACCAGCAGGCCCCCGAGGGAGCGGCCGCCGCCGCCGAACTCATCAAGGTCCTCCTCAAGCTGGTGGCGGAGAAGGAGGGCGTGGCGCCCAAGATGCTCGCCTCGACCGACGATATCGAACGAATCGCGGCCGACGGAGAGAAGGCGGACGTTCCCGCCCTCCACGGTTGGCGGCGCGAGGTGTTCGGCGACCAGGCGCTGAGACTCCTGCGCGGAGAGATCGCGCTTCGCTTTGCCAGTCGCCGGATCGAAACATTCACGCCGGACAGCGCGCTGCAAAACGCGGCGGAGTGAGGCCGGCCCTTCGCCGGCAATTCAGTCCCTTGCGATGTCCAGCATGAGGTTCATGCCGGTGAGTTTGGCAAGCTGCGCCATGCGGCCCTGTGGCCGCTCCCCCATCAGTGCGGCGCGATCGGCGGGGATGAGGAGCGCCAGCGCGCCGTCGTCCCGCTTTTGCCACTTGAGCCGTGGGATGACTCCCGGCATGGATGCGGAAAGCAGATAGATCACCCGCATCAGCCCGCCAAGGAGCCGTGCCCGCTCCGCATAGACCGGGGTTGCCAGCTCGCGCATCTCGGGCGAGAGAGCGTCATCGAAAAGCCCTTCGTGGCGGAACAGGCTCGTCAGCGCGATGAAGGCGCGGCCGGGATGATCTATGCCGATGAAGGAGCCATGCGCGATGATGTTGAGCGACTGCGTGCCGCGATATTCGGGATGGGCGCGCCAGCCGATGTCGGCAAGCAGGCAGGCCGCGCGACGGTAGCGCGCCTCGTTCTCCGTTTCGTTCACGCCGAGGGCGGCGAAGGCTTCCCCGGTCCATTCGGCAAGCTCATGCGCATGGGTGACCGAGCGGGACCGCAGGAGCGCCAGCTCCTCGGCCGCGGAGATCAGCGGGTCGGCGGCACGCTCCCCCTCCGAGAGGAGCGCATAGAGATATCCCTCCCGCACGCCATTGGCCGAGAAGACGATCCTGGACGGCTTTGCCGCGCCGATGATCTCCAGGAGCACGGTCGCGCCGTAGGGCAGAAGCGCCCGGCGGCTCTTCGAAACGCCCTGGATCCCACGCATCTTGTCGATATCGCCTCGGGCCACGCGCTTCAGGAACGAGGTCGCCGACACAGGATCCATCTCGTAATGATGCATCACCTCGAGCGGATAATGTGTGGCGCACATATGCAGGCGGGCAAGGTTGCGCCAGGTGCCGCCGACGCAGTAGAAGGCCCGGCCCTCTCCATGGCCGAGCCAGGGGGCCCGGGCGATCTCCCGGCGCGCAATCTTGGCCGCCTCCCCGAGGGAGCCGCCCGCCATCTCGCGCAGGCGCAGGCCGCCGAGCGGCAGGGTGATGCCGTCGCCGATCGCTTCCCCCTTGACGTCGACCAGCTCCAGACTGCCGCCGCCGAGATCGCCCACCATCCCGTCGGCCTTATAGAAGCCGGAGATCACGCCAAGCGCCGAATAGTGGGCCTCCTCGCGGCCGGAGAGCACCTGGATATCCGTGCCCAGGATCTCCTCGGCACGGCGGATGAAATCAGGCCCGTTCTTCGCCTCGCGGGCGGCCGCCGTTGCCACCACATGCAGGGATCGCGCACCGGCCTGCTCGCAAATGGCCCGGAAGCGGCGGAATTCCTGCACGGCGCGTGTCACGCCGTCGGGGTCGAGTTCGCCGGTGGTGACGATGCCGCGGCCGAGACCGGCCAGCATCTTCTCGTTGAAGAGGACCGTCGGGGAGCGCGCGACCCCCTCGTAGATCACCATGCGGATGGAGTTGGAGCCGATGTCGATGACGGCGACCGGCCGCCGATCCTGCAACCGGCCCTGTGACGTCTCTATGCCCACGCGGATCAGCCGGCCGCAACCGCTTTCTTGCGCCGCTTGAAGGCAGCGATACGCCTCGGCGCATGGGATTTCAAAGCTTCGCCTCGGCCCGACAGGCTGGGATTGGTCATGAAATATTCCTGGGCGTTGAACGTTTCCTCGCCTTCCTCCGGCACGATGCGCCGGGAGGTGCCGTCAGGCAATACTTCGAAACTCTGCTGGTTGTCCATGATGTTTCCGAGCATGATCTGGCCAAGCACCTGTTCATGCACAGTCGCATTGGTGATGGGCACCATGCACTCCACGCGGCGATCGAGATTGCGCGGCATTATGTCGGCGGACGAGATATAGACGATCGCCTCGTCAGAGGGCAGGCCATGACCATTGCCGAAGCAATAGATGCGGCTGTGCTCCAGGAAGCGACCGACGATGGACTTCACGCGGATGTTCTCCGACAGCCCGGGAACCTGGGGCCGCAGGCAGCAGATGCCGCGCACGACAAGATCGATCTCCACGCCCGCGCGGCCGGCTTCATAGAGCGCGTCGATCACCTGAGGGTCGACCAGCGAGTTCATTTTCATCCAGATCCGTGCCGGGCGGCCCGCTTTCGCGTGCTCGATCTCGGCTCCGATGTGCTCGAGAATGCGGTTTCTGAGCGTAAAGGGAGAAACCGCGAGCTTCATGTTTACATCCGGCTCGGCATAGCCCGTGATGAAATTGAAGACCTTCGCCACGTCCTGGGCGATCGCGGGATTGACCGTGAAATAGGAAAGGTCGGTATAGATGCGCGCGGTGATCGGGTGGTAGTTGCCCGTGCCCAGATGCACATAGGTTCTGAGCCGCCCGTCCTCGCGGCGAACCACCAGCGAAATCTTGGCGTGGGTCTTGAGCTCCAGGAATCCGAAGACGACCTGCACGCCGGCGCGTTCCAGGTCGCGCGCCCATCGGATGTTCGCCTCCTCGTCGAAGCGGGCCTTGAGCTCCACCAGCGCCGTCACCGATTTCCCCGCTTCGGAGGCGTCGACCAGCGCCCGCACGATCGGGCTGTCGTTGGAGGTGCGGTAGAGCGTCTGCTTGATCGCCACCACCTCCGGATCCTGGGCAGCTTGCCGCAGGAACTGCACGACCACGTCGAAGGATTCGTAGGGATGATGGACGATGATGTCCTTCTCCCGGATCGCGGCGAAGCAGTCGCCCCCATGATCGCGGATGCGTTCGGGAAAGCGCGGATTGTAAGGCGGGAATTTCAGGTCGTCCCGCGGCAGCTTCACGATCTCGGAGATCTGGTTGATGGCGAGCGGCCGCTCCAGGACACTGATGCGCGAACCCGGGACGCCGAGCTGCGAGGCCACGAAACCGCGCAGGTCCTCCGGCATGGAACTCTCGAATTCGATACGGATGACGGAGCCGCGCCGCCGGCGCTTCAGCGCGGTCTCGAAGAGGCGCACGAGGTCCTCCGCCTCCTCCTCCACCTCGATGTCGCTGTCGCGGATAATGCGGAAGGTGCCCGAGCCGTTCACCTTGTAGCCGGGGAACAGCTTGACGATGAACATCTCCACGACATCCTCGAGCGCGATGAACCGCACGAGCTTGGGGCGCTCGGGGAGCGCGATGAAGCGTTGCAAGGTGACCGGCAGGCGCAGGAGCGCCGTCATGGTCTCCTTGTTCGTCAGGTGCTCCAGGTCAAGTGCGATGGAGAAACCGAGATTGGGGATGAACGGGAACGGGTGCGCCGGATCGATGGAGAGCGGCGTCAGCACCGGATAGATCTCCTCCAGGAAATGCCGCTCCACCCAGGCGCGGTCGTCGCGCGAGAGCGCGTCGGGCCGCACGATGGCGACCCCTTCCTTCTTCATGAGCTCGAGCAGATAGGCGAAACTCTGCTGCTGCTCGACCTGCAGGCGGCTCACCTCGCGCAGGACGTGCTCGAGCTGCTCTTCGGGCGTGCGGCCGTCGGCACTCTTCGTGACGATGCCCTCGCGCACCTGGCCTGCCAGACCCGCCACCCGCACCATGAAGAATTCGTCCAGATTGTCCGCCGAGATGGAAAGGAAGCGAACGCGCTCCAGCAGCGGATGGGAGGGGTTCTGCGATTCCTCGAGCACCCGGCGATTGAACTGAAGCCAGGAGAACTCGCGGTTGACGAAGCGATCCGGGCTTGTCAGGGCGATCTCCGCCGCAGGCCCCGGCTCCTGGGGAAACTCATTCTTGACCGGCTTGAGTTCGTTCATGGCCTCGCTTGCTCCCGCTCGGACGGCTCTCCGCGTCCTGCCTTATGTGGTGACACGGTTTTACGACAGTTTCATATCACAGACGGGTGTCATGTTCATTTCCCCCTTTCCCACCGCAGGATTCCGGCCGTCAAAGGGGGCGAGCGCGATGCGGATGAAATCCACCACCCGCTCGGCGGCGAGCGACAGGGGACGGTTCTTCGGCGTGAGCAGCCACAGGTCCATCGAGGTCTTCGGCAGCAAGGGCCGTCTTGCGAGACGATCGGCCGGATAGTCGATCCCGACGAAAGGCGGAAGGATCGAGACCCCGACGCCGTTCGCCACGAAACTGCAGGCCGTTTCCGACATCGGCACTTCGATACGGTTGCGCTTCTGAACCCCGCGCGTCTGAAAGGCCCTGTCGATGGTCATCAGCGAACAGTCGTCCCGCTCCAGCGAGACGAAGGCTTCATTGCGCAGGTCGTCGACCTCGATCACCTGCTTTTTCACCAGAGGATGGCTGGCCGGCAGAAAGCAGGCGAAATCGAAGCGCATGATCACCTCCGCATCCACCTGCGGATGGTCGAAGGGAAGGACGCTCAAGCCGATATCCACCTGCTGTGCCATCACGAGTTCGGCGACGCGGGGGGACCGCAGGCTCTGGAGCGTGAAGCGCAGGTCCGGCTGCTCGGCCAGGAACGGCGCGAGCACATGGGGAAGATAGCGCGAGGCAAGGGCCGGCATCGCCGCGACCGTCACATGCCCCCATTCGCGGCTCCGCACGGCTTCCGCCACCTTGGCGATGCGCTCCGTCCCGGCGATGAGCCGCTCCACCTCCGATGCGAGGAGCTTTGCCTCGAGTGTGGGCACGAGGCCCCCGCCGCTGCGCACGAAGAGCTTGAAGCCGCAGCTATCGGCGAAGCCTTTCAGGAGCTTACTCACCGCCGGCTGCGAAATGCTGAGCCGCTCCCCCGCACGCGTGACGGAGCCGGTTTCCATGAAGGCGTGGAACGCTTCGATCTGCCTTATATTCATCCTCGTTCCTTCCGGCCCGCCGGGGCCACGACATGCCTTTCGGTTATAATGACTGGAGGAAAAGCAATTTGACAATCATGTGACGCATGCTTTCAATTCGTCCCCAGTATTGCAGTCGCAGTACGCATGCAGCGGGCGTGGCGGGCGAGCGGTTCTTATCGACCTTCAACGGCAGTGCACCCGGGGCAGCAGCCCTGCGGGAGCAGGCGCTCGCCTACAAGCATAAACAAAAGGGGACTGAGGCAAATGAGATCAGCACTTTCCGTCGGAACACTGGCGCTTTTCATGTCGGCGGCGGCCCCCGCCCATGCGGCGATGCTTTCCGTGTGCATCGAGGGCAGCCCCGAGATTTTCAACCCGCAGCTTACGAGCAGCGGCACGACATCCTATGTTCTCGGCCAGATCTATGATGGGCTCGTATCGGTGAAGGCCGGCACGTCCGAGCTCGAGCCGGCGCTGGCGGAAAGCTGGACGATCTCGGATGACGGCCGCACTTACACCTTCAAGCTGCGCCAGGGCGTCAAGTGGCAGTCGAACGCAAGGTTCACGCCCAGTCGCGATTTCAACGCCGACGACGTCCTCTTCACCTTCGAGCGGATGATGCAGGAAGACCATCCCTACAGCAAGGTGAGCGGCGGCACCTATATCACCTTCAACACCAAGCTGGCGGACACGCTGGAATCGGTGGAGAAGATCGACGACCACACCGTGGCCTTCCACCTCAAGCAGCCGCTGGCGCCTTTCGTCGGCATCATGGCGCACCAGTCGCTCGCGATCACCTCGGCCGAATATGCCGACGCGCTGCTGAAGGCGGGGGCGCCGGAAAGGTTCGACCGCGATCCGATCGGCACGGGGCCGTTCATGCTGCAGGCCTACGAGACCGACTCCGTGGTACGCCTCATCCCCTTCCAGGAGACCTGGGGAGCCGCCATCGGCGACGAGGCGCGCACGCCCAAGGTGGACGCGGCGGTCCTCGCGATCAGCCCGGATGCCTCCGTGCGGCTGCAGCGCGCACTGGCCGGAGAGTGCCACATCGCGCTCTACCCCAATCTCGCGGACCGCGAGACCATCGAGAACAGCGACGAGCTGAACCCGGTGCAGACGCCGGTGGCGTCGTCGGGTTTCATCACCTTCAATTTCCGCGAGGAGAAGTTCCAGGACAAGCGCGTGCGCGAGGCGCTCGCGCACGCCATCGACATGGAGCCGCTGGTCGAAGTCGTCTATAACGGCATGGGCAAGGTGACCGGGGCGCTGGTCCCGCCTGCCCTCTGGGGCTCCGCCGATATCGGCGCCCATGAATATGACGTCGAGAAGGCCAAGACGCTCCTGAAGGAAGCCGGATACGAGAACGGCTTTTCCACGCAGCTCTGGGCCGTGCCCGTCGCCAGGCCATATATGCCAAATGGCCGCCGCGCCGCCGAGATGATCCAGGCCGATTGGGCGGAAATCGGCGTGGACGCCGAGATCGTCACCTTTGAATGGGCCGAATATATCCAGCGTTCGCGCGCGGGCGAGGCCCAGGTCGGCATGTTCGGCGGCATCTACGATTTTCCCGACCCGAGCCAGATCCCGAACAACTATTTCACCTGCGATTCGTCCGGCAAACCGAGTCCCTCCAACATCGGCGCCTGGTGCAACGAGGAGTTCATCTCCATCATGAACAAGGCCGGCTCGATCACCGACCAGGCCGAGCGCGAGGCGCTGTATGAAGAGGCGCAGCAGGTGTTCCACGAGGAGGTGCCGGCGGTGATCCTCGGCGGGGCGGACATGATCACGGCCGTGGACAAGAAGGTGCACGGCTATGTGCCCCAGATCTTCGGCACCAGCCGCCTTTCGGGGGTGACCGTCGAGTGAGGCCGTGGCGCCCGCGGAAAGGCGCTTTTCCGAGGTCCGTCTCCGGAAGAGGCCTTGGCGGACCATTCGCGGGCGCCTCTTGATCCCCAGCCTGAAACCCAAGCCTCAACTGCGGAAGTGACATGCGTGTCCTGATCATCGGCGCCGGAATTCTCGGCGCAAGCACTGCCTACCACCTCGTCCGGAAGGGCGTGGAGGTGGAAATCGTCGACGAAGCCCACCAGGGCAAGGCGACGCTCGCGGGGGCGGGCATCGTCTGCCCCTGGGCGACCAAGGCCGACGATCCGGACTGGTACCGCATGTATGCCGAGGGTGCGCGATATTACGATACGCTCATCGACGGGCTGCGGGAGCGCGGCGAAACCAGCCTCGGCTATGGCAAGGTCGGCGCACTGGTGGTTGCCGAGGACAAGGCCGAGCTCGACGCGGCGGAGGAACGGATCGCCCGCCGGATCAAGGATGCGCCGGAAGCCGGCGCGGTGCGGCGCATCAGCCCTGCGGAGGCTCACGGCCTCTTCCCGCCGCTGCGCCGAGACTTGGAGGCGATCCACATCCCGGGCGGCGCACGCGTCGACGCGCGGCTGCTTGCCGCGGCCATGCTGCGCGTCGCCGTCTCCATGGGGGCGAAGCTTCGCAGCGACCACGTCACGCTGGGGCTGAAGGACGGCCGTGCCGAATGCCTGGACAATGAAGGCGGTCCGATCCCCGCCGACGAGATCATCGTGACGGCCGGTGCCTGGGCTTCGCAGATCCTGGCGCCGCTCGGCCTTCTTCATCCAGTCGCGCCGCAGAAGGGGCAGATCATCCATCTGCGCCTTCCCGGCGTGGCGACCGCCGCGTGGCCGGTCGTCCTGCCCATGGGCAGCCACTACATGCTGGCCTTCGACGATTCCCGCGTGGTGATCGGAGCGACGAGAGAGGACAATTCCGGCTTCGACTACCGCGTGACGGCCGCCGGCGAATTCGAAGTGCTCGGCGCGGGGCTCAAGATCGCCCCCGGGCTCGCCGCAGCGACCCATATCGAAACCCGCGTGGGCTTCCGCCCCGCGGCCCGCACCATCAAGCCCATCCTCGGCCGTGTGCCGGATATCGGAAACCTCATCCTCGGCAACGGCCTCGGCGCCTCGGGCCTCACCGTCGGGCCGTTCGCGGGCCGGCAGCTTGCACGGGTTGCCACGGGCGGGACGACGGACGTTCCCCTTGAAGGCTATGCGCCCGCAGGCCGCCAGCCGACCTGACACGAAGAGCAGCAGCCGAAATCTCCCTATCCTCCGCGGCTGCCGCGGCGGAGCGCAGACGTTTTCTACTTGAATCAGGAAAGGACGTTTCATGATCAAACGCCATCGCAAGCACCGCATCATGCACGGCGTGGTGGAGCACAACGGCGTGCTCTATCTGGGCGGCCATGCCGCCAACGATATCTCCGTCGGCATGAAGGAACAAACCCGGCAGGTCTGCCGGAAGCTCGAAGACGTGCTTGCAGAGTGCGGGTCGGACAAGACCAGGATCCTTTCCGCCCGCATCTACATCACCGACATGTCGTGCAAGGAGGAGATGAACGAGGCCTGGCTCGAATGGCTCGACGGCGACGACCTGCCCTCGCGCGCCACCATCGGCGTCGCCGACCTCGGTGATCCCAAACGGCTCATCGAAGTCGTGCTGATCGCCGCGACGAAATAGGAACCGGCCGGACAGGGAGCAGCGCGATGACGGACAAGCGGATCGACGACCGCTACGCGACGGACGAGAAATACACGACGCTCCGCGGCATCCATGAGGACGCCCGGCGGCATCTCTCCGAGATCGACTGGAATTTCCTCTGGTGCGGCACCGGCGAGGAGGTGACGGCCAGGGACAATGTCGCAGCCTTCGACCGCTACCGCTTCGTCACGCCGCTCTTTGCCGGGATCAGCAAGCCGGACACGCGGACCAATGTGCTCGGATTCGACCTGAGCTTCCCCGCCTTCATCGCTCCATTCGGCGAGGAGGCGGTGTTCCACCCGGAAGGCCATCTGGCCATAGGGCGGGCGGCCGAGTCGGCGGGCATCCAGCAGATGGTGCCCGTGGCCGCCTCGTATTCGCTGGAAGAGATCGCGGCCGCCTCCTCCGTCGCATCGGTGTTCCAGATGACCTTCGTGGGCGAGGAGGACGCCGCGATCGACATGATGGAGCGCGCCAGGGCGGCAGGCTACAAATATATCTGCGTCACCTATTCGCCGATCCGCCAATGGCGCGAGCGCATGATGGAGGATCGCTTCTCCATCCGCGGCAAGAAAGGCAATCCCAATTTCGGGCCGGGGCTTTCCGATCCGGCTGCGCTTCTGGAACTGCTGGAATTCACCGAACCGCGATGGAGCTGGAAGCAGGCGGCGCGCGCGATTTCCCGCGCGCCCCTTCCCTGCATCGTCAAGGGCGTACAGAGCACCGACGACGCCAAGGCATCCCTCGATGCCGGCGCGATCGGCCTCTATGTCTCGAACTATGGCGGCCGAACGATGGACCGCACGCCCGCCGCGCTCGACCTTTTGCCCGACATACGCAGAGCGGCGGGACCAGACGTGCCGATCATCTTCGATTCCGGCATCCGGCGCGGCAGCGACATCGCCACGGCGCTCGCGCTCGGAGCGGACGCAGTGGCGCTCGGCCGGCTGATCGCGCTGGCTCTGGCGGCGGACGGTGAACATGGCGTGCGACGCACGCTGGAGCTTCTGCAGCGGGAATTCTGGACCACGCTCGGGCATCTGGGCTGTTCGAGCGTGGAGGACCTCGATGAATCAGTCCTCTACACGGCACAATCGGGAACCTGAAGGATCTGTCTCACCAGGAAGGCGCCCCTATTCCGCAAGCAAGGTACGCATCAGCGCGTGACGTGGATCCGCGAGACCGTCGACGACATTGAAGTGATGCCGGTCGGGCTCCACGACCGCCGAGGTGATCGCGCCAAGGCCGGTCCAGACATTGGCGAGCAGCGCGTTCTGCCGCAGGAATTCGGCCCGTTCACTGCCACCCACCCAACAGGTGATGCGCGCGCCCTCCATGGGGCGCAGGAGCGCAGGGCTTTCGGCAGCGGCTTCGGCCTCGTCGATCGCAAGCGTCCCGTTCATGCCGGTGCGCATGAGCGGACGCAGATCGTGAACGCCGGAGATCGAGACCACGCGGCGAATGCGCCCGCTCACCCGTGAGGCAAGCGGTGTGGTGGCCGAAACCATGCGGCTGACGAGATGTCCGCCGGCCGAATGTCCCGTCAGCATCAGTGGTCCTTCCACCATGGCGGCCGCCGCTTCGACCGCAGCAGCAACCTCCTTCACGATGCCGCCGATGCGAATCTGAGGGCAGAGCGTGTAGGAGGGCATGGCAACGGCATGGCCGCTCTCCACCGCTCCCGCCGCGAGATGCGACCAATAGCTCTTGTCGAACCGCAACCAGTATCCCCCATGGACGAAGACGACGAGGCCCCCGGGCTTCCCTTCGGGAAGGAAGAGGTCGAACCGGTTGCGCGGACGATCCCCATACGGAAGGTCGAGCCTGGCGCGGCCGACGCCGGCAAGGCTCTCGCGAAAAGCCCGCGCGGGCTCCATCCACGCCTCGGGCCACCGGTCGCCGCCAGGGATGTTCGGACCATTGGCATAGGCATCGTCCCAATCGGTGATCATACGCTCGAACATGGAACCTCTCCCCGTCTATGCCCCAATAGAAGCAGCCCGATCCTGGGCGGAGTCAACACGCCCGATAGACTTTGGGCTTGGAGGAAATTGCGGCCGGTGTCATGCAGCGGGAATACGCATGGCGCGGCTGGAATCGGCAGCTCTACGAATTCGCCGAGAAGCCGGTCGATTACGAGACTATTTCCGCCGCTCACGCTTCAACCACGAGACGACGGTGGAGCGCATCATCGGCTTGAAACGGGGCACCGGCGGCAGACCAGGCGTTTCCTATCTGAAGAAGATGCTGGAGGTTGAACTGTTTCCAGAACTCTGGAAAGTTCGCACCAGACTGTAGCCATCCAAGATGACGGGAGGGGAATAACAATGAAAAAAGTTCTCGCAACAGGCCTGCTTGGTCTGTCTGTGGTCATGGCCGGGCGCGCCTATGCCGAGCCGGTGAAGATCGGGGTCATCACGACGCTCTCAGGCGGCGGGGCGGGGCTCGGCGTCGACATGCGGGACGCCTTCACGCTGGCTATCGAGCAGTCCGGCAACGAGGAGATCGAGCTCGTCATCGAAGACGATGCGCAGAAGCCCGAACTCGCCGTGCAGATCGCCGAGAAGATGATCCAGAGCGACAAGGTCGACCTCATGACCGGAATCATCTGGTCGAACCTCGCCATGGCCGTGGTGCCCAACGCGGTGGCGCAGGACATCATCTATCTCTCGCCCAATGCCGGTCCCTCGGCACTTGCCGGCGCCAACTGCCATCCGAACTACTTCAACGTCGCCTACCAGAACGACAATTTCCACGAGGCGATGGGGCAATATGCCAGCCAGACCTCCAAAAAGACCTTCATCCTTGCGCCAAACTATCCGGCCGGCAAGGATTCGCTCACCGGTTTCAAGCGCTTCTACAATGGAGAGCTCGCGGGCGAGCTCTATACGCAAGTCGGCCAGACCGACTATGCTGCCGAGATCGCCCAGATCCGCGCTTCGGGTGCGGACTCGGTCTTCTTTTTCCTGCCGGGCGGCATGGGCATCGCCTTCATGAAGCAATACGCCCAGTCGGGCGTGGATATCCCGGTCATGGGGCCGAGCTTCTCCTTCAGCCAGGACGTGCTACCTGCGGTGGGCGATGCTGCGCTCGGTGTGAAGAACTCCGCCTCATGGTCAAAGGACCTGGACAACGAAGCCAACAAGACGTTCGTGGAGGCCTTCCAGGCCGAATACGGCCGGCTCCCCTCCATCTACGCCGCGCAGAGCTGGGATACGGCGAACCTCATCCTCTCCGCCCTCTCCAAGGCGAGCGTGAAGGACAAGGAAGCTTTCCGCGCCGCGCTTAAGGAAGCGGATTTCGATTCCGTTCGTGGAGATCTCGAGTTCAACACGAACAATCACCCGATCCAGGACATCTATATCCGCGAGGTGGTGAAGGAAGGCGACGTGCTCACCAACAAGATCGTGGGTACCGCCTTCGAAGACCACAATGACGCCTATGCGAGCGAGTGCAAGATGTAGGCTGGCATGGACCCCTCTCTTGCAAATTCCAAGGACCTGGCTTCGCCAAGCCCAAGAATTTGCTTTCTCCCCCGCCAAGAGGAGATAGCGCCGGCATCGGCCTCTTCCGCCAGGCGCTCAGCGCAGATGTTTTTGCAACGGCGCCGGCGCAGTCCTGATCTCCCCCTTTGGCGGGGGAGAAAGCGATTTCTTAGGTTTAGCCGGAGCAAAGTGGAGGCTAAGCCTTGGAAATCGCAAGAGAGGGGGTGACCGCCCTCACCCCGAAGCTCACCATTTGCGCTCCCAGCTGGATCCCGCCCCTTGTCCACCGCCCTCCTGATAGAGCAGCTCCTGAACGGCCTCCAGCTCGGGGTGATGCTCTTCCTCATGGCGGCGGGGCTGACGCTGATCTTCGGTGTCATGGGGCTCATCAATCTCGCCCACGGCTCGCTTTACATGGTCGGCGCCTTCGCCTGCGCATTGGTGGCGGGCGCCACCGGCTCCTTCTGGATCGGACTTGCAGCCAGCCTCGCCGCTGCCGCTGCAGCGGGCGCGATCGTCGAGATCACCGTCATCCGCAGGCTCTATGAGCGCGATCATCTCGACCAGGTGCTCGCCACCTTCGCGCTGATCCTGATCTTCTCGGAAGGCACACGCTGGCTCTTCGGCTCCTTCCCGCTTTACCTCGATATCCCACCCCTGCTTCAGGGCGCGGTCTCGCTGCCTGGCGGCGGCCAATACCAGCTCTATCGCCTCGTCATCATCGGCGTGGGCGTCCTCGTGGCGGCCGAGCTCTACCTCCTCATCTCCCGCACACGGCTCGGCATGCGTATCCGCGCCGGCGAATCCGACCGGGAGATGATCGCGGCACTCGGTGTCGACATCTCCACGCTCTACACCGTGGTCTTCGCGCTGGGGGCAGCGCTCGCCGGCCTCGCCGGCGCGCTGGTGGGGGCGCTGCAATCGGTGCAGGTCGGCATGGGCGAGCCGGTGCTGATCCTCGCCTTCGTCGTCATCGTCATCGGCGGCATCGGCTCCATCAAGGGAGCGCTGTTCGGCGCAGTGCTCGTGGGGGTGACGGACACGCTGGGGCGTTTCCTCCTGCCGCAGGCGCTGACGCTGATGCTTCCACCCTCGCAAGCAGCGCTTGTCGGCGGGGCACTCGCATCCATGCTGATCTATATCGTCATGGCGCTTATCCTCGCTTTCAGGCCGAGCGGCCTCTTCGCCACACAATCATGAGACGGGCCGTGACGCGCGAGAGCATCTCCAACCTGGCCCTCACCCTGCTTCTGCTCGCGGTGCCCATTGCCGCATCCACCATGGGCGAACCGTTCTACGTGACGCTTGCCACGCGCATCGCCATCCTGGCGCTCGCCGCCGTCGGCCTGAACCTGGCGCTCGGTCTCGGCGGCCTCGTCTCCTTCGGCCACGCAGCCTTTTTCGGGCTCGGCGGCTATGCCGCGGGCATCCTGGCGACCCACGCCTTCAACGCCGAGCCGCTTTTCCTCGGATTGCAGGCCACCACCTCCATGCCGGTCATCTGGCTGGTCGCGGTCGCCGTCTGCGGGCTGGTGGCGGTCCCCATCGGCGCGGTGAGCCTGCGCACCTCCGGCGTCTATTTCATCATGATCACCCTCGCCTTCGCGCAGATGATCTACTATTTCGCCATCTCCTGGCCCGCCTATGGCGGCCAGGACGGGTTGTCGATCTATGTGCGCAACAGCTTTCCGGGCGTGAACACGGCGCAGCCGCTGCCCTTCTTCCTGATCTGCTACGGCGTGCTGATCGCCGCCCTTGCCCTTTTCCGGGCCATGCAGGGCTCCCGGTTCGGTGCGGCACTCCAGGCCGCGCGGCAGAACCCCGTCCGACTCGCCGCCGTGGGCATCGCCCCGTTCAGGATCCGGCTCACCGCCTTCGTCGTCTCGGCGATGATCACCAGCGTCGCCGGCGCGCTCTTCGCCGACCTCAGCCGGTTCGCAAGCCCTTCGATGCTTTCCTGGCACATGTCGGGCGAGCTGATCGTGCTTGTCATCCTGGGCGGCACGGGCCGCCTGTTCGGGCCGGTGGCAGGTGCCGCGCTCTATGTGCTGTTCGAATACGCGCTGGGCGGCATCACCGAGCGCTGGCAGCTTTTCCTCGGGCTCATCCTGCTCGGCGTCGTGCTGTTTGCACGTGGCGGGCTCATGGGCCTCGTCGCGGGAAAGGAGCGCCATGGCTGAATCTGTCCTCGACATCCGCGACTTGAGAAAGAATTTCGGCGCGCTGAAGGCCACCGACGGCGTGAGCCTCACGCTGCTGCCCGGTGAGATCCACGCGCTCATCGGGCCGAATGGCGCCGGCAAGAGCACG
The DNA here is from genome assembly GCF_029457495.1 of Chelativorans sp. AA-79. Classification (NCBI taxonomy): domain Bacteria; kingdom Pseudomonadati; phylum Pseudomonadota; class Alphaproteobacteria; order Hyphomicrobiales; family Phyllobacteriaceae; genus Chelativorans; species Chelativorans sp. AA-79. The sequence continues at coordinate 3,145,928 of NZ_CP120361.1, forward strand.
CTCATCCACCAGATCTCGGGTTCGCTGAAGCCCGATGGCGGGACGATCCGCTTCCTAGGGCAGGATATGGCCGGGCTCGATATGGCGGCGCGGGCGCGGCTGGGGCTCGCGCGCAGCTTCCAGACCTCCTCGCTGGCGCAGGAGTTCTCGGCCCTGCGCAATGTCATGCTGGCGGTGCAGGCGAGAGCCGGCTCGAGCCTGCGCTTCTTCCGCCCGGTGATGCGCGACCGGCGCTTGACCGAGCCGGCCATGGCCATGCTCGAACGCGTCGGCCTTGCGCATCGCGCGCATGTGCCGGCGGCGGAGCTTTCCCACGGCGAACGCCGCCAGCTCGAGATCGCCATCGCGCTGGCGCTCGGCCCCAGGGCGTTCCTGCTGGACGAGCCGATGGCCGGCATGGGGCCGGAGGGCTCGAAGAGCCTCACGCATTTCCTTGACGGCCTGCGGCAGGAGGCGCCAATCCTGCTGGTCGAGCACGACATGGACGCCGTATTCGCGCTTGCCGACCGCATTTCCGTCCTCGTCTACGGCCGCATCATCGCCACGGGAAAGGTGGACGAGATCCGCAATGACGCGGAAGTCCGCCGCGCCTATCTCGGAGAAGAGACGTGAGCCTGCTGGAGCTGAAGAACGTCGAAGCCTTCTATGGCGCATCGCAGGCGCTGTTCGGCGTGAATCTCGCAGTCCGGGAGGGCGAAGTCGTAGCGCTCATGGGCCGCAACGGCATGGGCAAGACGACGACGATCCGCTCCGTCTTCGGCCTCACCCGCGCCCGCGCGGGCTCCATCCGTTTCGCCGGACGGGAGATCGCAGCGCTTAGGCCGTACCGCATCGCGCGTCTGGGTCTCGGGCTCGTGCCCGAGGGCCGGCGCTGCTTCCCGAACCTCACCGTTGCGGAGAACCTGCTTGCCGCCGCGCGCGACGGCGAATGGACCTTCAGACGGGTGGTGGGGCTCTTTCCGCGCCTGGCAGAGCGGCGCGACCAGTACGCCAACTCGCTTTCGGGTGGCGAGCAGCAGATGCTCGCCATCGGCCGCGCGCTGATGACCAATCCGCGCCTCCTGATCCTCGACGAGGCAACGGAGGGGCTGGCGCCCGTGATCCGGCGGGACATCTGGGCGGCGATCGCCAGGCTCAAGGCCGGCGGCCAATCGATCCTCGTTGTCGACAAGACGCTTTCGGAACTGCTACCCGTGGCCGATCGCTGCTTCGTGCTCGAAAAGGGCGCAACTGTCTTCGAAGGTCCGCCTCAGGCGCTCACGCCGGAGCTCCAGGACAGGTATCTGGGCGTTTGAGGCGGCTTCAGTTCACCGCCCAGCCGTGAAGCCTTAATCCGGCACCACCGCCATGGCCTGGATCTCCACCTTGGCGCGATCCTCCATCAGCCCAGCCACCTGCATGGCGGCCATGGCCGGATAATACCAGCCCATCGCCTCGCGGTAGACGACCCCGATCTGCTTGAGGTTTGCCAAGTACTCGGTCTTGTCGGTAAAATACCAGGTCATGGAGGTGATGTGCTCGGGCCTTGCGTCGGCCTCAGCCAGCACGGCCGTCACATTGAGGAGCGCCTGCCGCACCTGGCCAGCCAGATCATCGGTCTCGAACACGCAGTCCTCGTTCCAGCCAACCTGCCCGCCGACGAAGACGAACCTGCCGCGTGCGGCAATACCGTTTGCATAGCCTTTGGGCTTCTTCCATCCCCTGGGCTGCAAGATGCTGTGCATGGAAATCCCTCAATTCACAAAAATGACAGCCGAAACCAGGCCTGTCACGCTCCACCCGGAATCTGCCGGGCGATGACCACCTTCGGCAGAGAGCCCCCAACAGGAGGGTACTGCAACCACTATATTTCAAGCCATATCGGCATCCGCCGGCGCCTGCGGCCAAAGCGCCGCGGGGGCTTGCAAAGACGTCATTTATGCTACAAACGCAGCGCGATAGATCAAGACGAGCGCTTGCGGAGATTACCATGGCTGGCCACGCGACACCGCATTTCCAGAACACGAACGGGTATCCGTCGATCGAGATCGGTGTGAAGGAGTTCATGTGCGTCGGCGCCACGCCGCCCTTCGATCATCCACATGTCTTCCTGGATATGGGCGACGATTCGGAACGCGTCTGCCCCTATTGCTCGACGCTCTACCGCTACAATCCGCAGCTCAAGGCGAACGAAACCGTCCCGGCCGATTGCGTCTTCGACGAAGAGGCCGTTTGATCCCGAAATCGGCCGTGGTTGAGCGCAGGATTGTCGTCGCCGGCGCCGGCATAGCCGGTTTGACCGCCGCTCTCGCCTTTGCCGCCAAAGGAAATGCAGTCACCATTTTCGAGCGCGCCGCGCGGCTCGAGGAAGTGGGCGCCGGGCTGCAGCTCTCCCCCAATGCCACCCGCATCCTCCGTTCCCTCGGCGTGCTGGACGCCCTGCGGCAGAATGCGGTCGCGCCGGTGGCTATTGTTTTAAAGGACGCAAGAACACTCGCGTCCCTTGCCCGTGTGCCCCTGGGCGACGCGGCGGAAGAGCGTTGGGGCGCGCCTTATCTGGTCGCCCATCGCGCGGACCTGCAGCGCGCCCTTCTTGATACGCTCGGGCAGGTACCGGCGGTCACTCTCACGACGGGCGCCGAGGTGATCGGTGCCGATCTCGGCCTGCACGGTGCCAGGATCAAGCTGCGGGAGCAGGACGGCGAGCGGGAGATCGAAGCCGACCTGCTGGTCGGCGCCGACGGCGTATGGTCCGGGCTCAGGCGTCTGACCGCCGGCAAACCAAGCCGCTACACCGGCTATGTGGCCTATCGCGCAGTGCTTTCCCGGCGGCTGGAGGGTGCGATCGCACCCGATGCGGTGACGGCCGTGCTCTCACCGGATTTCCACCTCATCGCCTACCCGCTGCGCGGCGGCACGGCGACCAATCTCGTCGTGGTGGCACGAAGCGCGGAGATAGGGCGCGGCTGGGCAAACGTCGCCGACAGGGTTCACCTGCGGCGCAAGATGGAGCGCGCCGCGCCGGCGCTTTCGGCCATCATCGAGGACGCCGGCGCCTGGACAGCATGGCCCATCCATGCGGTGGATGGACGCGGGGGCTGGACCGATGCCAGGGGTCTCGCCCTCATCGGCGACGCCGCGCACGCGCTGAGCCCCTATGCGGCACAGGGTGCGGCCATGGCCATCGAGGATGCCGCCGCACTGGCGGCGCTTACGGCCGGTACGGCCGACCTTCCCGCGGCATTGACCACCTTCGAGCAGGTGCGGTCGCGGCGCGTGCGCCGCGTGGCCAGGCGCGGCGACTTCAACCGGTTCGTGTGGCATGCGGAGGGCCCCGCCGCATTGGCGCGCAACCTTGTGCTGCGGCTTCGGAGCGGACCGAGCCTAGCGGCCGATCTCGACTGGCTCTACGGCTATGACGCAGACGCGAAGCAGCCTTGAAAGACCGTTCGCCCTGCATACAGACGCGCCGGCCCCGCTCTCTCAATGCAGGATCTGCGACAGGAAGAGCTTCGTGCGCTCGTGCTGCGGATGGTCGAAGAACTCGTCCGGCGTGTTCTGCTCCACGATCTGCCCCTGATCCATGAAGATCACCCGGTTCGCCACCTGGCGGGCGAAGCCCATCTCGTGCGTGACGCAGATCATCGTCATGCCCTCCTGCGCCAGGTCCACCATGGTATCGAGCACTTCCTTGATCATTTCGGGATCGAGCGCCGAAGTCGGCTCGTCGAAGAGCATGATGCGCGGGTTCATGCAGAGCGCACGGGCGATGGCCACGCGCTGCTGCTGCCCACCCGAAAGCTGGCCGGGATATTTGTGCGCCTGCTCCGGGATACGAACGCGCTCCAGATAATGCATGGCGATCTCCTCGGCCTCCTTGCGCGGCGTCTTGCGCACCCAGATCGGCGCGAGCGTGCAGTTCTCCAGGATCGTCAGATGCGGGAAGAGATTGAAGTGCTGGAACACCATGCCGACCTCGCGGCGCACCTCGTCGATCTTCTTCAGATCGTTGGTGAGCTCGATGCCGTCGACGACGATCCTGCCCTTCTGGTGCTCCTCGAGCCGGTTGATGCAGCGGATCATGGTGGATTTCCCGGAGCCGGACGGCCCGCAGACCACGATGCGCTCGCCGCTCATCACCTTGAGGTTGATGTCGCGCAGCACGTGAAAATCACCATACCATTTGTGCATGCCGACGATCTCGATGGCGACATCGGTATCGGAGATCTTGAGCTTGGACCGATCGATACGGATGTCTTCGGCGGCGGGCAGGTTCTGGGCAGCCATTCCGGTCTCCCTCTTATCGTTTGTGGCCGGTATCGAGCCGGCGTTCAATGAACATCGAATAGCGCGACATGCCGAAGCAGAAGAGCCAGTAGACGAAGCCGGCGAAGACGAGGCCGGTGGCCGCGGTGCTCGGCGTGATCCAGTTCGGATCGGAAAAGCCCCTGCGGACGGTGCCCAGGAGATCGGCGAGGCCGATGATGTAGACCAGGCTCGTGTCCTTGAAGAGGCCGATGAAGGTGTTGACGATCCCGGGGATCACGAGCTTGATCGCCTGCGGCATGACGACGAGGCGCATCATCTGCCAATAGCCCAGACCGAGGGCCTGAGCGCCCTCATATTGGCCTTTGGGGATGGCCTGGAGCCCGCCGCGGATCACCTCGGCCATATAGGCCGCCGAAAAGACAGCCACTCCGATCAAGGCCCTCAGCAACTGGTTGAAGGTCACCCCGTCCGGCAGGAGCAGCGGGATCATGAAGGCGGACATGAAGAGAACGGTGATCAGCGGCACGCCGCGCCAGAACTCGATGAAGATGATCGAGAAGAGGCGCACCGCCGGCAGATGCGAACGTCGGCCGAGCGCCAGCAGGATGCCGATGGGCAAGGAAGCGGCGATGCCCGTGAGCGCCACCACCAGCGTGAGCATGAGGCCGCCCCACAGATTCGTCGGCACCCGCCGCAGGCCGAAATCCGCAGCCAGGACGAAGATCAGGACGGCGGTCACCAGGGGAGGAAGGAGAACGCGCATCCCGGCCGCGGAACGCCAGGTGCCGCCACGCAGCGACGACGAAATGCTCAGGCTGAGCGATCCCACCGCAGCCAGGAAGGCGAGCAGCGACAATGTGGAGAAGTCGAAACCGAGAAGCGGGACGCGGCCGCTGGGCACGATATTGGCGAGAAGAAGGATGACGAGCGCAATCCCGGCAAGAATGGTCGCTGCCTTCAGCAGGGAAGCCGGCACGGCGGCGTTGCCGCCGGCGAAAGCGGCGGAGACGAAGGCTGCAATGATGATCAGGAAAGCGATCCAGCCGCCATTGAGGCCGATATTCCCGCCAGTAAGCAACACCAGGGCCACAAAGGGAAAGCCGACCGCCAGCAGGATTCCGCTCAGCTTCTTGTATGGAGCCGCCGGAATCGCCAGCGGTGCCACCAGGACCACCAGGAGAACGAAGACGAGATCAACGCGCCAGCGCTCGCCGAGCGGATAAAGGCCGTAGAGGAACTGACCGAATTTCGCGCGCACGAAGGCCCAGCATGCCCCCACTGCACCGCCCTCGCCCGCAAGACACGCCTCCCGGTCCGTGCCCGCGAAGGTGGCAGTCGTGAGCCCCCACTGGATCAGCTGCCAGACGGCCCAGACGGTGAAGAGACCGAGGACGATGGTGATGACGGAATCGAATGGTGTGGCAAAAAGATTCCTGCGCAGCATCGCCCCCGTGCCGAATTCGCTGGGCGGCGGGGGAAGCGCCGGCTGCTGCTCGCGGGCGACATAGGCTGCTACCTGTTCTTCCATCGCAGGCTCCTATCGCTCCACCAGCGCCACGCGGGCGTTGAACCAGTTCATGAAGGTCGCGGTCGCGATGCTGAGCCCGAGATAGACCACCATCCAGATCGCCACCACCTCGACGGACTGGCCGGTCTGGTTGAGCACGGTGGAGCCGATGGCGACGAGCTCCGGATAGCCCACGGCAAGGCCCAGCGAGGAGTTCTTGGTGAGATTCAGATACTGGCTCGTCAGCGGTGGGATCACCACACGGAAAGCCTGGGGCACGACGACGAGCCGCAGCGTCTGGCCTCGCTTCAGGCCGAGCGCGGAGGCGGCCTCCGTCTGCCCCTTGGAAACGGAAAGAATGCCCGCACGAACGATCTCGGCGATGAAGGCGGCGGTGTAGAAGGACAAGGCCAGGAAGAGCGACAGGAATTCGGGCTTGATCTGCCAGCCGCCCACCAGGTTGAAGCGCGTGGCCTGCGGAATTTCGAAGCCCACCGGGAAACCGGCCACCGCGAAAACCACCAGCGGCAGCCCGATGATCAGCCCGAGCGTCGGCCACAGGATCGGGCGGCGCTCGCCCGTCTGCATCTGCCGCCGCTTGTTCCGCCGCGAAAGAAGGATGGCCCCGGCGATTCCGAGGACGAAGGCCGCCAACGTCCAGACGGCGGCAGGCTCGAAGACGGCGGCGGGTGTCTGCAGCCCGCGATTGGAGAGATAGGCGCCGAAAGGAAGCTCCACCGCCTGCCTGGGGAGCGGCAGGACCGAAAGCACGCCGAAATACCAGAACAGGATGACCAGAAGCGGAGGGATGTTGCGGAAGGTCTCGACATAGACGGTGCTGAGCCCACGCACCAGGTAATTGCGCGACAGCCGGCCGATGCCGATGATGAAGCCGACCAGGGTCGCCAGCACGATGCCCGAGGAAGCGACGATCACCGTGTTGGTGATGCCGACCAGCAAGGCGCGTCCATAGCTCGAATTGGCGGAGTAGGCGATAGGCACTTGCCCGATATCGAATCCGGCCCGCGACGACAGGAAGCCGAAACCTGAGGCAATCCGCGCGTCTCTCAGGTTCTGGACCGTGTTGTTGATGAGCCACGCGGCGAAGGCCACGATGGCGATGATCAGCACGATCTGGATGATCAGGCCGCGCGTGCGGGAATCCCGCATGAGCCCTACCCGCTCATGCGGCATTGAAATGCTCGAGGTTTCGACCGTCATCTGGTTCGCCTATGCGGCGTCGGGGCTGCCCGTTCGGACAGCCTGTCACAGCCTGCCAAAACGGAAGAGCCGCGCCCGCCGGGGTCAGCCCCCCGGCGCGGCTCCGGCTAGCCTGATCAGCGGATCGGCGGAGCGTATTGCAGGCCGCCCTTGGTCCACAATGCGTTCTGGCCGCGCTGGATCTTCAACGGCGTGTCCGGGCCGATATTGCGGTTGAATATCTCTCCGTAGTTTCCGACGGCCTTGATGACGTTCACCATCCAGTCGTTGGTAAGGCCGACGTCCTGCCCGAAGGTGCCATCGGTGCCGAGGAGGCGGCGGATATCCGGATTCTCCGAATTGGCCGCCATGTCCTCGACATTCTCCTGCGTCACGCCAAGTTCCTCGGCGTTGATCAGGCCGAAATGCACCCATTTGACGATATCGAACCACTGTTCGTCACCCTGGCGCACCACGGGCCCCAGCGGCTCCTTGGAGATGATCTCCGGCAGAACGACGTGCTCGTCGGGATTTGAAAGCTCGAGACGGCTGGCATAGAGGCCCGAGGCGTCGGTCGTCAGCACGTCGCAGCGGCCCTGCTCATAGGCCGAGTTAACATCCGACTGCGATTCGATGACGACCGGATTGAACTCCATGTTGTTCGCGCGGAAGTAGTCGGTCAGGTTCAGCTCGGTCGTCGTGCCGGACTGTACGCAGACCGTGGCGCCCGAAAGCTGCAGCGCCGAGGTGACGTTCAGATCCCTGCGGACCATGAAGCCCTGGCCATCATAATAGTTGACGCCCACGAAATTGAGGCCGAGCGCGGTGTCGCGGTTCATGGTCCAGGTCGTGTTGCGGGCGAGCATGTCGACCTCGTTGTTCTGCAGCGCCGGGAACCGCTGCACGGCCGAGAGCGGCGAGTATTGCACCTTGCTCGCATCTCCGTCGAAGATCGCGGCAGCCACGGCCTTGCAGTAATCGACGTCCAGGCCCTGCCATTCGCCCTGATCGTTCTGGGATGCAAAGCCCGGCAGGCCCGTATTGACGCCGCAGCGCAGCGCATCCCTGTTCTTCACCTCGTCGAGCGTGGCCGCCGAGGCCGGGACGGCGGCGGAAGCGATCACGACCGAACCGAGCAATGCCTTGATGAGATTGTTCATGATTGTTGACCCTTATTCTTATGACGCAGGGCTTATCCCCAGGTGACGTGCAGAAGCCGTAACGTCCATTCTTCGTGACACAGCGGCCGCAGGCTTTCTTCTCCCAAGCACGGGCTTCATCAAATTTAATAAATGCGCCCGGGTCAAGAGCTTACCTTCGCGCAGGTGGATACGGCCTACCGCTTGTCTATTTCCGCGGGAGACACTAAGCCGGGCGCAATCATGCATTGACGAGGACGGAGCGCAGCCGACATGGCCAGGAACGGGAAAAACGGAGGCATCAACACCAGGCTGGCCCATGCGGGCAACGATCCGCGCGCATATCACGGTTTCGTGAACCCGCCGGTCGTGCACGCCTCGACGGTGCTGTTTCCCGATGCGGGCACGATGGCCGCCCGCAAGCAGAAATACACCTACGGCACGCGCGGGACGCCCACCACCGACGCCCTTGCCGAGGCGATGAACGAGTTGGAAGGGGCGGCAGGCACGATCATCGTGCCGTCGGGGCTTGCGGCGGTCACGGTTCCGCTCCTCGCCTTCCTCTCGGCGGGTGACCATGTGCTTATCGTCGATTCCGTCTACAATCCCACCCGCCGCTTCGCCGACAGCATGCTCGCCCGCCTCGGCGTCGAGGTCGAGTACTATGATCCGCTCGTGGGCGGCGGAATCGCCGCGCTCATGAAGCCCAGCACCAGGGTCGTCTTCACCGAATCGCCCGGCTCCAACACATTCGAGATGCAGGACGTCCCGGCCATCACGGCGGCCGCCCATGCGCGCGGCGCGATCGTCATGATGGACAACACCTGGGCGACCCCTCTCTTTTTCCGTCCGCTCGAGCACGGCGTGGACATCTCGATCCATGCCGCCACGAAATATCCGGGCGGGCATTCGGATGTGCTGCTGGGCACCGTCTCGGCCAATGCGGACTGCTGGAAAAGGCTGCACGACGCCTTCATCACGCTCGGCGCCTGCGCCGGGCCGGACGACGTCTACCAGGTGCTGCGGGGCCTGCGCACCATGGGGGTACGGCTCCAGCGGCATCAGGAAAGCGCATTGGCGATCGCGCGCTGGCTGGAAGGCCGAGACGAGGTCGCCCAGGTGCTCCACCCGGCCCTTCCCTCGCATCCCGGCCATGCGATCTGGAAACGCGACTTTTCGGGCGCGAGCGGGCTCTTCTCCTTCGTGCTCGCCGGCGGCGGCACGCGCGAGGCGCATGCCTTCCTCGACGCGCTCCGCATTTTCGGACTCGGCTATTCCTGGGGCGGCTTCGAGAGCCTCGCCGTAGACGTCTCGCTTGCCGACCGCACGATCGCCAAGGGCGACTATCCCGGTCCCGTCATCCGGCTGCAGATCGGCCTGGAGGATGTCGAAGATCTGAAGGCGGACATCGAAAACGGCCTGAGGGCTGCAGGCGGGCGATAGCCAGCCATTTTCTAGCCGTGACGGGGCGGCCGGCCCGATTGTCGCCACAACCATTGCGATTGCCTTGACGCATCCGCCCGTCCTTGATCACGCCCCACAAGACGTTGTTAAGCGAAAGATGCGGATTCCTGCGTGGCGCCCGCAAAAGCTCCTGCCTCCGGATTGCGCTCTCTTCATATTCGCGCTTTAGTTGCACGAAAGGGGGCGCGGGCTGGTGAAGGAGAAAAGACGTGAGTATCTTCGAACGGATCAGAAGCGCCATCTTCAACAATCCGGCGGCACCCCGCCCGGCGCCCATGCATTTCGAGGCTACCGGCTCCGTAGTCCGAGAGCCCGACGAGGCGCCGAGCGCTCCGCCGGCGCGGCCACTCGTGATCGCCGGCACGTCCACCGCAAGCAGGCTCCCGGCCCCGGCCCGGTCCGCGCTGGATCTGGAAACCGTTCTCGACAAGCGCATGAAGGCGACGGGCCAGAAGCTCGACTGGCGCACGTCGATCATCGGCCTCATGAAGGCGCTGGGTCTCGGCACCGGTCTCGACGCACGCAGGAAACTGGCCCGCAAGCTCAATTATACCGGCGATCTGGAGGACAGGGCCGCCGTGAACCGCTGGCTCAGGGCCGAGATCATGAAGAAGCTCGCAGCCAACGGCGGAAAAGTGCCAGATTGAGCCACGCCGCAAACCGCCCGGCACACCCCGAGAACAAAGCTGGAATGGCGCCAGCTCTTGCGGGCGACCGTCTTCGGGGTATTGAAATCGTGGCGACCCCGGCAGGACTCGAACCTGCGACCATCGGCTTAGAAGGCCGGTGCTCTATCCGGCTGAGCTACGGGGCCGGGCGCGGACGGAAGGCTCAGTGCGTCCACGGGATTTTGCGGTCATAGCGGAAATTCTCCGCGTAGGAAACCTGGCGCCGATGCGGCGCCTTTTCCGGCTCGACCCGGTAGGCGATGCCGTTGCGCTGGGCATAGGCGATCGCCTCCTCCTTGGTGGGAAAGCTCAGGTGCACCTGGCGCCGCGTGTCGGACGAGCTCGTATAGCCCATCAGCGGGTCGATCTTGAGCGGCGTCTCCGGCTCGAATTCCAGCACCCATTGACCGGTCTTGGCGGTGCCGGACTGCATGGCGGTTCGCGAAGGGCTGTAGATGCGCGCGGACACTGGCACTTCCCGTTCTCTCAGCATCCCGAACGCGCGATGGTCCGGGTGCCCCTGCAAAGCTCGGCCGAAAGGCCCGATTCTGGTCGGAGCGGCGGGATTCGAACCCACGACCCCTTGACCCCCAGTCAAGTGCGCTACCGGGCTGCGCTACGCTCCGAACCGCGTGAACCCCTATAATCTCCGGGGTTCGGGTGCAAGGGCAAAATCATCTTGACGGGATAAATCTCCGCCCGAGTGCGGCCACACCCCGCGCGCGCAAAGCTGCAGGCGGCTTTTCATTTCGCTGCGCCGATTCGCAGGTGGCCGGGCGGGAGGATCCGTGCGCGCAGATAGGTGGTGCCACGACATGGCGCGGCGGCAATGGTCCGCGGCGGAGCTGGCGGACGGGACGGCCTGTACCCACACGATGAAGGGCTTGCGCCGCTAGAGCAGGTCGGCCAGTGGGCCGGACACCTCGACAGAGCCGTGATAGATCATCTCCAGCGCCACATAGAGGACGATCAGAAGACCGATATAGGCAATCCAGCGGTAGCGGTCGAGCAGCCGCGCGATCAGCGAGGCGGCAAGGCCCATCAACGCGATGGAGAGCGCGAGGCCGATAATGAGGACCGAAGGGTGGTCCCGCGCGGCACCCGCCACCGCAAGCACATTGTCGAGAGACATGGAGACGTCCGCCACGACGATCTGCATGGCCGCCTCGCGGAAGGTCTTGCGGGGAGCGCCCTCCCCGCCGGTACCGGCCTCGGCGGCGAGCGCCCCCTGCGGCGCATCTTTGCGGGAGGCGCGGATTTCCCGCCACATCCGCCAGCAGACCCACAGCAGCAGGAAGCCGCCGACGAGCGCCAGGCCGACGATCTGCAGCATCTCGACCGCGATGGTGGCGAAGACGATGCGGAGCACCGTGGCCGCGAGAATGCCGACGAGGATCGCCCTCGTGCGCTGCGAGGCTGGCAGGCCGTTGGCGGCGAGCCCGATCACGACCGCGTTGTCGCCCGCGAGAACAAGATCGATCACGATGACCTGCAGCAACGCCGCAAGGCCCGCTCCGGTGAAAAACTCCATCCAGGATCCCACGAATCTACGGCGGAGCGCCGACCAGCCGGTTCTTAGCTGCCGCTGGCGTGCCTGTCGACGGCGGCGGCCCGGTCACATTGAAGCACCCGACCCGTGAAACCATCTTGTCCGCTGCGCGTTCCAGGAAGACGTGCCTTTGGAGGGCCCATGGCGCCGCGACCCTACTGGAAGGGCTATCTGAAGCTCTCACTCGTCACCTGTGCCGTCTCGCTGACGCCGGCGACGAGCGATCGCGAGAAGATCCGCTTCCACACGATCAACCGCGAGACCGGGCACCGGGTCCGCAGCCGCTATGTGGATGCGGAGACCGGCAAGCCTGTTGCGGATGAGGACGAGGTGCGCGGCTACGAGACCGAGGAAGGCAAATATATAACCTTCGAGGACGAGGAGCTCGAGGCGATCGGTCTCGACAGCACCCGCACCATCGACATCGACGAGTTCGTGCCCGCCCAGTCGATCGACTGGATCTGGTTCGACAAGCCCTATTATCTGATGCCTGACGACGAGGTGGCCCAGGAGGCTTTCGCGGTGATCCGCGAGGCGATGGCCGCGACGGACACGGTGGGCATCTCCCGGCTGGTGCTCTCGCGCCGCGAGCGCGCCGTCATGCTCCAGCCGCGCGGCAAGGGCATCGTGCTGTGGACGCTGCGCTACGGGGACGAGGTGCGCGCGCCGGAGGAGGTCTTCGGCACCGTTGACGACAAGAAGGTGGAATCGCGGCTCGTCCCGCTCATCGAGACGCTGATCGGCGATCTGACCAAGCCCTGGGACCCGGCCATGGTGCAGGACCCCGTCCAGGAGCGGCTCAAGGAGATCATCGAAAGCAAGCAGAAGAAGCGCAAGAAGGCGCCGGCGCGCAAGAAGAAGGAGGCGGAGGAGCCCGAGCCTCCGGACAACGTCGTCAGCATCATGGACGCGCTGCGCAAATCGATTTCGCAGGAGAAGAAGAAGAGCCGCTGATGGCGGTCCGATCGGGTGACGGCCTATATCTCGGCCGAGGAGCCTAGCCGATCCGGCTTGCCGATGATCGACATCACGCTGCGCGCTTCGTTTTCTTGCCGAGCGGAACGGCCGCCCTCCGGAAATCCTCCCATGGATCCTTGTCCACCGCGGCCAGGCGCGTCGGCGCGTTCATGACCGTGAAGTAGTCGGCGGTGATGGCGGGGGTCAGTTCGTCCCAGGAAAGCGGCAGGGAGACCGCCGCGCCGGGCCTGGCGCGCGTCGAATAGGGCGCCACCGCCGTGGCGCCCCTGCCGTTGCGCAGATAGTCTATCAGGATCTTGCCCTTGCGCTTGGCCTTGGTCACCGTGGCCACGAAGCGCTCCGGACTGTCGGACGCCATCGCATCGGCGATCCCCTTGGCGAAGGCCTTCACTTCCGTCCAGTCCGCGCGTGGTTTCAGTGGCGCCACCACGTGCAGGCCTTTTCCGCCGGAGGTTTTCACGAAGCTTTCCAGCCCCGCCCGCGCCAGTCTCTCGCGCACCTCGCGCGCGGCCTCGATCACCTTGTCCCAGGCCACCCCCGGCCCGGGGTCGAGATCCATATTGATGAGGTCCGGATGCTCCAGGTCGTCGAGCTGCGATCCCCATGGATGGATTTCCAGCGTGCCGCCCTGCACCAGCCCCACCAGGCCGGGGAGTCCGTCGATGGCGATCACCGGCTCGTCGTCCTGCGGATCGACCGCCTTCATGATCTCGTTCGACTGGCCGCGCCAGGCGTGCTTCTGGAAAAAGCACTGGCCGCCGATGCCGTCCGGGCAGCGCACCAGGGCAAGCGGCCGGTTGACGATGAAGGGGCCCATGCGCGGCCACACCTCGGCGTAATAGTCGGCGAGGCCCTGCTTGGTCACGCCTGCATCCCGCCAGTAGAGCCGGTCGGCATGGGTGAGCCGGAAGGCCGGCGCGGGCTGCCCGGCGGGCTTGCTGCCGCCCGTCTCGCGGACGACCTCCTTCGGATCCCTGTCCTCCCGCAAGCCCCGGAAGGCGGCGTGCCTGATCAGGTTCTCGGCCGTCCAGGTCCGGAACTCCACCTCCGCAACCAGCTCGGGCCGCACGAATTTCGCGCCGCGCGCCTCCTCCGCGGTCAATTTCTTCGCAAAGGGGCTTTTGGAAATCCGCGATTTGTCTAGACGTTTAAACAAATCCTGCGCCACGACATGGCTGAAACCGGTGCCGACGCGACCGGCGTGCATGAGGCGGCCCTCCTCATAGTATCCCAGCACCAGCGAGCCGATCGCCCGGTCGAAGGTGGAGGACGGCACGAAACCCGCGACGACGAATTCCTGCCGCATGGAGCATTTCGACTTGATCCAGTCCTTGACGCGGCCGGAGCGGTAGGGTGCGTCGCCGGCCTTGGAGACGATGCCCTCGAGGCTCAGCCGGCAGGCATGGCGGAAGACGAGCTCGCCGTCCTCCTCGAAATGCTCGCTGTAGCGCAGCACGGGCGGCGCGCCTTGCAGCAGTTTCTCAAGCGCTGCCTTTCGCTCGATCAGGGGCACGGGCCGGAGGTCATGGCCGTCGACATAAAGAAGGTCGAAGAGGCAGAACACCATGCGGTCCGTGCGCCCCTCCGAAAGTGCCGCCTGAAGCGCGGAGAAATCCGAGGCGCCTCCCGCGCCTTCGACGATCAGTTCGCCGTCCAGGATCGCCTGCTTCACCGGCAATCCGCCCAGCGCGCCTGTGATCGCCCGTCCGAACTTCTCGGTCCAGTCGAGGCCGCTGCGCGTCAGAAGCCGCGTCTTGCCGCTGCGGATATGGGCCTGGAGGCGGTAACCGTCATATTTGATCTCATGCAGCCATTTGGCGCCGGGCGGCGGCGTCGGGCGCAACGTGGCAAGCGTCGGCTCGATGAACCCGGGATAGCCGGCCTTCTTCGCCCGCTTGGGGAGTGGAGATTTTCCCGGCGCCGGCGTCTCCTCGGCCGGCTTCTCGATGCGCCCGGTCTTGGACGACCAGCCCGGCGCCTCCCCTTCTACCTCCGCGATCACCCGCCCCGTCTTCACCGATTCCGGCCGCTCCTCGAGAATGTCCGGGTCCGCCTCGGTGCGGGCGAACTCGTCGTCGCCCTTGATCAGCAGCCAGTTCTCCTTTTTCTCGCGGGGTTTCTTGGCCATGCGCACGAGATGCCAGCGGCCGTTGAGCTTCTCGCCATGCAGTTCGAGCTCGAAATGGCCCTTCGCATAGCCCTTCCTAGCGTCGCCGACCGGGGACCAGCGGCCGCGGTCCCATACGATCACCGCGCCGCCGCCGTACTCGCCCTTTGGGATCGTGCCCTCGAAATCGCCGTAGTCGAGCGGGTGGTCCTCGACATGGACGGCGAGGCGCTTCTCGCCGGGCACGAGGCTCGGGCCGCGCGTCACGGCCCAACTTTTCAGCACCCCGTCCATCTCGATGCGGAAATCGTAATGCAGGCGGCGTGCCGCGTGTTTCTGGATGACGAAGCTGTCGCCGCGCGGCGAACGCTTCTCCTTGCCGGCCGGTTCGGGCGTGGCGGCGAAATTGCGCTTCTTCCGGTAGGCGGCAAGCGCCATCACCCGGCCTTGCGGCGCTGGGCGGGCGCGCTCTTCTTGCGCGTGCCGGCGCGCGCCTTCTTCGGCGCCTTGCCGCCCGCCTCCGCGCTCTTCTTCAGCGCATCGAGGAGATTGACCACCTTGGTCTCCTTGGGCGGCTTCGGCAGCTTGATCTCGCGGCCTTCCATCTTGGCCCGCACGAGCTCGGCCAGCGCCTGGTCGTAGCGGTCGTCGAAGGCGCGCGGATCGAATTCGCCGCTCTTGGTGTTGATGATGTATTTGGCGAGATCGAGCATCTCGCCCTCGATATCGATGTCCGGGAGATCGTCGAAGACCTCCGAGGCCGGGCGGACCTCGTAGTCGAAATTGAGCGTGTTCGCCACCAGCCCCGGGCCTTCCGGCCGCATGAGGAGCGTGCGCACGCGCCGGAAAAGCACCGCGCGGGCGAGTGCCGCCACCTTCTTGCGCCGCATCCCCTCGCGGATCACCGCGAAGGAATCGGCCGCCACCGTACCCGAAGGCGCCAGGTAATAGGGGCGGTCGAAATAGACCGTATCGATGCCGTCGCAGGGAATGAAGGCCTCGATGCGGATGGTCTTGTCGCTTTCGGGAACGGTCTCGGCGATCTCGTCCGGCTCCAGGATGATATATTGGTCGTCGCCCGTCTCGTAGCCCTTCACCTGCTGCTCGGACTCGACCGGTTCCTCCGTCTCCTCGTCGAAATACTGCCTGCGGACCCGGTGGCCGGTCTTGCGGTTGAGGATGTGGAAGGACACACGGCTGGAGGTGGTGGCCCCGGCGTACAGCCCGACCGGAAAGGCCAGTTCCGAAATCTTCAAGAAGCCCTTCCAGGAAGCACGCGGCGCCAAACTGATTCTCCCTTGTCCAGGCAGAATCAAACGCCGCCGGCACCGAGAGGTTCCCGGCGCCGCGGGAACGCACGACCTTCCTTCAGAGGAAGGCTGTCATCCCTTGGGATAGATCCACCCCGATTTATGTAGTCTTACATCACGAAATGTTTCCTTTTTTAAGATTTCAATGATCTACATCACGATAACAATAGGAAATCAGTCGCTCTTTAAATATTTTTGAAGCCCTTCCTTGCTCATTCTGCTTTCAAAATCTTGTCATTTTCTTCTCTCATGATGAAATCCTCGGCGCGGGGGATCAACCGGGAGATTCCAGCCCGGCACCCACAAGGATAATCGACCTATGAGAAACCTGATCTTTGCCTCGATTTCTTCCATAGCCCTTCTTGGGCTCGCAGCCTGCGACAACAACCAGGCGCCGCAAAGCGGCACGGACTCCGCCACCACCAGTGCGACACCTGCGCCCGCGACCGACGGGACCGGCACGGACACGATGACGGGCGGCGCCACGACGACGCCGGGAACGACCGCGCCCGCGCAGTAAGGGCGCGCAGACAGCCCGATAACCGAAAGGGGTGCTCCGGCGCCCCTTTTTCTTTGGAATGAAGAGCGGCGGGAGCGGTACGGAATTCGCTTGCCGGAGCGAAACGCGAGACGCCGGCTCAGCCCTTCGCCTGCTTGGCCGCCTTCTCCGCAGCAAGCTTTTCACGCAGCGCCTTGCCGCGCCCTTCATAGCTTGCCTGGCGGGCGCGGCCGAAGGCGAGCGCATCCGCGGCCAGGTCCTCGGTCAGAACGCTGCCCGAGGCGACATAGGCGCCGGCGCCGATCGTGATCGGCGCCACCAGCGCGGAATTGGTGCCGATGAAGGCACCGGCGCCGATCTCGGTGCGGTGCTTGTTGAAGCCGTCATAGTTGCAGGTGATCGTGCCCGCGCCGATATTGGCCCCCGCGCCCACCGTGGCGTCGCCGATATAGGAAAGGTGCGGAACCTTCGCGCCGGACTCGATGCGCGAATTCTTCACTTCGCAGAAATTGCCGATCTTGGCCTTCTGAAGGATCTCCGCTCCCGGCCGCAGCCGGGCGAAGGGGCCGACCGTCGCGCCACTCTCCACCGCCGCGCCTTCCAGATGCGAGAAGGCGTGGATGCGCACGCCGGCCGCAATTCGGACACCCGGACCGAACCAGACATTCGGCTCAACAACCGTGTCCGGCCCGATCTCCGTATCGTGGGAGAAGAAGACCGTCTCGGGCGCGATCAGCGTGACGCCGGAAAGCATCGCCTCCTTCCGCATCCGCCGCTGCCACACGGCCTCGGCCTCGGCGAGTTCTACCCGGTTGTTGATGCCCATCGCGCTTTCGTTTCCGGCTTCGCCGGCGACGACCAGAAGGCCCTGCCGGTTGGCGATCCCGACGATGTCCGTCAGGTAGAATTCGCCCTTGGCATTGTCGTCGCCGACCTCGTCCAGCAGGGCGAGCGCATGCTTTCCGGCGATGGCCATCACGCCGCTGTTGCAGAAGGCGATCTTCTTCTCTTCCTCGGAGCAGTCCTTCTCCTCGCGGATCGCGACAAGGCGCCCTCCCTCCTCGATCAGCCGTCCATAGCCGGTCGGAACCGGCGGCCGGAAACCGAGCACGGCGACCGCCGCACCCTCGGCGAGCCTCGTGCGAGCGTCGAGGAGCACCGCCGGGTCGAGCAACGGGTGATCGCCGAAGACGACGAGCACGTCGTCATATCCGCGGGCGATCGCCTCGCGGGCGGCCAGGACGGCATGCGCCGTGCCGAGACGCTCCGCCTGGACGAAGATGTCGGGCCGCGTTCCGTTCACCGGGCGGCTCTCGATGAAGTCCCGGACCTGCTCCGCCCCGTTGCCGACGACCAAGGCCAGCCCGTCCGCTCCGGCGGCCGATGCGGCGGACGTCACGTGGCCCACCATCTCCAGCCCGCCGATCTTGTGCAGCACCTTGGGCCAGGCGCTCTTCATGCGTGTGCCCTCGCCTGCGGCGAGGATGACGGCGAGACAGGTGCGATGGGTCATGGAAAACGGTCCGTTGAATCGCTGCGAATAAAAGCGATCTCTACCACTTCGGCCCTGCCGCGCAAAATGGTTCAGCCGAGAGTTCCGAGCGCCGGGAAGGTCTCGAGCAGCCAGAAGGCCATGCTCTGCATGCCGCCGGTGAGGAAGAGCACGCCGGCAAGCACCAGGAGCCCGCCGATCACCTTCTCGACGCGCCCCAGATGCATGCGGAAGCGCTGCAGGAAGCGCATGAAGGCGTCGGAAAAGAATGCCGCCACGAGGAAGGGGATGCCGAGCCCAGCGGAATAGACGGCGAGCATCAACGCCCCCTCGCCCACTGTCTCGCGGCCGCCGGCAAGTGTCAGGATCGGTCCCAGCACGGGCCCGATGCAGGGCGTCCAGCCGAAGGCGAAGGCAAGGCCCATCAGGTAAGCGGCGCCGAGATTGGCGGGTTTGGCTTCGGCGTGAAGCCGAGCCTCGCGCGAAAGGAGCGGGATGCGCAAGATGCCGAGAAAGTTGAGGCCCATCAGGATGATGACGATTCCCGCGGCCACGGCCAGTTCCTGCTGCCAGGCGCGCAGGAGACCGCCGATCGTGGAAGCGCCGGCCCCCAGCGCCACGAACACGGTGGAAAAGCCGAGCACGAAGGCCAGCGCGGCGGCGAGAAGAGGCAAGCGCGCGCCTGCAGCGCCTGCCGGCCGGCGGAAATCCTCCACCGTCACGCCCGCCATGTAGCAGAGATAAGGCGGCACGAGCGGCAGAACGCAAGGCGACAGGAACGACAGGGCTCCCGCGAAAAGGGCGCTTGTATAGCCGATATCGATCGCCATCGGGTCGGACCTCTTCTTTGCCTCCGATATAACGGCACGACGGCGCCATCTCCAATCACCATCTCGTGGCATTGCGACGCAGGCGCCCCCGCCTCCCCCAACACGCCGCAAAAGTGCCTGGGGATCGCGCCTGAGCCGGCTTTTGCGGTTGACCGGATGCGGGCGCGCCACTATGTTCCGCCGCTATTCGCGGGCGGCATCCCTGCCTCGCGCGAGCGCGTAGCTCAGCCGGTAGAGCAACTGACTTTTAATCAGTAGGTCCTGGGTTCGAGCCCCAGCGCGCTCACCACCTACGCTCGGCAGGGCTAGCGTGGAATGACGCTGAGGCTGCCGTCGGTCTCCAGGACCACCATATCGATCGCAGACATATCCGCCTTCCCGCTTTGCCTGACTGCGGCCAGTATTTCCTCCTCGCTCACGCGTTGACGACGCATGGCCTGTTCGAGATAGCGGCCGTCCTTGACGAGAAGCGTCGGCTCGGCCTTGACCACCTCCTGGAACCGATCGGAGCGGACGGAGCCCCAGGTGATGGCCCATTGAAGGTAGATAAGCAGTGCCAGAGCCGTGATGCCTTCGGCCAGGGGAACATTCTTGTCGAGCAGAACCGTCGCAAGCGTCGAGCCGAGAGCAACGGTGATGATGAGGTCGAACGCGTTCATCTTGCTCAAGGTGCGCTTGCCGGATGCCCTGAGCAACAGGATCAGCAGGATGTAGGCGGTGGAGCCGACGAACAGCGTTCGAAGGAGACCTGCCCAGCTTTCAAAGAAGATAGGATCTACCATCTTTCCCCCTTCGCTACAAAGGAGGAAACGGCATCCAAACGTGGAGGTTCCGATTGCCGGCTCGCGCTCTACTCTCGGCTGATCCCGGAGCGATAAATCGAGAGGAATGGCCTCTTATATTCTCGACGTGGCGGTCTCTTTGGTGGGCCTCGCTTGCACATGCCTGCCGGCGAGATGGCAAGGCAAGGCTTCCCGCCTGTTCCCCGCGCCTAAGCTGAACAACACCATCCGGACGCAACCGATTCAGCACGCATGGCGTGTATAACACACAAAATTTACACTTGAAACATTCCAATCATGCGGCTTAAAGGTGCGATGATAGAGGAAGCAAAGTAAAACCTTAAGTTGCAATGGAGGGACACATGCTCGAATGAAAGGCGGAACCTGGTTCTTGTATCAGAGCTCGGTTGATTCCTTGCGCGCGGGCTGAACATTCTGCTGCGGTGCCTTTCAAATCTCGCCCCGCGTCGCCGCAACGATGCGAATGAAAATGGGCATCTCCGGGAAAATCTTCGCGCGGCCCGCCGTTCCACGGCTGATCGCCGCCTGATTGGTAACCATCGAAAAAGTAGGAGTAAGGAGTAGAGTAATGCGACCCAATGCACAGCACGACCTGATGCGGATTCCCACGCGGGACCTTATCGTCATGCATCTCTTCGAAGCGCGCCGCCTGGCGGAGCCTATGAAGAAGGAAATCGACCTGAGACTCTTCGGCTACATGATCGAAATGGCCGCGGAAGTGGCCTTGGAGGGGGAAGTCAAAGCTGCCGAGGCGACAGCCTGAGTTTCCAAAGAGACTGGAGCCGGCTGCGACCGTCGCCGGTGCGGCGTTCCCGGCCGGCCGCAACACCATGCGAAGAGTTTTAGAGATGCAGAAAATCGAAAGTGCGATCACGATCCGCTACCGGCCCGCCGATGCGCCGCCCCCTGTAGCCGAAGGGGAGATGGAAACCTTCATCGTCGCCGTCCGATGCGCGGAGAATGGCGAGATCGTCTGCTTTCCGGCGGATTATCTGAACGGATTTCCACTGTGGTGCAGGCCGCCTCGTCTTTCAAAGGCAGGCAGTGGAAGGTACCCGCACGTCCAGATCGACGGCTGCAATGCCACCGGATGGTTCGATCATCTTCCCGATCAAACGAACGGGACGATCATCTCGCCGATGCTGCTTGGCCCCCACCAGTATATCGTGGGGTGGTGCCCTATCGAGGATATGGCACCCAGCCAGCAAAGGACCGGCGGCCATTCTGCAATGCATCTGGCAGATGCCGGCGCAGAATGAGCGGCACCTGCCACCCATGGCGAGGCGAGTGAACGCAGGAGTCCGGTTCCGACGGTACGGCCCCGGCTCGTATGCCCCGAAGCCAGCCCGACGGTAACCGGCGTCATGGCCGCCGGGCTCATCCCGCTCAGCCTCGCACCCGAAGTCTCAGGAGCGGTCCGCTGGAGCGGGTAGCGGGAATTGAACCCGCATATTCAGCTTGGAATGCACCTAGAAGCTGAGCGATTTCAACGAGCCGTTTCAACGGGGCGGCTTGGGAATGGTGCCTAAGCCGCCCTTCGTTCCCTCTGCGTTTCATCCCCTACCCCATGGCCCGACCGCCACCGCCCTCACACTCCCGAGCGAGGGAAAATCCCACACCACCCGGACCTCGCGCGCGCCGCCGCGCCGGGCTCTCCGATTTCCGTTTCCACGATACGCGCCACACGGCTCGTGCGGGCCACCGGCAATCTCAAGCTCGCCCAGCAGCTGCTCGGCTACACCGAGCTCGCGACGACGAGCCGCTATGCCCATGTGACGAAGGATGATCTTCGCGCCGGCATGGAAACAGCCCATGCGTCCGACCGTGCAAAAGGCCCCACGGAAAAATCCCACGGTGGCGAACGACGCATCTGCTAAGGCGAAGTGAAAAAAGGGAAAACCGGCGCGCGCCCACATTGTCCCAAACCAGATGCGCTACCAGGCTGCGCTACGCTCCGAAGCGCTGAAATCCCTATATTCTCAAGGGTTCCCGCGCAAGTGCGAAATAGAGCCCCTTCCGCGAATTGGAACAAACGGCGACCAGTGGTAAGAGGCGGAACCAGAAGTCCCACGAAAAATCCCACGTTGTTCTCAGGCCGGACGCCCGTCGATATTGAACGTTAACCGTGTCTTCCCCGTCCGATTGTATCACGCCAGCGCGCGAGCCCTTGCTCCCATTGGCGTAAAGCATAAGGAAGGGATCAGTTGATCGCTTCTTAAATCTTCGACACATGAGGTTCTATGGCAACTTGATTTCTGATCAGGAAGGCAGATGACCGAAGTCACACGCAGCAGAGATTGCGGGAACTCTCCCAAGAATAAGTTCGTGCAGGAGGTCGCGGTCGCTTTGGAAACTGGCGAAGCCACCACGCTAGACTTCAGTGAGGATGTCGTCTGGGAAGGTGTCTCGGACGAGCCAATTCACGGAATAGGCGCTTTGATTCAGGTGCTGGCTGACCGGACGGCGCCAGTTGCGGTCACCGTCGAGCACTCCATTTCCCACGGGAAAGTGGGCTCCGCCAGTGGACAGACGACGCTGGGAAATGGCCGCAGCCGGCGCTTCAGCCACATATTCGAGTTCACCAATACGAAGGCGAACCGCGTTGCAGTAATCAAGACCTACGCTTGAAACATCGAACGGCTGCTCATTCGCTTTCCCGCTCAGTCGAAAGTGGGGCCCGGGAATAGTCTTTTCGGCTTCGGGTTCGCAATGGCGATTTAAGACGTTCACCCCCTAGGAGCGAGGTCGCGATCGAGCCCATTCGCGAGTTTGTGATGGCGTGCTTAACTCGAAAATCGGGTACGCCTTTCCCTTCGTCCATCGAGATGACAGCTTCGCGCCGAGTTGCAGATATTGATCTTTCGTGAATGGTAAACTTATTCGGTTTAACAAGATGTCTGTGCGCTATTGTATGTTGGTGCTTGAGCCGGCATAATTTAACCTTGACTAAGGCAGTTCTGTTTCTCTGGTAGATCACACAGGTGCTGCGAGAGGGGTAGCCTGCCAGACAGGGGGATACGACATGCAACTTCGCCTCGGCAGCAAGTATCAAAGTCTGGTTCACGGCGTCGCATGCGACTGCCACACGCCGGCCTTTGCCAGGGTCAACCGACGCCTCACCACAGGGATGTCGCGCCGCTCGGTCCTGCGGGGCATCTCCGCCGCCCTGGCCGCCTCCTCGCTGGGACCTGCTGCCGCCTTTGCCCAGGAGCCGGACAAGCCGGTTCTCTTCACCAATGTGCGCATCTTCGACGGGCAGTCAGCCAAGCTCATCGAGGGGTCGAACCTGCGCATTTCCGGCAACAAGATCGAGGCGCTCGTCCCGGCCGGCGAGGATGCCACCGACGTGGAGGTGGTCGACTGCGGCGGACGGGTGCTGATGCCGGGCATGATCGATGCCCACTGGCACACGCTCATGGCGGCGATTCCCGAGGTGCTGGCGCTGACCGCGGACGTGCCCTACATCCATCTCGTCGCCGCCGAGGAGGCCGGCAGGACCCTGATGCGCGGATTCACCACGGTACGCGACGTCGGCGGGCCGTCCTTCTCCCTCAAGCGCGCGATCGACGAGGGTAAGTTCCCGGGCCCGCGGATATTCCCTTCGGGCGCAATGATCTCGCAGACTTCCGGCCACGGCGATTTCCGCATGCGCTATGAGGTGCCGCGCTCTTCAAGCAACGACCTCAGCCATCCCGAGGCAGCCGGCATCTCGGCGATCGCCGATGGTGTTCCCGAGGTACTCCGCCGCGTGCGCGAACAGCTCCTGCTGGGTGCGAGCCAGATCAAGATCATGACCGGCGGTGGGGTCTCGTCCACTTACGATCCGATCCACGTCAACCAGTTCACGGCCGAGGAGATCCGCGCCGCCGTGGACGCGGCATCGGATTGGGGCACCTATGTCTGCACCCATGTCTACACGCCCGAAGGCATCCAGAGGGCTTTGGAAAACGGCGTCAAGTGCATCGAGCACGGACAGCTTGCCGACGAGGACACGGTCAAGATGATCGCCGACGAAGGCGCGTGGTGGAGCTTGCAGCCCTTTCTCGCCGATGAGGACGCCAATCCCAAGGCCGATCCGATACAGAGGCAGCAGCAGCAGGAGATCGCCGAGGGCACCATCCGCGCCTACGAGCTCGGCAAGACGCACAACGTCAACATGGCTTGGGGAACCGACATCCTGTTCAACCCGAAAGGGCCCCCCACGCAAGGAAAGCAACTCGCCAAGCTCTCTCGCTGGTTTGACAATGTCGACGTGCTGCGCATGGCCACTGGTCGCAATGGAGAGCTTCTTGCCATGGCAGGCGAAAGGAACCCCTATCGGGCCAAGGTGGGTGTGATCGAGCCAGGCGCACTCGCCGATGTGCTCGTCATCGAAGGCAACCCGCTCGACGACATCTGGCTCGTCGCCGATCCCGAATCGAATATGAAGCTCATCATGAAGAACGGGCAAGTTCACAAGAACACATTATCGTTGAGCTGAGGGGACAGCATAGATGAGCAAAAACGCGACGTCTCTGGCCGCCGCGCTTCTCCTTCTGGCGGCGACCGCCGCCCACGGCGCCGATATCGCACCGATGAACGAAGCGCCGGTGACTGCGCCGCTGGCGCCGGCATCGTCCGAGTGGATATTCCAGATCACGCCCTATGTCTGGGCAGCCGGTATGGAGGGCGACGTGTCGCCGTTCCGGCGTGCTCCGACCATTCATGTCGAGAAGGATTTCTCCGACATCCTTGACGACCTCAACGTCGCCGGCTTCGTCAACTTCTGGGCACGCAAGGACCGGTTCGTCATCTCCGGCGACGTAATGTATGTGGACATCGCCGAAAGCGCGACCTCAAGACCGCTTCCGATCATCGGCGCCATCAGCGCCGACTACGATACGGCTCAGTTCGCCGCCACGCTGCAGGCCGGATACCGGGTCTACGACGCCCCGCGGTTCACCTTCGACGTGCTGGGCGGGGCGCGGTACTGGCATCTCTGGAACGACCTCAATGTAAGGGTCGCCGGTCGGTCGCTGACCATCGAAAGCGACTTTGACTGGATCGATCCGGTCGTCGGCGCGCGTGCCCATTTCCATTTCAACGACAGGTTCTCCATTCTTTCACAAGGCGATATCGGCGGCTTCGGGGCGGGCTCCGACTTCACCTGGCAGGTGCTCGCGACCGCCAACTATTCGTTCAACAAAAAGGTTACGTTGTCGGCCGGCTACAAGGTGCTGTCCGTCGACTATGACGACGATGGGCACGTCTTCGATACCACGCTTTCCGGCCCCGTCCTCGGCTTGACCTACCGGTTCTGAAGGCTCTGGAAGCCGCAACCCGGGACTGGGATGAAGTTAGAAAGCCGGCATCTGGAGAACTGGAGCTCGTCGAGATCGATCCGGACGGAGGGATAAACCCAAATGACAGAGCGCGAGCCGGTTTCGCAACTCCATATCGACGCACCTAGAGCACGTCCGTTGAACTCCGAGTCGTAGCGTTGATGACACGGATTGGGTTTTATGATTCACCGTCGCCGTTGCAGGAGATGGCGATGGCTCGAGCTTACGGTGAGGATCTTCGGATGCGGGTTCTGGATGCTGCAGCGGCAGGCGCTTCGGCGCGCTCCGTCGCGGCACGGTTTGGCGTCGGCGTTTCGACGGCAATTGTCTGGATCAGGCGGGCGCGTGAGAACGGGGAACGCTCGGCGCGGCGTCAGGGCAAGCCGCGGGGCTCACGCCTGGATGCGCACGAGACGTTCGTTGTTGCCATGATCGAGGCGAACAAGGACGTGACGCTGAACGAGATGGTCGAGCGGCTCGCAGCCGAGCGCTCCGTGTGTATCGGCCGCAGTGCCCTGAGCGCCTGGCTGCGCGGGCGGGGCTGGACGTTCAAAAAAGTCCGCGCATGCATTGGAGCAGGACCGTCCTGATGTCCTGAAGCGCCGGCAGGATTGGTTCGAAGGCCAACTCGACCTCGACCCTGCCAGGCTTGTCTTCATCGATGAGACCGGCCTGTCCACCAAGATGGCCCGCCTGCGGGGTCGCGCGCCATGCGGCGAACGCTGCCGAGCCGGCATGCCGCATGGGCACTGGAAAACCACCACCTTCACCGGCGCACTGCGCCTGTCCGGCATGACCGCGCCCTTCGTCTACGATGGCGCCATGAATGGCACCGTCTTCCTCGCTTATGTCGAGCAGGTCCTGGTCCCCACCCTGAGGCGCGGCGATGTCGTCATCATGGACAACTTGCCGGCACACAAGGCAGCAGGCGTCCGCGACGCGATCGAGCAAGCCGGTGCAACCCTCATGTTCCTGCCGCCCTATAGCCCGGACTTCAACCCCATCGAGAATGCCTTCTCAAAGCTCAAAGCGCTCCTGCGGGCAAAAGCCGAGCGCACCATCAAAGCGCTCTGGGATACCGCTGGCGCACTCCTCGACCAGTTCACTCCCGCAGAATGCGCAAACTACTTCAGGGCTGCTGGATATGACCCGGATTAAGCCGGACGTGCTCTAGAACGTCGTTTGCTCCAATTTTGTCTCACAGAATCCCGTTCTGTTTTGGCGCCGCCCCCGTAAACCTTTACCCCGAGACTCAAAATCCGCTTCATTTGGAGATCTGACGGTCGCCAACCGCCACCTGAGGAGAGGAACCAATATCGCCGCTCCTGATTGAGGTAGGCAGACCTGATCGCCAGGAGTTGCAGAATGACGGATCGTGAACTTCTGGGCATCGCCAGCACAGCCAAACTGGGCGGCCATCCCATTCATCCAATGCTGATTCCATTTCCCATCGCTCTGTTCACCGCGGTTTTCGCGAGCGATCTCGCATTTTGGGCCACGGCAGACACCTTTTGGGCGGATGCGTCATTGTGGCTTCTTGGAGCGGGCCTCGTGATGAGTGCCGCAGCTGCGGTCGCAGGGTTCACTGATTTTCTCGGCAATCCTCGTGTCCGCGCGATCAGCGATGCCTGGCACCATATGATCGGTAATGTCGTGGCCGTTACGTTGGCGTCGGTCAGCTTTATCTTCAGGATCGCAACCGGCGCGGATTGGGCTGTACCATGGGGCTTGGCGCTCTCGGCAATCGTTTTTCTCCTGCTTGTCTTCACAGGCTGGAAGGGCGGAGCGCTGGTTTATCAACACAGGGTGGGCGTACATCCTGAAGCGGAGTTCGAGGATCGTATAACGTAAGCACTCGTTGAGGTGAGACAGCTTACCGCGCAATGGGAAGGTCTCGTGGCGAAAGCCGCGATGGCTAAGCTCGCGGCCGGCCTGGTTGTCGATCAGTTGAAGCTGCGGTCACCACTTCGATGATGCCGACCACCAAATGAGGCCAGATGATTTGGTCTTGGAAACCGAAAAGCCACGGCGACGAAGCGAGAACGATCCCGCCGATGACATCCAAAGCCAGATGAACGGGCATTGAAATAACCCGTATGACACCCAATTCGTAGTTGGTCAGCAAACTGTAGACGATCACGCCCAGTCCAAGGACGACGGGCACCCATTGCGCCGCCCCGCCATTGGCAAATCCAAGCAGCCAGGGCGCCACAATGAGCAGTATCCCTACGAGATAATCGAGAACACCATGAATACGGGTTGGGATAAATTGCATCGGTCCCTCCATAAATGCGAAACACCCACAACTTGGAGAGGAGCCTCGTGTTCCCCCCGACGCGCCGACGATCTGGCCAGCTTGCGATGTCCAGCACATGACCTCCGATGCCCTCTCGCAGGGCGGAAAGGCATCGCATGAACAAGCTTCGAGGAGGCGGGGCTCCTGAAGCCTACCAACGCTAGGGTTGAATTCGGTCTTGCATTTAAGAAAAATTGTGCGTTTAATCTGCTACGGGGCATTAAAGGGGGACTTTGATCTGCGGTCGCGTAGTAGCGCGCACGGTCTTAAAAGTAATGGTTGAACGTGGCTCTGTGCTTGTCTTCGGCGTGCCTTCCTGCACGCTGCGCAATCGTTTCGACGCAGCTTCTGGTCAGCGCGATACTGCTGCCGCTAAGGCAGATGACTGTCATCACGCGGCACAGGCTTCACACGGTTTGCGGTAAGCTTGAGATAGACTTCGACCCAAAAGCGTGCCTGGTCGGCCGCTTCAATATCCTGAGGGGCTTTTCGCTCATGCCTAAGCGCCCTCTTCAGGGCGACGATGCCAGCTTCGACCTTGTGGGCCTCCATCGTCGCCTCGGCTGCATCCAACACAAGGTCTTCGCGTTTACGCCGGGCGAGCTCGGCGGCCGAGAACAAAACTTGCAATCTCTTATCGGGCATCAGACTAGACTTTCTCACACCTGAAACAACTCCATACCAACCAAGAGTTGCGCACGAGTTGGTGGAAATCATGGCATTTTATCCAAGTTTGAGAGTAGAGGGGGACGTGATGAGTAGAGAGACCAAGGCGATGAGCGAGGAATCCGACACCAGGCTGGACATCGCAAGGCTATCTTCCGCAGAACTCGCGGTCGCCAAGATCAGGGACGCATTCGACCTGCATCACGTCACCTTCCATCTCGGCTATACACCGATCGGCCCGCTCGACGCACCATATGTAAAGAGTACTTATCCCGCTGAATGGCTCACCCGGTACCTTATCAAAAGATATCTCACGATCGACCCGGTCGTTCAGGAAGGCTTTCAGCGTCGGGTGGCTTTTGACTGGACGGAGATTGAGGTAGCGCCGGACGTGCTTCCTTTCCTGGAGGACGCCCTGGCGCACGATGTCGGCCTCAACGGCTATTCCATTCCTACGGTTGACGGTGAGAACAGGCGCTCCCTGACGTCGATTACTTCCAACAAGAACCGAGAGGAGTGGGATAGCTTTATTTCCGCAAATGTCGACGAGCTTCAGAGACTCGCCCTCGAGCTCCATCGGATGGCCATTGCAGAGTTATTCGGGACGGACCACCCGTTTCCGCGCCTCACGCGCCGCGAGATCGAGTGCCTCGCGCTCGCCGCCAGAGGAAATGATGGCAATGTCATAGCTCATCTGCTGGGAATTTCGGAGTCCACCGTCCGCTCATATCTTAAATCGATCCGGCAAAAGCTCAGCTGCGCATCCATCACGGAGGCGGTTGCCAAAGCAACACAGTACCGTGTGATCCTGTGGTCTCAGATTGCCGAGACGCGGCAATGATGACACAGGATCAGATGCTGCGGTCCTTTGCGAACTCGCGAGGGGAACAACTTGAGACGACGCGCAGGAACGCGATCAGCAGTTGTGCCGGGACAAGCTGCAGGAGCTCCTGACCTTTATCGAGCACGATGCGCGGCGGCCGACGCACCCGGCGCCAAGGGGAGCGCCTTGCCGCCGAGAACCGAGTGCGGGCGGCACCCTCGACGGTCTGGCTCTTCCTCGACCGGCGCGGCATCACATTCAAAAAAGACGGCGCACGCCTGCGGGCAGCAGCGCCCGATGTCTTGCGCCGCCGCCTAGCCTGGTTCGACGGCCAACTCGATCTCGACCCGTGTGAAAAAGCACATGCCCCGTTAAATGGTTGGTGCGCGAATCCGCCAGAAACAACTGAAACAACGCGCGATAATGCCAAGATAAACATCTCTGAATAGGTTACGCGCACCCCCAATTTTGAGGTATCTCTCTTTGGGACTCAACTTTGCTCCGCCACGATTGGGAATTTTCTTTCAATAATACTCGGTTCAACCTCCCTCCCGACTTCAACATCGGATGGAGGTACAATGTTTACGACCATAGAACCGGCGCACTACGGCCAGCGCAAAAACATCGTGGGCGAGATGTTCAGGCTTAGGAAGCAGGTCTTTCATGACATGCTTGAATGGGATGTGCCCATCCAGGGAGAACACGAGCGGGATTGCTACGACGATCTCGGCCCCGTTTACCTGGTGTGGTGTGATCCTGAATGGACGACGCTCTATGCTTCGCTACGGCTGATGCCCACGACCGGCCCTACCCTCCTGAGGGACGTATTCCGGAACACGATACCAGACATCGCCGCGTTGTCCTCGCCGAGTATTTGGGAGGCCACTCGGTCGTGCGTTCATGCCGCCAATCTGGCGCGAGACTTTCCGGGGGTAGTTCCCGGCACAGCTTTCGGGCTGCTCCTGCTCGCGACCGTCGAATGCGGTCTCTCCTACGGGATCGAAACCATCGTGGCCAATTATGAGCCGCGTCTGAAACGTGTCTACAAGCGCGCCGGGGCCTCATTCGACGAGCTCGGCCGAGCTGACGGCTTCGGCAAGCGGCCGGTCTGCTGCGGCGCGTTCGAGATATCGAGGCACGTCGCCGCCACGATGCGCAGGAGATTGGGGATCTATGAGCACATCTTCTCGCGTCCCTATCCCGTCCCGCAGCCGATCGCAGCCTGACCGAAGGCCAACAGAACAGTCATGTAAGGAGTTGAGTGATGTGTCCCGTCAACATTGCGGCTGCGAGCCGCGCAGATCTGATGCAGATTCCGACACGAGATCTGATCGTAATGCACCTTTTTGAGGCACGTCGCCTGGCGGCTCATATGAAGCAGGAGATCGATACAAGGCTTTTCGCCTATATGATCGAGATGGCTGCCGAAGTCGCTCAGGAGGGGCGTATTCGACAGCCTCAGCAATCCTGAGTGCCCGAGCAATTGCAGGTAGCCGTCCTCGCTCATTCCAGCGCATGCGGTCGGCAGATATTCCGATGCAGAGGATTCTCGAATATGTCGCAGTTTGAAAAACCAATCACAATCAGGTACCGGGCCGCCGATGTATCGCCGCCAGTGGCGGAGGGCGAGATGGAGACCTTTATCGTTGCGGTCCGTTCGTTGCGTGAGGGAGGGACCGTCTGTTTTGCCGCCGACTATCTCAACAGGTTTCCACTCTGGTGCAGCCCGCCAAGTGTTCCGGGGATCGCGGATCGGTTGCATCCGCGGGTGTATATTGAAGATTGCCATGCCACCGGGTGGTTCGATCACATTCCCGACGAGGCAAACGGCGCAATCATCTCACCAATGTTACTCGCTTCGGACCAGCAACTCGTCGGCTGGTGCCCTGTTGACGAGATGGCGCCATAAGGATCGGTGTGCGCCGTCTTCGCTCCACGAGAAAAAAGCCCCGCCGGCCGGAGTCGACGGGGCGTTCGATGCCAGAATATGCATGTACAAAGAGGAAACGGCGATCCGGTTCTACGGCACGGCACGTTGTGCCCAAGTTCGCGGACAGCCCTCCCCAAGATCATGTGTTGGACCGTCGACAGCTCATCGCTGCGACGTCCCGCGCCTTGGTCGCGAGAGGTTACGAGAAGATGCCCTGCGTCTGGGCTGATGGTCGTGTGGCGCTGGTCGCAACTCGACAGGGACTCGGCACGGCACGCGAGTATCTCGACAAGGCCATTGCCACCGGAAAGGGGCATACCGCTTTCAACCTCGCTACATAGTCGACCTGCTGTCGGCATTTCGCGCCGATGAAGTTACCGCGAAGATCTCCGATCCCAACTCGCCTGTCATAGTCAGCGCCAACCCGGACCTCTGGGGCGGCGTCATCCTCGACGAGAGCTCGATCCTGAAGAGCTTCACGGGCAAGACCACGCGCCGGCTGATCAAAGCATTCGAGCGGACGCCCTACCGGCTCGCCTGCACCGCAACGCCGGCGCCGAATGACCGTACCGAGCTTGGACAGCACTCACATTTCCTCCGCGTCATGGAAGCGCCCGAGATGCTGTCGCGCTGGTTCATCGCCGACCAGACGCAGATGGGCCTGTATCGGCTGAAGAGGCCGGCGGTTCGGCCGTTCTGGGATTGGGTGGCGAGCTGGGCATGCTGTGTGTCCAAACCCTCCGATCTGGGCTTTTCCGATGACGGTTTCGAAATGCCGGCGCTCAATTTGCATCGGCATCTGGTTGCCGCCGATCGCGGTATCGATACCGGCGAGGAGAAGGACGGTCAAATCCGGCTCTTCCGCACGCCCGACATGTCGGCCACGTCCATCCATCGCGAGAAGCGGCTGACCAGCCAGGCGCGCGCCCGAAGGCTTGCGGAGATCGTCTCGGCCGAGCCGGGTGAACCGTGGATCATCTGGGTCGAGACCGACTACGACGCCGATGCCGTTCGTGAAGCCATTCCCGAGGCCGTTGAAATCCGCGGCTCGATGCCGATCGAAAAGAAGGAGGAACGGCTCGAGGCCTTTAGCCGCGGCGAAATCCGCATACTCCTTTACAAGCCCTCCATCTGCGGCTTCGGGGTCAACTGGCAGTACTGCGCGCGCATGGCCTTCATGGGCCTCTCATACGAGAGCTTCTACGGGGCCGTCCGGCGGTGCTGGCGGTTTCGGCAGAAGCGCGCCGTCGACGTGCATGTCGTCTGCGCCGATACCGAGGAGGCAATCTGGCAAGTGGTCAGTCGCAAGGCCGGCGATCACGATGCCACGAAGGCCGAGATGGCATCTGCCATGTCGCGCCCGCCCAGGCATCGAAAGTCCTTCAAAGCTACGCACCTGATACCACACGCTGAAGCACTCGACGCGGATACGGGATTACGAACCGTCGCTCAATCTCATCAGCCGCACGGTCGGCAAGCGGCTCGTGCCGAAGCTCACCGGCAAGGATTTTCGCGGCTGGTATGCGAAATGGGGCACGAAGGGCCGAACGAGGCGCTACGTGCGAAACGACGATCTGGAGAACAACCGGAAAGTCGCCGAAGCACGTTCGAAACTGAGGAAGTGAAACGGCTCTGAAACGCCTGTGAAACGGCTCGTGATGCTCAATCGTAAAACAGCAGGACTTTCAAGAGATTGCCTGGAGCGGGTAGCGGGAATCGAACCCGCATATTCAGCTTGGAAGGCTGCTGCTCTACCATTGAGCTATACCCGCTTGCGAGCGTCTTAGCTAATTGACCGCGTTCGGAAGGTCAAGCCGTGCGACCAGCCCCTGTCGAGCGCCCACGCGATTCCACCGGCCGGCCAGGGTCGCAGTGCGCCATCGAGCCCGCTGAGCCTACCGCAGCGGCATATCCTGCAATTCTAATTGACCGTGCCCATTGCTTGTAGCAACCTTCGTTTCGGGGTCGGGGGACTACAATGCATGGGGAGAGCTACGAAAACGCGCTCGATATCTGCTATGAAGCGGTAGCCTTTCCGGAACTCTGGTCATCGGCTCTGGACAGGCTTGCGCACGCCCTCGGCGCAACCGGGGCCATGTTCTACCCGAAGGATGTCAACGAGAACGCGACCACCGTTCCGTCGTCTTCCGTCTATGGAGGCCTGCTTGAGGACTATGTCGCAGGCGGCTGGTATCTGAATCATTACCGGGCAATCAGAGGCTGGAATCTTTTCCTTTCCAACCGAAAATCCGTGATCATCGAGCACGACCTCGCCAGCGATGAGGAGCGGAAAGGGCTGCCTCATTACAACGAGCTCTATCTCAAATGGGGATTCCCCGGTTTCGCCGCCATCGGCTTCAAGGTGGACGGCGATCCGTGGTGCCTGCCGCTGATCAGATCGCGGCACGAGGGCTTCTTTACCCCGGAGGAGGCTGCGCGGCTCGCAAAGATCACTCCTCACCTCAGACGTATGGTAAAGCTCGGAAACCTCATTGCAAGCGCCCGCAGCGCCACCGGTCTCAGCACATTTGACACGATCGGGCAGGCTGCCCTCCTGCTCGACGGCAGAGGGCGCGTCATCGCCCTCAACGCATGCGCCGAGGAGCTTCTCGCACGGAACGCAGGCTGCTTGCATATCAAGCGTGGCAGGCTGCTTTCTGCGGACGGCAGCAACGATTTGCCGCTACAGTCGCTTGTCGCCGCCGCTGTCGACTGGAGCCGTTCGACAGCCGATACGGAAAAGGTGCTGCCGATCTCGATCGAGCGGCCAGCCAGACTGCCCATCATGGTCGAGGCAATTTCCTCTCCGGCCGTGGTGCGCACGGTATCGCCGAACGCCCATGCAATCATCCTTCTCAAGGATCCAGAGCTTCACGCCATAGGCGATCCCGCGCGGATCTCCAGCCTGCTCGGCCTGACCCCGGCTGAATCGATGCTGTGCCTGGAACTTGCCACCGGTGCCTCGGTTGCGAAAGCCGCCTCCACGCTCGGGATTGCTGAGAGCACGGCCAGGCAGAGGCTGAAAGCTGTCTTCCAGAAAACGGGAGTCCACCGGCAATCGGAGCTGCTGCTTCTCGTGCGCGGACTAAATCAGTCCAGGTGAGCGTCTTAGAACTCCCGTGTCAGCGCGAGCCCGAAATCGTGACTCTCGTACTCGTAGAAGCTGACGTTGGACTTCCTGTCCGTAAATTTATATGTGGCTTTGGGCGTGAAGCCTGCGAAATTCAGTTTCCTGTGCGAGACGCCTGCGCCGATGGAGAAGAGACGGTCCTCGCGGCGATGGTCGGTGGCCGGGAAATTCCCGAGATAGTCCCGCCACTCGAACGAACCGAAGAAGCTCGTCATGAAGCCGCCCCGCCACTCCTTGTCGTATTCCAAGCCGAGGCTGGCGCCATCGTAGTCGAGATGCCGGCGCTGCGTCCGCTCGAACGTCAATCCCAGCCTTGCCGCCAAGGCATCCGATTGTGAAAGGGCCCTGCGGACGGAGAGTCCCGCGATGTGGATATGCCCGTCCCTGTAGTCCTGGTCGACATAGTCCTGAACACGGCTCGACAGGGAGAAAGAGACTGTGTTCCTCTCGCCGACGACCGCTCTGACCCCCGCCGTGATGCCGTAGCGCAACAGGTAGGGATCACCGGCCGCCCATCGGTATTCGACAGCCGGACCTGCGGCCCACGACAGCCTGCCGGCCCGGCGCGACAGCGCGACGGATCCGCCGACCCCGATCTCGTCGCTTTCGGTCGTTTCCGAATATTTCCTGATGTCTGCCCAGCCGGAGGCAACCACCGCATATGACTCGTCGAGGCGGAAGGTCCGAAAGGCGCTGCCACCAGTTCCGGCCCCCACGCCGCTCGCCTTCCTGGAGTCCTCGTCGATGGCGAATACCAGCCCTCCTGCCTCGAAGGTTCTGTTGTGGGTGCCCTTGTTGACGTTTGTCGACGGTAAGAGAGAGAAATAATAGGAAAAGCCATAATCGCGGGAGCCGTCGATCCTGTCGAGATATCTCTCGGCGAGATGCCGGACGGGCGCGTCGTCGGACCCTCGGGCCAGCGCCTGGAAATGATAGGACGAACCGTCCCGGTCGCCTGTTCTCAGAAGTGCCCGGGCCAGTTCGAACCGGGCGGGGGTGAAATTCGGCTCCACGGAAAGGATGAGGCGAAAGATTCTGATCGCCTCCTTGTAATCCTTGTCGCGCATCCTGATGACGCCTTCCAGATGCGCGACGTGGAGGGCAGCGTCGGGTTTTCCTCGCATGATCCGGCGGATGACGGCCCGCGCGCCGTCATCGTCGCCCGCGCGGACAAGGACTGCTATTCTGTCAGCTCCATGTTGCTGGGACCATAAGGGAGCCGCGGCCGATAAAAGCATCGCTGCCGCGGCCCCCAGCGTGGCCAGAACCCTGTGCATGAGGATACCCGCTCCCAAAGCATGCCCGGTGCTGTCGGGCAGGCATGCTTGTCCCCATTTCCGTCAGTTCTGGCCGGCAGAGAAGAAGCCGGAGCCAACCGAGTCCGCGTCGTTGATCGACAGGATGCCGCCGACTTCCTCGCCTGCCTTCCCGTAGAATTTGCCACCATATGTCCCCGAGAATTCGCCGATGTCGGCCACGAAAGCCTGATCACCGGTCAGGGTTCCGGCAAAAGAGTTCCCTTCTATGTCAGCCTCGTTCATGGCGATGGCCCCTGCGACAGGCACGCGATTGCCGGTCCAGGCGTCGTTCACTCTGGCTTCCCTGGTCACGCCGGCGATGTTTCCGGCGATTTTTCCCGCCGCGAAATCTGCGCTCATTTGCACATCGCCGCGATATCTGAGGCGATCGAAACTGTCGCTGCCCTTCTGATAGACGTCGGCTACCGCGTATCCGGAATAGGTGGCGTTTGCCTTGCCCTCGAGGGCGGATGGACGGGTCTCCGTCCCGATGACGGCATAGCCGTTCGTCGTCCCGCCGTCGGTCGTATCCCAAAAATATGTCCAAACCTGGTGGGAATCATATTCGACATTCTGGCCCGAGAGCGCCTCCGCAGCAGACGGAGCGCTCCAGGTGTAGAGTGCGCGCCAGTTGCCGTCCGGCTCCTTTTCGAAGCCGTTCCCGTCGGGCGAGACATCGGCCGCCGCGTAGCTGACGGTTTCACCGCCCAGTGTCACGTCGATCCCGCCCTGATCGTTTCTGGTGATCTTGAACTCGGGAGACGTTGTCTCGACCCAGGCACCATCTTGGTGACGTGCCGCCTGGATCATGTTGCCGTTGTAAGCGGAAAGCGTGTTGCCGCTGGCGAGCGCCTCTCCGACCGTGCCTGCGTCCTCCGCAAACGTGGCATCGTCGGAAAATGCCGGGTCGTCCAGCAGAGACGTGTAACCTCCGCCGCCGCAGGCGCTCAGAAGTAAAGTCGCGAGAAGAGCGGTTGCCCCGCGCAGCCGGTTTCGGTCGATCATGATGGCCCTCCACAGTTGTGCCCCAATATGGAGGGATGGAAAGCCGTCCGCCGGTTTTGCCGCAACTACCATTTGGTAGTCGCAATCGACTTATCGTCTTATTGGTATGGTCACGACCGCGCCATCCGGGCACAGCCCGCGGGCCGATCTGCATGCCTATGGCCGGAGGCTCGACATCCGGGAGGCAACCGACGGCATTGGGCCGGCAGGCTTCGTGCGCTGCGATCCGGGATATGTCGTATCTTGAGCTGAGAACCTGCAGGCCACCGGCAGCCTCACCCAGAGGCTGTCACCCATCTTTCTGGAACGTTCTGCTGCCCGGTTCGGACACAAAGGCGATGGATGGTGGAGGGGGCTGGATTCGAACCAGCGTAGGCGAAGCCAACGGATTTACAGTCCGTCTCCTTTAACCACTCGGACACCCCTCCGCGCTGCTGCATCATGCGCAGGAAGTCATTTGGGAAAAGCGGCGCCGCAGGTCAATGGTCTTCCGTTTTCCGTGTGCGCCTTATGGCCACGACGTTTCTCACTGTCAACAGCGTCAAAGCGCATCGCCGTTGAAAATCGCGTTCAGGTGTCTCTCCGCCATAGGCGCGGGGCGCCGGCTCGTCTATACGAGGCGCCATGAACGACCGGAAGAATAGCGGAACCCCCAAGGACAGCCACTATGCCCGGCTGCGCCGCGCCCATCGCGAGCAGGCGGGATCAGGGCAGCGCCCCGCCACAGACCTGCCGGAAGGGGTCGTGCGGCTCTACGGGCTGCATACCGTGCGGGCAGCGCTCGACAATCCGTCCCGCACGATCCGCCGCATGCTGGTGACGAGGAATGCCGCGCAGCGCCTGGAGATCGGCGATCTTTCCGCCCTGCCCTTCCCGGCCGATCTGGTCGAGCCGAAGGCGATCGATAGACTTGTCGGCGCCGATGCGGTCCATCAAGGTGTTCTGATCGAGGCGGAGGCCCGCTCGCCAAAACCGCTTTCGGCCCTCGGCGACGCGTCTCTGGTGCTCGTGCTGGACCAGGTGACGGACCCGCACAATGTGGGCGCCATCATACGCTCGGCGGTCGCCTTCGGGGCGGATGCCCTGGTGACGACGGCGCGCCACAGCCCGGCCGAATCGGGCGTGCTCGCCAAGGCCGCCTCCGGGGCGCTCGAGCATATCGACCATATCGAGGTGCGGAATCTCGCCAATGCCCTGGAGGAGCTGCACGAGGCCGGTTTCCTCACGGTCGGGCTCGATTCGGAAGGGCCTCAGTTGCTTGAGGATAGCCTCGAAGGCGGGAAGATCGCCCTGGTGCTCGGCGCCGAAGGCAAGGGGCTCAGGCAGAAGACGCGCGAGACCGTGCGCGCGCTTGCGCGGCTCGACATGCCCGGCGCGATTCGCTCCCTAAACGTCTCCAACGCCGCTGCGGTCACGCTCTACATCGCCCGCAAGCGGCTCGCCGGGGGCTCATAGACCGAACCACCAGGTGGCGAGACCGAGAAAGCCGAAAAAGCCAACCACGTCCGTCACCGCCGTCACGAAGACGGAGGAGGCCACCGCAGGATCGGCTCCCACACGGTCGAGCAGGAGGGGGATGAGGATTCCGGCAAGCGCGGCCACGAACATGTTGATGACCATGGCCGCGGCGATGATGACGCCGATATCGGCATT
This sequence comes from Chelativorans sp. AA-79, assembly GCF_029457495.1. NCBI lineage: Bacteria > Pseudomonadati > Pseudomonadota > Alphaproteobacteria > Hyphomicrobiales > Phyllobacteriaceae > Chelativorans > Chelativorans sp. AA-79. The sequence goes on from NZ_CP120361.1 coordinate 3,183,844, forward strand.
CTGGAACCAGGCTCCCGCCACCAATCCGATAAGCGTGGCGAAGATGATCCCGTTCATTATCCCCACGCCCATTTCACGGCGGATGATGCGACCGGCATTGTAGATGTCGAGGTCCCCGGTGGCGAGCGCCCGCACGGTCACCGTCATCGTCTGCGAGCCCGCGTTCCCGCCCATGCCGGCGACGATGGGCATGAGGACGGCAAGGGCCACCACCTGTTCGATCGTGCGGTCGAACAGGCTGATGACGGAAGCGGCGAGGAAGGCGGTCACCAGGTTGACCAGCAGCCAGGGCACGCGCGAGCGCTCCGCGGCAAGCACGGAATCCGACAGTTCCTCGTCGCCGACGCCGCCCATGCGCAGCAGGTCCTCCTCCGCCTCCTGCGTGATGACGTCCACCACGTCGTCGATGGTGAGAACACCCACAAGCCGGTCGTTCTCGTCCACGACGGCGGCCGACAGGAGGTCGTACTGCTCGAAGATCCGCGCCGCTTCCTCCTGGTCCATGGTGGCGGGGATCGCGTGGCGCGTCTCGCGCATGATCTCCTCGACCTTGACCGTTCGCTGCGTGCGGAGAATGCGGTCGAGGTCGACGGCGCCGACAAGACGGAAGGTCGGATCGATGACGAAGATCTGCGAGAACGAATCGGGCAGGTTCTGGTCTTCGCGCATGTAGTCGATGGTCTGACCGACCGTCCAAAAGGGCGGCACGGCGACGAATTCCGTCTGCATGCGCCGGCCGGCGGTCTCTTCCGGGTAGCCGAGCGACCTGCGCAGCCGCACCCGCTCGGTGAAGGGGAGCTGCGCCAGGATCTCGTCCTGGTCCTGCGGGTCGAGATCCTCCAGGATGTAGACGGCGTCGTCCGATCGAGCTGTTGGACGGCTTGGGCGATCTGCGCGTTGGGCAGGCTCTCGACGATATCGAGGCGGATCGCCTCGTCGACCTCGGTGAGCGCCGTGAAGTCGAACTTGTCGCCCATGAGCTGAACGAGCGCGCGGCGCTGCTCGGGCATCAAGGCTTCGAGGAGGTCACCGATCTCCGATTGGTGCAGCCCGCCCACATCCCTGCGCAGCGTCAGCGTGTCGCGGTCGCCGATGGCGGCCCCTATATGCGCGAGAAAATGCGCCGAGACCGAGCCGTCCTCGCCATAGATGCCACGCTCCGACGCCTCGGCCGGGTTGCCGTGCCACTCTTCGGTTTCCGGCTCGCTCAAGGACGGCCCCTCCTGCATAAAGATGCCCGGCACGCTCACGCGCTTCGCGCCACCTCTAGCGTGCCTTTTGCCGGAACAAAAGCGCGGGATTCGGGAAAGCGCCGGAAAGTCGCCGGACCACGGCAAGTCCGGAAACGGCCGGCTATCCTAGGGGTAGACCAGTCAGAAGGTGGCGCCGATCATGCGCCCTGCCCCCAGTTCATCTCAAGGCCGCCATCGATCGTGAAGCTCTGGCCCGTGACGTAGTCGGCATCCGCGGAGGCGAGATAGAGCGCAAGCCGGGCGATCTCCCAAGGCTCACCGGGGCGATTGAGAGGGATGCGCGGCAGTTCCTCGCGCATCTTCTGCGGATCCTCGGTGCGCTCCACCGTCATCGGCGTGCGCACGAGGCCCGGCGCGATCGCATTGACATTGATACGCAGCGGCGCAAGCTCCAGCGCCAGCGAGCGGGTGAAGGTGACAAGCCCGCCTTTGGCCGCGCCATAGGCGGCGCTCCGCGGACTCGGGATCGCCTCGTGCACCGACGTGATGTTGATGATCTTGCCGCCCCCGCCCTTCCCGCGGCGCAGGCGGATGAACTCGCGGCAGCAGAAAAAGGGGCCGTAGAGATCCGTCCTGACGACCCGGTCGAAGTCTTCGGTCTTCATGTCGGCCACCTCGGCACCGCCGCCGCCCACCCCTGCATTGTTGACGAGGATGTCGGGCGCACCGAGCTCTTGCACGACGGCCTCGAACAGACCTGCAACGCTTGTCTCGTCCTTCACGTCGAGCTGCCGGACAAGCGCCCTTCGGCCCGCCGATTCAACGCGTTTGCGGGTCTCATCGGCGCCCTCCTCGTCCGAGTGGTAGGTCACCGCGATATCCGCGCCGGCCTGCGCAAATGCTTCAGCCATGGCCCGACCCATGCCCGAATCCGAACCCGTGACGACCGCGATCTTGCCTTCGAGGCGCATCCCTATGTCCTCCCGTTGCATGTCCGCCTAACCGCATAGCCACGGGAATGTTCGCGGGGCGGCTTGATCCTTCATTCCGCGAGGGCCATTCTCGCCCTCACGCATCCGTCTCCCATTCGCGAGGTCATCATGAGCACACTCACCCGCTTTTCCGTGCGCCCGCTGGCAGCCATGACGAGGCAGCTTGCCGATGTCGCCTCCGGGCGGACAGAGCCGGATCTGGTGATCAGGGGCGCGCGTGTTCTCTCCACCTATTCGGAGCGTATCCTGCCGGACCGGGAAATCTGGCTGACCGGCGGGCGCATCGCCGCGGTGAAGCCGGCCGGCGCCTATAAAGGGAGTGCGGCCGAAATCCATGATGCCGCGGACGGTCTCGTCGCGCCGGGGCTGGTCGATCCGCATATCCATATCGAATCGAGCATGGTGACGGCCTGCGCCTATGCGGAGGCCGCCCTCCTCAACGGCACCACGACGATCTTCTGCGACAGCCACGAGATCGGCAACGTCATGGATGTGGCCGGCGTGGAGGCGATGCTGGAGGATGCACGCCAGGCGCCGCTCTCGATCTTCCTCACCGTGCCCAGCACGGTGCCTGCAACCTCGCCGCAACTGGAAACCGCTGGCGGCGACCTGACCGCCGGGAAGATCGCGGCCCTCTTCGACAAGTGGCCGGAGGCGGTGGCGCTCGGAGAGAAGATGGATTTCGTGCAGGTGGCCATGGGCGACGAGCGCAGCCACGCGATCCTCGCCGCCGCGCTCCAGCGCGGCCGGCCGGTTTCCGGCCATGTCTACGGCCGCGAATTCGTCGCCGCGTATGCGGCCTCGGGCGTGACGGACACCCACGAGGCGATCGACCGCGAGATCGCCGACGACCTGCTTGAGGCGGGCATCTGGCTCTTCCTGCGCGGCGGCCCGCCCACCACGCCCTGGCACAGCCTGCCGGAAGCGATCAAGACGATCACCGAGCTCGGCGCCTCGCACAAGCGCATCGCGGTGTGCACAGACGACCGGGATGCGGACGACCTCCTGCTCTTCGGCCTCGACTGGGTGACGCGGGAGGCGATGAAGGCCGGCATGAAGCCCGAGCAGGCCTGGGCGATGGGCTCGCTGCACGGGGCCACCCGATTCGGCCTGGAGGGCGAGATCGGCGGACTTGGCGGCGGGCGGCGGGCCGACCTCGTGCTGCTCGACGACGCCTTCAAGCCCGTGAACACCTGGTATGGCGGCGAACTCGTCGTGGAGGACCGGAAGATCACACCGCTGCTCGACGAGGCTCTTTCCAACCCCTACCGCTATCCCGAAGCCGCGTTTCACACGGTGAAGCTGCCGAAGAACGTGAAGCTTACGCCCGACCTGCCGGTGGAAAAGGTCGTGGCGCATGCGATCCGCACCGAGCTCCCCGGCATCACGCTCGGCCATGAGCGGATCGTGCTGGAGCCTGCGAACAACTGGCAGGACCATTTCGACCGGCACGGCCTGTGCTTCGTCACGGTGGTCGAGCGGCACGGGAAGTCGTCAGGCAATGTCGCGCACGGGCTCCTCAGCAACTTCAACCTGAAGCGCGGAGCCGTCGCCTCCTCCGTCGGCCATGACAGCCACAACATCATCGTCGCCGGCACGAACGAGGGCGACATGCAGGTGGCGCTGCGCGCCATCGAGGAGGCGCAGGGTGGCGTCTGCGTCGTGGCGGAGGGCGAGGTGACGGCCATGGTGCCGCTGCCCATCGCCGGCCTCCTTTCGGACAAGCGCGTGACCGCGGTGGCCGAGGAGGTGAAGGCGCTCAAGCGTGAATGGGAGCAGGCCGGCTGCTCCATCCCCTATATGGGTTTCAACCTGATCCCGCTCTCGGTGATCCCGGAAATCCGCATCACCGACAAGGGCCTCGTGCTCGTGCCGGAGATGGAGATCGTACCGCCCTTCGAGGCTGCGTGAACCACAAGGTCGAGGCTCGGCGGGGGTCAGATTTAAACCCGAAGCGGAAGGTATCACTACTCTGCCGCGCGGCTGCTCACGCCTGCCTTGGCAGACGGCAGTCTGCCGGAAATGACGTCATCCGCAGACACCTGCAGATTCTTCACAGAGCTCGTCCACTGACCCCATATCGTTTCGTCGATGGCATCACCATTGTTGCCCAGGCGTTCGAGCCGTCTCTGGTCTTCATCCGTCAGCACCTGTTTCGGCAAAGGTGCAAGATGGCGAATGTCATCCGCCGTGATGCCGATCATGTCGCCGACCCGCTTGCCGTAGTCATCGTGGACAAGGAACAGATGCCAGATCATCCGCTCCTGAACGTCACGCTCACATTGCGCCAGCAGAGTGCCCATGTTGAGAACGAGGTCGTCCCGTTCCCAATCCATCATGGTGCAGTAGCGCCCGCGGGCCTGCATGTAGTCATTGCGCCGCTCGATCACGCTGCGCGTCAGACGCCCCCTGATTTCCGGCGGATTGTTAGGCCCCTGGCGGGCCGCCTCCTCCAACCCGCCATGTATGGAGGGCTCGTAGTTGACGTGCGGGTTTTGCCCGGGCGCGATTTCGCGCCGATACGACATCGTGCCGCCGGACAGGTTCGTCGCGACATCGGCGTTTTTGGCCTGGTTGACCGGCAGTTGGAGATAGTTGGTGCCGACCCGATACCGCTGCGTGTCCGAGTAGGAGAAGGTGCGGCCGACCAGCATCTTGTCATCCGAGAAGTCGAGACCGTCGACCAGCACACCGGTGCCCATCGCGATCTGCTCATTTTCGTTGAAGAAGTCCTCCACGTTGCGATTAAGCGTCATGACGCCGACATGGCGCAGGGGAAAGTCCTTCTCCGGCCAGATCTTCGTGTCGTCGAGTGGATCCCAGTCCAGTTCGGGATGGTCGTGGTCCTCCATGATCTGGACATACATATCCCACTGCGGACAGTCGCCGCGCTCGATCGCTTCATAAAGATCCTTGGACGCGGAACCCAGGTCCTTGCCCTGCACGCGCTCGGCTTCCGCCGCGGTCAGGCTCGCGATGCCTTGGCGAGGATGGAAGTGGTACTTCACCAGCACCGTCTCTCCCTGCGCGTTCACCATCTTATAGGTGTTGACGCCGAATCCCTCCATATGGCGGTAGCTCGCCGGAATGCCGCGCGGTGAGAACAGGTGCGTCAGCATGTGCATCGATTCCGGCGTCTGCGACATGAAATCGAAGATCCGGTTCGGCTCCTGGCGAAATGTCATAGGATCCGGCTTCAATGAGTGGATCACATCGGGGAACTTGATCGCATCGCGGATGAAGAAGACCGCCAGATTGTTGCCGACCAGGTCCCAGTTGCCGTCTTCCGTGTAGAACTTCACCGCGAAGCCGCGCGGGTCGCGCGCGACTTCCGAGGAGTCGCGTCCCCCGATCACCGTCGAGAAGCGGATGGCCAGCGGCGTCTTCTTGCCCGGTTCCTGGAAGAGCTTTGCGCGTGTGTATTTGGACGCAGGCTCGTCGCCTATATTGCCGGTGGCCTCGAATTCGCCATAGCAAACGAACCCCCGTGCATGCACCACCCGCTCGGGTATGCGCTCACGGTCGAAGTGGGTGATCTTCTCGAGAAACGGGTAATTCTCGAGGGTCGCCGGCCCCCGACTGCCAACCGTTCGCTGGGATTGGTTGTTCGAAATCGGGTGTCCCTGCCTGTTGGTGAGGTTCCGACCAGGCGAGCCCTGCTTCAGCGGTTTGTCGCTCTCGCTCATTTCCGAGGTCCTCATTTAGGGCCGAGCCCGTGGTCTTCGGCTTCGGCCTGACATGGCACATACGCGACGACTCGCTCCATCCGCGATCGCACCGTCCGACCGCACATCTACGATCGTGAGATCATCGCCTTCCATCTTCTTCGAGGGAGGCAGCGATTCCTGCCGTTAAAACCACGCCGCGCGTCATCTGTTCCCCGCGGCAAGGCTTCCAACCCGATGAAGAATGAAAGAATGGCCGGCCGGCCCGCGCGACAATTGGCGTTCCGAACAGATCGCGAGCACAGCAGACGACGATCCGCTGTCAGTTCGCGGTTGCGGCCTCATCCAGGGCGTCGACCGCCTCTTGAGGCATCTCCTTGTCGGTGAGCGCCATGTGTGGTTTCCTTCGATGAATTTCGCCGCGACTGATTTCACGAGGAATGCGTTAAATGCCGAAATTTCCAACGCTGTTTGTCGCGATCGGCCTGTCTGTCGGCGCTCTGCAAATCCCGCAACATGCGGTGGCGGCGGATCCATGCGGAGGCGTCGATACAAAGCTGACGTCGCAGCGCAAATCTGAGTTTGCCAAGCTTGTCGCCAAGAGCCTCGACCAAAACATCAGGCCCTCTCGGGTTGACGTCCAGGAGTTCATGCAATCGGGCACATGGACGGTCGTCTATGCCGAGCTTCCGGTTGCGGACCCAGGCTATTTTTTCTTCGATGCCTCGTCCGGCAGACCGGTCTTCAAGGAAGTCTGGGGTGGCGTCGCAGAGAAGGGTGAAGCGCCCGAGATTGCAAGGTGGGCGAGAGACCTCGGCGCGAACAAGGCAATCTCGTCCTGCTTCGCCGATACGGTTGCCGTGGCTGAGTAGCTCTCGTCCGTCCGCCGCCCCGATCTGGTTGCCGGCCGGCGACTTTCAAAACTCTGGTCTGGCCCGCCAGCCGAGTGGAACACCTCCTCCCTTCCGGTGATTGGGGCGCACCAACAAGGAGGGACGAAATTGCCAGAGCCATCGTCGGGCCCGGAGGACGCGATCCTGCTGATAGTGATTGCTATCACAGTAACGGCTGCAGCTCTGCTGGTCAGCCTGTAGTTTTGCCGCGCGCTTTCCATATATCTGTGGTAGAGTGCTCATTTCAGTGAGTGGTGAGTGTCATGCGTAGAGTTCGGCCCGAAGACGGACTTCTCGTTATCTCCGTGCTCGCGATACTGGGCGCAGTTGCCCTGCTGTTGTGAAGTTTGTCCTTCGGCATTGACCCTGTCTCCCTCCACCCGAAGGGAACCACCCGTCGCGCGCGCTGTTTTGGAAGCTGAGGCAAGAACCAGGACGCGCAGCATGAAATACCTACTCGCCTTCGTAAGCGGTTTCTTTCTGACGGGCATCGTTTTCGTGAGCGGTGCGGCCCTCGCCGTTGTGTATCTGACCGCCGAGCCGGTACCTGTTCGTCCCTTCTATGCAAGTGCTTCCGGACCGTGGACCAGCGAGCCCGTCAGGGTCGCCGCCAATGTGGAGCCTGCTGCGAAGCCCTCGCGAGCTGACGCACCGAAAGCGGAGACGGCGATGCAAGCGCGGTTTGCGTCCAGACCTCGAAGCGACGGGATCAAGGCCGAGCAGGTGATCGACCCGGTAACGACGGCCTCGATCGCGCCGGAGCAATCCCCGCGACCTGTGCCAAGCCCAGCGCACATTGAATGGTGTTCGGAACGATACCGCTCCTATGACGCCGCCGACAACATGTACAACGCCTACAGCGGGGAGAGGCGCGAGTGCGTTTCCCCGTTTTCCAAGACCATTGAGCGCGCGGATTTCGCCCGGAAGGCGACGAGCACGACCAACGCATCGGCGGAAGGCTCTTCCGCCGATGCGAATGAACCGTTCCCCGGCGAGGACCAGCGCGCCTATCTCGAGCCTGAACATGTTCGGTCTTGCTTTGCCAGGTACCGTTCGTATCGGCCAGAAGACAACACATACCAGCCTTACGGCGGCGGCCCGCGCCGGCAGTGCGAATGACGCCCACCTGCGGACGGCGCTGTCCCGAAAGGGCCCGCTATGCCACAGTTCAGGCTTCGGGCAGGCCGGCGATTCAGGAGCTGGCAGCCTGACAAACTAGGATTGTGCGGAGGGCGCCGTGGAACAACTGGTTGCATTCCTGCTGAGCAATTTCACGCTCACATTCCTCATCATCGCCGCAATCGCGACCGCGATCTCACAACTACGACCAAGGGCGGCGGGGCATCCATCCCTCGCGGAGTCGGCACTGGCATATTATTCCCTCTTCGCGATCGGCTTCACGTTTCTCTACAACTTCGTGATGCACGTCTTTCTCGGAGACCTCGCCGCATCCTTTATCGGATGGGAAAACAGCCCGTTTCAAGCCGAGGTGGGATGGGCGAGCCTTGGGTTCGCCGTGGTCGGTTTCCTGGCATTCAAGGGCGGCTTCGAAATGCGACTGGCCGCTGTTGTCGGTCCGGCCTGCTTCCTCTTGGGCGCGGCCGCAGGGCACGTCTACCAAATGGTCACTGCCGGCAACTTCGCGCCGGGGAATGCCGGCGTGATTTTCTACACCGACATCTTCGTGCCTCTCCTTGGCGCTCTCCTTCTCTGGATGCGCTACGGCACAATGAGTCGCACATCGAGCATCGCGAGTTAGGAGTCTTCAGGCCTCCATTCGCGCCGCCGCCGGGAGGGAATGGTGCTATTTCGCGGACCACTTGATCTTAAACTCGATCTCTTCCTCGCCGCCTTCTCGCTCATACTCGATGTTGTAGACGGCGTCCGCAGGGATCGACACCATTTCTCCGGCAACTTGGAGCTGGAATCGCTTCCCCTCCTCCAGGGCATCGGCAAGCTCCCGAATCTTCTCGATGAACTGCGGGAGCGGATAGTCTTCTTCGATGTCTCTACCCGGCTTGTGTCCTCGGGCGGCACTGTCGCCGTCATCGTCCACCGTCTTCGCATTTTTGCTGCTCTCGGACCGCTTCAACTGATGGTCGATCGCTTCCGGTGAGCCCTCGGCGGGGTCATCAGGATGTGGGTTGGTTGGCATGGTGCTTCCTCCATCTGGAGGGCCCAACCATCGACCTGCGGCATGGTTCCCCCGAGGAACGCGGCGGCCGGTCTGGTCCGAAGAGCACCGCCGAGGTCGATCGCATGCTGCGCGAAAAGCGCAACTGCGATCTACTTTTTCAGGGCATCCCTCACGGCGTCCTTGGCCTTGCCGACGCCCTTCTGGACCTTCCCTTCGGCCTTGTCAGCCTTGCCGTCGGCGCGCAGGTTTTGGTCACCGGTGGCCTTACCGGCCGCTTCTTTCACGCTCCCCCGCATCTTCTTCGCCGAACCTTTGGCTTCATCCTTATGCATCTTGCTCTCCCAGTTCTCGCCGGCAGCAACACCGGGCATCTTCAAACAAGCGGCGAGCCCAAAAGTTTCGGAAATTCGTTAGGGAGGACTCAATATATATTCCGGCATCCTGGAGAGCCCCTTCGGACAGGACGCCGAGCTTCGGGTCCCTAGCCGGCGAGGTCACGGGAGGCCTTTCCGACGTCTTCTATCTCTCTATCACTTGCTACACGACGCTGGGGTTTGGCGAGATCTACGCCGCCGGGCCGACGGGGATCGTTGCGGCACTGGAGGGATTGAATGGCCTCGTCCTCATCACCTGGCTACGCGTTGACCGCCGGTCTGTGGATGCGCCGAAGAAGCGGCTGAAAGAGAGCCCATATTGCATCAGCAGGCCTTTTCGTTCGCTGTCCTGACCTGATTGCAGGCCCGCGTGATGGGCAACCCATCCCGTTGCCCCCCGAATGCCGAGCTTGCGAGTTTCTTTGCTCCAGCGGTTCACATGGCAGCCGTGGTGGGTTACGCTCCTGTTGCAAACGGAAAACTTCCGTGAACAACAAGGGGAAAGACAATGCCAAGCTTCATGCAAAGCTGGGAGGCTTATCGGCCGTCGAAAGCAGTCTGGCTGTGGTCATGTGTAGGCACTGCCGTGGCAACCATGATTGTCGGGTTCACCGTTGGCGGCTGGACCACAGGCGGCACGGCGACTGAAATGGCTCAACAGGCACGGTCCGATGCTCGCGCGGAACTCGTCGCCAGTCTCTGCGTCAACAAGTTCATCACCTCTGCGAATGCCGAGCAGAATCTCGCCAAGCTGAAGGAAGCTAGCTCCTGGGAGCGCGACGATTTCATTAGCGAGGGCGGCTGGAGTCAATTCACCGGCTTGAAGGAGCAGGTGGAAGACGCCAATGATCTCTGCGCAGACCAGTTGGTCGCCATGGAAGAATTGCCGGCACGGGCGGATTCGCCAGTTGCTCAGCCGGCAAGAACCGAGGGCTGAGCTCGCGGCGGATGGCCCGCGCCGGGGAATGGCGCGGGCTTGTCGCCATGACGCAGGATTGAACAGATGCAAGCGCATTTGACGAGACGGTGCGGTGCCGTTTGTTTCGCGATCGTCATTGCATCCGCAACGCCAGCGCACGCAGATGCAAGAAAATGGGTCGCCGTTGACGGCCTGAAGAGATACACTTGCCCATCGCTCGAGTGTGGCGTTGTTGGCCGCTTCTTCTTTCGGGAATCGCTGATGGTCTTCGAAACGACCAAGGGATGGTCGCGCGTCTCAAATCACAAAACCGCAGGCTGCTTTGATGGAAAGTCCTTGTACGTAGAGACGGGACCCAGCGTATGCTCACGCGAGAACGGGATCGCGGACGGTAAATTCTCGGAGTGGGTCAGGTCCAAATTCTTGGTCAGCGAGCCGCCGCTCGATCCGATGAGGCGATCTGCTGACACCAAAGGAGAAGGTTAGTCTCAGGCCCCTCCTGCTTCCGCTTCTTGGCTTTGCGCCGCCGGCGTACTTCATTGCGCATCTGCGCCTATGAAAATCTGCTGGCCGTTTCAGGGTTTCAGGCAACATCCCCATCCAGCAATTTTCGTGGTTCTGCAACACCGAGTTCGCATGAAATACATGCAAGAGCCACGGCCTTCGCGGCGCCGGCCGGACGGCGCACGCCCGCACCCCGTATTTTGATGAAGAATCAATATCTTGGAAGTGCAAAAAGAAGAAATGGTGCGGTCGAGAAGACTCGAACTTCCACGGGTTGCCCCACAGCGACCTCAACGCTGCGCGTCTACCAATTCCGCCACGACCGCACGGAAAGAAGGCCGGCAATCACCGGCAGGGGGGCATGTAGCAAATCACCCCTGGCGAAACAAGCCTGCCGAATGCAAATATGCAAAAAGAAAACAACGCCGCAGCGCCTGCCTCGCCCTCTCGACTTCCTGCCTTCCCGGGGCCATAGAAAGTGCGGAGTATCAAGCCGATGAGCCAGACAAACCCGACACGCTTCCTCCCGCATTCCCCCTCGCCGCCCGTGGAGTGGCGGATCGAGCCGGGGCTGACGCCCTATGAAACCGCGCTCGCCTTCATGGAGCGCCGCGCCGAAGCCATCCGCGCCGGAACGGCGGGCGAGATGGTGTGGCTGATCGAGCATCCTCCGCTCTACACCGCTGGCACCAGCGCCGATTCGGGCAGCCTGCTCGATCCGGCCCGCCTGCCCGTCTACCAGACCGGCCGCGGCGGCGAATACACCTATCACGGGCCGGGCCAGCGCGTGGCCTATGTCATGCTCGACCTCAAGCGGCGGCGCGAGGACGTGCGGGCCTTCGTCACCGCACTCGAGGACTGGATCATCGCCAGCCTGGCCCGTTTCAACGTCCGCGGCGAGCGCCGGGACGGCCGCATCGGTGTCTGGGTCGCACGTCCCGACAAGCCCCCGCTCCCCGACGGCACGCCCATGGAAGACAAGATCGCGGCGATCGGAATCCGGCTGCGCCGCTGGGTGAGCTTCCACGGCATCGCCGTGAATGTGGAGCCGGAGCTTACGCATTTCTCCGGCATCGTGCCGTGCGGCATCTCCGGTTTCGGCGTCACCAGCCTGGTCGATCTCGGCCTGCCCGTCACGATGGACGATTTCGACGTGGCGCTGAAACAAGCTTTCGAGGACCTGTTCGGGCCGGCCGCGGCCGCGCAGGAGGAACCACTGAAAAGGAGTGCCTGACATGGACGCATGGGAGAAACTCGCCATCGGCGCGATGGCGCTCGGCCTTCTTACCGCACCCGCCTCGGCGCAGCAGGCTGCGGATGCGCTTGCTCCCGAAATCGCCAGCGGCGTCGAGGAGAAGGCGCCCGTCACGGCGAAACGCCACATGGTCGCCGCCGCCAATCCGCTTGCGGCGGAAGCGGGGCTCGAGGTGCTGCGCCAGGGCGGAAGCGCCGCCGATGCGCTCGTCGCCGTGCAGACGGTGCTCGGGCTGGTCGAGCCGCAATCCTCCGGGATCGGCGGCGGTGCCTTCCTGGTCTGGTACGATGCGTCGAGCGGCAAGGTGACCACCTTCGACGGCCGCGAAACCGCGCCGAAGGCCGCCACGCCTGAACTCTTCCTCGATGACAAGGGCGAGCCGCTCGCCTTCTTCGACGCGGTCATAGGCGGTCGTTCGGTGGGCACGCCGGGCGTCGTGCGGCTGATGGAGGAGGTGCACGAACGCCACGGCAAGCTCGGTTGGGACAAGCTCTTCCAGCCGGCCGTCACGCTGGCGGAGAACGGCTTCGAGGTCTCGCCGCGGCTGCATGCGCTGATCGCCGCCGACGCCGGCAAGCTCGACAAGGAGGCGGCGGCGCGGGCCTATTTCTACGATGCGGCCGGCGAACCGCTCCGCGAGGGCACGCTTCTCAAGAACCCCGATTACGCGCGGACACTGCGGACGATCGCGGAACAGGGCGCGAATGCGTTCTACACGGGAGAGATCGCCGAAGCGATCGTTGCCGCCGTGCGGGATCATCCGACGAATCCGGGATTGCTCAGCCTCGAGGACCTGGCCGCCTATGAGGTCAAGGAGCGGCCGGCAGTCTGCGCACCTTATCGCGGTTACGAGGTGTGTGGCATGGGGCCGCCCTCCTCCGGCGCGCTGACGGTCGGGCAGATCCTGGGAATGGTCTCGCATTTCGATCTTGAGGGGCTCGGCCCCGACGATCCGGAGAGCTGGCGCATCATCGGCGACGCGACACGGCTCGCCTTTGCCGACCGCGGGCTCTACATGGCCGACAGCGATTTCGTCTCCTTGCCGAAGGGGCTTTTGAATCCGGATTATCTGCAGGACCGCGCGGCCCTCATCCGCCGTTCGACCGCCCTTCCCGAGGAGGAGGTCAAGGCAGGCACGCCGCCCTGGGACAAGGCCGAACTGCGCATCCGCGGCATCGACCTGGAACAGCCCTCGACCTCGCATTTCGTCATCGTCGACGATGCGGGCAACATCGCCTCGATGACCACGTCGATCGAGAATGGTTTCGGCTCGCGGCAGATGGCGGCAGGCTTCCTGCTCAACAACCAGCTCACCGATTTTTCGTTCTCTCCGACGGAGGACGGGAAGTCTGTCGCCAACCGGGTCGAGCCCGGAAAGCGCCCGCGCTCCTCCATGTCGCCCACCATCGTGATGGAGGACGGAAAGCCGGCCTTCGCGCTCGGCTCGCCCGGCGGCTCGAACATCATTCCCTATGTCGCCAATACCCTCATCGCGCTCGTGGATTGGGACATGGATATGCAGCAGGCCATCTCCCTGCCCCATCTGACGAACCGCTTCGGCACCTATACGGTGGAGGCCGGGACGCCGGCGGAAGGATTTGCCGATGACCTCACGGCACTCGGCTTCGAGGTCGAGGCGGGCGAACTCAATTCCGGCCTGCATGGCGTCGCCTTCACATCCGAAGGGCTGGAAGGCGGCGCCGATCCGCGACGGGAGGGAGTCGCCCTCGGCGACTGAACGGCATCCCTCCCATGCCGCGCGGCGTCTGTCATCGACGCCGGCGGCTAAAGGGCGAGGATCCAGGTGACGGCAACGAGAATGAAGGAGCTGACGGCGACCAGCGATGCGATGTCCTGAACGATGTAGGTCATTGGATTGTTTCCTGTGCATAAGTGCAGAACGATCTTGATATGATCCTTATATGTTCCGATTATGTTCTCGTCAATCGTAATGTTCGCCGGCGCGCTGCACAGCGTTAACATGGCGTAAAGCCGATTTCCGGGCTCCCTCGCGCCGGTCCGGAATGGAGCCTTCCACAAGAGCGCCGCCGACGCCAGGACAGGAGGGGAAATGAAGGTCAAGCGGATTGTCGCCAATATCGCAACGCCGGAGATGGACGCAGCCAGGCGATTCTATGTCGATGTGCTCGGCCTTGACGTGCTGATGGATCACGGCTGGATCACCACCTACGGCTCGAACGAGAACATGCGGGTGCAGATCAGCTTCGCCTCGGAGGGAGGCTCAGGCACCTCCGTCCCGGATTTGTCCATCGAAGTAGACAACCTGGATGCGGCGCTGGAGCGGGTCGGGGAGGCTGGGCTCCCGGTCGAATACGGACCGGCCACGGAGCCCTGGGGCGTGCGCCGCTTCTATGTGCGCGATCCCTTCGGCAGGCTCGTCAATATCCTCACCCACATAGGGTGATCGCGGTCGAGTTCCTGCCTGGAGGCGTTACAGTTCGTATTCATCCGGCAGGGAGATCCACCACACGGCCCTCGGATAGAGTCACGCGGCGGTCCATCCGGGCGGCGAGTTCTTCATTGTGGGTGGCGATGAGGGCGGCCAGGCCGGAATGGCGCACGAGCGCTTCGAGCGCATCGAAGACATAGCCCGCCGTCGCGGGATCGAGGTTTCCCGTCGGCTCATCGGCCAAAAGCACGAGGGGGGCGTTCGCCACCGCGCGGGCGATCGCCACGCGCTGTTGCTCGCCGCCCGAGAGTTCGGACGGCCTGTGTTCGGCGCGGGGTCCCAGCTTCATGTAGGCCAGAAGCTGCGCGGCGCGTTCCTTCGCCTCCGGCTGGCTGAGGCCGGCGATGAGCTGCGGCATCATCACATTCTCGAGCGCGGTGAATTCCGGCAGGAGGTGATGGAACTGGTAGACGAAGCCGATCTCGCCGCGCCGTATCGCCGTGCGCCTGTCGTCGGAAAGCCCGGAGCAGGACTGTCCGTTGACGATCACGTCTCCGCCATCGGGATGTTCAAGAAGGCCGGCGATGTGCAGCAGCGTCGACTTGCCCGTGCCGGACGGTGCCACCAGCGCCACCATTTCCCCGGAGGTCAGGGCGAAATCGGCACCCTTGAGGATCGTGAGCCTGTTCGGTCCCTGGACGTAGTGGCGATCGACCGATTTCAGTTCCAAAACGCTTGCGGGCATCTATTCGTATCTCAATGCGTCCACCGGATCGAGGCGCGAGGCGCGCCAGGCCGGGAAAAGGGTTGCAAGGAAAGAAAGGACAAGCGCCATCAGCACCACGGAGATGGTCTCGCCACTCTCCATGTCGGCCGGAAGCTGGCTCAGGAAATAGACTTCGGGATCGAAAATCACCGTGCCGGAAAGCCAGGTGAAGAACTCGCGGATCGATTCCACGTTGAGGCAAAGCAGCGTGCCCAGGATGAAGCCCGCCAGCGTGCCCGCCACGCCGATCGACGCGCCAGCCATGAGGAAGATGCGCATGATCGCCCCGCTGGTCGCGCCCATGGTGCGCAGGATCGCGATATCGTGGCCCTTGTCCTTCACCAGCATGATCATGCCGGAAATGATGTTGAGGGCAGCCACGAGCACGATCATGGTCAGGATCATGAACATGACGTTGCGCTCCACCTCGAGCGCGGAGAAAAGCACCTGGTTGCGCTGGCGCCAGTCGGTGATCGAGACCGGGCGCCGCGCGGCCTCCTCGATCAGTGGGCGCAGCGAATCCACATTGTCGGGATGGTCGACAAAGACCTCCAGGAACTGTGCCAATCCCTCGACATTGAAGAAGAGCTGGGCCTCCTCCAGCGGCATGAAGACGATCGACGCATCATATTCCGACATGCCGATCTCAAAGATGGCCGTCACCGGATAGCCTTTCACGCGGGGCGTGGTGCCGAAGGGCGTCACGTCCCCTTCCGGCGCTATGAGCGTGATGGAGTCGCCAAGCGCAAGGCCCAGATTCTGCGCCATGCGCGAACCGATCGCCACCCCCTGCCCGGCCGCGAAATCGACCAGGGATCCCGCGCGGATATTGTCCGCCACGAGCCCGATCTCGGTCAGGTCCTCCGCGCGCACGCCGCGCACCAGCGCGCCCGTGCCGGCCCCGCTGCGCCCGGAGGCGAGCACCTGCCCCTCCACGATCGGCATCGCCATGCGCACGCCCGGCACACCGGCGATCCGTCCTGCGACGGCATCGTAATCGCTGAGTGGCGAATCCACCGGCTGGACCACGACATGGCCGTTGACGCCGAGGATGCGCGTGAGAAGCTCGCTGCGGAACCCGTTCATCACCGCCATCACGACGATGAGCGTCGCCACCCCCAGCATGATGCCGAGAAAGGAGATCAGGGCGATCACGGAGACGACGGTCTCCTTGCGGCGCGAACGCAGGTAGCGCCAGGCGACCAGGCGCTCGAAATGGGAGAAGGGTTTGATGCCCCCGTTTGCCGTCTCGGCCTTGCTCATCGATTCACGCCGAACCGCTCCGCTATCGCCGAGACGGGCACGGTCTGCCGCTCGCCCGTTGCGCGGTTCTTGAGCTCCACCTCCCCGGCTGCGACCCCGCGCGGTCCCACGATCACCTGCCACGGCAGGCCGATGAGGTCCGCGGTGGCGAACTTGGCGCCGGCGCGCTGGTCCGTGTCGTCATAGAGCACCTCCCGGCCCGCCGCCTGCAGTCCGGCATAGATCTCCTCGCAGACGCGGTCGCAGTCGGAATCGCCCGCTTTCATATTGACGAGGGCGATCTCGAACGGCGCCACGCTCTCGGGCCAGATGATGCCGTTCTCGTCATGGCTCGCCTCGATGATCGCCGCGGTCAGCCGGCTCGGGCCGATGCCGTAGGAGCCCATGGAGACGAAATGCTCCTGCCCGTCCGGTCCCGTCACCGTCGCCTTCATCGGCGTCGAATATTTGGTGCCGAAATGGAAGATGTGGCCGACCTCGATGCCGCGCGCGGCGAGGCGCTTCTCCTCCGGCACCTTTTCCCAGGCGGCTTCGTCGTGCATCTCGTCGGTGGCGGCATAGGGCGCGGTCCACCGGGCGACCACCCCGCCGATTTCCGCATCGCTGGTGAAGTCGATATCGGCCGGCGGCACCGGCAGATCCAGGAACGCCCGGTCGCAGAACACCGCGCTTTCGCCGGTGGAAGCCAGGATGATGAACTCGTGGCTCAGATCGCCGCCGATCGGGCCCGTGTCGGCGCGCATCGGGATCGCGTTCAGCCCCATCCGCGTGAAGGTCCTGAGATAGGCGACGAACATGCGATTATAGGCAGCCTTGGCGCCCTCGTAATCGAGATCGAAGCTGTAGGCGTCCTTCATCAGGAATTCTCTGCTGCGCATGACGCCGAAGCGCGGCCGCACCTCGTCCCGGAACTTCCACTGGATGTGGTAGAGATTGAGCGGCAGGTCCTTGTAGGATTTCACATAGGCGCGGAAGATGTCCGTCACCATCTCCTCATTGGTCGGCCCGTAGAGCATCGCACGGTCCTGCCGGTCGCGAATGCGCAGCATCTCCTTCCCATAATCGTTGTAGCGCCCGCTCTCGATCCACAGATCGGCGGACTGGATGGTGGGCATCAGGATCTCCTGCGCGCCCGCACGGTTCTGCTCTTCGCGAATGATCTGGCAGACCTTGTCGAGAACGCGCTTGCCCAGCGGCAGCCAGGAAAAGCTCCCTGCTCCCTGCTGGCGGATCATGCCGGCACGCAGCATCAGCCGGTGCGAGACGATCTCCGCCTCACGGGGATTCTCCTTCAGGATGGGCAGGAAGAAACGCGACAGTCGCATGGAACAATCCGTGACGAAAAGGGCCGGCGGAATCACTTCCTTCCGCCTGTCTGGTGAGGCTTCTTATCGGTTTCGGGACAGGTTGAAAACCCGGCCTCCCCACGCGGGGGCTCTTCAGAGCAGATGTCAACCATACCGGGCAAGCAAGTCATCACATTGCAAAATTTCGCGTGACATTGAGTCAAAACTTGGTCTAAGGTACCCAACACAAACAAGAGAGCGGAGCGTCAATCCGCTCTCCTTACGCGGTCAAAAGTCTTGGGAGGATACGGTCCTGGCGCGGTCTTTCGCAGCCGCCGTTTAAAGAAACGGAACGGATCGGACGCGTTCTAGTTGCAAGGCTCGCGCCTTGCTTTTTTTTTGGCGAAGATCCATTCAGCCGAAATCGGGCACGACTCTCGGGATGTCGTCGAAAGAGTATCCCAGCACACGCGTGACCACATAGAATGCACCGAAAACGACCAGCGTCAGCAGCGTGGTGCGGATCAAGGCGCGCAGCATATGCGGGCCCTTCGGTGCGCTGGACGTGGTGCCCAGCACCACCTCCTGCTCGTCGTCCTGAGTGCGCAGGCCGAACGGCAGCGACACGAAGAGCATCAGCCACCACAAGATGAAAAAAACAGCGGTGAGCGAAATCCAGCTCATTGAACTCTCCATTGCCGATATGGCTGGCTGTCGTTGGATCCTGCCGCACAATGCGGCGGAAGAACGCCGGAAGCGCCTCGTCCATGACCACCGTTTAGGCATGGATCCTCGGGTCGAGCCCGAGGATGACGATTGCATGGGCGTTTCCGCCAATCACCGGCGTTGGAGTTTTGTAGGGCCTCTCCACCTCGTCATCCTCGGGCTCGACCCGAGGATCCATGCCTGAACGCCGCCGCGCAACCAGCCTCTCGAGCTGTATCGATCTACCACGACGTGATCAGCGCTGCGCTTGGCAACCAATCCCCCTAAATACTCCCTCCACCTTCTCTTTGAAACCACCGCCGGCGCGGCCTGCCGTCACACCTGTTCAAGCTCGACCAGGGTGCCGTGGAAATCCTTGGGGTGAAGGAAGAGAACCGGTTTGCCGTGAGCGCCGATCTTCGGTTCGCCGTCGCCCAGAATGCGGGCGCCGCTCGCCGCGAGCCGGTCTCGCGCGACCGTGATGTCCTCGACTTCGTAGCAGATATGATGCATCCCGCCGGCCGGGTTCTTCTCCAGGAAACCTGCAATCGGGGAATTCTCGCCGAGCGCTTCGAGCAGTTCCACCTTGGTATTGCCGAGTTCGACGAAAACGACCGTCACCCCGTGCTCCGGCAAAGCCTGTGCTTGCGAGACGCGCGCGCCCAGCACGTCGCGGTAGGTGGCCGTGGCAACCGCCAGATCCGGAACGGCGATCGCCACATGGTTGAGCCTGCCCAACATGTCTCCTCCTACTGGGTGACGAAGACGGTCACGATCGGCTTCTTTCCCCAGACATCGTTCGCGGCGGAGCGGACAGCACGGCGCACCGCCTCTCCAACCAGGTCGAGATCCCTGCGGTTGCCGCGCGGAATGCTGCGGACGGCGCCGACCGCGGCATCGATCATGATCTCTTCCAACGGCTCGCCCGAGAAATCTCCCTGGGGCAGGCCGATCGCCACGAGATCCGGATCGCCCGCGAGATCGTAGCGGTCATCGAGCACGACATTGACGGCGACGTGGCCGGCGAAGGAGAGCTTGCGCCGCTCGCGTATGCCCACCTCCTCGTCCGTGCCGATCACCTTTCCGTCCTTGTAGATGCGGCCGAAAGGCACCTGGTCGATGATCTCGGCCGCGCCGGGCGCGAGGCGCAGCATGTCGCCGTTCCTGATCTGCACCACCTCCGGGATACCGGACAGCGCGCCCAGCGAGCCTTGGGCGACGAGGTGGGCAGCTTCCCCATGCACCGGCACGAGGATGCGCGGCTTCACCCACTCGTACATCTGCTTGAGTTCGTTGCGGCGGGGGTGCCCGGAAACATGGACCAGCGCGCCGCCGTCCTCGACGATGTGTACGCCCTGGTCGATGAGCTGGTTCTTGATCGTGAGGATCGCCTTCTCGTTCCCGGGAATGGTGCGCGAGGAGAAGACGACCGTGTCGCCCGGGGCGAGCGCGACATTGCGCATTTCGTCGCGGGCAAGCTTGGCAAGTGCCGCGCGCGCCTCGCCCTGGCTGCCCGTGCAGAGGATGACGGCGTTCTCACGCGGGATGTAGCCGAAATCCTCTTCGGAGAGGAACGGCGGAAGCCCGTCGAGATAGCCGAGTTCGGCGGCCACATCGATGACGCGCTGCAGCGAGCGGCCGAGCACCAGCACCTGCCGGCCCGCGTCGCGCGCCGCCTCGGCGATGGATCGAATGCGGCCGACATTGGAGGAAAAGGTCGTGACGGCGACGCGGCCCGGCGCCTTCTCGATCACTTCCCGGAGCCCCTGGCCCACCTCCTGCTCCGAGGGCGAGATGCCCTCGCGCATCGCATTGGTGGAATCGCAGACGAGCGCCAGCACGCCCTTTTCGCCGAGCGCACGGAAACGGGCCTCGTCCGTCTTCGGCCCGAGTGACGGCGCCGGGTCGATCTTCCAGTCGCCGGTGTGGATGACCGTGCCCGCCGGCGTGGTTATCGCGAGCGACACGGGCTCGGGAATGGAGTGGGCAACGGCGACGGCCTCGATCGTGAAGGGGCCGACGGTGAAGGTCTCACCTGCCCGGTAGATCGTTACGGGGACCTTGGGCGCGTTCGCCTCCCCTTGCCGCTTTGCCTCGAGCAGGCCGGCGGTGAAGGGCGTCATCCACACATTGGCCTTGAGCCGCGGCCACAGGTCCAGAAGCGCTCCGTAGTGGTCCTCATGCGCATGGGTGATGACGATGCCCGCGAGATTGTCCAGCTGCTCCTCGATGAAGCGCGTGTCCGGCAGCACGAGGTCGGCACCTGGCAGGTTCTCGCCCGGAAAGGTGACACCGCAGTCGACCACGATCCAGCGGCGCTTTTCAGGCGGACCATAGCCGTAAAGGCCGAAATTCATTCCGATCTCGCCCACCCCGCCCAGGGGGCAGAAAACCAGTTCCGCTGTTTCCGACGCCACGCCTTCTCCTCTTACCGTTCTCTCAGGCGCGCACCGACGCCACTGCGCCGAAATGCACGTCACCCGCGGCGATCAGGAGCCGCGATCCATCATCCTCGCGTATGACGAACCTGCACAGCTCGTCTATTGTTTCGAACACGCCCCGCACGACGCGGCCATCCGCGCGGACGGAAACCTCGGAGCCGAGCCCGGCAGCCTGCGAAAGCCAGCGCTCGCGGATGGCCGCCGTGCCGTCCGGGCTCTTCCAGAGCGTGAAATTCTCCACCCAGGCAGATGAAAGCGCCATAAAAAGCCGTTCGGCGTCACAGTCCACGCCGAGCGCCTGCAGTGATGTGGCCGGATAGGGCAGATCGGCCGGATGGACGACGATATTGACCCCGATGCCGACGGCGACAGCAAAGCGGCCGTCGCCCAGCAGTGAGGACTCGAGCAGGATGCCGGCGAGTTTCGCTCCATCGGCCAACACGTCATTGGGCCATTTGAGCTCGAAGCGGCTGCGCTGCCGCCGCTCCTCTCCGCCGTCGACGCCGATGCCGATGCGCGCTTGCGGGGCAACTGCGCGCAAGGCATCCGAGAGCGACAGTCCCGCCACGAAGCCCAGGATGGCGGCCATGCCGGGCTCGATCCGGTCGACCAGAAGCAATGTGGCGGCAAGATTGCCCGGCGGGGTCGCCCATACACGGCCGCGCCGGCCGCGCCCGCTGGTCTGGTCCTTCGAAACGATCCAGAGATTTCCGGGATCGTCGCCCGCGGCCGCCCTTTCGAGAGCCAGCGCATTCGTCGACCCGACGCTCTCATGCGCCTCCAGCCGGTAACCGGCGGCAAGAGCCGAAGGCGCGAGCGCGAACATCTCAGAAGAACGTCATCGCTGCGGCTTCCGCCAGCCGGCCGACGGGACCGCCGAAGAACACGTAGAGAAGCACGAAGGCGCCCGAGAGCGAGAGCACGAAGCGCAGCTCGCCCGCCATGGGCTGGAAAGCGCCGACGGTTTCATCGAACCACATCACCTTGATGATGCGCAGATAGTAATAGGCGGCCACGACCGAGGCGAGCACGCCGATCACGGCGAGTGCAACCAGTCCGGCATCGATGGCCGCCAGGAACACGTACCACTTGGCCCAGAAGCCCGCGAGCGGCGGAATGCCCGCCATGGAGAACATCAGGATCGTCATGACGGTGGCCATTGCGGGATTGGCGGCGGCGAGCCCGGCCAGATCGTCGATCTGCTCGACATTGGTGTCGTTGCGGCGCATCGCCAGGATGAAGGCGAAGGTGCCCAGCGTCATGGCCAGATAGATGAGCATGTAGATGATGACCCCGCGCACGCCGGCCGGCGAATTGGCGGCGAGGCCCACCAGGGCGAAACCCATATGGCCGATGGAGGAATAGGCCATCAGCCGCTTGATGTTGCGCTGCCCGATCGCGGCGAAGGAGCCGAGCAGCATGGAGGCGATCGAGATGAAGACGATGATCTGCTGCCAGTCGAGCGCGATCGGCTCGAAGGCCTGCATCGTGACGCGGACGAGCAGCGCCACCGCCGCCATCTTGGGGGCTGCGGCAAAGAAGGCCGTCACCGGCGTCGGCGCGCCTTCGTATACGTCCGGCGTCCACATGTGGAAGGGCACGGCCGAGATCTTGAAGGCGAGGCCGGCAAGGACGAAGACGAGACCGAAGATGAGGCCGAGCTGACGCTCGCCGTCCGCCAGCACGGAGGCGATGGCTTCGAAGCCCGTATTGCCGGTAAAGCCGTAGACCAGCGAAACGCCATAGAGCAGCATGCCCGAGGAGAGCGCGCCAAGCACGAAATATTTCAGGCCCGCCTCCGTCGAGCGCACGCTGTCGCGGTTGATGGCGGCGACCACGTAGAGCGCAAGGGAGGTGAGTTCCAGCCCGAGATAGAGCGAGATCATGTCGTTGGCGGAGACCATCAGCATCATGCCCAGCGTCGAGAGCATGATGAGGACCGGATATTCGAACTTGTCGAACTTCTCCGCCTTGGCGAATCCCACCGACATCACCAGCGTCACGGCGGAGCCGACCAGCGTCAGAAGCTTCATGAAACGCGAGAAGGGATCGCTGACGAAGGCGCCGTCGAATGCCCAGCCATCCGCGGGGAAGACGACGATCCACACGATGACGGCCAGGAACAGCGCCACCGCAAGCCCGGTCACGGTGGTGTTTGCCCTCTCGCCCGAGAAGACACCGATCATCAAGAGAACCATCGCGCCCACGGCGAGCGCCACCTCGGGAACCGCGAGAGCCAGGCTCGATGTGAGATCAAACGTCATGCGAAGTCTTCCCGTTCAATTGGCGGCCGCGGTCGCGGTCTGGAGCGATGCGCTCACATGGTCGAGGAGCGCGCCGACGGAAGCCGTGGTCGTATCGAGGAGTGCTGCCGGATAGACGCCGAAAAAGATGACGAGCGCCACCAGGGGATAGAGGATCGTCTTCTCGCGCAGGGACAGATCCGTCAGGCCCTTCAGGCTCTCCTTGGTGAGTGCCCCGAAGATCACGCGGCGGTAGAGCCACAGCGCGTAGGCCGCCGAGAGGATCACGCCCGTGGTGGCGAAGAAGGCGACCCAGGTGTTGACCTGGAAGACGGCGAGCAGCGTCAGGAACTCGCCCACGAATCCGCTCGTTCCGGGCAGGCCCACATTGGCCATGGTGAAGACCATGAAGGCCACCGCATATTTCGGCATGTTGTTCACGAGGCCGCCATAGGCCGCGATCTCGCGGGTGTGCATGCGGTCATAGACCACGCCGACGCAGAGGAAGAGCGCGCCCGAGACCAGGCCGTGGCTGAGCATCTGGAAGATGGCGCCCTGCACGCCCTGCTCGTTCATGGCGAATATGCCCATCGTCACGAAGCCCATATGGGCGACGGAGGAATAGGCGATGAGCTTCTTGATGTCCTCCTGCATCATCGCCACCAGCGAGGTGTAGATGATCGCGACGACCGAAAGCGTGAAGATGAAGGGCGCGAAGGCCGCGGACGCCTCGGGAAACATCGGCAGAGAGAAGCGCAGGAATCCGTAGCCGCCCATCTTCAGGAGGATGCCGGCCAGGATCACGGAGCCCGCCGTCGGCGCCTCCACATGGGCGTCGGGCAGCCAGGTATGCACCGGCCACATCGGCATCTTCACCGCGAACGAAGCGAAGAACGCCATCCATAGCCAATACTGCATCTGCACCGGGAAGGCGTGCGTGAGCAGCGTCGGGATATCCGTCGTGCCGGCCTGCCAGAACATGGCCATCATGGCCAGAAGCATGAGCACCGAGCCGGCGAGCGTGTAGAGGAAGAACTTGAAGCTCGCATAGACGCGGCGCTTGCCGCCCCACACGCCGATGATGATGAACATCGGGATGAGGCCCGCCTCGAAGAAGACGTAGAAGAGCACGATGTCCAGCGCGCAGAAAACGCCGATCATCAGCGTTTCCAGGATCAGGAACGCGATCATGTACTCCTTGACGCGGCTGTCGATCGCTTCCCAGCTCGCCAGGATGCAGAACGGCATCAGGAAGGTCGTGAGGATCACGAACAGCATCGAGATGCCGTCGACGCCCATGTGGTAGGAGATGCCGGAGTCGAGCCAGTCCCGCTTCTCCACCATCTGGAAGCCGGGCACCGAATAATCGAAGCCGAGCCAGATGAAGAGCGAGAGGACGAAGGTGAAGACCGTGGTCAGCAGCGCCACATTGCGGATGTTGCGGCGCGCGCTCGCCCCGTCGTCCCGGATGAGCAGGATCAGGAACGCGCCGACGAGCGGCAGGAAGGTGACCGTGGAAAGAATGGGCCAATCGGTCATTTCTTAAAACGAGCTCCCAAGCATCATCCAGGTCACGAAGGCGGCGATGCCGATCAGCATCGCGAAAGCATAGTGGTAGAGATAGCCGGTCTGCAGCTTGACCACGCGGTTGGCGACATCGACGACGCGCGCGGAGATGCCATCCGGGCCGAGCCCGTCGATGAACCAGCCGTCGCCCTTCTTCCAGAGGAAAGTGCCCAGCCGCTTTGCCGGCCGCACGAAGAGGAAATCGTAGGCTTCGTCGAAATACCACTTGTTGAGGAGGAATGCGTAGAGGCCACGATGCTGCTCCGCCAGCCGCTTCGGGCTTTCCGGGGAGCGGATGTAGAACTGCCAGGCAATGAGGAGGCCGAGCAACATGGCCACGAAGGGCGACAGCTTCACCCACAGCGGAACGTGGTGGAACTCCTCGAGGATCTCATTCTCCGGCAGCGTGAAGAGTGCGCCCTTCCAGAAATGCCCGTATTCGTGACCGACGAAGAAGCCCTCGAAGAGCAGGCCGGCGAACAGGGCGCCAGCCGCCAGCAGGAAGAGCGGGACCAGCATCACATACGGGGATTCATGCACATGATGCATGACATCGGAGGACGCGCGCGGCTTGCCGTGGAACGTCATGAAGATGAGCCGCCAGGAATAGAAGCTGGTGAAGACCGCGGCCACGACGAGCAGCGTGAAGGCGATGGGCGCCACGGCGTTGTGGGCGACGAAGGAGCCCTCGATGATGGCGTCCTTGGAGAAGAAGCCTGCCGTGCCGATGAGCGTGCCGGGGATGCCGACGCCGGTCAGCGCCAGCGTGCCGATCACCATCATCCAGTAGGTCTTCGGGATCAGCGTCCTGAGCCCGCCCATCTTGCGCATGTCCTGCTCGTCGGAGACGGCATGGATCACCGAGCCGGCCCCCAGGAAGAGCAGCGCCTTGAAGAAGGCGTGCGTGAAAAGGTGGAAGATCGCCGCGCTGTAGAAGCCCGTGCCCAGGGCCACGAACATGTAGCCGAGCTGCGAGCAGGTCGAATAGGCGATCACGCGCTTGATGTCGTTCTGCACAAGGCCGATGGTCGCCGCGAAGAAGGCCGTGAAGGCACCGACGGCGGTGACCACCGTCAGCGCCGTGGCCGACAGTTCGAATATCGGCGACAGCCGCGCCACCATGAAGACGCCCGCGGTCACCATGGTCGCGGCATGAATCAGCGCAGAGACCGGCGTCGGGCCCTCCATGGCGTCCGGAAGCCAGGTATGAAGCGGCACCTGCGCCGACTTGCCCATGGCCCCCATGAAAAGAAGCAGGCAGACGATGGTCAGCGCGGCGTGCGGATCGAGCGCATAGCCCAGGAAGGTGAGAACCGGCTCGGCCGCTCCCGCCCCGCCCTCGGCCGGCATGAAGGCGGCCGTGTTGGCGAAGATCGTGTCGAAATTGACCGAGCCGAAGAGGACAAAGACGCCGAAGATGCCGAGCGCGAAACCGAAGTCGCCGACACGGTTGACGATGAAGGCCTTCATGGCCGCCGCATTGGCGGAAGGCTTCTTGTACCAGAAGCCGATGAGCAGATAGGAGGCGAGGCCCACGCCCTCCCAGCCGAAGAACATCTGCACCAGGTTGTCGGACGTCACCAGCATGAGCATGGCGAAGGTGAAGAGCGACAGATAGGCGAAGAAGCGGGGACGATCGGGATCGTGGTGCATGTAGCCGATCGAATAGATGTGCACCAGCGCCGAGACGGTGTTGACCACCACCAGCATCACGGCCGTCAGCGTGTCGATCCTGAGCGCCCAGTCCACGTCGAGCGCGCCCGAGGAGATGAAG
This sequence comes from Chelativorans sp. AA-79, assembly GCF_029457495.1. Taxonomy (NCBI): domain Bacteria; kingdom Pseudomonadati; phylum Pseudomonadota; class Alphaproteobacteria; order Hyphomicrobiales; family Phyllobacteriaceae; genus Chelativorans; species Chelativorans sp. AA-79. Next base: position 3,210,230 of record NZ_CP120361.1, read on the forward strand.
CGCAGCACCGGGACGGTGAAGGCCTCGCCCTCGCCCAGCGCCACGGAGAAGAAGGCGATCCAGGACAGGACGGCCGCGATCACCAGCAGGCCGGAGGTGATGTATTCGGACCCCTTCGCGCCGATGGAGCGGCCGAAGAACCCGGCAATAAGAAAGCCCGCAAGCGGAAGGAAAACGATCGCCTGATACATGAAGGTCCCCTCTTCAGCCCTTCATCATGTTGATGTCTTCCACCGCGATCGAGCCGCGGTTGCGGAAGAAGACCACAAGGATGGCAAGGCCGATCGCGGCCTCGGCCGCGGCAACGGTCAGCACGAAGAGCGCAAAGACCTGCCCCACCAGATCGCCCAGCTCCGCCGAAAAGGCGATGAAGTTGAGGTTCACGGAAAGCAGGATGAGCTCGATGGACATCAAAATGATGATGACGTTCTTACGGTTGAGAAAGATGCCGAAGACGCCGAGCGTGAAAAGAATGGCCGAAACGGTGAGATAATGCGCGATGCCGACTTCCATGACCTCAGATCCCCTCGCCCGTTTCCACCTTGCGGATTTCGATCGCGGTCGCCGGCGTGCGCGCCACCTGTTCGGAGATGTTCTGCCGCTTCACGTTCGGCTTGTGCCTGAGCGTGAGCACGATCGCGCCGATCATGGCCACGAGCAGGATGAGGCCCGCGACCTGGAAGAAGTAGAAATAGTCCGTGTAGAGAATGTCACCCAGCGCGGCGGTGTTGTGCCGCACGGCGATCTCCGGCGTAGGCTTGGCCACTTCCGCCGCGATTTCCGGCGAGAAGGCGTAGCCGCCGAGGACCACGATCAGTTCCACGGCGAGAATGATCCCCACCATGGCGCCGATCGGCGCATATTGCAGCGCTCCGTGCTTCAATTCGGCGAAGTCCACATCGAGCATCATGACGACGAAGAGGAAGAGCACCGCCACCGCGCCGACATAGACGACGAGCAGGATCATCGCCAGGAATTCGGCGCCCGTCAGCAGGAAGAGTGCGGCCGCGTTGAAGAAGGTCAGGATCAGGTAGAGAACCGAATGAACGGGGTTGCGCGCCGAGATGACCATGAAGGCCGCCGCAACCGCGATGAAGGCGAAGAGATAGAAGAAGATCGCCTCGAGTCCTGTCAGCATCGATTCCCTCGATTGTTTCCATGGCCGGCGCTGCCGCACCGGCCGTTCGTTCAGCCCCGATTGCCGGCCCTCTTAAATGAGCGCCCCGCCCTCGTCTACTCCTGCAGTCCCAACCGCCGCCGCTTAGCGATACGGCGCGTCGAGCTCGATGTTGCGCGCAAGCTCGCGCTCCCACCGGTCGCCGTTCGCAAGCAGCTTTTCCTTGTCGTAGTAGAGTTCCTCGCGCGTTTCCGTCGCGAACTCGAAATTCGGCCCCTCGACGACCGCGTCGACCGGGCAGGCTTCCTGGCAGAAGCCGCAATAGATGCATTTCACCATGTCGATATCGTACCGCACGGTACGGCGCGTGCCGTCATTGCGGCGCGGACCCGCTTCGATGGTGATGGCCTGCGCCGGGCAGATCGCCTCGCAGAGCTTGCAGGCGATGCAGCGCTCCTCGCCGTTCGGGTAGCGGCGCAGCGCGTGTTCGCCGCGGAAGCGGGGACTGATCGGCCCCTTCTCATGCGGATAGTTGAGCGTCGCCTTGGGCGAGAAGAACTGCCGCATGGACAGAACGATCGCGCCGAAGAACTCCTTCAGGAGAAGGGATTTGGCGGCCTGGGCAAGAGCTGACATCGTCATTCTCCAGCGATTCTGGACGGGCGGCCTCTCATGCCAGCCCCGTGAATTTCAGGAATGCCGCCGTCGCCACCACCATGAAGAGAGAGATCGGCAGGAACACTTTCCAGCCGAGCCGCATGAGCTGGTCGTAGCGGTAGCGCGGCACGAAGGATTTTACGAGCGCGAACATGAAGAAGACGCCCACAAGCTTGAGCACGAACCAGATCACCCCGGGCACCCAGGTGAAGGGCGCGAAATCGAAGGGAGGCAGCCATCCGCCGAGGAAGAGGATGGTGGTCAGCGCGCACATCAGGACGATGGCGACATATTCGCCGAGGAAGAAGAGAAGGAACGGCGTCGAGGAATACTCGATCATGTGGCCGGCCACGAGTTCCGATTCGGCCTCGACCAGATCGAAGGGCGGACGGTTCGTCTCCGCGAGCGCCGAGATGAAAAAGATGATGAACATCGGGAACAGCGCGAGCCAGTGCCAGTCGAGGAAGGAGTTCGGCAGGCCCACCATGGTGCCCAGCCCGTCGCGCTGTGACAGCACGATATCCGTCAGGTTGAGCGACCCCACGGCAAGAAGCACCGTCACGATCACGAAACCGATGGAGACCTCGTAGGAGACCATCTGCGCGGCCGAGCGCAGGGCTCCCAGGAACGGATATTTCGAGTTCGACGCCCAGCCGCCCATGATCACGCCATAGACCTCCAGCGAGGAGATGGCGAAGACGTAGAGGATGCCGACATTGACGTTGGCGATGGCCCAGCCTTCGCTCACCGGGATCACAGCCCAGGCGGAGAGCGCCAGGGCGGCGGCAACCAGCGGCGCCAGAAGGAACACGCCCTTGTTGGCGCCGGACGGAATCACCGGCTCCTTGAAGACGAACTTCAGGAGATCGGCGAACGCCTGCAGCGTGCCCCAGGGGCCGACGACGTTCGGGCCGCGGCGAAGCTGGACGGCCGCCCAGACCTTGCGGTCGGCATAAAGGAGATAGGCGACGCCGACGAGCAGGATGACGATGAGCGCCACCGACTTGAGCAAAATCAGGAGGCCCGGAAGAAGGTAGAGCGTGACAAAGGATTCCATCGGTTCTCGCCCCCTACTCGGCCGCCTGTTTCAATTCGCCGCGCGCAAGTGCCGAGCACTCGGCCATCACCGCGGACGCCCGCGCGATCGGGTTGGTGAGGTAGAAGTCCGCCACCGTCGAGAGGAAGGGCGCGGCATTGAGCTTGCCGGAAAGCCCGGCGAGCGCCAGCACCTGGTCGGCCGTCCCCGGTTCGATCGCATCGAGGCCCGCGAAATGCGGATATTCGACGTAGAGCTGCGAACGGAGCTGCTGCAGCGAATCGAAGGGCAGCTTGTGGCCGAGCACGTCCGACAGCGCGCGCAGCACCGCCCAGTCCTCGCGGGCATCGCCCGGGGCGAAGCCGGCGCGGTTCGTCATCTGCACGCGGCCTTCCGTGTTCACATAGGTGGCCGACTTCTCCGCATAGGTCGCGCCGGGCAGGATCACGTCGGCGCGGTGCGCGCCGGCATCGCCATGGGTGCCGATATAGACCGTGAAGGCGTCGCCGATCCCGTTCATATCGATCTCGTCGGCGCCCAGCAGGAAGAGCACCTCCATCGTGCCCATCATGCCGGCGACGTCCTTGCCGCCCCTGGCGGGCACGAGACCGAGATCGAGACCGCCCACGCGGCTTGCCGCCGTGTGCAGCACGGCAAAGCCGTTCCACTCCGCCGAGGCCGCGCCGATTTCGCCGGCAAGCCTCGCCGCGCGGGCAAGCACCGCCGCACCGTCGGGACGGGCGAGCGCCCCCTGCCCCACGATGACCATCGGGCGCTTGGCATCCTTGAGCACCGACAGGAAGTCTCCCTTCCCGTCGGCCAGATCCGAAAGGGTCTCGGGCCCGGCGCCGAGATGCGTGTAGTCGTAGCGCAGCTCGCCGCCTTCGCCGATCACGCCGATGGGGAATTCGCCCATGCGCCAGCGCTTGCGGATGCGGGCGTTGAGCACCGCCGCCTCGATACGCGGGTTGGCGCCGATCATCAGCAGGGCATCGGCCTGCTCGATCCCCTCGATGGTCGGGTTGAAGATGTAGCTCGCGCGGCCGAACTTCGGATCGAGCGCGGTGCCGTCCTGCCTGCAGTCGATATTGGGCGAACCGAGCGACTGCATGAGTTGTTTCAGCGCATACATCTCCTCGACGCTGGCGAGATCGCCTCCGATCGCGCCGATCTTCTCCGGCGCGGCCTTCTTCACGGCCTTGGCGATCGCCTCGAAGGCTTCCGGCCAGCTTGCCGGCTGCAGGCGCTTGCCCTTGCGCACATAGGGCCGGTCGAGGCGCTGGGTCCTGAGGCCGTCCCAGACGAAGCGGGTCTTGTCGGAGATCCACTCCTCGTTCACGAATTCGTTGACGATCGGCAGGATCCGCATCACCTCGCGGCCGCGCGTGTCCACGCGGATCGCGGAGCCGACTGCATCCATGACATCGATGGACTGGGTCTTCGTGAGCTCCCAGGGGCGGGCCTGGAAGGCATAGGGCTTGGAGGTCAGCGCGCCCACGGGGCAGAGGTCGATCACATTGCCCTGGAGTTCGGACGTCATCGCCTGCTCCAGATAGGTGGTGATCTCCATGTCCTCGCCGCGGCCCGTGGCGCCCAGCTCCGAAATGCCGCCCACCTCGGTGGTGAAGCGCACACAGCGCGTGCAGTGGATGCAGCGCGTCATGATCGTCTTGACGAGCGGACCGATATACTTGTCCTCGACGGCGCGCTTGTTCTCGTGGAAGCGCGAGGAATCCACGCCATAGGCCATGGCCTGGTCCTGCAGGTCGCACTCGCCGCCCTGGTCGCAGATCGGACAGTCGAGCGGATGGTTGATGAGCAGGAACTCCATCACCCCTTCGCGCGCCTTCTTCACCATCGGCGTCTTGGTGAAGATCTCCGGCACCTCGCCATTCGGTCCCGGACGGAGGTCGCGCACACCCATGGCGCAGGAAGCCGCCGGCTTGGGCGGCCCTCCCTTCACCTCGACCAGGCACATGCGGCAGTTGCCGGCGACGGAAAGCCGCTCATGGAAGCAGAAGCGCGGAATCTCCGCCCCCGCTTCCTCGGCAGCCTGCAGCAGCGTGTAGTGATCGGGAACCTCGATCTCCGTGCCGTCGACTTTCAACCTAGCCATTATCGCGCGCCTCGCGTTCTTTCCATGCGGCGATCAGGTCCGAGACCTCGATGCCGTCTATCGTCATGCCCTCCAGCCGGCAATTCGTGATGGACGCGCCGGCAAGATTGGCATTCTCAATTCGCAGGCCGGAAAAATTGACGTCCTTCACCGTCCAGCCGGACATGTTCAGGTCATCGAAGGTGCAGCCCGACAGATTAATGTCGTGGTACTTACCGCCCGACAGATTGACGTTCTCGAAGCTGCACCCAGACAGATTGACGTCGTCGAAAACCGACCCCGACAGGTCGCTTTTCCTCACCGTCATCCGGTGCTTTTCCCCTTCGATCTTCATCGCCCTATTCCGCCTTCATCGCCCTACTCCGCCGCCACCAGCGCGGGCTCCGCGCGATGAGCGTTGCGGGTGAACTCGTCGATGCGCCGCTCGATTTCCGGCCGGAAGTGCCGGATCAGGCCCTGGATCGGCCATGCGGCCGCGTCGCCGAGCGCGCAGATCGTGTGGCCTTCCACCTGCTTCGTCACGTCGAGCAGCATGTCGATCTCATGCTTGTGCGCCTCGCCGCGCACCAGCCGCTCCATCACGCGCCACATCCAGCCCGTGCCCTCGCGGCACGGCGTGCACTGGCCGCAGCTCTCGTGTTTGTAGAAGTAGGAGAGCCGAGCGATCGCCTTCACGATGTCCGTGGACTTGTCCATGACGATCACCGCCGCCGTGCCGAGACCGGACTTCAGGTCGCGCAGCGAATCGAAATCCATCGGCGCATCGATGATCTGTTCCGCCGGCACCAGCGGCACCGAGGAGCCGCCGGGAATGACGGCAAGCAGATTGTCCCAGCCGCCGCGGATGCCGCCGCAATGGTGGTCGATCAGTTCGCGGAAGGGGATCGACATCTCCTCTTCCACCGTGCACGGGTTTTCCACGTGGCCGGAGATGCAGAAGAGCTTGGTGCCCTTGTTGTTCTCGCGCCCGAAGGAGGAAAACCAGGCGGCGCCGCGGCGCAGAATGGTCGGCGCGACCGCTATGGATTCCACGTTGTTCACCGTGGTCGGGCAGCCGTAGAGGCCCATATTGGCCGGGAAAGGCGGCTTCAGCCGCGGCTGGCCCTTCTTGCCCTCGAGGCTTTCGAGCAGCGCCGTCTCCTCGCCGCAGATATAAGCGCCCGCGCCGTGATGGACGATGACGTCGAAATCCCAGCCGTTCTTGTTGTCCTTGCCGATGAGCCCCGCTTCATAGGCCTCGTCCACCGCGCGCTGCAGCGCCTCGCGCTCGCGGATGAACTCGCCGCGCACATAGATGTAGGCCGCATGCGCGCCCATGGCGAAGCCAGCGATCAGGCAGCCTTCCACCAGAGTGTGCGGATCGTGGCGCAGGATGTCGCGGTCCTTGCAGGTGCCGGGCTCCGATTCGTCGGCGTTGACGACGAGATAGTGCGGCCGGCCGTCGCTTTCCTTCGGCATGAAGGACCATTTGAGGCCGGTCGGAAAGCCTGCGCCGCCGCGACCGCGCAGCCCCGAGGCCTTCATCTCGTTGATGATCCAGTCCCTGCCCTTGTCCAGGATGGCCTTGGTGCCGTCCCACTGGCCGCGCGCCATCGCGCCCTTCAGCGAGCGGTCGAAGCGGCCGTAGATATTGGTGAAGATGCGATCCTTGTCCTGAAGCATCCGTCTCTCCTCAGCGCGGCTTCTTGCCGAAGACGCGCTCATATTCGGCGACACCGCCCTTGGCGAGCGCCTTGGCCTGCTTGACCCAGTCCTCGCGCTCGATCCGGCCCTTGAACTTCAGGTAGCCGTCCACCCATTCGCGCTCCGCCTTCTTCCAGGAGGCGACCTGCGCATAGGTGTAGATGCCGAGATCGTTCAGAATACCCTCGATGCGCGGGCCGACGCCCGAGATCATCTTCAGGTCGTCCGGCTGGGCCGGGCGCTCGATGCCCTGCGGGCGGACCGCCTTGACGGGCCTGCCGGCCGTGGGCGCCTCCGCGGGCGCGGGCGATTCCGGCCCGACATCCATGCCGGAAGCCGCCTTCCGCTTCTTCAGCTCCGGCGCGCGAAGCGAAGGCTCCTGGTCCCTCGGCTTATCACTGTGGTGGCGGGTGCGCGACGTCACCTCCGCCTCCTCGGCGACGCGGTCGGCTTGAGCCGCATTCTCCTTCGGTGCCCGCACGCTGGCGCGCCGCTCGCCGTTCCTGGTCGCCTTGACCGGCGACGGCGACCTGATCGCCTCCGCGGTCTCGACAGCGTCCGTCTTGGGCTTGGCGGCACGCGTGGGGGGAACCGCGGTCCCCTCACCGGTCTTTCCGGCGCGCCTGGCGACCTTCTGGCCGCCCTCGGGGAACTTCAGGACCACACTCTCGTCGGTGAGCGAGGTGAAACCGGAAGCCGGTTCTGACGTGAAGCGGTCGATCTGCGACCCCGGCTCGATCGTGTCGCCCCTGCCCGCCTCGAAAGCATCGATGATCTCCTCCAGCCGCTCGGGCGTCAGGTCCTCATAAGTGTCCTTGAAGATCATCACCATGGGCGCGTTCACGCAGGCGCCCTGGCATTCCACCTCCTCCCAGGAGAGCGTGCCGCCCTCACTGGTGTGGAAGGGCTCGGGATGGATCTTCGTCTTGCAGACCTCGATCAGGTCGCCGGCGCCCCTGAGCATGCAGGGCGTGGTGCCGCAGACCTGCACATGGGCGCGGGTGCCGACCGGAGCCAGCTGGAACTGCGTATAGAATGTCGCCACCTCGAGTACGCGGATCAAGGGCATGTCGAGCATCCTGGCGACATATTCGATCGCCGCGCGCGTCACCCAGCCCTCCTGCTCCTGCGCACGCATTAGCAGCGGGATCACCGCCGAGTGCTGGCGCCCCGGCGGGTACTTGCCGATGACATGATGCGCCCAGGCCTCGTTCTCCCTGGTGAAGGCAAAGCCCTGGGGCTGGACGGCTTCGTCTGCGAGACGGCGGACTGCCATTATCTATCTACCTCACCAAACACGATATCGATGGAGCCGAGCACGGCGGTGACGTCGGCCAGAAGATGGCCGCGGCAGAGGAAATCCATCGCCTGGAGATGGGCGAAACCCGGCGCACGCAGCTTGCAGCGGTACGGCTTGTTGGTGCCGTCGGCCACGAGATAGACGCCGAACTCGCCCTTGGGTGCCTCGACCGCCGCATACACCTCGCCCGCCGGCACGTGATAGCCTTCCGTGTAGAGCTTGAAGTGGTGGATGAGCGCTTCCATCGAGCGCTTCATCGCCGCCCGCTTGGGCGGCACGACCTTTCCGTCCACATTCGAGACCGGACCGACCCGCTCCTTGCCGAGGAGGCGCTCCACGCACTGCCGCATGATCTTCGCGGACTGGCGCATCTCCTCCATGCGGAGGAGATAACGATCATAGCAGTCGCCGTTCTTGCCGACGGGGATGTCGAAATCCATCTCGTGATAGCACTCGTAGGGCTGGCTCTTGCGCAGATCCCACGGCGCGCCCGAGCCGCGCACCATCACGCCGGAGAAGCCCCACGCCCATGCGTCCTCGAGGCTCACCACGCCGATATCGGCGTTGCGCTGCTTGAAGATGCGGTTCTCGGTCAGAAGCTCGTCCAGATCGTCGAGCGCCTTCAGGAACGGGTCGATCCACTTGCCGATGTCCTCGACCAGCTTTTCCGGCAGGTCCTGGTGCACGCCGCCGGGGCGGAAATAGGCCGCATGCATGCGCGAGCCGGAGGCGCGCTCGTAAAAGACCATCAGCTTTTCACGCTCTTCGAACCCCCAGAGCGGCGGGGTGAGCGCGCCGACGTCCATCGCCTGCGTCGTGACGTTGAGCAGATGGTTCATGATGCGGGTGAGTTCCGCGTAAAGCACGCGGATCAGTTGCCCGCGGATCGGGACGGTGATGCCGAGAAGCCGCTCGACGGCCAGGGCGAAGGCATGCTCCTGACACATGGGCGCGGCATAGTCGAGCCGATCGAAATAGGGGATCGCCTGCAGATAGGTCTTGTATTCGATCAGCTTTTCCGTGCCGCGGTGAAGCAGGCCGATGTGCGGATCAACGCGCTCGACCACTTCGCCGTCGAGTTCCAGCACGAGGCGCAGCACGCCGTGCGCGGCCGGGTGCTGCGGGCCGAAATTGATGTTGAAGTTGCGGATGGAGGTTTCAGCCACGCGACACCTTCCTTTCGGCGTGAACGCGAATAGCGAATAGCGAATAGCGAATAGGGAGCCAGCGCATCAAGCCGTCTTCTCCTGCAGCCGTCTGATCATCGATCTGATCATCTTCCCAATCTCTTCCGTCACACCAAGCAACTCTGCCGACCGCTTCGCATCTATGAACTCAAGCCGCGTTGCCAGCACCACATAAGTCTCGAGTTCCTTCAACGACCCCTGCGCGATTCGCAGAAACTGGATAAAGGAACCGGTATTTTCTCTTCCATGTCCTTCCGCGATGTTCGCCGCTATCGAACTGGCTGCACGGCGAATTTGACTTGTCATTCCGTACAGCTCGTCTCGCGGAAAAGCGCGTGTAACCTTGTAGCAATCGAAGGCTAAATCCATCGCCAACTGCCATACCCTCAAATCCTGGTAGGAGTTAATCGGCAAGGCGCCCCTATTCGCTATTCGCTACTCCCTATTCGCTCCTTCTCACTGCTTCGCCTTCTCGTCCCCCGGCAGGACGTAATCCGTCCCTTCCCAAGGTGAGAGGAAATCGAAGTTGCGGAACTCCTGGCGCAGGTTCACCGGCTCGTAGACCACCCGCTTGGCATCGTCGTCATAGCGAACCTCCACGAAGCCGGTCAGCGGGAAATCCTTCCGGAGCGGGTGCCCCTCGAAGCCGTAGTCCGTCAGGATGCGCCGCAGATCCGGATGCCCGGTGAAGAGCACGCCATAGAGATCGTAAATCTCGCGCTCATACCAGTTCGCCGCCGGGAACACGTCGACCGTCGAGGGGATCGGCGTTTCCTCGTCGACCGAGACCTTGACGCGAATGCGGTGGTTCTGGCGCGGCGAAAGAAGATGATAGACCACCTCGAAACGCTTTTCGCGGGCGGGATAGTCCACGCCGGAAATATCGACAAAAGCAAAGAACTGACACTGGACGTCGCTCTTCAAGAAGGTCAGCACATCGACGATGTCGCCCGGCTCGATGACGACGGTCAGTTCGCCACAGGCGACGAACCAGTCCTGGATCCGACCGTCGAGCTTTTCCCCGATATAGCCCGCGAGGTCCTTCAGCGCTTCTTCATTCATGATCCGATCCTAGCGCTCGATGGTGCCCGTCCGGCGTATCTTCTTCTGAAGCAGAAGAATGCCGTAGAGCAGCGCCTCCGCGGTCGGCGGGCAGCCCGGCACGTAGATATCGACCGGCACGATGCGGTCGCAGCCGCGCACCACCGAATAGGAATAATGATAATAGCCGCCGCCATTGGCGCACGAGCCCATGGAGATGACGTAGCGCGGCTCCGGCATCTGGTCGTAGACCTTGCGCAGCGCCGGCGCCATCTTGTTCGTCAGCGTGCCGGCCACGATCATGATGTCGGATTGACGCGGTGAGGCGCGCGGCGCCACGCCGAAGCGCTCGCTGTCATATCGCGGCATGGAGGTGTGGATCATCTCCACCGCGCAGCAGGCAAGCCCAAAGGTCATGAACATCAAGGAACCGGTCCGGGCCCAGGTGATCAGCGCCTCCGACGACGTGACGAGAAAGCCCTTGTCGGTCAGTTCCGCATTGATCGTCCCGAAAAACGGATCGTCCGCACCGACCGGATTGCCCGTGTTCGGATCGATAATGCCGCGCGGCTTGGGCGCGACGAGGGTGTCGTTCAATCCCATTCCAGCGCTCCCTTCTTCCATTCATAGATAAAGCCGATCGTCAGCACGCCCAGAAAGATCATCATCGACCAGAAGCCGAACCAGCCGATCTCGCCGAAGGACACGGCCCAGGGGAACAGGAAGGCAACCTCGAGATCGAAGATGATGAACAGGATCGACACGAGATAGAATCGCACGTCGAACTTCATGCGCGCATCGTCGAACGCGTTGAAGCCGCATTCATAGGCCGACAGCTTTTCCGGATCCGGATTCCTGAAGGCGACGACGAAAGGGGCGGCGATGAGCACGACGCAAAGCGCCAGTGCCACGCCCATGAAGATGATGATGGGTAGATATGAACTCAAGAGATCGTTCATGTTCCGACTTTCCGTTGCCTGACGAACAGGCTCCGTACCGGGCGCGCGCTGCCGCACATTCATGATTTATAGGCGGCGCGGCATAGCCCATGTTGCAACGCGGCGAGGGTTAGCGCAGCCGGTCCAGCGACGCAAGTCAAACCTTGGCAAGATTGCGGCGTCCGACGCCCAAGGCCGTTCCGGGCCGAAGAGCCAGCCGCACACCCGCCCAACATGCCGACCGCCACCCGCATTTAGGATGCCCAGGGCCGTGTTTGAAGCACCCATTTGGCGGGAGGGCGAAAAATATGTCAGGAGCCTGCGCCGCTATGCCGCAAACCGGGTGGCGCCAAGCGCGCTCAGCCCTTAGCTTCACACGCCCATGTGAGGTTTTAAAGCAATCCATGAAGCCACGGGAAAAATTCACGATAAAGGAAGTGCGGCGAATCGCCCTCGCCGCCCAGGGCTTTGCCGACCGCGCCCCTGCCGGTCCGGTGGAAAGGCGGCACCTGTCGCGCGTGCTCGGCCGTACCGCGCTCTTCCAGATCGACTCGGTCAATGTGGCCGCGCGCGCCCATTACATGCCGCTGTTTTCGCGTCTGGGCCCCTACTCGGCTGATCTCCTCGAGCGGGCCGCCGCGCGAAAGCCGCGCGCGCTCTTCGAATACTGGGCGCACGAAGCCTCGCTGCTGCCGGTGGAGACCCAGCCGCTCATGCGCTGGCGCATGGAGCGGGCGCGGGAGGGCCGCGGCATCTATGGCGGACTGGCGCGCTTCGGCCGCGAGCAGCGCGACTTCATCGAGCAGGTCCATGCGGAGGTCACCGCGCACGGCCCCCTCGCCGCCTCGGATATCGAGGGGCACAAGGGCACCTCCGGCTGGTGGCAGTGGAGCGAAGCCAAGCGCGCGCTCGAATGGCTTTTCTGGGCCGGACTCGTCACCACGCATTCGCGGCGAGCCAGCTTCGAGCGCCTCTACGACCTGCCCGAACGCGTGCTGCCGCCGGTCGTCCACGGGGCGCCGACGCCGAAACCCGAGGACGCGCAGCGCCGGCTGGTCGAGATCTCGGCCAAGGCGCTCGGCGTCGCCACCCAAAGCGACCTGCGGGATTATTTCCGTCTCTCGCCGGAGGACGCCTATCCACGCATCGGGGAACTCGTGGAGGAAGGAACGCTCCTCCCCGTTGCCGTGAAGGGCTGGCCCCAGAAGGCCTTCATGCACCGCGATGCGAGGCTTCCCCGGAGGGTGGAGGCGCAGGCGCTGCTCGCCCCCTTCGACCCGCTGATCTGGGAGCGCTCGCGCACCGAGCGCCTTTTCGATTTCCACTATCGGATCGAAATCTACACGCCCGCGCACAAGCGGGTCTACGGCTATTACGTCTACCCCTTCCTGCTCGGCGAGAGCATCGTCGCCCGCGTCGACCTCAAGGCCGACCGGCAGAAGGGAATCCTGCGCGTACAGGCCGCCCACGCGGAGCCCGGCGCGCCGCCGGAAACGGCGCTGGAGCTCTGGCGGGCGCTCAATTCCATGGCCGCATGGCTGGGTCTGGAAAGGGTCGAGGTCGCCCGCTCGGGCGACTTTGCGCCGGCGCTCGCGGCGGCAGGAGATACGGCATTGCGGGAACCGGAGCGGGAGGTGCCGCCGGCACTCCCGGAAGTGGACGAGCCGGCCGAGTGAGTGCCCGGCAGGGCGCCCTCAGGCGAATTCCATGATGACGGCGTCGACGGCAAGGCTGTCGCCCGGCACCACATTTATGGCGGCCACCGTGCCGTCACGCTCCGCACGCAGCACGTTTTCCATCTTCATGGCCTCGACCACCGCAAGCACCTCGCCCGCCTTCACGTCCTGCCCCTCCTGCACGGCGACCGAAACCACGAGGCCGGGCATCGGGCAGAGAAGCTTCTTGGATGTATCCGCCGTCCTGCTTTCGGGCATCAGGCGGTCGAGCTCGGCGATGCGCGGCGTCATGACCTTGGCCACGGAAGCCACACCGCGCCAGGAAAGCTCATAGCCGTTCACCACGGGGCGGAGCTGGACGGCGGCCTTCTGCCGGCCGACCCGCCCTTGCCAGATCGGTTCTCCGGGACGCCAGGACGAGGAGAGCGTGACCGGGTCCGCTCCCTCGATCGCAAGATCGAGCTCGGTCGGGATGGACGCCATCCCCTCGACGACGGAGACCGGCACATAGTCCTGACCCAGCTTCACCACCCAATCGCGCCGGAGATCGCCCGAGTGGGGCGCCAGCCGTCCCGGCAGCCGGTCAAGCCGGTCGCGGCGCAGAAGCTCGACCGCGACGGCCACCGCGCAGAACACCGCGCGCTCGGCCTCGCCAGGCCCAGGCGTGGAGAAGCCCTCCGGATATTCCTCGGCGATGAAGGCCGTCGACAGCCGGCCCTCACGCCAGCGCGGGTGGCGCATGAGGGCCGCAAGGAAAGGGATATTGTGGGCGATGCCGTCGATCACGAACCGGTCGAGCGCGTCCGACATCGCGTCGATGGCGGCGAGGCGCTCCGGCGCCCAGGTGCAGAGCTTGGCGATCATCGGGTCGTAATAAAGGGAGATCTCGGAGCCCTCGGCCACCCCCGTGTCGTTGCGCACCACCGCCTCCCCGTCACGGCCCTCCCGCGGCGGACGGTAGCGTGCGAGCCTCCCGATCGAAGGCAGGAAGCCGCGCGTCGGGTCCTCCGCGTAGATTCGGCTCTCGATCGCCCAGCCATCGAGCTTCACATCGGCCTGCGCGATGGCGAGTCGTTCTCCGGCGGCGATGCGGATCATCTGCTCGACGAGATCCACGCCGGTGACGAGCTCGGTCACCGGATGCTCCACCTGCAGCCGCGTGTTCATCTCGAGAAAATAGAAGTTGCGTTCCTTGTCGACGATGAACTCGACCGTTCCCGCGCTCTGATAGTCAACCGCCCTTGCCAGGGCCATGGCCTGCTCGCCCATGGCCCGGCGCGTCTCCTCGTCGAGAAAGGGTGACGGCGCCTCCTCGACCACCTTCTGGTTGCGCCGCTGGATGGAGCATTCGCGCTCGCCGAGGTAAATGCAGTTGCCGTGGGCGTCGGCCAGCACCTGGATCTCGATATGGCGCGGCTCCTCCACGAACTTCTCGATGAAGATGCGGTCGTCCCCGAAGGAGGAAGCGGCCTCCGAGCGCGAGCGCTCGAAGCCCTCGCGGGCTTCCTCGTCACTCCCTGCGATTCGCATGCCCTTGCCGCCGCCGCCAGCCGAAGCCTTGACCATCACCGGGTAGCCGATCTCGGCGGCGATCTTCGCCGCGTGGTCGGCATTCTTGATCAGCCCCATGAAGCCGGGCACGGTGGATACACCCGCTTCGGCCGCGATCTTCTTGGAGGTGATCTTGTCGCCCATGGCGCGAATCGCCTTGGGCTTCGGTCCGATGAAGACGATCCCCTCGGCCTCCAGCTGCTCGCAGAAATCCGCATTCTCCGACAGGAAGCCGTAGCCGGGATGGACGGCTTCCGCGCCCGTTTCCTTGCAGGCGGCGATGATCCCGTCGGCCACCAGATAGCTTTGATTCGCCGGCGCGGGCCCGATGGCGATCGCCTCGTCCGCCATTTCCACATGCATTGCGTCGATGTCAGCTTCCGAATGAACCGCCACGGTGGCGATGCCCATGCGGCGGGCCGTCCTGATGACGCGGCAGGCGATCTCGCCCCTGTTGGCAATCAGTATCTTTCTGAACATGCGGACGTTTCCCCTCCGGTGATCCCTTCTATGGGTTTGTCGCACGCCGCTCAAGAAGGACGTGCGGGAGGAGGCTACACCGCGGACGTTCGTTGATGTATTCGGGTCCGACCCACGGAGAGGTTCATGCCAGTGATCTATGTCGATGCCGACGCCTGCCCGGTGAAAGAAGAAGTCACGCGCGTGGCGGGGCGTCACGGCCTGCCGGTCGTCTTCGTCTCGAATGGCGGCCTGCGTCCCTCGCGCGATCCCATGATCCGCCATGTGGTGGTTCCCGGAAAGGCAGACGCCGCCGACGACTGGATCGTGGAGAACGCCAACGCGGGAGACATCGCCGTTACCGCCGACGTGCCCCTGGCGGCCCGGCTGGTCGAGAAAGGACTGCATGTTCTGGGGCCGACCGGGCGCGCCTTCACCCGCGAAAGCATCGGGATGGACGTGGCAATGCGCAACCTGAAGCAGGACCTGCGCGAAGCGGGCGAGATCAAGGGCTACAATGCCGGCTTCACCGCAAAGGACCGCAGTGCCTTCCTCCAGGCGCTCGACACCCTCGTTCGGCGGGCGATGCGCGAAAGCGCGCGTTAAAAATGTGGAATCCAGCAATCAATCAGCCTATATTGGGATACACGTACCCCAAAAGCGGCGAAAAATGAGCAAGCAAACAGCACTCCGGTTGCCAGACGAGACATATGAAAGATTGCGTGTCCTTTCCGAGCGAACAGGCCGGACGGCAGCTTATTATATGCGTCAGGCCATTGAACAGCACCTTGAGGATCTGGAGGATATCTATCTTGCAGAACAGGTGCTGGAGCGCCTGAAGCGAGGTGAGAGCCGTACCTACACGCTTGCGGAAGTGGAACGCGAGCTTGACTTGGACGATTGAGGTCGATGACGCCGCACTGAGGCAACTTAAGAAAATTGGGCGGGTTGAAAGCAAACGCATTTACGGTTTTCTGCGTGAGCGGATAGCCACGCTCGACAATCCGCGAAAGCTGGGTGCGGCACTTCAAGGTTCAAGATTTGAGCACCTCTGGCGCTACCGCGTCGGCGATTACCGGATCATCTGCGACATCCAGGATCACAAGCTCGTCGTTCTCGTTCTGCAGATAGGCCACCGGCGAGAGATCTACCGCTGACATTGCCGCAAGCCGCAGGTTCTGCACAAAGAAGTGTTCCGGCCTCCGATGCGGGCAGGTGACAAACCACCCTGCCTGCGCTAGATACCGAACCGTCGAGGGGTAAAACCCTGCCTGTCTGTGGGAGAGAGCAGCAAGGCTGCCGCCGAAGGGGAAATCGCCCGAAATCTCTCAGGCAAAAGGAACCGTAGACGGGTTAGACACTCTGGAAAGTCGGGGCACCGCCCCCGCGCCGAAGGTGTAAGCGCAGCCGACAGGGTTCCGGCGGCGCGAGTCTCTCAGGCTTCCGACAGAGGGGCACGGATGCGCCGCGCAAGCGGCGTGCGTGCAGCTTTGGAGGACCGATGAGCGACCTGAAACATCTGCCGCTTGAAGCCATGCATGAGGAGGCCGGCGCACGCTTCGGCGCCTTTGCCGGCTGGCGCATGCCGCTCACCTACCCGGCCGGCGTGATGAAGGAACACGTCCACACGCGGGAAAAGGCCGGCCTGTTCGACATCTCCCATATGCAGCTCTTCGCGGTGGAGGGGGCGGAGGCTGCGGCGTTCTTGTCCCGCGCCTGCCCCCTCGATGCGGTGGCCCTGGAGCCCGGCAGGTCGAAATACACGGTGCTGCTCGATGACGAGGCCGGCATCATCGACGACCTCATCGCCACGCGCCTCGGCCCGGAACGCTTCATGGTCGTCGCCAATGCCGGAAACGCGGCGAAGGACGAGGCCCATTTCCGGACCATCGCCGAGAATTTCGATATACGCATGGACGCGCTGGACCGCGTCTTCCTGGCCCTGCAAGGACCGGTGTCCGAGGATGTCCTGGTGGGCGCGGGCCTGGATCTTTCCGATCTCACCTTCATGACGGCTGCCGAGCCGCGCGAGAACTGGTTCGCCACCCGCTCCGGCTATACCGGCGAGGACGGTTTCGAAATCGCGTTGCCGCCGGACGAAGCGCAGGGTTTTGCGGAAAAGATCCTCGCCGACGACCGTGCCATGTGGATCGGGCTCGCCGCGCGCGACAGTCTCAGGCTCGAAGCCGGGCTCTGCCTGCACGGGCAGGATATCGACGAGACCACCGACCCGGCGAGTGCCGCGATCCTCTGGGCAATCCCCAGGAAGCTGCGCGAGGAAGGCGGTTTCGTCGGTGCCGAAGCCCTGCGTGCCATCCTCGCCGAAGGCCCCGGGGAGTTTCGCGTCGGACTGAAGCCCGAGGGCCGCCAGCCCGTCCGTTCCGGCGCCGTGCTCATGAACGATCGGGGTGAGGTGGTCGGCCGCGTCACCTCCGGCGGCTTCGGCCCCTCCGTCGGCCATCCCGTCGCCATGGGCTATGTCGCCGCCGCCTGTCGCGAGCCCGGGACCAGGCTCGAAGCGGAGGTCCGCGGCAGTCGCGTGCCGCTTGCCGTCCACCCTCTTCCCTTCACGCCCCATCGCTACCGCAAAGGATGACCAGATGAGCAAGACCTATTTCACGGCCGACCACGAGTGGATCCGCGTCGAGGGCGGCACGGCCACGGTGGGCATCACCGACTATGCTCAGGAGCAGTTGGGCGATCTCGTCTTCATCGAGCTGCCGGAAACCGGAAAGGCGCTCAAGAAGGGCGATGCGGCGGTGGTGGTCGAATCCGTGAAGGCGGCTTCCGACGTCTACGCGCCGGTGAATGGCGAGGTGACCGAAGTGAACGAGGCGCTTTCAAGCGACCCCGCCCTCGTCAACAGCGCCCCCATGGGCGACGGCTGGCTCTGGAAGATGAAGCTTTCCGACGAAGGTGAACTCGAGGGGCTCATGGACGAAGCGGGTTACAAGGCGACGATCGGTTAGGAGATTTTCTATGACCGTACCCTTCTCCACCCGCCATATCGGCCCACGCAGCGACGAGACGAAGGCGATGCTCGCCTCCCTCGGCATGCCGTCGCTCGAGACGCTGATCAGCCAGGCCGTGCCGAAGTCGATCCGCCTCGACCGCCCGCTCGATCTGCCGGAGGCGGCGAGCGAGGCCGAGGCCCTGGCCGGGCTGCAAGACTACATGCGTGACAATAAGGTTCTGAAGAGCTTCATCGGCGCGGGCTATCACGGCTGCCACGTGCCGCCGGTCATCCAGCGGAACCTGTTCGAGAACCCGGCCTGGTACACGGCCTACACGCCCTACCAGTCGGAGATCAGCCAGGGCCGGCTGGAGATGCTCTTCCATTTCCAGACCCTCGTGGCGGAGCTGACCGGCCTGCCTGTCGCATCCGCCTCGCTCCTCGACGAGGCATCGGCTGCGGCCGAGGCCGTCGGCATCGCCTGGCGCCACCACAAGAGCAGGCGCAACAGGCTCGTCGTCGCCGGCGCGCTCGATCCGCAGACCCGCGACGTGGTCGCGACCCGTGCCGAGCCGCTCGGCATCGGGATCGCACGCGGCAGCGAACTCGACGACGATACCTTCGCGCTCATCATCCCATGGGGTGATACCTACGGGGTCTATGGCGATCATGCCGAAATCATCCGCGAGGCGAAGAAGAGAGATGTCATCGTCATCTTCGTGGCCGACCCGCTTGGGCTCGTGCTCAGCCGGACGCCGGCCGACCTGGGTGCGGAGATCGCCGTCGGTTCCATGCAGCGTTTCGGCGTGCCGATGGGATTCGGCGGGCCGCATGCGGCCTATTGCGCCGTCTCCGACCGGCTGACCCGCCTCATGCCCGGCCGTCTCGTCGGCCAGTCGACCGATGCCCATGGCCGCCCCGGCTACCGCCTGGCGCTCCAGACCCGGGAGCAGCATATCCGCCGCGACAAGGCCACCTCCAATATCTGCACCGCGCAGGCGCTGCTCGCCAACATGGCGGCAGCCTATGCGATCTGGCACGGGCCGGAGGGCCTCAAGGCCATGGCCGGCCATGTGCATGGCCTTGCCGTGCGGCTTCATGCGGGGTTCAAGGCCGCCGGCTTCGAGCTCGCCGGAGGCAGGATTTTCGATACCGTCACGGTCACCGTTCCTGGAAAGGCGGAAGTCATCGCCGCCGAGGCGGAGAGGACCGGCCGCGTTCTCCGCGTCATCGATGCCGACCGCGTGGGCATCACCTTCGACGAGACGTCGACCGAGGCCGACCTTGAGGTCATCGCCGGCCTTTTCAACGTTTCCGTGCCCACCGAAGCTCCTGCCCTTGCACCCGCCGCGGCGCGCGGAAAGCACTTCCTCACGCAGCCGGTCTTCCACGAGAACCGCTCGGAAACGGAGATGATGCGCTTCCTGCGCCGGCTCGCCGACAAGGACCTGGCGCTCGACCGGGCGATGATCCCGCTCGGCTCCTGCACCATGAAGCTCAACGCCGCCGCCGAGATGATGCCGGTGAGCTGGCCGGAGGTGAACGGGCTCCATCCCTTCGCGCCCGCAGCACACACCGGAGGCTACCGCCGCATGATCGCGGAGCTCGAGGGCTGGCTTTCCGAGATCACAGGCTTCGATGCCGTGTCGCTGCAGCCCAATGCCGGCAGCCAGGGCGAATATGCCGGGCTTCTCGCCATCCGCCGCTATCACCGCGAGCGGGGCGCGGCTGAGCGCGACGTCTGCCTCATCCCCTCTTCCGCGCATGGCACCAACCCGGCGTCGGCCGCCATGGCCGGCATGCGCGTCATCGTCGTGCGCTGCACGGATCACGGCGATATCGACGTGGAGGATCTGAAAGCCAAGGCGGCGGAGCATTCCAGCCGGCTCGCCGCCCTCATGATCACCTATCCCTCCACACACGGCGTGTTCGAGGAGGGCGTGCGCGACATGTGCGCGCTCGTCCACGAGCATGGCGGGCAGGTTTATCTCGACGGCGCGAATCTGAACGCGCTCGTGGGTCTGGCGCGCCCCGGCGATCTCGGCGCGGATGTCTGCCACATGAACCTGCACAAGACCTTCTGCATCCCCCATGGCGGCGGCGGGCCGGGCGTCGGCCCCATAGGCGTGAAGGAGCACCTGAAGCCCTTCCTTCCCGGCCATGTGGAACTCGGCTCGGCCCATGCGGTGGCCGCGGCGCCCTTCGGCAGCGCGTCGATCCTTCCCATCACCTGGATGTATATCCGCATGATGGGCGCCGCCGGCCTGAAACGCGCGACGGAGATGGCGATCCTCAATGCCAACTACATCGCCGAGCGGCTCAAGGCGCACTATCCGGTGCTCTACAGGGGCCGCAACGATCGCGTAGCGCATGAATGCATCCTCGATACCCGCATCTTCAAGGAGCGCGCGGGCATCGGGGTCGAGGATATCGCCAAGCGTCTTATCGACTACGGCTTCCATGCACCCACAATGTCGTGGCCGGTGGCGGGCACGCTGATGGTGGAGCCCACCGAATCCGAGCCCAAGGGCGAGCTCGACCGCTTCTGCGACGCGATGATCTCCATCGCCCGCGAGGCCGAGCGCGTGGAGAAGGGCGAATGGCCGAAGGACGACAATCCGCTCGTCAACGCGCCGCATACCGCGGCCGAGCTGATCGCCGACACGTGGTCCCACCCCTATTCCCGCGCCGAGGCCGCCTTCCCGTCCGGCAGCATGGATTGGGCCGCGAAATACTGGCCGCCCGTCTCCCGCGTGGACAATGTGGCTGGTGACCGCAACCTCGTCTGCGCCTGCCCGCCCATGGAGGCGCTGGCGAGTTGAGCCCTCGCCCGCGATCGTTAACGAATGCGGTGCGCTCCTGTTAACAGGCGCACCGCATTATCGGGTTGGCGAGAGGCGGTTCTTCGGTTAAGAGCCCGTCCACAACCACTGAACGGAACCGGAACGGCCTTCGCTTTGCCATGAAAAGCATGGCAAACTCGATGTGATTCGTGGGCGCGTAGGGGAAGAGCAATTTCCATGGACGACACCAACGACCTCTTTGCAAAACTCGGCTCCTCCAGCGCGGAGCGCGTCAAGCAGCCGGACCCGGTTGCCCCCACGCGCAAGGCGCAGCGTGCGCCCTCCCCGCGCGATGCGAGCGAGGGCTACAGCGCCGCCGACATCGAGGTGCTGGAAGGGCTGGAGCCCGTGCGCCGGCGGCCGGGCATGTATATCGGCGGCACGGACGACAAGGCGCTGCACCACCTCTTCGCCGAGGTGATCGACAACTCCATGGACGAGGCCGTCGCCGGGCATGCGTCCTTCATCGAGGTGGAGATTTCCGAGGACGGTTTCCTCACCGTCACCGACAACGGCCGCGGCATCCCGATCGACCCGCACCCCAAGTTCAAGGACAAGTCCGCCCTCGAAGTCATCATGACGACGCTGCACTCGGGCGGCAAATTCGATTCCAAGGTCTACGAGACCTCCGGCGGCCTGCACGGCGTGGGCGTGTCGGTCGTCAACGCGCTCTCCGAGATGCTCGAAGTGGAGGTCGCGCGCGGCCGCCAGCTCTACCGCCAGCGCTTTTCGCGCGGCACGCCGCTCGGCCCGCTCGAAAGCCTGGGCGAGGTGCACAACCGGCGCGGCACGCGCACGCGCTTCAAGCCGGACCCGCAGATCTTCGGCGCGGCCGCCAGGTTCGAGCCCGCCCGCCTCTACCGGATGACGCGTTCCAAGGCCTATCTCTTCGGCGGCGTGGAAATCCGCTGGAATTGCGCGCCCTCGCTTCTGAAGGAGAAGGACGAAACGCCGGAAAAGGCCGTCTTCCACTTCCCCGGCGGCCTCAAGGACTATCTCGCTGCCTCCATCGACGGCGAATTCCAGGTCACGAAGGAGGCTTTCGCCGGCCGCACCGAGAAGCAGGGCGGCCATGGCGCGGTGGAGTGGGCCGTGAGCTGGTATGGCGGCGATGGCTTCCTCAACTCCTACTGCAACACGATCCCGACGCCCGAGGGCGGTACGCACGAGATGGGATTCCGCACGGCGCTGCTGAAAGGCTTGCGCGCCTATGCCGATCTCACCGGCAACAAGCGCGCCTCCATCATCACCGCCGAGGACGTGATGATCTCGGCCGCCGGCATGCTCTCCGTCTTCGTGCGCGAGCCGGAGTTCGTCGGCCAGACCAAGGACAAGCTCGCCACCGCCGCGGCCGTGCGCATCGTCGAGAACGCGGTGCGCGATCCCTTCGATCATTGGCTCGCCGACAATCCGGCCGAGGCCTCCAAACTGCTCGACTGGGTGATCGCGCGCGCCGACGAGCGCCTCAAGCGCCGCCAGGAAAGGGAGGTGAGCCGCAAGTCCGCCGTGCGCAAGCTGCGCCTTCCGGGCAAGCTCGCCGACTGCACGGTGGGGGCGGCGACCGGGGCGGAAATCTTCATCGTCGAAGGCGATTCGGCCGGCGGCTCGGCCAAGCAGGCGCGCGACCGTGCCACGCAAGCCGTCCTTCCCCTGCGCGGCAAGATACTCAACGTCGCCAGCGCCGGCTCGGGCAAGCTCGCCGCCAACCAGCAGATCACCGATCTCATCCAGGCGCTCGGCTGCGGCACGCGCGCCAAATACCGCGACGACGACCTGCGCTACGAGCGCGTCATCATCATGACGGACGCAGACGTGGACGGCGCGCACATCGCCTCGCTCCTCATCACCTTCTTCTACCAGGAAATGCCGCAGCTCATCACGAACGGCCATCTCTTCCTCGCCGTGCCGCCGCTCTACCGCATCACCCAGGGCGGCAAGACCATGTATGCGCGAGACGACGTCCACAAGGACGAACTGCTTGCCACCGAGTTCACCGGGCGCGGAAAGATCGAGATCGGCCGCTTCAAGGGCCTGGGCGAAATGATGCCGGCGCAGCTCAAGGAAACCACCATGAACCCGAAGCTGCGCACGCTGCTGCGGGTGGAGGTGCTCGATACACCGGAGGCCACGAGCAGCGCCGTCGACGCACTGATGGGCACCAAGCCCGAAGCCCGATTCCGGTTCATCCAGGAGAATGCGGAGTTCGTGGAGGAGCTGGATATCTGAAGAGCGAGTAGCGAATAGAGAGTAGCGAATAGGGAAACCACTCGCTTCCCACCAACTCCCTATTCGCTATTCGCTACTCCCTATTCGCTCTCATCACGCCGCCAGCGCCTGCGCCTGCTGCCGCGCGTTTTCCCGCAGCGCCTCCAGGTGGATGCGCCGGAGCAGGCCGGCAAGTGCCGTGCCCGTCGGGGTTCCCATCGCCGCTGCGTCCGCTTCCAGTGCCTTCAGCATGTGCCAGGTGGCCTCCTGAGGGCCGGCGATCCGTTCGGCATTGGCGACCTGCCGCCAGATCTTCAGTGCCGCGACGATCGGCAGATGCGTCACCTGCTTGAGCCCGGCCTTGCCGAGAAGCGCCTTCACCGCCCCGTCCCTGCCGCCGGACAGGATGGAGTGCACGCGCGCCGCGCGCGCGCCGGTCAGGGCCACGAGCGCGGCGGCGAAGAAGTCGATCTTTCCATGCGCCACCGCGCGCACGAGGAAGCCGGAGGTCAGTTCCCCGCGCAGCCGGAGATGTTCCACCAGCGCGGAATGCTCATTGGTTGCAGTGGCATCCACGAGCGTGATCGACGCCCGGATGCAAGCCTCCCGCGTCAGCTTCTCCGCACGCTCGTGCCCCACCAGCGCGAGGACGAACGGCGCGGAGGAGAGCGCTGCTCCAGCCCGGACCAGAAGCAGATGGCGGCAATCGGAAGGCAGGCGGCGGTCGCCCGTCAGCGCGGCGCGCATTGCGGCATGGGCTCCGTGGCGTTCGATCATGCGGCGGAAGCTCAGACCGGCGATCTGCGCGCCGCCATTGCGCAGGAGGGCGAGACAGGCATCCACCTCCCCAACCTCAGCCACCGCGGCCGAGACCGCCATGGAAACCGACGGGCGAGAGGCGATCAGCGCCTGGATTTTCGCACAGCCCATCGCGACAAGGTCGACCAGATCGACATCGGAGAGGATCGGCGAGCGGATGAGGATGGGCGCGGCCACTTCGGGCTGGTCGCCTGCAAGCGCCGCAACCACCTGGGCGGGCGCTTTGTGGCTGAGCGAGAGGGCCTCCGCAAGTGCAAGGCGCACCTGGGGCGAAGGATCGTCCGCCAGCAGCGTGAGCGCGGCTTCCGCGGCCAGACGCTCCTCGAAGGGAAGATCGCCGCGCAGATAGGCCCGCGCGAGGGCAGCCGCCGCCGGCACGCGCTCCGACACCTTTGCCCTTGGGATCCATTTGAGGAAATATTGGACGACCGACACTGCCCGTTCTCCGCCTGAGAGAATCGAGCCTAGCGGCTGTTCGTATAGAAATCGTTTACCATAACGGCAGCTTGCAGGCCGGCCCGGCCCCGATAGAATGGCCCATCGAAAAAGGGAGACTAGATGGCGGGCCTCTACCTCGAAGACTTCACGCCGGGACAGGTGTTCCATCACCCCCTGCGCAAGACGGTCACCGAGAGTGACAACATGCTCTTCTCGGTAATGACGCTGAACCCGCAGCCGCTGCACATCGATTTCGAGTTCGCGAAGAAGTCGGAGTGGGGCAAGCCTCTCGTCAATTCCCTCTTCACGCTGGGCCTCATGATCGGCATTTCCGTGCACGACACCACGCTCGGCACCACCATCGCCAATCTCGGCATGACGGAAACGGTTTTTCCGCATCCCCTCTTCCACGGCGACACGCTGCGGGTGGAAACGGAGGTGAAGGGCGTGCGCGAATCCCGCTCCAAGCCGGACCGGGGCATCGTGGATTTCGAACATCGCGCCTTCAACCAGGCCGACGTCCTGGTGGCGCGCTGCCTGCGGCAGGCGATGATCGTGAAGAGGCCGGCCTGATGCGCTCGCTCCTTTTCGTGCCGGCGGATTCTGAGCGCAAGCTTGAAAAAGCGCTGGAATCGGGCGCCGATGTGCTGATTCTCGATCTGGAGGATTCCGTCGCCCCGTCGCGGAAGGAGGAAGCGCGCCGAATCGCCGCCGGCTTCCTCATGAAACAGAAATCCCCTGCCCTCCTCTATGTGCGCGTGAACGCGCTCTCGACCGGACTGACCGACGATGATCTTGCCGCCGTCGTGCCCGCCCGTCCCCACGGAATCATGCTGCCGAAGGCGGAGGGCGGACAGGACGTCACCCTGCTTTCGGCAAAGCTGAGGGTGCACGAAGCGGAGAACGATATCGCAGACGGTGCAACGCGCATCCTGCCCATCGTCACGGAAACCGCGAAAGCCGTCTTCGCCGCCGGCACGTTTGCGGGCTCGAGCAGGCGTCTCTCGGGCCTCACCTGGGGTGCGGAGGATCTGTCCGCCGAAATCGGCGCTCGGACGGCACGCGACGAGACCGGCCGCTATACCGGCGCTTTCGCGCTCGCCCGCTCCGTCACCCTCCTGGCTGCAAGTGCGGCGGGCGTGCCGGCGGTCGACACGGTTTTCCCGGCCTTCCGGGACCTGAAAGCCTTTTCGCGCGACTGCGACGAGGCCGAGCGTGACGGCTTCACTGCGAAGATGGCGATCCATCCGGCGCAGGTTCCCGTCATCAACGCCGCTTTCACACCATCGGAGGAGGCTGTCGACCATTCCCGCCGGGTGGTCGCCGCCTTCGCGGATGCGGGAGAAACCGGCGTGGCGAGCGTGGATGGCGCGATGGTCGACCGGCCGCATCTCCTGCGCGCCGAGCGCATCCTGGCGCGCGCCCGCCTTGCAGGGCTGACCTAGGGTCTGGTTCAGCCCGTGGGATGGGATCCGTTGGCGTCGCGGGCGATGGAAGAGAGCCGATGCCGCGCCCGCACTCCACGATCCAAACGGGAATGGAATTCGCCTCTTTGAGTTTATCTTTTGCTGCCAACCCTTTGTTCTCATTCACCATCCACTATTCACCATCAACAAAAACACGTTGTTTTTCTCCCCACCCTCTTAGCCCGGTTTATTCTTTCCCCATCGCTCTCGCGGGAACCGGATGCGCACCGGGTGTTCGGGAGGGCGGCGGAAACCTCCCTCCCCAGGATCGGAACCCGGGGATCCGAGGGCCCGCGACAGGCCGGCGGTGCCGGGGCGGTGGGTGACAGACGCCGTTTCCGGAAAAACGGATGCTGGGTGAGAGACAGCATCGCGGAAACCGCGGAGAAGCCGCTAGGGCTCTCCTTCGGCCCGGCAGAGACCACCCCCTTCATTGGGTGCAGCCGGGAAGGAGAAGGGTCCGAGTGACCGGCCGAGGTCGGGACAGACTCCGGCGGGGCGCATTGGGAGCGCCTTTTTTAATTTTGTGGCGTGAACAGTGCGCCCCGCTTCCCAAACCAATCAATGGCCAGACGCGAAAGCGGGCGTGGCGACGGTGAAGTACATCCGCAACCAGGAGCCTGCCTTCCACGTGGCCCGAAACTCAAGCCTCCCACGGCCCTTCATATTCGCTGACGAGGCCTGCCACGTCCGGCCGGGGGCGATCCGGCACCCCGCCCGGGTGCTTGCCGATATGGACGAAGCCCACCACGCGTTCATGCGGCGCCAGCCCCAGGATGCGCCGGCCCTCTTCCACGTCCGAATACCAGTTGGTGATCAGGTTCGTGCGATAGCCCAGCGCCTCGGCGGCGATGATGAGGTTCATGGCCACCATGCCGCCCGAAAGGAACATCTCCCACTGCGGGATCTTGATGTTTTCCTTCGGGCTGGAGATCACCCCGATGACGAGCGGCGCGCGCGAGAACCGCGTCAATTCCTGCTGGCGGCGCGCCTCGTTCAGCGGTCCCTCACGTTCCTCCGCGAGATCGGCCAGCATCCGCCCGGCTTTGTCCCGCGCCTCGCCGCGATAGAGAATGAAGCGCCACGGCGTCAGCATGCCATGGTCCGGCACGCGCGTGGCGGCGCGCAGGATCGTATCGAGCTCGCCGTCGGACGGCGCCGGCGCCGCAAGCTCGTGGATGGGCGCGGAACGGCGCGCAAGCAAAAGATCGATCACCGCATTGGTCAAGAAACACTCTCCTGTGGTGGAAAAAGCGGCCGGACGGCCTTCGTCGCTGGCGAGACAAGGCCCGCACTGGCTACAGCCTTGAAATTGCCACCGCCTTGGGGTTCAAGGCAAGCATGTGGTTGGCAGTCAGACGAATCATCCTCATCTCGTTCCTTGCAGGTCTCGCGGCAAGCCCCGCCCTGGCTCAGGACGACATCGCCGACAGCCTCAAGTTGCCGGGTCTCAGTGAATATGCGGCACCCGAGACACAGACGCCCGTCGCCCTGGCCAAGACCGCCGAAGTCGTCCTTTCCGCACAGCTCACCGAGGAGTCGCCCGAAATCCCGCGCGGCCTCATCTGGCGGGTCTTTTCGCCCGAGCCCGGCCCGGATGGCAAGCTGCCATTGGTGGCGACCGCGAACGGCGGGACCAGCGCCTTCGCGCTCGCGCCGGGCAGCTATCTCGTCCACGCGGCTTACGGCCGTGCAGGCGCCACCAAGCGCATCACGGTGGTGGGCAGCGGGGCGGAGCGCGAGAGCCTGGTGCTCGATGCCGGCGGCCTGAAGCTCGACGCGGTGCTTCCCGGCGACATCCGCATTCCCGAGGAGGAGTTGCGCTTTTCCATCTACGAGGCCGAGCCGGACGCCACCGGAGAGCGTCCGCTGATCGTGCCCAATGTGCGGCCGAATGCGGTGGTGCGGCTCAATGCCGGCACCTATCACGTCGTCTCCAATTACGGCCCGATCGCCGTCATCCGCTCCGATATCCGCGTCGAGGCCGGAGAGCTGACGGAAGCCACGGTCGAGCACAGGGCCGCGGAGGTGACGCTGAAGCTCGTTCGCGAGCCGGGCGGCGAGGCGATCGCCGATACCGCCTGGTCCATCCTGACCGAGACGGGTGAAATCGTCATGGACACGGTAGGCGCCTATGCCTCCACGGTCCTTCCCGAGGGCGACTATACGATCGTGGCCAAGAACCGCGACCGCATCTATCAGCGTGACTTCACGGTGACGCCGGGACAGAAGCAGGATGTCGAGCTTTTGCCGGATGATCTCGCGCCGCCAAACGCCGAGGAGCTTTCCGAATAGGAACGAGCGACATGCGGAGCCGACGTTCAAGAATCCTGCTTGGCCTGACACTGGCTCTCGGGGCGGCTTTCCTGTCGATCGGGCTCAACGCCTGTGCCACGACGGACCGGCCGCCTTGCGGCATATTCGATCGCGGCTTTCCCCTCTGCGGCATCTGAGGAAAGCGCCGGCCGAAGCCGGCGCCCTTTACTCCGCCCGTGCGCGTTGGACGTCCGGCGGCGTTGCCTCTTCGGAAAGCTGCGCCACCGCCGCCTCCAGTGCCAGCGAAGCCTGGTCGCGGCTGCCGAGCCGGCGCATGTTCACCGTGCCCTCTTCCGCCTCGCGCTTGCCGCAGACGAGGATCACCGGCACCTTGGCAAGCGAGTGCTCGCGCACCTTGTAGTTGATCTTCTCGTTGCGCAGATCGGCTTCGGCGATGAGCCCCGCCGCCTTGAGCTTGCGCACCACCTCTTCCGCATACTCGTCCGCGTCGGAGGTGATCGTCGCCACCACCACCTGCAGCGGTGCGAACCACAGCGGGAAGTGCCCGGCATAGTTCTCGATCAGGATGCCGAGGAAGCGCTCCATCGAGCCGCAGATGGCGCGGTGGACCATCACCGGCTGCTTCTTCTCCGAATCCTTGTCGATATAGAAGGCGCCGAAGCGCTCCGGCAGGTTGAAATCGACCTGCGTCGTGCCGCACTGCCACTCACGGCCGATGGCATCCCTCAGCACATAGTCGAATTTCGGCCCGTAGAAGGCGCCGTCGCCGGGATTGATCGCCGTCTTGATGCGGCCGCCCGACCGCTCCGCGATCTGCTTCAGGACGCCGCCCATGATCTCTTCCGCGTGATCCCAGAGCGCATCCGAGCCCACGCGCTTCTCAGGCCGCGTCGAGAAGAAGACCTGGATCTCCTCGAAACCGAAATCGGCATAGGTGGAGAGGATCAGATCGTTGATCTTCAAGCACTCCTCGGCAAGCTGCTCTTCCGTGCAGAAGATGTGCGCGTCGTCCTGCGTGAAGCCGCGCACGCGCATCAGCCCGTGCAGGGCGCCTGAGGGCTCATAGCGGTGGACCACACCGAATTCGGCGAGCCGGATCGGCAGGTCACGGTAGGACTTCAAGCCGTGCTTGAATATCTGCACGTGGCCGGGACAGTTCATCGGCTTCAGCGCGAAGGTGCGCTTGTCTTCCGCCTCCTCGTCGGCGCACTCCACCTTGAACATGTTCTCCTTGTACCAGCCCCAATGGCCGGAGGTCTGCCACAGGGAATGGTCGAGCACCTGCGGCGCGTTGACCTCCTCATAGACCCCGTCCAGCCGGCGGCGCATATAGGAGACGAGGTTCTGGAACATGCGCCAGCCCTTGGCATGCCAGAAGACGACGCCAGGCCCCTCCTCCTGGAAATGGAACAGGTCCATCTCGCGGCCGAGGCGACGGTGGTCGCGCTTCTCCGCTTCCTCCAGCATCTGCAAATAGGCATCGAGTTGCGTCTGGTCCGCCCAGGCGGTGCCGTAGATGCGGGTCAGCATCGCGTTGTTGGCGTCGCCGCGCCAATAGGCGCCGGCCACCTTCATCAGCTTGAAGGCTTTGCCGATCTGCCCCGTCGAGACCATGTGCGGCCCGCGGCAGAGATCGAACCAGTCGCCCTGGAAATAAATCCGGAGATCGTCGCCCTCGGGAATGGCGTCGATCAGCTCGACCTTGTAGCTCTCGCCCTTGTCGGAGAAAACCTGTTTTGCCTTCTCGCGCGACCAGACTTCCTTGCGGAAGCGCTCGTTGCGGTCGACGATCTCCCGCATCTTCTTCTCGATCGCGGGAAAGTCGTCCGGCGTGAAGGGCTCGTTGCGGGCGAAATCGTAGTAGAAGCCGTTCTCGATCACCGGGCCGATGGTCACCTGCGTTCCCGGCCACAATTCCTGCACCGCCTCCGCCAGCACATGGGCCGCATCGTGGCGGATGAGCTCCAGCGCGCGCGGGTCCTCGCGCGTGACGATCTCGATCCGGCCGTTGCGGGCGACCGGGTCGGAAAGGTCGCGCAAGGTGCCGTCGAGCGCATAGGCGACGGCCTTCTTGGCAAGGGATTTCGAGATGGATTCGGCGATTGCCGCGCCGGTCGTCGCCGCGGGGAACTCGCGGACGGAGCCATCGGGAAATGTCAGGGAAACGGCCTCGGCCATGAAAATGCTCCTTATCCAGTCCCGCCAACGAACGCGGGTGGTGAAAAGACAAACAGGGTCGCATGTAGCGAGATCGAGGCGTGCCGTAAAGACCTGAAGGCGCCTACGCCTTCAGGCGCCACAAGCGCCAGGGCGCCCACCATTTGTGGCGCGGCTGGAGCGACTCCGGAACGGGATCGATGCCATGGGTCCCGCCCGGCCCGCAGCGGACGACGCGGAAGAGGCTCATCCAGCCGCCTGTCCAGAGTCCATGACGCGCGATCGCCTCATGGGCATATTCCGAGCAGGTGGGAAAATGCCGGCAGGAATTGCCGATGAAGCCGGAGAGCGTGAGCTGGTATAGCCGCACGAAAGCAGTGCCGAAGACCCGCCCCGGCGTCTTCGGCCAGGGACCGGACCAGTTTCGGGAATATTTTGCCGATGGAACCGCCATATCAAGCGGCCTTGCCGGCCTCTTTGCGCTTGATCTGATCGATACAGTCCACCACCGCGTCGAAGGTGAGCATGGTGGAAGCATGGCGCGCCTTGTAGTCGCGGACGGGTTCCAGATATTTCAGATCGGCGAAGCGGCCTTCCGGCGGCGGACCGTTTTCCTTCAGCATGTGCCGCATGGCTTCCCGCACTGCGCGAAGCTCCTCGGCGCTGGCGCCAACCACGTTCCTCGCCATGATGGAGGACGAGGCCTGGCCCAGCGCGCAGGCGCGCACCTCATGGGCGAAGTCGGTCACCACGCCGTCCGCCATTTTGAGATCCACCGTCACCGTCGAGCCGCAGAGCTTGGAGTGCGCCGTGGCGGTGGCATCCGGATCCGCAAGCCGGCCGATACGGCCGATATTTCCGGCAAAGCCAAGAATTTTTGCATTGTAGACGTCATCGATCATGGATTTTCCGCCTGCCGGCGCGAACCAAGCATGGCTTGTCGCGCATGTGACTTTCATTTGCGCCGTTCCAAAACTATATAGTGAGGGTATCCGGCCGAGAGCAAGACGGGGTATCCGATCGGCCGGCACCGCATGCCGCTTTCGGGCGGGACTGAGTTCCCAACAACCCGCGAAAGGCAGTGACCGTTCAACTCGCCCCTGCTCGGCAGGGGCTACGGGAGACGCCTTAACATGGACGCGATCATCAAGAATTTCCCGCCCCGGCCCGATCAGAACACCGCGCCGGCGGAGAAGCCGGCCTATCTCGACAAGCCGGCGACCGACCGGCCGAGCCGCGAGGAGGCGGAAGCCGCCGTGCGCACGCTCCTGCGCTGGGCAGGCGACGATCCCGACCGTGAAGGCCTCAGGGAAACGCCGGCGCGCGTGGCGAAGGCTTATCAGGAGCTCTTCGGCGGTTATGATCTCTGCCCGGCGGAAGAGTTGGGCCGCACCTTCGAGGAGGTTGCGGGCTATGACGATATGGTCCTCGTCAAGGACATCCCGTTCCACTCCCACTGCGAGCATCACATGGTGCCGATCATCGGCAAGGCGCATATCGCCTATCTGCCGGACGGCAAGGTGGTCGGCCTTTCGAAGATCGCGCGCGTGGTCGATATCTTCGCGCGAAGGCTGCAGACGCAGGAAGCCATGACGGCGCAGATTGCCAGCACGATCCAGGATGTGCTGAAGCCCCTCGGGGCCGCCGTCATGATCGAAGCCGAGCATATGTGCATGGCGATGCGCGGCATCCGCAAGCAGGGTTCGACCACGCTCACAACCACTTTCACGGGCAGGTTCAAGACGCAGCCCGAGGAGCAGGTTCGCTTCATCACCATGGTTCGCGACCCCCGCAAGGGCTGACATATGCAAGCAGAACTTCGTTTCGCCCCTCCTTCGGCCGAGAAATCCGATCTGGAGGAAGGTACAGCGTTCACGCCGCGTTTCGATGCGCAGGGCCTGATCACGGCCGTCGTCACCGATGCGAATGACGGCGCGCTGCTCATGGTGGCCCACATGAATGCCGAGGCGCTGGCGAAGACGCTGGAAACCGGCATCGCGCACTACTGGTCGCGCTCCCGATCCAGCTTGTGGAGGAAGGGCGAGACCTCGGGCAACGAGCAGCATGTGACGAGGATCAGCACCGATTGCGATCAGGACGCGGTGCATCTCGAGGTTCGCGTGGCGGGCCGGGGTGCAACCTGTCACACCGGCCGGCGCTCCTGCTTCTATCGGAATGTAAGCCTGGAAGGCGGGCGCCCAATTCTGACCGAAAACAGGTGAAATCATTGCTTTTGGACGAGCGGAAGTCTCCTTTTTCGGGTCTTTTCGTTCCCACATTCATCAATTTATTACGGACCCGCGGCATCATTGTCGCAGGACCAGGAGATTGCGATGCTCGACTGGGGGCCGCTGCGCGGAAAAACCGAGAGCACTGAAAAACCCGCGATGAAACCGCCCGCCATGTCGCATCCTCAAATCGGCCAAGGCCGAGGCATCGCGCTGGCGCTGGGGGGTGGTGCCGCACGCGGCTGGGCCCATATCGGTGTGCTGCGCGCGCTGGACGAAGCGGGCATCAAGATCTCCATGATCGCCGGCACCTCCATCGGCGCGCTCGTCGGCGGCTGCTATCTCGCCGGCAAGCTGGACCAGCTCGAGGAATTCGCCCGTTCGCTGACGCGCCGCCGCATCCTTGGCCTGCTCGACCTCAATTTCCGCGGCAGCGGTCTTTTCGGCGGCATGAAGCTTACGCAACGCATGCAGGAGCACCTGAACGGCCTCACCTTCGAGGACCTGCCCAAGCCTTTCGTCTGCGTGGCGGCGGAGATCCGCACCGGCCACGAGATCTGGATTTCCAGCGGATCCCTGATCACGGCCATGCGCGCCTCCTATGCGTTGCCCGGCGTGTTCGAGCCGGTGGTCTGCAACGGCCGTGTGCTCATCGACGGCGCGCTGGTCAACCCGGTTCCGGTCACCGTGTGCCGGGCTTACGAGCAGCCGCTCGTGGTGGCGGTGAACCTGCATTACGACGTCTTCGGCCGCGCGGCGGTCATAAGGCACAGCGCCGACCTGCCCGAGAAGGAAGGAAAGACACTCGAAGGAGAAAGAGCACCTCTCGTCGTCGACCGGGGTCCGAGCCGGCACGATGCGCGGCTCGGCATCACGGGCGTGATGGTAGAGGCGTTCAACATCATCCAGGATCGCATCTCGCGCGCCCGCATGGCCGGCGACCCGCCCGACCTTTCCCTGCAGCCCAAGCTCGGCCATATCGGCCTCACGGAATTCTACCGCGCCGAAGAGGCGATCCGCATCGGCTACGAGGCGACCAAGTCCCAGCTTGGCGAACTGGAGCGGATGATCACCGTATTCACCTGAACGGTTCGTTTCGCGATTCCCAACCGAAAACCGGCGGCTAATTTTTCCTGGATGTCGCTTCTTGGTCCTTCGCCGCATCCGTGATGCGGAACTGCACGGAGCGACTGCCGTTCCAGTGGTTGACGGCGAGTTGGCCCGCCACGTGCAGGGTCGCGCCGCGATGGGCGAAGAGGAAATTCCCCAGTTCGGTCTCGGCGGCGCGGAAAGCGATTGCCTGAAGGCGCGCGCCGGAATGCGACCGGAGGTCGGCCCGGATGTGGCCGTTGCCCACGAGCTTCGCATCCGTCAGCCGATGGCGCGGCAGGGCGAGCACGGGCGCCGGATGGCCCGAACCATAGGGGCCCGCCGCCTCCAGCGTTTCCAGAAGGTCCAGCGTCGCGCCGTCGGCTGCGAGCGCGGCATCGATCTTCAGGCTCTCGCTCTCGCGCAGGAGCGACACCGCGCTCGCCGCCTTCTCCTCGAAGAAGGCGCGGAGCGCTCCGAGCTTCTTCCGCTCGACCGTAATGCCCGCAGCCATCGCATGCCCGCCGCCTTTGACAAGGAGTCCCTCGGAGACGGCATCACGCACCAGCCGGCCAAGATCGAAGCCCGCGATGGAACGGCCGGAGCCGGTGCCCGTGCCGTTGGCGTCGAAGGCGATGGCGAAGGTCGGGCGGCGTGCGTGGTCCTTCAGGCGCGAGGCGATGAGGCCGACAATGCCCGGATGCCACGTCTCGCTTGCCGTCACCAGCACGGCCGGCCCTGCCCCGCTCATCAATTCAGCGTCGGCTTCCGCGCGCGCCTCGGCCAGCATCGCGGCTTCCATCTCCTGCCGTTCCCGGTTGAGCCGATCCAGCGTGGCTGCGATGTTCTCCGCCTCGCCGGGTTCCTGCGTTGCGAGCAGCAGGCTGCCGAGTGCGGCATTGCCGATGCGCCCGCCCGCATTGATGCGGGGCCCGAGCAGAAAGCCCAGATGGTGGCAATTGAGCGGCTCGCCGATGCGCGCGACGCGAGCGAGCGCCGAAAGACCAGGCGTCTTCATCTGGCGGGCGGCCAGAAGCCCCTTCACGACGAAGGCCCGGTTGACGCCCATGAGCGGAACGACGTCGCAGACCGTTGCCAGCGCCACGAGGTCGAGCATGGAGAGGAGGTCAGGCGGCGGCGTGGCGGCAAGTTTCTCGCGCAGGATGCGAGTCGTCTGCACGAGCGCCAGGAAGACCACGCCCGCAGCACACAGATGCCCCTGCCCCGACAGATCGTCCTCCCGGTTGGGGTTGACGACGGCGACGGCCTCCGGCAGCGCGCCGCCGACCTGGTGGTGGTCGAGCACCACCACCTCGGCGCCCATCTCGTTGGCGGCGGCGATAGACGGGCCGCTGTTGGTGCCGCAGTCCACCGTGACGATCAGGCGCGCGCCGCGGCGGACCAGCTCACGCATCGCTTCGGGATTGGGGCCGTAGCCCTCGAAAAGGCGGTCGGGGATATAGATCTCCGCCGTCACGCCGTAATGGGCGAGGAAACGTTTCAGAATGGCTGAGGAGACCGCGCCGTCGACATCGTAGTCGCCGAAGATCGCAACCTGCTCACCCGCGACCGCCGCATCGGCGAGGCGGCGGGCGGCCTTTTCCATGTCGGTGAGGGTTGCGGGATCCGGAAGCAAGTCCCGGATCGAAGGGGCGAGGAAGCGCGCGGCGTCTTCGGAAGGCACGCCGCGACCGGCCAGTACACGTGCGACGATCTCCGGCATGCCATGGCTTTGCGCCATGCCGAGCGCGAGATTCTCGCCGCGCAGGTCGAGCCGGTGCTCCCAGCCCACCCCGCGCGCCGATTCCTTCACGCCCAGGAAATACCGTTTCTCGCCGCTCAACCCCGTCACCGTTCTCTTTTGGTGCAGGATAGACCTTTGAGTGGCGGAATTGGGAAAATTCAGAACTTTTCCAGATCTTGATGCCGCGCCTTGATCTCGCGCACCGTGCGGGAGGAGGAGCGCATGACGATCGTGTGTGTCTGGATGTAGTCGCGGGCGAATTTGACGCCGGACAGGAGGTTGCCGTCGGTCACGCCGCTCGCGGCGAAGAGCACGTCGCCGCTCGCCATTTCCTCCATGCGGTAGACCTTGCCCGGATCCGAAATGCCCATTTTGGCCGCGCGCGCCACCTTCTCCTCGGTGTTGAGCTGCAGACGGCCCTGCATCTGGCCGCCGATGCAGCGAAGGGCGGCGGCTGCCAGCACGCCCTCGGGCGCTCCGCCGATGCCGAGATAGATATCGATGCCCGTGTTGTCGGGATCGGTGGTGTGGATCACGCCCGCCACGTCGCCGTCGCCGATCAGCCGGATCGCCGCCCCGGTGTCGCGCACCTCCTCGATGAGCCGCGCATGGCGCGGGCGATCAAGGATGCAGGCCGTGATCTCCGAAACCGGCACGCCCTTCGCCTTGGCAAGGTTCCCGATGTTTTCCACCGCCGGCGCGTCGAGATCGACGATTCCCTCCGGGTAGCCCGGTCCGACGGCGATCTTCTCCATGTAGACATCAGGCGCGTAGAGCAGGCTGCCGCGCTCGGCGATCGCGATCACGGCCAGCGAGTTGGGCAGGTTCTTGGCGCAGATCGTGGTGCCTTCGAGCGGATCAAGGGCGATGTCCACATCCGGCCCCTCGCCCACGCCCACCTCCTCGCCGATATAGAGCATGGGCGCCTCGTCGCGCTCACCCTCGCCGATCACCACCGTGCCGCTGATCGGCAGACGGTTCAGTTCCGAACGCATCGCATCCACCGCGGCCTGGTCGGCCGCCTTCTCATCGCCCCGCCCGCGCAGCCTCGCCGCCGCCACGGCCGCCCGTTCCGTCACGCGGACGAGCTCGAGCGTGAGAATCCGGTCGAGGCCGGCATGGGGGCTTTTCGGCATGAAGGTCATCCCTGTTCTCCCGGAAATGAGCGTGCCGAAGGGGGCACGCGAGACATTGTCGGCTGTTGTGACAAAGACATGGAAGGACGGCAAGGTCCTCCCCGCTCCCCTTAGCAACATGAATCGATTGAATAATTATGACAGAGGGATTTGGCTGCAGATGCCGGCCGCCCTCCTTGCGGGAGGAGGGCGATGCCTACTCCATCGCCGCCGCGGGTTCTGCGCCGGCAGCCGCGCGCCTGGGCACCCGGAGCAGAAGCACCAGCGGGATGGCGCAGAGCGCGATGATCATCATGAACTTGAAGTCGTTGATGTAGGAGATCATCAAAGCCTGCTGGTTCACGAGTTCGTCCACGATCGAAAGCGAGGCTGGATCGCCCTGCGCGGCGCCGGGCAAGACAGCCTGCAGACTGGGATTGTAGGGCGTGACGTGTTCCGCCAGCTCGGCATGGTTGATCTGCGTGTTGTGCGTCAAGAGCACGGTGACGACCGAAATGCCGATGCTCGAGCCGATGTTGCGCGTGAGGCTGAACAGGCTCGTGCC
This sequence comes from Chelativorans sp. AA-79, assembly GCF_029457495.1. Taxonomy (NCBI): domain Bacteria; kingdom Pseudomonadati; phylum Pseudomonadota; class Alphaproteobacteria; order Hyphomicrobiales; family Phyllobacteriaceae; genus Chelativorans; species Chelativorans sp. AA-79. Next base: position 3,246,890 of record NZ_CP120361.1, read on the forward strand.
GTCCGTGCGGTATTTCGGGTCGAGCGTGGCGAAGGTGACGGTCGACAGCGGCACGAAGACGAGGCCTAGCCCCATGCCCTGAATGATGCCGGACTCGATGATGAGGTGACCGTCCATCTGCGGCGTGAAGCCGGTCATGATGTAGAGCGACCAGGCCGTCAGCGACAGCCCTGCGACCACGAGGATGCGCACATCGATGAAACGCACGAGCCGGCCGACCACGATCATGGAAATCATGGTGCCAACCCCGCGCGGCGCCATGATGAACCCCGTGAGCATGGTCGTGTAGCCGAAGATGCGCGAGAGCATGGGCGGCAGGAGCGCCAGGCTCGCCAGCAGGATGACGCCGACGATGAAGATGAAGACGAGGCCGGTCACGAGATTCCGGTCGCGGAAGATGTGGCGGTCGATGAAGGTGTCCTCGCCCGTGAGCAGATGAACGGCGAAGACCCAGAAGCCGGTGATCGACAGGCCGAGTTCGATCCAGATCTCGGGCGCGGCGAACCAATCGACCTCCCCGCCGCGGTCGAGCATGAGCTGCAGCGCGCCGACACCGAGCGACAGCATGGCGAAGCCGAAGAAATCAAACCCGCGCAGGCGGCGCGGGATGCGCGGCAGATAGGCGGCAGCGCCGAGCAGGCACAGGATGCCGATCGGCAGGTTGATGAAGAAGACCCAGCGCCAGTTGAGCGTTTCGGTGAGCCAGCCGCCCAGCGTCGGGCCGATGATGGGCCCGACCATGATGCCCGCACCGAACACCGCCATGGCCTGTCCGTGGTTCTCCTTCGGATTGATGTCGAGCAGGAAGGTCTGTGCGAGCGGCACGATGGCCGCGCCGAACACGCCCTGGAGAAGGCGGAAGAGAACCATCACCTCCAGATTCCAGGCGATGCCGCAGAGCATGGAGAAGATCGTGAAGCCGGTGATGGAGACCAGAAAGAACTCCCGCCGGCCGATGCGGTCCGAAATCCAACCCGTGACCGGCGTCATGATGGCGGCGGCCACGATATAGGAGGTGAGCACCCAGTTGATCGTGTCGGGCGAGGCGCCGAGATCACCGGTCATCGAGGGCAGCGCCACATTCGCGATCGTCGTATCCAGCACCTGCATGATGGTGCCGAGCATGATCGCGACCGTGATCAGCCCGCGATGCGGAACCGCCTCATGGGTATGCGAGGCCGCTTGAGCCATTGTGATCTTCCGTTCCGTGATTCCTGCCGTGGCCAGACTACTCGGCTGCGTTCGCCGGACCCCCGAACAGGCCGGCAAAGCCGCGCGCCACCTCGGTATCGACCGTCACGGTCGCGCTCATGCCGGTGCGCAGCGGCAGATCCGCGTCCGCGGCATCAAGCTTCACCCGCACGGGGATCCTCTGCGTCACCTTCACCCAGTTGCCGGTGGCGTTCTGGGCCGGCAGCAGGGAGAATTCCGCGCCGGTGCCGGCGCTGATGTCCTCCACCGTCGCCTCGACCGACCGGTCGGGATAGGTGTCGAAGATGACTTCCGCCTTCTGTCCCGGCCTTATGTGCGTGAGCTGCGTTTCCTTGAAATTCGCCTCGACCCAGGAATCCTGCGTCTCGACCAGGGTGAAGAGAGCGGTGCCGGCGCTCACGAACTTGCCCACCTTGAAGTCCGAGGCCTGAGAGACGATGCCGTCGGCCGGCGCCTTCACCGTGGTCTGCTGCAGTTCGTAAGCCGCCCTGTCACGCGCGGCCAGCGCTGAGAGAACCGTCGGGTGACTGTCCGTCTCGATCTCGGGATTCCCGCCGAGCGCCGCTAGTGCGCTCGCCACGGCCTGCCGGTCGGCACTCAGTGCCTCCTTGGCCTTCTGTAGATTGCGCTCGGCCTCGTCGAGCGCGGATTGCGAGGCCACGCCCTTCTTCGACAGGTCCTGCTGGCGCTGGAGCTGGGTTTCGAGATAGGCCACCTCGCTCTCCGCGTCGCGCTGCTGGGCCTCCGCCTGGCTATAGGCGGCGCGAAGCTGCTCGACCTGGATCCGCGCGCCCTCGAGCGACGCTTCGGCCTGGGCGAGCGCGATGCGATAGGGTTCGGGATCGACCCGGAAGAGGACGTCGCCTGCGGCCACATGCATGCTGTCGGCCACATCGGATTCCACCACACGGCCGGCGATCTCGGAAGCGATGGCGACCTTCGGCTGCTGCAGATAGGCATCCTCGGTCTCCTGATAGCGGCCGCCGGTGATCCACCACCAGCCGCCGGCCACGGCGAGCCCGAGCGGGACGACCACCATCAGCACGAGCCGCAAGCGGTTCTTCTTTTTTGGCCTGGCCGGCACAGGTTGCAGCGCCGTAGCACCGCCGGCCTGCCCCTCATCGATCTCGATCGGCTCCGCCTTTTCCTGGGCTTTCGATACCGCGTTCATCTCGACTCGACCTCTTCTACCGGTTTGTCCTTGGGCGAGGCGCATCCGGTCTCGCCGTCCGAAAGGTTTTCCGCCATCTTCTCGAGCACGCCTACCAAGGCCGCACGCTCCGCCTCGCCGACGCCGGCCAGTGCTTCCTCGTAGGTCTGGCCGACCAGCGCCTTGACGTCCTTATGCACCTCGCGTGCCTTCGCCGTGGGGAAGACCATGCGCACGCGCCGGTCCTCCACGCCCTGCCGGCGCTCGACCCAGCCGCCCTCCTCCATCCGGTCGATCAGGCGAGAAACGCTGATCGGCTCGATCTCCAAGAGTTCCGCGAGGCGCGCTTGCGTCGCCCCGTCCTCCTTCATGGTCCAGGAGAGGAGGCGCCACTGGGCGACCGACAAGCCGTGGAGGTTCTCGCCCCCTCGAAACGCTTGCGCATCAACCGGGGCACCGTGTGCAGGAGAAAACTGAGGCGTTCCAATTGCGGGGTGAATTTGGATCCCGAATTATTCATAAGCGCCATATATTATGAGCATGCTCACCAAACAAGAGGAGGAATGGTGCAGCGCAAAAAACTTTTCCGTGAGCCGTGCCACTCCGCTGCCGGCATTGGAGATTCGCGAGCTCTCTTGCCGTCCCGGAAGCCGGAGCGGAGCGAAGATTATCCGGGATGGTGGGGGGGAGGTTGCGCTCAGGCCGCGCGCTCGATGCGGATGACCTGGGGCTTGTCCACCAGGTGGCCATCCGTCGTGATGCCGTCCACCGCCTTGCGCACGGCGGCCTCCGTCGTCTCGTGGGTGACGAGGATCACGGTCTTGTGGGCGGCCCCGGTGGCATCCCCGTGCTGGACGATCGATTCCAGCGAGATGTCGCTGTCGGCCATGCGCCGGGCGATCGCGGCGAAGACGCCGATGCGGTCATGCACGGTGAGCCGGATGAAGTAGCCGCCCGCATGGGAGCGCATGGCGGCGCGCTTGTAGGGACGAAGCTCGGTTGCGGGCCGGCCGAAGACCGGGCCGTGCTGGAAACCGGGGCGGCTCTTGGCGATGTCGGCGATGTCGCCGATCACCGCGGAGGCGGTGGCGTTTCCGCCGGCGCCGGGCCCCGATAGCAGCAGTTCGCCCAGCATGTCGGTCTCGATGGCGACGGCGTTCGTCACCCCGTGCACCTGCGCGATGACGGAGCTCACCGGCACCATGGTCGGGTGGACGCGTTGTTCCACGCCGCTCTCGGTTTTCTGTGCGACGCCGAGCAGCTTGATGCGGTAGCCGAGCTCGCCGGCGGCGCGGATATCGGCCTGGGTGATATTGGAGATCCCTTCGAGATAGATATCGTCGGCCGAGATGCGGCAGCCGAAGGCGAGACTCGTCAGGATCGACAGCTTGTGCGCGGTGTCGTGGCCCTCGATGTCGAAGGTTGGATCGGCCTCGGCATAACCCAGCCGCTGCGCCTCCTTCAAGCAGTCATCGAAGGAGAGCCCTTCGGCCTCCATGCGGGTAAGGATGTAGTTGCAAGTGCCGTTCATGATGCCGAAGACGCGGCTGACCTGATTGCCGGCGAGCGCCTCGCGCATGGTCTTGATGACGGGAATACCGCCGGCAACGGCCGCCTCATAATTGAGGAGCACGCCGTTCTTCTCCGCGATCCCGGCCAGTTCGACGCCATGCTTGGACAGAAGCGCCTTGTTCGCCGTCACGACATGGCGGCCGGCCTCGAGTGCTGCACGAACGGAGGCGAGTGCCGCCCCGTCCTCGCCGCCGATGAGCTCGACATAGAGCTCGATCCCGTCGGAACGCGCCAGCGCCACGGGATCGTCGAACCATTGCGCATTGCCGAGATCGATGCCGCGGTTGCGGCTGCGGTCGCGCGCCGAGACGGCGACGGGCGCGATCTCGCGCCCGCACTGGCGCGTGAGTTCGGCGCCCTTCTCGCCAAGCATGCGCACGACGCTCGCGCCGACGGTGCCGAGACCGGCAATTCCTATGCGCAAGGCTTCGGCCATGTCTGGAGCCTTTCTTCGAATGCTTGAGAATTTATCGTCGTTCAGCGGTGCGCGGCGAGCGGCACCACATTGTCGGGCATCTCGGCCGCCGTGGCCATGAAGCGCTTGATCGAGCGCGCGGCCTGGCGGATGCGGTGCTCGTTCTCCACCAGCGCGATGCGCACATAATCGTCGCCATGCTCGCCGAAGCCGATGCCGGGGGCGACGGCCACATCGGCCTTTTCCACCAGCAGCTTGGAGAATTCGAGCGAACCCAGATGCCGGAACGGCTCGGGGATGGGCGCCCAGGCGAACATCGTGGCGGGCGGCGGCGGCACATGCCAGCCGGCGCGGCCGAAGGCATCCACCAACACGTCGCGCCGGCGGTGGTAGATACTGCGCACCTCCTCGATCTCGCCTCCATTGGAATTGAGGGCGGCTGCAGCCGCCACCTGGATCGGCGTGAAGGCGCCGTAGTCGAGATAGGACTTCACCCGGGAAAGTGCCGCGATCAGCCGCTCGTTGCCCACAGCGAAGCCCATGCGCCAGCCCGGCATGGAAAAGGTCTTGGACATGGAGGTGAACTCGACGGTCACATCCATGGCGCCCGGCACCTGGAGCACCGAGGGGGGCGGATCGACATCGAAATGGATCTCGGCATAGGCGAGATCCGACAGGATGATGATGTCGTGCTTGCGCGCGAAGGCCACCACATCCTTGTAGAAATCAAGCGTGGCGAGGCAGGCGGTCGGGTTGGACGGGTAGTTGAGGATGAGCGCCAGCGGCTTCGGAATCGAATGGCGGACCGCCCGCTCCACGATGGGAATGAAATTATGGTCCGGCTCGGCAGGTATCGAGCGGATCACGCCGCCGGACATGATGAAGCCGAAGGCGTGGATCGGATAGGTCGGGTTGGGGCAAAGCACCACGTCGCCCGGCGCGGTGATCGCCTGGGCCATGTTGGCGAAGCCTTCCTTCGAACCCAGCGTGGCCACGACCTGTGTCTCGGGATCGAGCTTCACGCCGAAGCGGCGGCCGTAATAGGCGGCCTGCGCCCGGCGCAGGCCCGGAATGCCCCGCGAGGTGGAATAGCGGTGCGTGCGCGGATCCTGCACGACTTCGCAGAGCTTGTTCACGACCGATTGCGGGGTCGGCAGATCCGGATTGCCCATGCCGAGGTCGATGATGTCCGCGCCGCGCGAGCGGGCGCTGGCTTTGAGCCTGTTGACCTGCTCGAACACGTATGGCGGAAGCCGGCGGACCTTGTGAAATTCTTCCATGGCAATATTCCGGAATGATGGACCGCCGCCCTCATACACCCGTTCGCGGAAGCGGTCGATAGTCTCTCGTTGCGAGGGTTTACTGGCTGTTTGCGCCCTCGATCTCTTTGAGCATTTCCTCCTGGTGCTGCCTGGCCAGCCGCCGCAGCCTTTCGGCTTCCGCCGCTGCGGCGGCACTCGGTTCCTCGGGCCGGCGCCGTTTCGCGGAAAGCTCCTGCGTCAGCTGCGCCTTCTCCTCTTCCGTGATCTGCGGAGCGGCGGCTTCGACCGGCAGGTTGAGATTGGGATAGCCGTCGGGCTGGGTGGGCGATGCCACGACGGGCCGGGATGCGCCATCCGGCCCGGCGCCATAACCGGCGCAGCCTGCCAGCAGCAACGGCGTGAGACATGGAGCCGCAAGGCCGATTGCGAAAAACTGTCGTATGCGCGCCGCTATTTTCATATGTTTTTCTTGAGCATCGACGTAATTTGAATCGGCGCTATTTGAGCATAGCGCCCTTGGGGAGGTCCAGCAGGAAGAATGGCCGGCGCGGAAAACAAGGACAACCGCGAGACGTTCGACCCGGCCGGGGCCTATCAGGTCCGGGACCCGGAACGTTTCGCCCTGAACATGGCCCGCGCGATGGAAGAGGCGGGGAAGGCGGCTGCGGTCTGGGCGCGCGCGCGCGAAAACGGCGAAAAGCGCGACGCGGTGCCCGAGCCGTTCGGTGACATGGTGCGGACATTCTCCAAGCTCACGGAATACTGGGTCTCCGACCCTGCGCGCGCCATCGAGGCGCAGACGCGGCTCTTCTCCAGTTACATGATGATCTGGGCCAACTCGATCCGGCGCTTGAGCGGCGAGCCGGCGGAAGGCATGGTGGCGCCGGAGCCGGGCGACAAGCGCTTCGAAGACCCGGACTGGGCGAAGAACGCATTCTTCGATTTCCTGAAGCAGGCCTATCTGGTGACGACGCGCTGGGCGGCCGATCTCGTGGAAAACGCCGAGGGGCTTGACGAACAGTCCCGCCACAAGGCCCGTTTCTATGTCCGGCAGCTGAGCGAAGCTCTCTCGCCATCGAATTTCGTGCTCACCAATCCCCAGCTTCTGCGCGAGACCTTCGAATCGGACGGGGAAAACCTGGTGCGCGGCATGCAGATGCTCGCCCAGGACATCATGGCCGGCAGCGGTGAGTTGAGGCTGCGCCAGGCCGACTACACGAAATTCGAACTCGGCAAGAACCTCGCCACCACGCCCGGCAAGGTGGTGGCGCGCAACGAACTCGCCGAGATCATCCAGTACCAGCCTTCGACGGAGAAGGTGCTGCGCCGGCCGCTGATGATCGTGCCGCCCTGGATCAACAAGTTCTACGTGCTCGACCTCAATGCCGACCGTTCCTTCATCCGCTGGGCGGTGGACCAGGGGCACACCGTCTTCGTCATCTCCTGGGTGAACCCGGACGAACGGCACGGGACCTATGGCTGGGACGAATATGTGAGCGACGGAATCGAGTTCGCGCTCGCCACGGTCGCCCGGCAGACGCGGCAGAAGAAGGTCAATGCGATCGGCTATTGCGTCGGCGGCACGCTGCTCGCCGCCGCGCTGGCCCTGATGGCGCAGGAGAAGGACGACCGCATCGCCTCGGCCACCTTCTTCGCCAGCCAGGTGGACTTTACCTTCGCGGGGGACCTCAAGGTCTTCGTCGACGAGGAGCAGATCGCCGCCCTCGAGCAGGCCATGAAGAAAAAGGGGTTTCTGGAAGGGAGCCGGATGGCCACCGCTTTCAACATGCTGCGCGCGCGCGATCTCATCTGGCCCTATGTGGTGAACAATTATCTGCGCGGGCGCGAGCCGCTCCCCTTCGACCTTCTCTACTGGAACGCCGATTCGACCCGCATGGCCGCCGCCAACCACTCCTATTACCTGCGCAACTGCTATCTGCAGAACAATCTGGCGCTAGGCCTGGCGAAGCTGCGCGGAAAGAGGCTGTCGCTCTCCGACATCAAGGTTCCCGTCTACAACCTCGCGACGATGGACGACCATATCGCGCCGGCAAAATCCGTCCTGCACGGAAGCAAGCTTTTCGGCGGGCCGGTGGAGTTCGTTCTGTCAGCCTCCGGCCATATCGCGGGCGTGGTCAACCCGCCGGCGCTCGGCAAATACCGCTACTGGACGGGAAAGGGCCCGACGGAAAGCCTCGAGGAATGGATCGCCCAAGCGAAGGAGCAGCAGGGCTCCTGGTGGCCGCACTGGCAGGCGTGGATCGAGAAGCTGGATGGCGAACGGGTGCCCGCACGCAAGCTCGACAGGAAGACGAAGTGGCTGGGGGATGCACCGGGAGAGTATGTCCGCATCAGGACATGAACGAATTACAACAGCCTGGAACATGATTTGAACAAGGCTGCGGGTGCGCGCTGGCACCACCAGGGATAAGCATATTGCTACAATAGGATAATTTCGTTACCACGGGCGCCGTGTTCGAGTGCTTCGAGGGGCGCTCGGGCATCGCGAGGGGAGATTTCCCCAGAATTATTGCCGGAGAGGGACTCTTTTGGCTGCGACTGAGCCGGCCTCGGCTGGAAACGCGAAACGCGGTCAGTTATCCGCGCGCCGTATTCTTGGCGTTGCCTTCGCTTGCGCCCTGGCCGCATCCTGTTCCGCTTCCGAAACCGACGCGCAGTTGAGCCTCGCCCCCGTCTCCTATGGGAGCCCCACGGTGGACCTCCAGGCCGCCGCGCAGCAGGACGGGCAAACGCCCCTCCCCTCCGCCAGACCACAGCAGGCCCGTGCCGGGGGTGAACCCTCCGCGACGGATACGCCCGCGCGAGAGGACGCGCCGGCGCTGGCCGACGCTTCCGCATCCGAGAGCGAACCTGGCCGCGAAAACGCGGCATCATCGGCGAAGGCGGAGGAAAGCTCCCCCACGAGCGACGCTCCCTCAGAACCGACAGTTGCGGAAGAAAAACCCGCCGAGCCGAAGAAGCGCACTTTCCTTGCCAGCCTTTTCGCCTCCACGCCGGCGGACGGCACGTCTGCCCGGGCTGAAGCCCCGGGCGGCGACGCCGGGTCCCAGAAGGCGGCTGCGCCATCGGAATCCATGCGGGAAGAGGAGACTGCGGCGGCCGTGACCGATATGCCGGTCGAAACGGCCGCTATCGAGGAGCCCGCGACAAAGGCCGAGGAGGAGCAGCCGGCCGAGGCCGCCGAAGCCGAGGCGCAGACGGCCAAGCCGCAGAAGCGTGGCTTCCTCTCCGCTTTCTTCTCGTCCTCCGACGAGCCGCGTGTGCCCTTCCCCGACAAGAAGGCCGAGGGCGTAAGGGCCGAGCCCACGGCAGCCGCGGAGGCGCAGGCCGAGGCCGAAAATGCGCAGGCGGAGAAGCCGGCTGCCAAGGAAGGCGCCAAGCCCGTCATCTCGCTCGCGTCGACCGCCTCCACCTCGCCGGCGAAGGCGGCGATGTTCAGCATGGATGCACTGCCCGGCGTCCGGCCCGGCGAACAGCTCTTCGAAATCCGGCTGGGAACGCGCAGCGACGACGGCGACGTCGACGTCTACGAGCAGACGGAGGCGGTTTATCAGGTGGCTTCGGCGGCGGGCCTCGCCCGGCTCGCGCCCAACGGATTGCTCAAGCAGCGCGAGAGCGTCAATGTGTCCTGCTTCAAGCCGAAACTCGTCAGCACGCTGAAGGCGATCGAACGCCGCTTCGGCAAGAAGGTGATCGTGACTTCGGGCTATCGCAGCCCCGAACATAACCGCCGCGTGCGGGGCGCTCCGCGTTCCCAGCACATGAATTGCGCCGCAGCAGACATCCTCGTCGAGGGCGTGAGCAAGTGGGAGATCGCACGCTTTGCCCGCTCGCTTCCCGGCCGCGGCGGCGTCGGCACCTACTGCCACACCAATGCGGTGCACGTGGATATCGGCCCCGAGCGCGACTGGAACTGGCGCTGCGGCCGGCGCGGCTGATGCCGGAACGAAAAATCTTTCCTGTCGCTGCCCAGGCGGGGTTGCCGGAGGGAGGGAAGCTCACTATAAGCGCCTCGTTCCGAGTGCGCGCCCATCGTCTAGCGGTCTAGGACGCCGCCCTTTCACGGCGGAAACACGGGTTCGAGTCCCGTTGGGCGTGCCAACTTCTTCCGATCCCTGAAGCCTTTGCGACCACCGGGAATGCCGGGCCCCGGCCTCTCCGGCGGCCGACACCGTGCCTGACCAGCAAGGGAGCAGGCGCGGATGGACGTCGCGAGTGCAAGGTCATCTCGGCCGCGGCCCGCCCTGGCATCGCAGCCCATCTCCTTCCTTTTCACAGCCCGTGGCTTTACGCTCCGCCCTCTTCCGGTTGCCCCAGCCCTCCCCTACTGCCATATTGGCCGACAGGCATATTGCCGCTCCCAGGCCCGCAAAACCCGGTAATTGCGCCGTGACGCATATCCGCTTGAAACCTCAACGCCCTTGATGGCGGCGATCATTCACTGAAATGCGAGGATTTGCAAGCATTGCGAGCATAAAAATTTCCGCTCTCAATCCATGCGAGCGCATCAACGTTGTTCGCGCACGGTTTTCGCCACGAATCTGGCGATCGCCGGCCCGAAGAGGAGCACGAACAGGAAACGCGCCATCTGCATGGCCATGATGAAGGACATGTTCACATCCTTCGAGGCCGCCGCGATGATGGCCACCGAATCCATCCCGCCGGGGCTGGTGGCGAGATAGGCGCTCAGGAGATCGATTCCCAGCGACCGGTTGAGGAGCAGGGCGAGCACGCCGCAGAATGCCATCAGGACGAGGATGGAGCCGATGATCTGCGGCAGGGCACGCAAAGCGTGGCGGATGATCGGGCGGGTGAAATTCAAGCCGACCGCCCACCCGATGAGCGAATAGCTGGCCACGAGAAGCCAGGGCGGGAGCTGGAACTGCACGCCGCCGCCCAGATGGAGGCCGATGCCGAGGATCATCGAGCCGAGGAAAAAGGGGGACGGCAGGCGCAGGAGCCGCCCGACGGTGGTGCCGACGACGACCACCGCGAGCGTGAGAGCGAATGCGGAGCCGTGGATGGATGGGAACCACGGGACGGCTTCCCTCGCCGTTCCCGACCCGTCGGTCACCAGGCCGGCAATCACCGCAGCGGCGAGCGCCACCATCATCACCCTCAGATATTGCATGAAGGCGACGAGCCGCTGATCGGCGCCGAAGACCGCCGCCATCAGCACCATCGCCGTGGCCGCGCCGGGCGCGGAGCCCCATACGGCGGTGCTGCCGGGCAGAATGCCCCAGCGGCTGATCAGCCAGCCCAGAAAGCTTGAAGCCGTCACCGTGCACAGCACGATGCCGAGGAAGAGTGGCCACTCGTCGGCGAGCGCGGCGAGGATGTCGAGCTCGATCGCCATCGCGATGAGGATGCCGATCACGCCCTGGGATAGGGCAAAGGCCGGCTTGGGCACCCTGACTGCGGCGCCGTTGATGCCCATGACCGCCCCGCCCATCATCGGCCCGATCAGGGCAGCCGCCGGCAAGCCGAGAAGCTCGAGTAAGCCGGCAAACAGTGCCGAAAGCAGCAGGAGCATCAGCCACTGCAGGGCCGGCGGCACCTTCTCCAGTCTTTCGGATGTCTGCTGCGAGGCGGGCGCGTCCATTCTCCCGGTCATAGACCCCGGCGCGCAAAAGGCAAGGCGGACGGATCGGGACCGGCGCAGGATAGACCGCCGACAAGCGAGGCAAGCTTCGCCCAAAAGGAACCCGCCGCCTGCAGGCGGCGGGTGGTCATGTGGAGCCCGGCCCTTACTGGGCGGTGCCGGACTGCTGATCGATCGCGTCGGAAACGCGCGATTCGGGGCTCGTCTGACAGAAGGTCATCACGCCTTCCACCGGGATTTCGGCAACCGTGCCGCCCGTGCCGGCGCCAGCGCCGCTGGCCGATGTACCGGCCGTCGTTGTGGTGTCGGTGCCCGCGGGCGCGCCGCTGGTGTCCGTATCGGCCGAGGCCGTCGTGTCGCTCGTGCCTGTGCCCATCGCGTCCGAACCGGACGTGCCGGTGTCGGCCGAGGCCGTCGTGTCGCTCGTGCCTGCGCCCATCGTGTCCGAACTGGACGCACCGGTGTCGGCCGAGGCCGTCGTGTCGCTCGTGCCTGTACCCATCGTGTCCGAACCGGACGCACCGGTGTCGGCCGACGCAGTGGTATCGGAGGTACCGGAGCCGCTCTGCATCGCGCCGGAAGCGGAGGCCGATGTACCCGACTCTTGCTGCGCGGCGCGATAGCCGGCGATGAAATAGAGCGTGCGCTCGAGCTGATCTTCGTCCAGCGCCACGAACTGGGAGCAGGTGATATCGGAGGCCGAAGCCGTCGAAGGCGTGGTCGTACCGCTGCTGCCCGACTGCGCGGCGGCCATGCCCGTCGCCGCCATCGTCAGCGCAAGTGCGCCCGCCGAGGTCAAAAGAAGATTTTTCATGTTCGCATCTCTCCCGATGTGGTTGACGTGCCTTGGAATGCACGGCGACCGAACAGCCAATCACCGTCCGTGTTCCCTGACCCCGGGCGGATTTCATGCGAAAATGGGGCGCACCGCCTTCACAAAGGCGTAGCCGTGGTCAAAATCGGAGAGGCGACCCTGCGTCGCCGTTTCGGGATCTAGACGTCCAGCCTGCCTTGGCTCGTTTCCATCCCGGCCAGCACCTCGGCGGCCAGCGCTCGCGAGATGCGTGTCTTGCGCTCGAGCGCAACCCTGTCGAGCGTTTCCACGACGCGCCGGGCAGCCGAAAGCGAGCGCTCCATGCGGCGCAGAATGAACTGCACGACATGCGGCTCCACCGTCACCTGGCGATCGGAGAAGAGCTTCACGATCACGCCCGCAAGCAGCATCTCGTCCGGTTCGCGGATCTCCACCGCCGCGGCCGCCCTCAGTCGCGACAGGAGGTCGGGCAGCTTCACGCCCCAGGCCGAAGGCAGGTGACGCGCCGTCAAAAGCAGGTGGGTGTCCGCGCCCCGGATGGTGTTGACAAGATGGAACAGCCCCGTCTCGTCCAGGAGCGGACTGTCCGCATCGTCGATGAGGACGGGGCCGTGCTCGGCGGCGGCGATCGCTTCGGCATCGATCCCCGTGGCTGAGGCCGGGTAGGCGCCGGAATGGCCGCACCAGATGTCGGCGAGATGTGTCTTGCCGCTGCCTTCGGGGCCGGCGAGCACGACGACGGGCGCCGGCCAGTCCGGCCAGTTTTCGACCAGAGCCACCGCATGCTCGTTGGCGGGCGCCACGACGAGGTCATCGCGCGAGCGCGCCTCGGCATGGGCGAGTTCGAGGGGAAGCTGCCGCGGCGCCTGCTCCTTCGGCATCACGCCTGGTGATCCTCGGGCCGGGCCAGCGGTTCCCCGTGACCGCTGTAGAGCGGCGAGGCGAGATAGCGGCCGAGCGCAAAGCGCACCAGCACCGCGACGGCGGCGGAAGCGGGAACGGCGACCAGCAGGCCGACGAAGCCGAAGAGATAGCCGAAGGCGTAGAGGGCGAACATCAGCCAGACCGGGTGCAGGCCGACGCTGCGGCCGACCAGCTTCGGCTGAAGGATGTTCCCCTCCATGAACTGCCCTGCGAAGAAGACGACCGCCACCGCCACCACCCAGTACCATTCCGGCCAGAACTGGACGACCGCCACACCCACCGAGAGTGCCAGCCCGACGAGCGATCCCACGAAGGGGATGAAGCTGATGAGGCCGGCGAAGAAGCCGATGAGGAGGCCGAAATTGAGGCCGACCAGCGTTAGCCCGATCGCATAGAAGGCGCCGAGGATCAGGCAGATGGTGCCCTGCCCGCGCACGAAGCCGGCAGTGGCGGTGTTGATGTCGCGGGCGATCTGGCGCACCGTTTCCACATGCTCGCGCGGCACCCAGCTGTCGACCCTCTCCACCATATGGTCCCAGTCCAGGAGCATGTAGAAGGCAACCACGGGGGTGACAATGAAAAGGCTCGCCAGGTTCACCAGCGCCACGCCCGAGCTCCAGATGGACGCGAAGAGCGTGGCGACGAAGCCCGCGCCCTGGGTGAGCAGTGTGTTCAGCCCTTCCTGGAGCGACTGGGGATCGACTCCCACTTTCTCCTCGAACCAGCCGGGGTCGAGATTGGTGATCATCGCCTGGAGCCGCGTAAGATATTCCGGCAGGCGCAGGGTGAAATCGGAAAGCTGGTTGCCGAGGACCGGGATGATCACCATCAGCGCGAGCGCCAGCAGGATGATGAACGCACCGAGGATGAACACGGTTGCGGCCAACCGCGACAAGCCCAGCCGTTCCAGCCGGTCAGCGATCGGATCGAGGAAATAGGCAAGCACCATCCCGGCCAGAAAAGGCAGCAGGATGGAGCTGAAGACATAGAGGAACAGGATCAGGATGGCGACTGCAAGCAGCCAAAAGACGACCTGCCGGGCCAGCACCCGCCGCGGCGCCGCTTCCGCCTCACTCTCCTGGGGTGCCGGTATCGACATAACCGCCCATATGCTTGATCCAGCCCACGAGATAGGCCGCGCCGGAAGCGACGGTCAAGAGGCCGGACAGATAGACGAGGCCGGGATAGAGGGGCCCCAGGGAAAAGTTGAAGGCAAGCCCCGCAAGAACGAGCGAGGCGAGAACGAGTTGCACCAGCGTGTTCGCTTTGGACACCAGGAGCGGTTTCATGGCCACGGGCTGGCCCATGATGGCGGAAAGGAGCACGCCGCCCACGATGAGCCCGTCACGCGACACGGCGGCGACCACCAGCCACAGCGGAAGATTGCCCATATAGCCGAGCACGACGAAAACGCTGACGAGCAGAAGCTTGTCCGCCATCGGATCGAGATAGGCGCCGAGCTCGCTCCTCTGGTTGAAGTGGCGGGCGATGAAGCCGTCCACCCCGTCCGAAACGGCGGCGAAGACAAAGCCCGCGAAAGCCCAGTCGACCTCGCCTGCAAGCAATGCGAACACCACGCCCGGCACGAGCAGGAAGCGCAGCAGCGTGATGAGATTGGGTATGGTCAAGCCGGTTTCCCTGTTCGCCCCTTCTGGACCGAAACGGTCATGTGACGCATAAATGGCTGGCGCCGTCGCGCACCGCAAGGGGCAATAATGGTCCAGACGCTGTGTGCGATGCGGTCAGGCTTCTTGCGATGCCCTGCCCTTCATGCCAATAGCCGGGTGAGGAAAGCGCGGTGAAAGACGCCCAATGAGCCAGAAGAAGAACGGCCTCAGCTACGCCGATGCCGGCGTGGACATCGATGCGGGCAATGCGCTCGTCGACAGGATCAAGCCGCTGGTGCGCTCCACGCGCCGGCCGGGTGCGGACGGCGAAATCGGCGGCTTCGGCGGACTGTTCGATCTCAAGGCGGCGGGCTTTGCCGATCCGGTGCTCGTCGCCGCCAATGACGGGGTGGGCACCAAGCTCAAGCTCGCCATCGAATCGGGCAGGCACGACACGGTAGGAATCGACCTCGTCGCCATGTGCGTGAACGATCTCGTGGTGCAGGGCGCGGAGCCCCTCTTTTTCCTCGATTATTTTGCAACCGGCAAGCTCGATCCGGACCAGGGTGCGGCCATCGTGGCCGGCATCGCCGAGGGGTGCCGGGAGGCAGGCTGTGCGCTGATCGGTGGCGAGACTGCCGAAATGCCGGGCATGTACCGCGACGGCGATTACGATCTGGCGGGCTTTGCCGTGGGGGCCGCCGAGCGCGGCCGGCTGCTGCCCACCAACGACATCGTGGAAGGCGACGTCATCCTGGGCCTCGCCTCTTCCGGCGCCCATTCCAACGGCTTCTCGCTGGTGCGCAAGATCGTTTCGCTGAGCGGGCTCGGCTGGGATGATCCCGCCCCGTTCGACACTGCGAAACCGCTGGCGGAAGCCTTGCTCACTCCCACCCGCATCTATGTGAAGCCCGTCCTTGCAGCCATCGCCGGGACCCATGGGGTGAAGGCGCTGGCGCATATCACGGGCGGCGGCTTTCCCGAGAACATCCCGCGCGTGCTGCCGCCGGCCTACGCGGCGGAAATCAATCTCGACGCCGTCGAGGTCCATCCCGTCTTCTCCTGGCTCGCAGCCGCGGGGGGCGTGGCGCCCGAGGAGATGCTGCGCACTTTCAATTGCGGGATCGGCATGATCGTCGTGGTGGCGGCCGGCCAGGCGGCGCAGGTCGCGGCCGTACTGCAGCAGGCGGGCGAACACGTGGAAATCCTGGGCGGCATCGTGCCGCGCCGCGACAAGGGCGTGATCTATCAGGGGGCACTTGCGCTATGAGGGCAAGGAAGAAGACGGCGATCCTCATTTCCGGCCGCGGCTCGAACATGTCGGCGCTGATCCGGGCCGCGGCAGAAGCCGATTTTCCAGCCGAGATCGCCTGCGTGGTGAGCGACAATGCGGACGCACCGGGGCTTACGGCGGCGATGGCGGCCGGCATCCCGGCCATCGCCGTGCCGCGCGGCGACTTCGCGGACAAGGCCGCCCACGAGGCGGCAATGGAAGAGACACTCGGCCGGCACGGGGCGGAACTCATCTGCCTTGCCGGTTTCATGCGCATCCTCAGCGCCGATTTCGTGCAGCGCTGGGAAGGGCGGATGATCAATATCCATCCGTCGCTGCTGCCCCTCTTCAAGGGGCTGAACAGTCACGCCCGCGCGCTGGAAGCCGGCATGCGCATCCATGGCTGCACGGTGCATTTCATCACGCACGAGATGGATGGCGGACCGATCATCGCACAGGCCGCCGTGCCCGTCGTACCCGGCGAGACAGAGGGTGAGCTTGCCGACCGCGTGCTGCGCGTGGAGCATCGGCTCTACCCGCTGGCGCTGGCGCTCGTCGCCTCCGGCCGCGCGCGAATGGAAGGGGGAAAGACCGCCTTTGCCGCCTCCGCCGATATCGGCTGGGGCGAGCGGGCGAGCCTCGTCGTCCCCTCCTCCGTGGAGGAAGCGGTCAATCTGGAAGACCTGGCGCGGCGGACGCCCTGAGGGCCTCGCCGGCCAAGGAGCAAGGCAACATTCGGTAACAACCACATGACATCTTGCCTGAGCCTCTTCAGGTCGGTGTGGAAGAAGGCTAGGTTGATGGAAAGCGCAACCTGTAGAGAGTGCCGGACGTGCCGTCAGACCGCCTCGAGCCCACCCTTCGTGGGATCCGCATCAGCGATGCGGAGGCCATGTGCCGTATCGCGAACATGCCCGGCTTCCGGCGCGGAACGCTTCGCCTGCCCTTCGAGACGGTGCAGCAATGGGAAAAGCGGATCTCCGGCGCGGGACCGGAAGCCACATGGATCGTCGCGGAGATCGATGGCCAAGTGGTGGGGCACGGCACGCTCCTGCCCAACGGGCCGGCGAGAAGGGCCATATCGGCGAGATCGTGATGGGCGTTGCCGACGATTTCGTCGGGCGCGGCATCGGCTCTGCCATTCTTGGTGCTTTGTGCGACGTCGCTGACAACTGGCGCGGCCTCAAGCGGCTGGAACTGACGGTCTATGCCGATAACGAGCCGGCGATCCGGCTCTACCGGAAACACGGCTTCCAGGTGGAAGGCAGGCATGTGAATGCCGGTTTTTCCGAAGGGACGTACAAGGACCTCTTCTCGATGGCTCACCTGCGCTTCTGAGCGCAGGGAGTATGAATTTCCTCCGGACGATAACTTTTCCAGCCTGTTTGGAAAACCATTCTCCATTTTCGTTTGCTGCCAAACGCTCCGCGCCTTAACCGTCCGGGCAAAGGAGATGCCCCATGAACATTGTCGAAACGCCGGACATGTGGGTGCTGAGTGCCCTCCGCAGGCTCACGATCCCGGAGGTGAAGCTTGCGGCGGCCGAGCTGACGCCCGCCATCGATGCAGAAATCGAGAAGAGCGGGATGGGCATCGCCGGCCCGTGGACCTTCATTTCGCACAACCTGCCCATGGACGGGCGGACGCCGTTCGACTGCCGGTTCTGCCGCCCGGTGGCGCCCTCCTCCGCCTATGAAGGACCATTCGAGCTTCTTCATCTGGAGCCGATCATGGTCGCCTCGGCCACCCACCAGGGGCCGCTGCGCACACTGTTCACGCAGGGCTATGCGCCACTCGTGAAGGAGATCGAGATGTCACGGCACGAATTCTCCGGCGAGAGCCGCGAGGTCTACCACGACTGGAACGGCGGAAAGGCCGGATACCACCGGATCGAAATCCAGTTCGGGCTCAAATATTAGGGACTGCCGGAAGCGGCGGTCCCTCCTGTCCTCACGCAGGCCGTATCCACACTTTCGTGTCGTGGAAGGCCGCCCCGCCATACGGCGCGATCGCGTCGGCACCTGTCAGCACGTTGATGCCCTCCCCGCGCTCATGCGCGCCGTTCGGCCAGATACCCTCGGCAATGACGATGCCGCGGCGCAGGCCGTCGAAGACTTTGGCGTGGAGCACAACCTCGCCGCGGTGATTGCCGATCTCCACCCGGTCGCCCTCCGCGAGCCCCAGAGCGGCGGCATCCTCGGGATGCAGCATGAGCTCCGGCCGGCCTTCGCGCTTCTTGGAACCCGGGGTTTCCGTGAAGCTCGAATTGAGGAATGTGCGCGCGGGTGACGTGGCGAGCCGGAAGGGATGCTGTGCGTCAGCCGCCTCGATGAAATCCACGTGGTCCGGGAATTCGGGCAGCCGCTCGTGCGGCCCCTGAATGCCGATCGATTCGGGCGGCCGGTTCGGCCCCGGCGTTCCGGTCCAGCTCGGCCGGAAGCGGAACTTCCCGTCCGGATGGCCGAAGCCGCTAAGGAAATGCGCCGTCTCGAAATCCGGCTGCACGTCGGCCCAGCGCTCATGCCGGAAGCTGTCGAAGGTGCCCAGCCCTTTTCGGCCCAGCATCCAGTCGAGATGCTCGCGCGCCGACAGGCCGAAACCCGGCATGTGATCGACACCGAGGCGTTTGGCCAGTTCGTCGATGACGAAGATGTTCTCCCGCGCTTCGCCGGGCGCGTCGATGAGCTTCGGCCCCAGGATGATGTGCTGGTGGCCGCCGCCGCGATAGATGTCGTCGTGCTCGACGAACATGGTGGCGGGCAGCACGACGTCGGCGAGCTTGGCCGTGTCGGTCATGAACTGCTCGTGCACGCAGACGAACAGGTCGTCACGCAGGAAGCCGCGCTTCACCAGCCGCTGCTCCGGCGCGACATTGGCAGGGTTGGTGTTCTGGATGAGCATCGCCGTGACCGGCGGGCCGCCGTGAAGCGCTTCCGCATCCCCTGTCAGCACCCGGCCGATCTGCGACTGATCGAGCGAGCGGACGGACGGATCGGCGAAGGCCGTGCCCTCGATCAGCGCCTTATCCAGCCCGAAAATGCCGGAATTGGAGTGGAAGGCGCCGCCGCCCTCGTACTGCCATGCGCCGGTGACCGCAGCGATCGAAAGCGCCGCATGCATGTTCACCGCGCCGTTGCGGTTTCGCGTGAAGCCGTAGCCCAGGCGGAAATAGCTGCGCTTCGTCTCACCCACGAGCCGTGCGAAAGCCTCGATTTCCGCCGCCGGCACGCCGGTGATTGCTTCGGCCCTTTCGGGCGTGCGGGTTGCGAGATGTGCTTCCAGCCCTTTCGGGTCGTCGGTATATCTGTCCAGATACGGCCAGTCGGCGAACCCGTCACGGAAGAGCACGTGCATCACCGCACAGGCGAGCGCGCCGTCGGTGCCCGGGCGCAGGACGATGCCGAGATCGGCCTGCTTCATGGTGGCGTTGTCATAGACGTCGATGACGACGATCTTCGCCCCGCGCTCCTTGCGGGCTCGCACGGCGTGGGTCATCACATTGACCTGGGTGGCCACCGCGTTGGTGCCCCAGATGACGACGCAATCGGCCTTGGCCATCTCGCGCGGGTCGGGCCCGCGAAGCGCGCCCGTGCCCATCACATAGCCTGCCCAGGCGGGATTGGTGCAGATCGTGTCGAACTGCCTGGAATAGCGCTTGGCGTGGCGCAGCCGGTGGATCGAATCGCGCTGCACGAGACCCATCGTGCCCGCATACTGGTAGGGCCAGACGGTTTCGGTGCCGTAGCGCTCCTCGGCCTTGAGGAGGTTTTCCGCCGCGAGGTCGAGGGCTATTTCCCAGCTCGCCTCCTTCCAAGCGCCCTCCCCCTTGGCGCCGGCGCGCACCAGCGGTTTCACGAGACGATCGGGGTGGTGCACGCGCTCGGCATAGCGGGCGACCTTGGCGCAGATCACGCCGGCGGTGTAGCTGTTGTCCTTGGCGCCGTGGACGCGGCCGATGCGGCCGTCGACGATCTCGACGTCGAGCGCGCAGGTGGAGGGGCAGTCGTGCGGGCAGGCCGAATGGCCGATACGGAGCGGTGCATGTGTGTTCATGCGCGTGAGACTAGCGGTTTTGCCCTCGTCGGAGTAGGTCCAGACCGGTCAAAAGCGTTTACGCGATCCATCAGCCTAAATGATGGACGCCCGAGCGAAAGAGCCGATGAACTACCGCCACGCCTATCATGCAGGAAATTTCGCCGATGTGGTGAAGCATGCCGTGCTCACACGCGTCGTGGAATACCTCAAGCGCAAGGAGAAGCCCTTCCGCGTGATCGACACGCATGCCGGAGTGGGGCTCTACGATCTTTCCTCCGAGGAGGCGCAGAAGACCGGCGAATGGCGGGGCGGCATCGGCCGACTCACCGCCACTCCGATCGAGGGGGAAGCAGCGAATCTTCTCAAGCCCTTGCTCGATTCCGTTCGCGCGGTGAATCAGGGCGATTCGCTCGCGGTTTATCCCGGCTCGCCGATGATCGTGCGCCACCTCCTGCGCCGGCAGGACCGGCTGACGGCAATCGAGCTTCATCCGCGGGATGCCGAAGCGCTCAAGGAGAATTTCGCGGGCGACCACCAGGTGCGCATCATCGAGCTCGACGGCTGGCTGGCGCTCGGCGCGCATCTTCCGCCAAAGGAGAAGCGCGGGCTGGTGCTGGTCGACCCGCCCTTCGAGCAGGAAGGCGAATTCGCCCGCATGGTGGACGGCCTCAGGAAGGCGCACCGGCGCTGGCCGGGCGGCATCTACGCTTTCTGGTATCCCATCAAGGACGGTGAAGAGGTGGACCGCTTCCGCGCGGCCCTCACGCGAAGCGGCGTACCGGACATCCTCGATGTCGGCCTCCTGGTCCGGCAGCCCTCGCCCGAGCCGCGGCTCGATGGGACGGGCATTATCGTGGCCAATCCGCCCTACATCCTCAAACGGGAGCTGCGCATCCTCCTTCCCGTCCTGGCGAACCTACTCGGCGAGGATGGAAACGGAAGCTTCTTCACCCGACAGCTGACGGAGGAAGCGCAGACGCCATCTTGACCGGAACGGATGGCTGGCGGAAACTGCATCCCGAACTCGGCATCATCAGGAGACGCTCCATGGCACGCCCAACGGCATTCGCCGCAGGTTTCGCACTCGCCCTCTCGGCCGTGATGCAGACGGCCACGGTGGAGGCCGCCGATTATGTCGGTGTCTACCGGGGAACGGACGATATCTGCGGCCATCGCAGCGTGCTCGGCAACATCCAGAACAATTTCCGCTACCAGGTCACGCATGTGCCGCACCTGCCTGATGTCGGCATCGTCGACCTTTACGGCGTGCACCTTACCAGGCATGAGCCCAGGACCGTCAACGGCACGATCGAGCGGCTCTACTGCGCGGGCACCGCCCGGCTCACCTCGGGCGAGGACCGGCCCATCTGGTACATGATCGAATATGGCCAGGGCTTCGCCGGCGTCGGGGACAATGTCGAATTCTGCGTCCTCGGCTTCGACCGATGGAACGTCTACAACAATGATTGCCGGGTTCTGCGCTGAGGGGCTGCGGCCCCTCTTCCGGCCATTCACCGCCTCGCAACGAGATTTTGAGACTTATTTTCGTGCGCGTGCAAACCGCGCGTTCTTTTTTGTCCGTTCCAATAGGCGGGTATTGCCACGGTGACTTCGCATATCGATATAGGATTTCATGATGGATCTCTTGGCTCTGTTTTATCTTCCGCTTCTTCTCCCGACCCTGATGCTGCCGCTCTGGTATCACAGGCGCACCCGGCCGGTGCGCGTCAAAACCAGGCGGAGGTGAGACTGCGGAGGTGGGCGGCCGCCCTTTTCCTCACCGCGGCGACCGCATCACCTGCCCTGCCCGGCGAGCGCGGCGCCGAACCGGGGACCTTCGATTTCTACGTGCTTTCGCTGTCCTGGTCGCCGAGCTACTGCGCGGCCGAGGCGGAGGACGCCAATCCCGAACAATGCGACGCCGCCCGCCCCTATGCCTTCGTGGTGCATGGGCTGTGGCCGCAATTTGAGAGCGGCTATCCCGAATTCTGCCCCAGCCGCCAACCGGAACGGGTGCCGCGGCGCCTCGTGGAGGCCTATCACGACATCGTGCCTTCCGCCGGGCTGATCGGCCACCAATGGCGCAAGCACGGCTCTTGCACCGGTCTCGGGCAGGAGGCTTATTTCGCACTGCTGCGCGAGGCGCGCGGCCGGATCGAAATCCCTGAGGGTCTATCGAGGCTGGAAAGGCCGCTTTCCGTTTCACCGGACAAGGTGGAGGAAGAATTCCGCGCGGCCAATCCGGGGCTCGATGCCGCCGGGATCGCCGTCGTCTGCGACGGGCGCTACCTGCGCGAGGTGCGCATCTGCATGACACGTGATCTGGAGTTCCGCCCGTGCGAGGAGGTGGACGAGAAGTCCTGCCGGCAGCGGAGCGTGACCATGCCGCCCGTGCGGTGATCTTTCATCGAACGGACATGGCCCCAAAAAGAAAAAGCCGGGCGCAGGGCCCGGCTTTTTTTGGCGTTTCCGCCCTGCTTAGAACTGCATACCCACGCCGAGCAGGACGCGGTTGCTGGTCGTGTCGACGTCGCCGCCGTCGAAGTCCGCGCTGAGGTCGGTGTAGCGGTACTCGAGACGTGCGAAGGACTTCGGCGTCAGCTTCACGTCCACGCCGGCACCGGCCGTCCAGCCGAGAGCGGTCTCCGACTCGGAAATGCCCGGGGCCGAAGCTTCGAGCCGGCTCGCCGCGCCACCACCGGTGGCATAGAGCAGCACGTTGTCGGTCGCGGCATAGCCGAGGCGGGCGCGGATAGACCCATCGACGCCGTGCTCGACGTCCACGCCGCCCTCGTCGCCTTTCATGCCGTTGTAGCCGATGTCACCCTCGACACCGTAGACGAACCGGTCGGACTGCCCCTGCCAGCCGCCGAACACGTTACCGACGAAGCCGTCGGTATCGATGTCGGGACCGCCGTCCGCGCTCACCTCGCCGGCGAAGCCGTAGCCGAGCGCGATACCCGCATAGGGGCCGGCCCAGGTGGCGACCGGCGCCACTTCCATCGGAGCCGCGGGCGGTGCCGGCGGCTGTTCGTAGACGACGTCGGCGGCATAGGCCGGCATCGCCATTGCGACGATCGCGGCCGCGGCCGCAAAGCCTAGCATCGAGTTCTTGTTGGCCTTCATTGTGATCTCCTTAGCCACATGAGCAAATTCGAGGAATGGACGCATCCCGGAAACCGGCAAACGTCCAAGTACCCCAACCGCGGGCGCATAACGATGTTTGTGGCCGCGCGGTTCCGCCGGCTCGATGGAAAAGCCGTGAAAGATGGCCGCAAAATGGCTAAATTGGAAAACATGTATTCCTGTCCTCCCCTACGGCAGCGAGTGTGGCCCGGATGCAACAAATTTGATCATGTCGGGCTGTTCAATTAAAACTCTGCTAACCATAGTGGCCGCCGGCAAAGGTATAGATGCCGAACCAGGCGACTGGGGATTTGAAAAGGAAGAGTATATATTTGCGGCGATCTAAATAATACAAAATGGATGTGCGAATGAGGCCGGCAAAACAAAGTGCCCTCGTCACCGGTGGAGCTAAAAGAATCGGGCGGGCAATTGTGCTCGATCTCGCAGCGAACGGTTTCGCCGTGGCGATTCACTGCGGACAATCGCGTGCGGAAGCCGAAAAGCTTGCAGCCGGCATTTCAGATTCGGGCGGCAGTGCCTATGTTCTGCAGGCTGACCTTACTGACACCACGCAGGCAGGGCGGCTGGTAGAGGAGGCGGAGGCTGCGCTTGGCCCGATCGGGCTCCTCGTCAATAATGCATCCGTCTTCGAGGAAGATTCGGTAACAGACTTCGCGGACGAGACCTGGGACCGGCATTTCGCGCTCCACGTGAAGGCACCGGCGATCCTGGCGAGGGAATTCGTACGGTTCCTGCCGCAAGACCATGAAGGCATGATTGTGAACATGATAGACCAGCGCGTGTGGAAGCCCACCCCGCGCCATTTCAGCTACACGCTTTCGAAGGCGGCGTTGTGGACGGCGACGCGCACCATGGCGCAGGCGCTCGGGCCCCGAATCCGGGTCAACGCGATTGGTCCCGGCCCCACCCTGCCGGACAGGGGCGAGGACGAGGCGAGCTTCCGCCGGCAGACGGCGGGGCTCATCCTCGGCCGCGGCCCGAATCTGAGCGAATTCGGCGCGACAATCCGCTATTTGTGGGAGACGCCGTCGGTCACGGGGCAGATGATCGCGCTCGACGGCGGCAAGCACCTCGCATGGAACGATGCGGCCGGAGGCGCAGCGTGAGCGCGGCGGACCTTACCCCTGTGCGCGCGCTCCAGGATGCGGCGCTCGATTGGGACAGCGCGGGCAGCGAAACCGCCGCCATCGGCGCGGAGATGATCCAGGCGGTCGTGAAGCGGCTGCCCAACGCGCCCGGCGTCTACCGGATGATGAACCGGAACGGCGACGTGCTTTATGTGGGCAAGGCGCGCAGCCTCAAGAAGCGCGTCACCAACTACGCCCAGGGGCGCGGCCATTCGAACCGCATCGAGCGCATGATCCGCGAGACGGCGTCGATGGAGTTCGTCGTCACGCGCACCGAAACGGAAGCGCTGCTGCTCGAGGCCAATCTCATCAAGCGCCTGCGCCCCCGTTTCAACGTGCTTTTGCGCGACGACAAATCGTTCCCTTATATTCTGCTCACCGGAGACCACCCCGCGCCCGGCATCTTCAAGCATCGCGGCGCGCGCTCGCGCAAGGGCGACTATTTCGGGCCGTTCGCCTCCGCCGGCGCCGTCGGGCGCACGATCAATTCCCTCCAGCGCGCCTTTCTCCTGCGCACCTGCACCGATTCGGTATTCGAGAGCCGCACGCGGCCCTGCCTGCTCTACCAGATCAAGCGCTGCTCCGGTCCCTGCACGGGCGAGATCAATCCGGATGACTACGCCGAGCTCGTGTCGGAGGCCAAGGATTTCCTTTCCGGCCGCTCCTCGAAAGTGAAGGCGGAGATCGCCGCAGCCATGCAGGAAGCCTCCGAAGCGCTCGATTTCGAGCGGGCCGCCATCTACCGCGACCGGCTTTCGGCGCTGAGCCACGTGCAGAGCCACCAGGGCATCAACCCGCAGGGCATCGAGGAGGCGGATGTCTTCGCGATCCATCAGGAAAGCGACCAGACCTGCATCCAGGTCTTCTTCTTCCGCACCGGCCAGAACTGGGGCAACCGGGCCTACTTCCCGAAGGCCGACCCGGCGCTCGGCCCCGCCGAAGTGCTTGGTTCCTTCCTGGCGCAGTTCTACGACGACAAGCCCTGTCCGCGCCTTCTGCTCCTCTCGCATCCGGTGGAGGATCAGGATCTTCTGGCCGAGGCGCTCTCGGCCCGCGCGGGACGCAAGGTCACGGTCTCCGTGCCGCAACGGGGGGAGAAGAAGGACCTGACCGACCACGCGGCTCAGAACGCCCGCGAGGCGCTCGGACGCCGTCTCGCCGAGACGTCCTCGCAGGCGCGGCTGCTCGACGGTTTCGCGGAGACCTTCGGGCTCGAGGCCGCGCCGCGGCGCATCGAGGTCTACGACAACTCGCATATCATGGGCACGAACGCGGTCGGCGCAATGATCGTGGCGGGGCCGGAAGGCTTCGTGAAGAACCAGTACCGCAAGTTCAATATCCGCTCGACCGAGATCACGCCGGGCGACGATTTCGGCATGATGCGCGAAGTGATGCAGCGGCGCTTCGCCCGCCTCATCAAGGAGCAGGGCCTGCCCGGCAACGGCACTGGCGAGGAAGAGGCGGAGGTGGATGCCGCCTTCCCGGCCTGGCCCGACGTCATCCTGATCGACGGCGGCCAGGGCCAGATGTCGGCCGTGCGGCAGATCCTCGACGATCTCGGCATCGCCGACCTGGTGACGGCGATCGGCGTGGCCAAGGGTGTGGATCGCGATGCGGGGCGTGAGCGCTTCTTCATGGAAGGACGGCCGCCCTTCACGCTCCCGCCGCGCGACCCGGTGCTTTATTTCGTGCAGCGCCTGCGCGACGAGGCGCACCGCTTCGCCATCGGCTCGCACCGCGCGCGGCGCAAGAAGGAAATGGTGAAGAACCCGCTCGACGAGATCTCCGGCATCGGCCCCGGCCGGAAGCGCGCGCTGCTTCATCATTTCGGCACCGCAAAGGCGGTGAGCCGTGCAGGCATCGAGGACCTGATGGAGGTGGACGGCATCTCCGAATCCATTGCGCGGCTGGTCTACAACCATTTCCACGAGAGCGGCTAGAGGCCGCAACACGCCGACAGCGGCTTGACCGCGGCGCACCCTGCTGATTTGAGTAGAGAGGGGGCTATTCCGGGATGACCGGAGGTACCGCCTCAATTGTTCCCGCCGCCGGTGGCCGGACGCCAATTTGGTCTTATTTGGCTGCAAAATGCTTAGGGCACCATGAGCCAGCAATCCATGTCGCAGCAACGCGCCTTCAACCTGCCCAACCTGCTCACCTATGCGCGCATCCTGGCGGTGCCGCTGATCGTGCTGTGCTTCTTCCTGGAGGGGCGGCTGCAATCGAGCGATTTCGCGCGCTGGTCCGCGCTCGGCATCTTCATCGCCGCCAGTGTGACCGACTATTTCGACGGGTATCTTGCCCGCAGCTGGAAGCAGACCTCCAATATCGGCAGGATGCTGGATCCGATCGCCGACAAGCTGCTGGTGGCGACCTCCCTGCTGCTGCTCGCCGCCGATACGGACCGCACCATCGCCGGCTGGTCGCTCTGGGCCGCCATCATCATTCTCTGCCGCGAGATTCTCGTCTCCGGCCTGCGCGAATACCTCGCGGCGCTCAAGGTCAGCGTTCCGGTGACGCAGCTCGCCAAGTGGAAGACCGCGATCCAGATGCTGGCGATCGGCTTCCTGCTCGCGGGGCCTGCCGGGGACAAGATCGTGCCTTATGTGACCGAAACGGGCATCGCGCTCCTTTGGTTCTCCGCGCTCGTAACGCTCTACACGGGCTATGATTATTTCCGGGCCGGCCTGAAGCACATCATCGAGGAATGAGATGAAGCTCGTCTATTTCGCCTGGGTGCGCGAGAGGATCGGCAGGGAGGCCGAGGAGGTCGCCCTGCCCGGCGAGGTGAAGACCGTGGCCGATCTCCTGGAATGGCTCAAGGCGCGCGGCGGCGGCTATGCCGCGGCGCTCGAACATCCGCAGGTGATCCGCGTGGCCATCGACCACGAGCACGTCGATCACGATACGAAGCTGTCTGATGATGGCGAGGTGGCGCTGTTTCCGCCCATGACCGGAGGCTGAGCATGGCCAGCGGCTGCGAACCCCATATACGCGTCCAGGCCGAGGATTTCGCCCTTGAGGCCGAGATGCGCCGGCTGACGGCAGGACGCAGGGATGTGGGCGCGGTGGTCACCTTCACCGGACTCTGCCGCGACGAGGGCGGCCGCCTCGCAGCCCTGGAGCTGGAACACTATCCCGGCATGGCCGAAGCCGAGATCACGCGCATCGCGCGGGAGGCGGCGGAGCGCTGGCGGCTTTCGGGCCTCACCGTCATCCACCGCTTCGGCAAGGTCCGCCCCGGCGAGAACATCGTGCTCGTTGTGGCGGCTTCGTCGCACCGCAGGGCGGCGCTGGAAGCGGCCGATTTCCTGATGGATTACCTCAAGTCGCGGGCGCCCTTCTGGAAGAAGGAGCATCCGGCAGGGGAAGAACCCGGCCGCTGGGTCGAGGCCAAGACTGCGGACGAGGAAGCGCTCGGACGCTGGACCGATCGAAAGATCAGGTAAGAGAGCGCTGACCGTCCTGACGACAAGCGCCGGAGGCGTTTTGATGTTCAGGCATGGATCCACGGGCTTGACCCGAGGATCCATGCCTGAACGCCGGCACGTCACCAGCTTCTCCGAAGTCATCGACAAAAAAGCCGGGGCATGCCCCGGCTCTATAGTTCAAAGCCTGCCTACCAGGAGATCAGCCGACGATCTCGGTCTCCGAAAACCAGTAGCGGATCTCCTCGGCGGCCGTTTCCGGCGCGTCGGAGCCGTGTACGGAGTTTTCGCCAATGGACAGGGCGTAGAGCTTGCGGATGGTGCCCTCGTCGGCATTGGCGGGATTGGTGGCGCCCATGATCTCGCGGTTCCTGGCAATGGCGTTCTCGCCCTCGAGCACCTGGATCACCGTGGGCCCGGAGGACATGAACTCGCACAGCTCGTCGAAGAAGGGCCGCTCCTTGTGGACGGCATAGAAGCCTTCGGCCTGCCGGCGGCTCATCCAGACGCGCTTGGAGGCGACGACCTTCAGGCCCGCATCCTCGAACATCTTGGTGATGGCGCCGGTGAGGTTGCGCTTGGTCGCGTC
Source organism: Chelativorans sp. AA-79 (assembly GCF_029457495.1). NCBI lineage: Bacteria > Pseudomonadati > Pseudomonadota > Alphaproteobacteria > Hyphomicrobiales > Phyllobacteriaceae > Chelativorans > Chelativorans sp. AA-79. The sequence goes on from NZ_CP120361.1 coordinate 3,275,068, forward strand.
CGGCTTGATCATGGAAAAGGTGCGTTCGATCGCCATTTCATGTCCTTCGTTTCAGGGGAATTCCGAGATGGCGGGTCTATAGCGGCGGTTGGCTTCCCTGTGAAGAGCGTTCAGGCCGCGGCCGGCACGCTGCGCCCCAGTCCCTCGTGGAGGTCGAGGAGCCTGCCGAACCAATCCGCCACCGGATCATCCTCCGCCAGGAAGGGAAAGGGCGAAGACACGCGCGCCCATTGCAGTGCGCCGGCGACGATGTAATCCGGGAAGAGCGGACCCTCCCCGCCGATGAAGGGCTGATGCCAGAAGAGCGTGCGCAGCGGCTCCAGCGAGGCGCGAAAGGCCTGAAGCCTCTCTTCGCGATCGGCCGGCACCGCCTCCAGCGGCCTGCCGAAGCGCTGCTCGCGGCTCTGCCGGAAATAGGCCTGGTCTTGCGGATCGAGCAGGCCGTGAATGTCCAAAAGCGCCGCCTGGCCGATGAAGCTGTGCAAAGTGAGCTGCGACCAGCGCTCCACGAACCGCGCCATCGCCTTGCCCCCGTCCCCGCCGAACAGGCTCGGGCGGTCCGGATAGGCCTCGTCCAGGTACAGCGCGATCGCAAAGGAATCGCGCACCAGCCGCTCGCCGTCTCGGATCAGCGGAACGGACTTGCTCGCCCCGCCCTCGACCGCGGGCACCTCTCTGAAGCGCGTGGGCACACGCTCGAAGGCCAGCCCCTTGTGGGCCAGCGCGAAGGCGACCTTCCAGCAATGGGGGCTGAACGGACGAGCCTCGTCCCGACCGACGAGATCATAAAGCAGAATGGTCATGTGCTTTCCCATCATTCCCTATACCGCCGGCATCCTGCAGAAGCTATGCGGTCAATTCGATGCGATAGCGGAAAGCTTCAGCTCCGCCATACATGTCCGGCTTGAGAAACCGCTCCACGAACTGCCCGCCACATGCCGTGACGACACGCTGCGAAGGGATGTTATTGGCGTCGGTGGTTATTTCGATGAAAGCAAGCCCGCGCGCCTTGATGTCCGGAAGAAGCATCTGCAAAGCCTGGCGCGCATATCCTCGCCCCCTTTTCCAGGGAACGACCGCATAGCCGACATGGCCGGGGACATGCGGCGGCAGTTCCGAGGCTCCCTCCTGCCAACGGAAGCCGATGGAGCCGCAGAATGCTCCGTCCCACATCCACCGGTGATATCCGGGCAGGCGCGGAACCTGCGATCCGTCGGGCAGCTTCACGGGATTGCCCTTCGCTTCCACATCGTCCAGAGTCTCGACAAACGCCGCCGCGTCGCGCCTGATCTTCTCGAGTTGCTCCCTTGCAACGCCGCCTCCCCGAATATTGGCGGGTGACCGGCCGCTCTCCAATGCGGCGACGCAACCCGGCAGGTGTTCGATCCTCGGCTCGACCAGTTGCACGGCGTTATACCCCGTTGGGCTCTCGCGAAGCGTCACGCTTGCACCTATCCCATCGGGAAACGCCATTCCAATCGATTTTGCGACACGAAAAGATATATGGAATTCATGAGTGCGGGCGAAAGAGTTACGATAACCATCAAGGGTCCGAAAACGAGCGGGAGCGGAAGCATGAAGCAGCATTTCGAGATGATGGCGGCGTATAACCGCTGGGCGAACGGGCGCCTTTACGAAGCGGCGGCCGAACTGACGCCCGAGGAATTCACGCGCGACGTGGGCGCCTTCTTCAAATCGATGATGGGGACGCTCAACCATATCCTCGTCGCCGACCGCATCTGGATGAAACGCTTCACCGGCGAGGGCGATGCGCCGGCGCGGCTCGATACCATCCTGCATTCCGGGCTGCCGGCGCTGCGGCTCGCCCGCGAGGCCGAGGACCGGCGCATCCTCGAATGGACAGGCGGACTGGACGAAGCCGCCCTCGACGGCCGCTTCACCTATATGACCGTGGTCGATCCAAAAGTCGTGTCGCAGCGGCTTGCTCCCGCGCTTTCCCACTTCTTCAACCACCACGCGCACCACCGCGGGCAGGCCCACGGAATCCTGTCGCTGCTGGGCAAGAATCCTCCTTCGCTCGACCTCGCCTATTTCCACAGGACGGCCGAGGGACGGGACTACGCATAGAGGCTATCGGAGACCTGGCCTAAAGTCTTTACAAATGATGAAACGCAAGGGAAACAATTAGCAAGAACGCGAAAATTAAAAATTTAAACTAATCTCATCCATTATTAAGTAACTTACATACTATTACAGAACCTTCTTCGTGCACTGGTTGCATGTCTTGGCTATGCTCTTCACACCTGATCACGGCAACAATCTCAGGAGTGAAACATGCTCAGGTTCAAGACGGGACTTCTTACGACAATCGCGAGCGGCGCGCTGGCGCTCAGCCTCGCAACGCCTGCGTCCGCCCTTGATCTCGGCGGCGGAGGACTCGGTGGCGGGAGCCTTGGCGGCAGCGATGGCGGGTTCGGTATCGATCTCGGTATCGCCAGCGTCAGCCTCGGCGGCAACAGCAATGGGGGCCTCGATACCAATGTCGGCGTCAATCTCGGCGGCATCCAGGCCAGCAGCAACAACACGATCGGCGGCGGATCGCTGTTCGGCGAGGGTGGCGTGCTCAGCGGCGGCGGGGGCTCCCTGCTCGATTCCGACACCGACCTCTCCATCGGCGGGGCCAACGGTGTCAATGCCGGCGTCGACGCCACCGTCGGCGGTTCCAGCCTCGCCGACGCCAAGGCGAATGTGAGCGCAGGCGGCGCCAACGGCGTCAACAGCAACCTCAGCGCCAATGTCGGAGGCTCGAGCGGACTTCTCGACACCGATGCCAATGTGAGCATTGGTGGTAGCAACGGCATCAATGCCAGCGTCGGCGCCAATGTCGGTGGCTCCAGCCTGATCGACGCCGATGTCGACATCAGCCTCGGCGGCGGCGGCGCTGGTGGCGGTGGCGGCGGTGGCGGCGGCGGCGGCGGTGGCGCTGGTGGTGGCGGCGGCGGCGGCGGTGGCGGCGGCGCTGGTGGTGGCGGCGGCATCGCCGGCGGCGGCGGTGGCGCTGGCAATGGCGCCATCCGCAGCCTCGTGGCCGGCATGTCCGACGAGGAACTCCGGCGCAACAAGAAGCTCTGCCGCGGCATCCTGTCCAGCCCGGCAAGCTACGAGAGCAACCTCGTGGAGCTCTGCCGTCTGCTGCAGATGGCAAGCCGCTAAAGAAACCTATCGTTCAGGAACGGCCCGCGTCCGCGCGGGCCGTTTTGCGTCGGCGGCCGTAAAATGAGCCGCGCAGGCTTGCAACCGTGCGCCGCCTCGGCCAAAACCTCGCGGCCATGCTTACGATCACCGATCTTTCTCTTCGCGTTGCCGGTCGTCTCCTCATCGAGCACGCCTCCCTCACGCTGCCAGCCGGCACTAAGGCCGGCCTTGTCGGCCGCAACGGCACCGGCAAGACGACGCTTTTCCGCGCCGTCACGGGGGAGCTTTCGCCGGAAACGGGCTCCATCAGCCTGCCCAAGGGCACGCGCATCGGCCAGGTGGCGCAGGAGGCGCCGGGCACGGAAGAGCCCCTGATCGACATCGTGCTCAAGGCCGATACCGAGCGGGACCGCCTGATGCGCGAAGCCGAGACGGCGAAGGACCCGCACCGAATCGCCGAGATCCAGACGAGGCTTGCCGATATCGACGCCCATTCGGCGGAAGCGCGCGCGGCCGCGATCCTCGCCGGCCTCGGCTTCGACGTGGAGGCACAGAAACGGCCTGCCTCATCCTTCTCCGGCGGTTGGCGCATGCGCGTGGCCCTTGCGGCCGTGCTCTTCGCCGAGCCCGATCTCCTGCTCCTCGACGAGCCGACCAACTATCTCGACCTCGAAGGGACCTTGTGGCTCGAAGGCTATCTGGCGCGCTATCCCCACACCGTGCTCCTCATCAGCCACGACCGCGACCTGCTCAACCGCGCGGTCAACAACATCGTGCACCTGGAACAGAAAAAGCTCACCTTCTGGCGCGGCGGCTACGACCAGTTCGCCCGGCAATATGCCGAAAAGGCGGAACTGCAGGAGAAGATGCGCGCCAAGCAGGAGGCGCAGAAGAAGCATATGGAGGCTTTCGTCGAGCGCTTCCGCTACAAGGCATCCAAGGCAAGGCAGGCGCAGTCGCGGCTGAAGGCCATTGCGCGGCTGCAGCCGATCGCCGCCGCGGTCAACGAGAACGTGATGCCCTTCCGCTTTCCGAACCCCGTGAAGGCGGTCGCCTCCCCCATCGTCGCCATCGAGGGCGGGGCGGTGGGCTACGAGCCGGGCAGGCCGGTGCTGAGAAACCTCACATTGCGCATCGACAATGACGACCGGATCGCGCTTCTGGGATCGAACGGCAACGGCAAGTCCACCTTCGCGAAGCTGATCGCGGGCAGGCTGAAGCTCGAGGCGGGGGCCGTGACGCTCGCGCCGGGCCTGAAGGTCTCGATCTTCGCCCAGCACCAGCTCGACGACCTCAGGCCGGACGAGAACGCGCATCAGCATGTCCGCAGGCTGATGCCGGATGCGCCGGAGGCCAGGGTGCGCGCGCGGGTGGCCCAGTTCGGGCTATCCACTGAGAAGATGGACACGCCGGCGAAGGAACTTTCCGGCGGCGAGAAGGCGCGCCTCCTGATGGGCCTCGCCTCCTTCGACGCACCGCATCTCTTCATCCTCGACGAGCCGACGAACCACCTCGATATCGACAGCCGCGAGGCCCTCATCGACGCGCTCAACAGCTATGAGGGCGCGGTGATCCTCATCAGCCACGACCGGCACCTGATCGAGTCCTGCGCCGACCGGCTGTGGCTCGTCGACAAGGGCACGGTGCGGCCCTATGACGGCGACATGGAGGATTACCGCGCGCGCACCACCGGGGGCGCGAGCCGCAACCGGGAGAAGCGCGAGGCCGACAAGGCGTCCAAGGCCGACCGGCGGCGCGAGGCCGCCAAGCGCCGTGCGGCTTTCGAGCCGCTCGCCAAGGAGATCAAGGCGACGGAAGGCCTGATCGAGCGCATGCGAAAGCGGCTCGAATCCATCGAGTCGCAGATGGCCGACCCGGGGCTCTACGAGCGTGACCCGGGAAAGGTCGCAACGCTTGCCAAGGAGCGCGGGGAACTCGTCCAGACCATCGCGCGGCAGGAAGAGAAGTGGCTGGAGCTTTCGGCGGAGTACGAGGAGGGAGTGGCGGAGTAGTTGGGGCGGTGGCTGAAGATGCAGCCGGCCGCCACTCGGAACCGAGTTCTCCTCCTGTGTGTTCTTGATTGCCGGTAATGCGTCGATGTTCAGGCATGGATCCTCGTGCCAAGCCCGAGGATCCATCCCTGAACGTTTCCACCGGCAAGGCGAGCAAGCAAAGGGCAACGAAATACTCCCCTACTCCCCTACCCTCACGCCTTCTTCTGCCAGCGCCGGTCGGGCCCCTGCTGCCAATAGGTGACGTCGTGGCCGGCTGCTTTCATGACCTTCCATTGCGCACGGGCGGCTTCCAGCTGGCCGGCATCATGCCCGTCGAACAGGAAGACGGCGCGCTGGTAGCCTTCGAGCGCTCCCGGCTCCGCACTGTCCACCAGGAAGCGGATCGTCGCGGCGTTGGGATTGGCGGCGGTGGTGGTGAGGATCACCGGCTGCTCGGCCGCATGGGGCTCGCGATCCGTCCCGTGCGGCACGAAACTGTCGTCGCGGAAGGTCCAAAGCCGTGAATCGAGCGCGTCGCGACGCTCCTCGCTCGCCGTCTGGATGCCGACGCGCCAGCCTCGCTCGAGGCTCTTTTCCACAAGCGGAGGCAACGCCTCTTCCAGCGTCGACTCGGTCATGTGGTAGAAAAGGACGTCCACCCCTACCCCTCTATCTCTCGTAGTGATCGGCCACGAGGCGGTCGAGCAGGCGCACGCCGAATCCGGAAGCCCAGGACTGGTTGATCTCTGAGGACGGCGAGCCCATCGCCGTGCCCGCCACGTCGAGATGCGCCCAGGGCGTGTCGTCCACGAACCGCTTGAGGAATTGCGCGGCCGTGATGGAGCCGGCGCTGCGCCCGCCCGTGTTCTTCATGTCGGCATTCTTGGTGTCGATCAGCTTGTCATATTCGCTGCCGAGCGGCATGCGCCAGACCTTCTCGCCCGTGGCGAGACCCGCCGCCGTGAGATGCTCCGACAGCGCGTCGTCATTGGAGAAGAGGCCGGCATGGCTGTTGCCGAGTGCGATGATGATCGCGCCGGTCAGGGTCGCGAGGTTCACCATGAACTGCGGTTTGTACTCCTCCTTGCAGTACCAGAGCGCATCGGCCAGCACGAGCCGCCCCTCCGCATCCGTGTTGATGATCTCGATCGTCTGGCCGGACATCGAGGTGACGATGTCGCCGGGGCGTTGGGCATTGCCGTCCGGCATGTTCTCGACGAGTCCGATGATGCCGACTGCGTTCGTTTTGGCCTTCCGGGCGGCGAGCGCGTGCATGACGCCCACCACGGCGGCCGCACCCGCCATGTCGCCCTTCATGTCCTCCATGCTCGCCGCGGGCTTGATGGAAATGCCGCCGGTGTCGAAGACCACGCCCTTGCCGACGAAGGCCACCGGCTTCTGCTTCTGCTTGCCGCCGTTCCACTGCGTCACCACGAGCCGCGGCGGCCGGACGGAGCCCTGCGCCACGCCGAGCAAAGCGCCCATGCCGAGCTTCTTCATCTCCTTCTCGGTGAGGATCTCCACCTTGACCCCGAGTCCCTCCAATTCCTTCGCCTTGGCGGCGAATTCCACCGGGCCCAGCACATTGGCGGGCTCGTTGACGAGGTCGCGGGCGAGATACACGCCGTCCGCCACGGCAGAGGCTTCCGCGAAGGCCTTTCTGGCGGCGCCGGGATCGGCGCACTGGATGGTGAAGGTCACATCCTTCCGGTTCTTCGGCTGCTTGACACCGTTCTCCTCCTTGCGCGTCTTGTATTTGTCGAAGACATAGGCGCGCAGCAGGATGCCGAGGCCGATATTGGCGATGTCACGGGCGGAGGGCTCGAGACCGGCCGCATCCGCGATCACCGTCACCTCGGTCGCGTTCCTGGCGGCAGCGGCGGCCGCGCCGCCGATCTGCAGCCAAGCCTGCTCGTTGAGCGCAGCGGGCTTGCCCATGCCGATGGCCGCGAGGCGGTCATAGTCGGTGCCATGGGGCGCGAGCGCCTCGACGGTGCCGGCAAGCTTGCCCTTGAACTCGGCCGCGGCGAAGACCTTCGGCAGAACGCCGGCCGGATCCGCCGCGGCGGCGGCCTGGCCAAGATCGCCTCCTTCCGGCGCGAGCACGATGACGCTGCCTTTCTTCGGCGCGGCAAACTTGGCGAAGGCGACGGTCGGTTTATCGGTCATTGGATGTCCTGTGCGTGAAGAAAAGGAGGGTGGCGCGATCTTGGCGGATTTGAGCGGTTTGACAAGGGGTGGAACGAAGAACCAAACCCGTTTAGAGAAGACGGGAATTTCAGCGTCGCGGCTAAGCTTTCGTTAACCGTGTTCCTTTCCGCTTCCTTAGGCCTGTCGGCGACAGATTGGCGCGGGGACGATTGCCTGCTGCGTCTTCCGCGGCGGAAGGGTCGTGTTGTACCACTCCGCACGGGGAGATTCCCGCGTGCCTCAAAACACGTGCCGTGCCCTAGTTGGGCCATCAACACGGGGAACAAAGTCGGCCGATGAAGGTGATCGAGCGTTATATCCTGCGCCGCACGGTGGCGATTTCCGCCGCTGCGCTCGTGTGGCTGCTCGTCATCGTGTGGACGACGCAGGTGCTCAACCGGCTGGACCTCGTGACCTCCAGCGGCCAGTCGGCGGCCACCTTCTTCATGGTGGCCCTCCTGGCACTGCCAGCGGTCGTGCCCGTCATCCTGCCTTTCGTCATCGGGATCGCGGTCGCCCATACGCTTGCGACGATGAACGCCGATTCGGAGCTGGCGGTGATCAGCGCCGCCGGCAGCCCGCGCGCCACGATCATCCGGCCGCTACTCCTCATCGCCATCGCGGCGAGCATCGCCGGCTTCGCCATCAACAACACGCTGGAGCCCTATTCGCGCCAGAGCATGCGCGTGATCCTGGCCAACGCCAACGCGGACCTGATCACCACGGTGCTGCGGGAAGGGTCCTTCCAGAAGGTGGATGACGGGCTGTTCGTGCAGATTTCCGAACGGCTGCCCAACGGCGAACTCGGCGGCATCTTCGTGGCGGACACGCGCGATGAGAACATGAAGCTCGTCTACCACGCAGAACGCGGCACCACCGTGGAGCGGGAGAACGGCAGCATTCTCGTGCTGCTCGACGGCGAGGTGCAGCGGGAAGCGGCCAACGGTGACGTCTCGGTGATCCGTTTCGATTCCTATGCCTTCGACCTCTCGCAATTTTCGAGCGGCGACGGCGTACCGACGCTCTACCCGAAAGACCGGTATCTGCCCGAGCTCCTAGATCCCGACCCCAGCGACAGCTTTTACGCGAACAATCCGCAGAGCTTCCGGGCGGAGCTGCATATGCGCTTCTCGGAATGGCTCTACTCGATCGTCTTCGCGCTGATCGCCATCGCTGTTGCCGGTGACGCGCGTTCCTTCCGCGAAACGCGCCTTCACCCCATGGTCACCACCATGACCATCGGCTTGCTGGTGCGGTGGGCCGGCTTCTATGCCGGCAACGAGGCCGAGACGACGCCGTTCTTCAGCTTCGTCCTCTACGCGGTCCCGCTCGGCGCGATCGCGATCTGCAGCTGGTTCATCGCCACGCACCGGGTCATGGAACTGCCCACAAGCTGGACGGAAAAGCTCGTTGCCCGCTTCCAGAGCATTGGAACCTCGATCGGCCGCCTGCGCCCGGCGGCAAGAGGGCGCGCATGATCGGCCCGACCCTCGGACGCTATTTCTTTCGCCGCTACGCCGCGATCACGGCGTGGAACTTCATCGGCGTCGCTGCCCTCGTCTATGTGGTGACCTTCACCGAGATCACCGGGCGGGCCGGCGACCTGGAAGGCTTTTCGGCGAGTTGGGCGCTCGGGCTTGCCGCCCTCCAGCTGCCCATCATCATGCAGCAGGCCGTACCATTCATCGGGCTGGTCGCGGCGATGGCGACCCTCATCAGCCTCAACCGCAAATATGAGCTGGTGATCGCGCGGGCGGCGGGCATCTCTGCGTGGCAGTTCCTGACCCCGATCGCCCTCGGCGCCTTCGTCTTCGGCCTGCTGACGGTGCTGGTGCTGAACCCGATCGCCGCCAAGTCGTTCTCGAGCGCGCAGGAGCTGGAGGCGACCGTGCGCGGCGCACGCACCTCCTCCAACGCGGAGAGCGAAAGGTGGCTCAAGCAGCGAACCGATCAGGGTGAGACGGTGATCGGCGCCGATGCGGCGCTTGCGGGCGGCACCGAGCTCGTGCGGCCTGTCTTCTTCATCATCCGCGACGGCCGAATCACCGAGAGGCTCGACGCCGCCGCCGCCTTCCTGCGCGAGGGCCACTGGGAACTTGTCGACGTGGTGCGGCGACGCGGCAGCAGCGCGCCGGAGCGACTCGAATCAGCCGAGGTGACGACGAATCTCAGGCCGGAATTCGTCGGCCAGGAGCTCACTGACCCGGAGGCGGTCTCCATCTTCGCCCTCCCCCGCATGATCGACACGGCTCACTCTTTCGGCCTGCGCGCCAACGCCTTTTCCATGCAGCTTCATTCCCTGATCACACTGCCGCCGCTTCTCATTGCCATGACGCTCATCGCCGCGACGGTTTCCATGAGATTTACGCGAATGGGCCAGTCAGCCACTGTGATTCTCGGTGGCGTCCTCGCCGGCTTTCTGCTTTATGTGATTTCGGTTTTGGTGAGGGCGTTTGGCGACGCCGGTTTCGTGCCGCCTCCGGTTGCGGCGTGGACTCCGGTCATGGTGGCAATGTTTTTTGGGGTTACTTTCCTTTTGTTCAGGGAGGACGGCTAGTGGGGGTTGCGGTGCTTAGAGGCCGCGCAGCCGCCCGCTTGGCGCGTCTGCGGATGACAACCGGTGTCGCGATCATCGCCATCGTGGCGGTCGCTTCTGTCGCAGCGGCCCAGGTGGCCGGCATCGACGAGAGCGATCTGCCACAGGACGCGCAGATGCTGCTTGCCGCCGACACCCTGGTCTACGACAACGACAGGAACACCATCACCGCCGTCGGCGGCGTGCAGATCGAATATGGCGGCTATCGGGTGGTGGCGCAGCGCGTCACCTACGACCGGACCACCTCCCGGGTGATCGGCAGCGGCAATGTCGAGATCATCGATCAGGACGGCAATCGCTATCATGCCGACGAGATCGACCTCACGGACGATCTCGGCGAAGGCTTTATCCGCGCGCTCAGGGTCGAGACGATCGAAAAGACCTATTTCGGCGCCGAGAGCGCGGAGCGCGAGGGCGGGCGCATCACCACCTTCAACAAGGGCGTCTACACGGCCTGCGAGCCCTGCGAGGAGAACCCGAACCGCCCGCCCCTCTGGCAGATCAAGGCGCAGAAGATCATCTGGAACGGCGAGCGGAAGACCGTGCGCTTCCAGAACGCGCGCTTCGAGATGTTCGGCCTGCCGATTGCCTATCTGCCCTTCTTCGAGGTGGCCGACCCGACGGTGGAGCGCAAGTCCGGCTTCCTGATGCCCAGCGTGCTCGGCGGAAGCGAGCGCGGCTATGGCCTCAAGGTGCCCTATTATTTCGCCCTGTCTCCCACGTTCGATCTCACCGTCTCGGTGACGGGCTACACCAAACAGGGTTTCCTGGGCGAAGCCGAGTGGCGCCAGCAGTTCAACAACGGCCAGTACAATCTCCGGATCGCAGGCATCCGCCAGCGGAATCCGGAAGAATGGGCCACCACCGAGGTCGATGGCAACGAGACCGACCGCGGCATGGTGGCCTCCAAGGGCGATTTCCAGATCAACCCGCGCTGGTCGACCGGCTGGAACATCATGGTCCAGTCGGACAAGAACTTCTCCCGCAGCTACGATATCGAAGGCTATTCGGAAGCGGTGCACCGGTCGGAAGTCTATCTCACCGGTCTCGACGACCGGAACTATTTCGACCTGAGGGGTTACCGTTTCCAGGTGCAGGAGAGCGCGGTGACAGGTGGACGCAACGACGCGCAGCCGCTAGTCCTGCCCAATCTCGATTATTCGTACACGCCCGACAGGTCGGTCGCCGGCGGCGAACTCACCATCGACGTGAACGCGCAGTCGCTCTATCGCGACGAGGGCATGTACGGAACCAAGCTGCAGGGACTGGAAGGGAACTCGGGCCGCTTCACCACGGAGGCCGAGTGGCGGCGCTCCTTCGTTACGAGCGCCGGGCTCGTGGTCACGCCCATCCTGCATGCGCGCGGTGATTCCATCTTCACGGACTACTCGCAGAACGCCGTCGGCCAGATCCAGAGCTTCACGATCAACGGCATGACGACCGAGAGCGAGGTCCGGTCGGCCTATTACCGCTCGATGGCGACGGCGGGCATCGAAGCGCGGTGGCCCATCCTGTTCTCGGCGGCCGGCTCCGCGCATATCATCGAGCCCATGGCCCAGCTCTTCGCGCGGCCCGACGAGCCCTATCACGACAGGCTCGGCATCCCGAACGAGGATGCGCAGTCGCTCGTGTTCGACGCCACCACGCTCTTCGAACGCGACAAGTTCTCGGGCTATGACCGCATCGAAGGCGGCACGCGCGCCAATCTGGGTATCCGCTACTCGGGCAGTTTCGCAAATGGCTGGACTGCGCACGGCCTCTTTGGCCAATCTTATCAGCTTGCGGGCGACAATCCTTACGATTCGCCGGATCTGGTGAATGTCGGCGCCTATTCCGGGCTTGAGACGGACGTATCAGACTATGTCGGACTGGTCGGGGTCTCGCTGCCGAACGGTCTTGCCTTCTCGACGGGCGTGCGGCTGGACGAGGAGACCTTCGATCTCAAGCGTGCCGATGTGCGGGCGGGCGGTGCGGTGGGGCCGGTGACCGCCAATCTGCAGTATGCCTTCATCGAATCCCAGCCGCTCTACGGGTTCGACGAGGACCGGCAGGAGGTTAGCGGGCATGCCTCGATCCGCTTCCACCAGAACTGGCGCGGCTTCGCGTCGGGAACCTTCGACATCGAAAGCAGGACGCTCGTGAAGAACTCCTTCGGCTTTGCCTATGACGACGAGTGCTTCACCTATCTGATGTCCTTCTCGCAAGAGCGCGACGGGGTCACCGGAGAGCGGGAGAACAGCTTCGGCTTCACCATCTCGCTGCGCACGCTCGGAGATTTCGGAAGTTCTTCGGCCGGTCTGTCATCTTTCACCGCACAGTAGCGCGGCAGAAGACGTCACAGTTTCGCCTATCAAAAAAGTGATGCTATTATCACTGTTGGTTTCTTTTCGTGTGAAATGATGAAGGAAAGGGAGATTATGTCGGTGCGGAGCATATGCCGGTCGACGGCCATGATGGCGCTGGCGGCGATGCTGGTGCTGGGGGTGGGCGCTGCGACCATTCTCCCCTCCGAGGCGACGGAGATCCGTTATGTCGTCAATGACCGTCCCATCACGAGCTACGACGTCGAACGGCGCGCAGCGCTTCTCAGGCTCATGCAGCGCAAGGGCAATATCAGCGAACTGGCCGCGGAGGAGATGATCGACCAGACGCTGCGCCAGCAGGAGATGGCGCGCGTGGGCGTGAACATCACGCAGGCGATGGTCGACCAGTCCTATGCGAATTTCGCCTCGTCGAACAAGATGACCACCGCGCAGCTCGACCAGATACTGGGACAGGCAGGGGTCACCAAGGACCATTTCAAGGAGTTCATCCGCACCCAGATCGGCTGGGGCCGCGTGATGCAGGGCCGTTCGCGCGCCGGCACCTCCCTTTCCGAGCAGGACGTGGTGCAGAAGATGCTGCAGCAGGGCGGGGAGAAGCCAACGGCGACCGAATATATGCTGCAGCAGGTCATTTTTGTCGTGCCGGCCGCCCAGCGCGGGCAGATCATGGCGCGACGCAAGCGCGAGGCGCAGGCCATGCGTGACCGCTTCAACGGCTGCGCCAACACGGTGGAATTCGCCAAGGGGCTGATCGACGTCACCGTGCGAGACATGGGCCGCGTGCTTGCGCCCGAGCTGCCGCCGGAGTGGAAGGAGCAGATTTCCAACACCCGTCCCGGCGGCGCCACGCCCATTCGCGAGACGGAACGCGGCGTCGAGTTCATCGGCATCTGCAGCGCGCGCGAGGTCTCCGACGACCACGTGGCCAAGATGGTGTTCCAGAACCAGGAAGAGGGCGATGAATCCTTCGAGCAGATGTCGAAGGAGTACACTACCCAGCTGCGCGAAAGGGCTCGTATCGTCCGCCGCTGAGAGAAGACCGGGTCGCAATCATGGCGCTCGCCGCGCGAACGGATTCCGCACCTGCCCTGGCGCTGACGGTCGGCGATCCCTCGGGAATCGGGCCCGAAATCCTGCTTCTCGCCTGGCAAGGGAGGAAGGCTGCGGCGCTTCCTCCCTTCTACGTGCTGGGCGACCCTGCGCTTCTTGCCGCGCGCGCCCGGCGGCTCGGTCTCGATATTCCCATCGCCGAGATCGCACCAGAAGAGGCGGGGAGCCGCTTTTCCGAGGCCCTGCCGATAGTGCCTATCGAGAACCGGCTTGTGGATACGCCCGGCCTCCCATCCGCGGTGAATGCGGCAGGCGTCATCGAAGCGATCCGGCGCGCTGTCGAGGACACGCTTTCAGGGCATACGGCGGCCGTCGTCACCTGCCCGATCGCCAAGAAACCGCTTTACGACGCCGGGTTCGGCTTTCCCGGGCATACGGAGTTCCTGGGTCATCTGGCAGAGGAGGTCGCGGGCGCATCAGCCACGCCCGTCATGATGCTGGCGGGGCCGGAGCTGCGCACCGTGCCCGTCACCGTGCACCAGGCGCTCGCCGGGGTGCCAAAAAGCCTCACCGCCGGGTTGATCGAGAAGACGGGGGAGATCGTCGCCCGCGACCTGAAGGAGCGTTTCGGCATTCCCTCCCCGCGCCTTGCCGTCGCCGGTCTCAATCCGCATGCGGGCGAAGGCGGCTCGATGGGCAGCGAGGATGCGGACGTCATCGCGCCAGCGATCGAGGCGCTGCGGAAGAAGGGCATCGACGCGTTCGGTCCCCTCCCCGCCGACACCATGTTCCACGCAGCAGCCCGCAGCAAGTATGATGTGGCGCTGTGCATGTATCACGACCAGGCGCTGATCCCGGTCAAGACCATAGGCTTCGACGATACGGTGAACGTCACGCTCGGGCTTCCCTTCATCCGCACCTCGCCTGATCACGGCACGGCCTTCGACATCGCCGGCCAGGGAATTGCCCGGCCGGACAGCCTGATCGCGGCGCTCAAGCTCGCCCGTATCCTCGCCGACAACAGCGCGAAGCGCAGCGCATGAGCATGGACGGGCTGCCGCCGCTGCGCGAGGTGATCGAGCGGCACGGACTTTTCGCCAAAAAGGCGCTGGGCCAGAATTTCCTCCTCGACCTCAACCTGACCCGACGCATCGCGCGCGCGGCGGGGCGGCTGGAGAATGCCACCGTGCTGGAGGTAGGGCCCGGGCCGGGCGGGCTCACGCGCGCGCTGCTCATGGAAGGCGCCAAGCGCGTGGTGGCCATCGAGCGAGACGACCGTTGCATCGCAGCGCTCGAGGAAATCGCCGCACATTATCCCGGCCGCCTGGAAATCGTCGCGGGCGACGCCATGAAGACGGACTTCGCCGCGCTGGCCGAGGGGGTGGGCGAGGTGAAGATCGTCGCCAACCTGCCCTACAACATCGGCACGGAACTGCTCATCCGCTGGCTTACGCCACAGATATGGCCTCCTTTCTACGAATCCATGACGCTGATGTTCCAGCGCGAGGTGGCGGAGCGCGTCGTGGCGATGCCGGGAAGCAGCCATTACGGCCGGCTGGGCGTGCTCTCCGGCTGGCGCACGCAAGCCAGCATCGCCTTCGACGTGCCGCCACAGGCCTTCACGCCGCCGCCCAAGGTCACCTCCTCCGTGGTCCGGATCCTGCCGCGACCCGAGCCGCTCCCGGCCGATATCGGCAAGCTCGCACGAACCACCGAGGCTGCCTTCGGCCAGCGCCGCAAGATGCTGCGCCAGAGCCTGAAATCGCTCGGCGGCGAACGTCTCCTGGAAAAAGTCGGCATCGACGGCACGCGACGCGCCGAGACGCTTTCAGTGGAGGAATTCGTCCGCCTGGCCCGGGCGATATGAGCGCAGCAAACCGCAGGATACTATTCCGGCCGCTCCGTCAGAAGCCCCTTCACGAATTCCTCCAACCCCGGCCGGCGCTCGCGCCGCAGGCGCTCGGCGACGACGATGGAGCGGACCGAGTTGAAGGCGCGGGTGAGATCGTCGTTCACGACGACATAGTCGTAGTCGCGCCACTGCTCGATCTCGCGATGGGCATTTTTCAGCCGCCGCTCGATGATGTCGGATGTGTCTTCGGCGCGCCGCGTCAGCCGCGCCAGCAGTTCCTTCATGGTCGGCGGCAGGATGAAGACGGAAACGATGTCGGCCGGCATCTTTTCGCGGAGCTGTGCCGCGCCCTGCCAGTCGATGTCGAACAGCATGTCGCGTCCTCCCGCGATCGCCTCCTCGACCGGCTTGCGCGGCGTGCCGTAGCAGTTGCCGTGGACTTCCGCCCATTCGAGAAGATCGCCGCCGTCGCGCAGCATCTCGAACTCGTGCATGGTCTTGAAGTGATAGTGCACGCCCTCGATTTCGCTGGCACGGCGCGGACGGGTCGTCACGCTCACCGACAGCTCGAACCCGCCATCATTCTCGAGCAGGCTGCGTGCGATGGTGGACTTGCCCGCCCCCGAAGGCGAGGACAGCACCAGCATCACGCCCCGGCGGCGGATGGCGGCGGATGGCGAGGCGGGCTCCATTCCTACTCCAGATTCTGCACCTGCTCCCGAAACTGGTCGACCACCACGTTGAGCTCGAGGCCGATCGCCGTCACGGAAGAGGCATTGGATTTCGAACACAGCGTATTCGATTCCCGGTTAAATTCCTGTGCAAGGAAATCGAGCTTGCGCCCCACCGGCCCGTCACCCTCGATCAGGGTGCGCGCGGCGGCGACGTGCGTCTTCAGGCGGTCGATCTCCTCGCGTATATCGGCCTTTGTGGCGAGGAAAGCCGCCTCCTGGTGCAGGCGCGCCTCATCCAGCGCGGGGGCGGCATCCATCAGGAGCTTCACCTGCTCCTGAAGGCGCAGGCGGATCGTGGCGGGGTCCCGGGACGGATCTGTCTCGGCCCTTTCCGTCAACGCCTCGATCGCTGCAATCCGATCCATGAGAACGGGCCGAAGCGACGCCCCCTCCTCTCGGCGGGCGGCAAGGAGATCATCGAGCGCATGGTCTAGTGCGGCAAGCGCGAGTGCATCCAGCCGCTCGCCCGTCTCGTCGTCGTCGCCGGCGTCCGGCAGGTCCATCACTCCGCGCAGCGCCAGCAGGCCATCGGCCCGCGCCGGGGCTGTCCCGTGCTCCTCCTGCAACTTGCGGGAAAGCCGGGCAAGCTCGTCCAAAAGGTCCTCGTCCACGACAGGGCGCCGCAGTGCCGCGCCGCGGGATACGGACAGGCCGGCCTGGATGTTGCCGCGCGAGAAGCGTTTCGCGATGCGCTGCTTGGCCGGCTGCTCCAGCCGTTCAAGGCCGGGCGGCAGGCGCACCCGCGCTTCCAGCCCGCGGCCATTGACGGATTTGAGTTCCCAGCTCACCGCCGCCACGTCGTCCTCGAGGGAAGCACGGGCAAAGCCCGTCATGCTCTGTATCGTCATCCCGCCCGCCTCTGATTCCTTCCGCGAAGGAGCACGTCAGTTTGCGCTCTCCTCGCCATCCTCCGGGCTCTCCGCCGCACCGGAGGCCGGCTCTGCCGCGGCAGCGGCCGCCTCCCTTTCCCGCTCGATCTTGCGCCAGCGCGCCACGTTCTCATTGTGCTCGTCGAGCGAGGTCGCGAACACATGGCCTCCATTGCCGTCGGCGACGAAATAGAGCTCGTCCGTGCGCGACGGATTGGCCACCGCCTCCAGTGCGGCCCGGCCCGGATTGGCGATCGGCGTGGGCGGCAGTCCGTCCACCAGATAGGTGTTATAGGGCGTCTTCTTGTCGAGATCCGATCGGTAGATCGGGCGGCCGGATGGCTTGCCCTCGCCGCCGAAGAGGCCGTAGATCACCGTCGGGTCGGACTGCAGCCGCATGCCGCGCTTCAGCCGGTTGAGGAAGACGGCGGCCACCCGCGAGCGCTCGTCGGCGCGGCCGGTCTCCTTCTCCACGATGGAGGCGAGCGTCACGAACTCGTTGATGTCATCGAGCGGAAGATCCTCCGCCCGGCGCTCCCAGATGCCTTTCACCAGCTCTTCCTGATCCGCTTGCAGCCGCTCCACGACCTCCGTGCGGGAAAGCCCGCGCGTGAAGCGAAGCGTGTCGGCGGCAAGGCTGCCCTCGGGTGGAAGCTCCTCGGGGAGTTCGCCCGACAGTTCCTCCGTCCCGGCGATCCTGTCGAAGACCTGCGCCACCGTGAGCCCCTCGGGGATGGTCAGGGAATAGAGAACGGACTTGCCGCTCTCCAGAAGCTCCATGATCTCGCGCATGGAGGCGCCGGCCTTGATCTCATATTCGCCCGCCTTCAGCCTGCTGTCGGCGCCGTGCACGCGAAGGCCGAGAAGGAACACGCGGGCATCGCTGATGAGCCCCTCGCTTTCCAGCGTCCGCGCAATCTCGCGCACGCCCGTATTGGGCTTGATCATCACCGTTTCGGTGGTGGTGGACGGACCTGGCCCGTCGAAGGTGCGCTTGCCGACATAGAAGGCGATGCCGGCCACCACCAGCACGAAGACGATCGAGGAGATGACGAAGTTCAGGAAGACGACGAACTGGTTTCGAGAGTGGCGCGAGCGCTTCGGCGGCGGGGGCGTGCCTGCCTCCGGACGCAGCGTCTCGCGCGCCGACCTGAGCACGAAGGTTCTTGAAGGCTGATCTTTCCGGTCAGTCACCTCGAGCGAATCCCCATCATTATGCAACGCGTTTTTGTGGCGGAATCATCTACACGATTTGACGCACAATAGCGTCAATTTTCCGGCATCCGGTACAAAGGTCCCGCCGAACCGATCATGTGCTGCATCCCGGCCGCCTCCCCCGCTCACACCGGGAATCCGCCGCCGGAGCCAGCCGGCCCGAGATCAGGCGTCGTAACGCCGGAACACCAGGGACGCGTTCGTGCCGCCGAAGCCGAAGGAGTTGGAAAGCGCCACGTCGATCCGCCGCTCCCGCGGCTTGTTGGGCACGAGATCGATCGCCGTCTCGGCTTCCGGATTGTCGAGATTGATCGTGGGCGGCGCCACATTGTCGCGGATCGCGAGGATTGAGAAGATGGCCTCCGCCGCGCCGGCAGCACCCAGGAGATGGCCGATCGAGGACTTGGTGGAGGACATCGAGACCTTGCCGGACGCATCGCCGACAAGGCGCTCCACCGCCTTCAGTTCGATCGTGTCGGCCATGGTGGAGGTGCCGTGTGCATTGATATAGTCGATATCGGCGGGCGTGATCCCCGCGCGCTTCACCGCCGCCGACATGCAGCGGAACGCCCCGTCGCCGTCCTCGGCCGGCGCGGTGATGTGGTAGGCGTCGCCCGAGAGGCCGTAGCCCACCACCTCGCCATAAATCCTGGCGCCACGCGCCTTGGCATGCTCCAGCTCTTCCAGGACCAGCACACCCGCGCCCTCGCCCATGACGAACCCGTCACGATCGCGGTCATAGGGTCGTGAGGCCTTCTCCGGCGTGTCGTTGAAACTCGTGGAGAGCGCCTTGCATGCCGAGAAACCGGCGATCGAAAGCCGTGTGACGGGCGATTCCGCGCCGCCGGCAAGCATCACGTCCGCATCGCCCAGCATGATCAGCCGCGAGGCGTCGCCTATGGCATGCGCGCCGGTCGAGCAGGCGGTGACCACCGCGTGATTCGGGCCCTTGAGCCCGTGACGGATCGACACCTGCCCTGAGACCAGGTTGATGATGTTGCCGGGGATGAAGAAGGGGCTGATACGACGAGGCCCGCGATCACGCAGGATGAGCGCATTCTCGGCGATCCCGTCGATGCCACCGATGCCGGAGCCGATGAGAACGCCGGTCGCGCAGCGCTCCTCCTCGGTCTTCGGCTCCCAACCCGAATCGGCCAGAGCGAGGTCGGCGGCGGCGATCCCGTAGGTGATGAAATCACTCACCTTGCGCAGTTCGCGCGGCTCCAGGAACGCCTCCGGGTCGAATGCACCCTCGCCCTCGCGCGGTATGATATTTGCAATCTTGCAGGGCAGGTCATCGACCTCGAAGGTGTCGATGCGCCTGGCCCCGCTCTTGCCGGCAAGAAGCTTCTTCCATGCCTGCTCCGCGCCAAGGCCGAGCGGCGAGAGAAGCCCCATACCAGTGACGACGACGCGTCTCATTCCTGATTTGCCCCGCATTCCTGGTCGTGCGTGAAGACGCCGCTCAGGCGGTGGCCTTTTCGATGTATTTCACGGCGTCGCCGACCGTCAGGATGGTCTCGGCCGCATCGTCGGGAATTTCAACGCCGAATTCTTCCTCAAAAGCCATGACCAGCTCAACGGTGTCGAGGCTGTCGGCGCCCAGATCGTCGATGAAGCTGGCCTGTTCGGTCACCTTGTCGGCGTCCACGCCGAGATGCTCGACAACGATTTTCTTGACGCGCTCTGCAGTATCACTCATGTGGGAACCCTCGACTTCATGAATTTCCGGTCTTCGTTAGCGGCAGGTTTGACGCTAATCAAGCTGAAAAGATGGCCGGGTCAGCGGCTTCCCAAGCTTCATTGCGTCCGCTTCCCGCCGGAACGGGCGCCGACTCACCTGCGTTTTCGGCGCGCCGCATAACATGAATGGGCGGGAGAGCAAAGCTTCGCCCCGGATTCACCGGCCGGCTTTGCATTCCCTGCGGCACGCGGGAGCCTGCTAGATCATCACCATGCCGCCGTTCACATGGATCGTCTGACCGGTCACATAAGCCGCCTCGTTCGCGGCGAGATAGACCGCGGCCGCGGCGATTTCCTCGCCCGTTCCCATGCGCTTCAAGGGAATCACGCCCATGATGGATTCGCGCTGCTTCTCATTCAGCTTGTCGGTCATGGCGGTCTCGATGAAGCCCGGCGCCACGCAGTTGACCGTGATGTTGCGGCTCGCAACCTCCTGGGCGAGCGACTTCGAAAAGCCGATGAGGCCCGCCTTGGAGGCGCAATAGTTCGCCTGGCCCGGATTGCCGGCGACGCCGACCACCGAGGAGATGTTGATGATCCGGCCCCAGCGGCGGCGCATCATGGGGTGCGTCAGCTCGCGGGTGAGGCGGAAAGCGGCGGTGAGATTGGTCTCGATCACCGCATCCCAGTCCTCGTCGCTCATGCGCACGAAGAGCCCGTCGCGCGTGATGCCCGCATTGTTGACGAGGATGTCGACGCCCCCGAGCTCCGATTCGGCCTTCGCGGCGAGTGCCTTCACCTCTTCCCGGTCGGCGAGGTTGGCGGGGAAGACCTTGGCCCGTTCGCCGAGATCGCCGGCCAGCGCATCGAGCTTCTCCACGCGCGTGCCGTGCAGGCCCACGGTCGCGCCCTGCCCGTGCAGCGCGCGGGCGATCGCCTCGCCGATTCCGCCCGTGGCCCCGGTGACGAGCGCCTTGCGGCCGCTGAGATCAAACATGGCTTGGTCCCTCTTTCTGAAAAGCCGGAAACTAGAGTAGCGCCTTCAGCACCGTTTCGATATCGGCGGGCGTGTTGACGGCGACCGCGTCGAGATCGCGGTCGATGCGGCGCGCAAGGCCCGTCAGAACCTTGCCGGAGCCGATCTCGTAGAGCGTGTCCACGCCGTTCCGGCCGAACCACTCGACGGTTTCCCGCCAGCGCACCCGGCCGGTCACCTGCTCGACGAGCCGGTCGGCGATCTGCTGCGGATCCGTCAGCGGGCTCACGGTGACATTGGCGACAACCGGCACCGCCGGCGCGGTCTTCGCCACCTCGGCCAGGGCTTCGCGCATACGCTCGGCGGCCGGCGCCATCAGCGCGGAATGGAAGGGGGCGGAGACAGGCAGCATGATCGCCCGTTTGGCGCCACGTTCCGTGGCGAGACGGGCCGCCGCCTCCACCGCCGGCTTGGCGCCGGAAATCACGAGTTGCCCGCCGCCATTGTCATTGGCGATCTGGCAGACGGATCCCTTCGCGGCCTCGGCGCACACGGCTTCCACATCCGTTGGCTCCAGGCCGATGATGGCGGCCATGCCCCCCTCGCCCACCGGCACGGCGGCCTGCATGGCATTGCCGCGGATGCGCAGGAGCCTGGCGGTGTCGAAAAGCGAGAAAGTGCCCGCCGCAGCGAGCGCGGAATACTCGCCGAGCGAATGACCGGCGACATAGGCTATCCTGTCCTTGAGCGGAAGTCCGCCTTTCTCCAGCACACGGACGGCCGCGAGCGAGACCGCCATCAATGCGGGCTGAGCATTTGCGGTGAGCGTGAGCTCGTCCTCCGGCCCTTCCCACATCAGTTTGGAGAGCGGCTGGTGGAGCGCCTCATCCACCTCATCGAACACGGCCCGCGCCTCGGGAAACGCCTCGGCAAGGTCGCGTCCCATTCCCACAGCCTGACTGCCCTGGCCGGGAAAGGTGAAGGCGATGCTCATCGGCGGTTCTCCATATGATGTTCGTTGGGGCGCAGGTGGTGGCGCAAGAGCCCGCCCGCGTCAAGCCCGCTGCGCCGACGCATCGATGCTTGCCAAGTGCTTGCGCTGACGTTTTGTCAGCAAATGTCAGCCTGTCACCGGTCCGCTATGGCAACGGGCCGGCAACTTGCCTATATGTGGCGCGCTTTGGCCGGCGGCGCTTGCCCGCGTCCCGCCTGACGCGTGAACCTGTGCCCTTCATTCCCTTCCAACGACGGTCTCATGCAAAACGCCATATCCATTTCCGGCCTCTCCAAGGTCTACGATTCCGGCTTCACGGCGCTCCACGGCGTGGATCTCGAGATCCGCGACGGCGAGATCCTGGCGCTGCTGGGCCCGAACGGTGCCGGCAAGACGACGCTCATTTCGATCGTCTGCGGCATCATCAATCCGACCGCCGGTACGGTGGCCGTGCAGGGGCACGACATCATCAAGGAATTCCGCGCCGCCCGCCAGCTGATCGGCCTCGTGCCGCAGGAGCTGCACGTCGAGACTTTCGAGACCGTCTGGGCGACCGTGAACTACAGCCGCGGCCTCTTCGGCAAGAAGGCCGACCCGGCGCTCTGCGAACAGATCCTGAAGGACCTGTCCCTCTGGGACAAGAAGGACAACAAGATCCTGCAGCTTTCGGGTGGCATGAAGCGGCGCGTCATGATCGCCAAGGCGCTGGCGCACGAGCCGAAGATCCTCTTCCTCGACGAGCCCACGGCGGGCGTGGACGTGGAGTTGCGCAAGGACATGTGGCAGCTCGTGCGCCGCCTGCGCGAGAACGGCGTCACCATCATCCTCACCACCCATTACATCGAAGAGGCGGAGGAGATCGCCGACCGCGTGGGCGTCATCAACAAGGGCCGGCTCATCCTCGTCGAGGAGAAGACGGAGCTCATGCGCAAGCTCGGCAAGAAGCAGCTCACGCTCGAGCTTATCGACGGCATCGCCGGCCTTCCCGAAACGCTTGCGCACTACGATCTCGACATAGAGGACGAGGGGCGGCGGCTCATCTACCGCTACGACACGCAGGCCGCGCGCACCGGCATCGGCTCGCTGCTCGCGGACCTCAATCGGGCCGGCATCTCCGTGAAGGATCTCGACACCGAGCAGAGCACGCTCGAGGATATTTTCGTCAGCCTTGTGGAGGAAGCACGGTGAATTTCGAAGCCATCAAGGCCATCTATCTCTTCGAGATGGCGCGTATGCGGCGCACGCTGCTTCAGAGCGTGGTCTCGCCCGTGCTTTCCACCTCTCTCTATTTCGTCGTCTTCGGGGCGGCGATCGGCGGGCGCATCCAGGAGGTCGAGGGTGTCCAGTACGGCGCCTTCATCGTGCCCGGCCTGATGATGCTGACGCTCCTGCAGAACTCGATCTCCAACGCCTCCTTCGGCATCTACTTCCCGAAATTCGTCGGCACTATCTACGAAGTGCTGTCGGCCCCCATCTCCTTCCTGGAGATCGTCATCGGCTATGTGGGCGCTGCGGCCACCAAATCGCTGATCCTCGGGTTCATCATCCTCGCTACGGCGCATCTCTTCGTGCCGATCGAGATCCGCCATCCCTTCTGGATGGTCTTCTTCCTCGTGGCGACCGCCGTCACCTTCAGCCTGTTCGGCTTCATCATCGGCATCTGGGCCGACAATTTCGAGAAGCTGCAGTTGATCCCGCTCCTGATCGTCACCCCCCTCGTCTTCCTCGGCGGCTCGTTCTATTCGATCGACATGCTGCCGGAATTCTGGCGCAACGTGACGCTCTTCAATCCCGTTCTCTATCTGATCAGCGGCTTCCGCTGGAGCTTCTACGAGACGGCGGATGTGAGCGTGGGCGTGAGCATCACGATGATCTGCCTCTTCCTGGTGGTCTGCCTCGCCCTCGTCTGGTGGATTTTCAAGACGGGCTACCGGCTCAAGGCGTAGTGCCGTCAATACACGGACGACAGGAGTGTCGAGATCATGGCGGCAGGGGTGAAGGTCAGTTTCGGGCAGATTGGGCCGGGATAGTCTATCGTCCTGATCCAATCCTGCGCGGCGGGAAGCGCCACGCGCGCCTTGAGCGGCCCCACTCCCGGATCACAGGCACTGGCGGTATGGACCGCGAACCAGGCGGTCCTGCTCTCCGGTGACAGGACGACCGGCAGCGGCGGGACGGGCGTCCTCGAGAAATACGTGCCTCCCGAATAGGCGATGAAATCCGGTTGCGGCCTGCCCTGCCCGTCCAGCACCGAGACCGCCGGATAACCCCGGATCACGCAGGCGTCGGACCCTTTATAGGTGAACAGATAGACGGCGATGCTCTGGGACATGCCGCCATCGCCGATATCGCTGTCCTCGACGGAGATCTCGGCGGGAGTGCAGTCGCGGACCGGCCTTTCCAGGAAGGCGGCGAGGCTTTGGATGTCCACCAGCCGCTGCTTCAGCGCAGTCGCGATGCATTGGTCCAGCTTCGCCTGGTCGTCGCCCGGGCACATGTTCGGCGTCCCCGGGAAAGCGGCCTGCTGCGCGTCGAAGGCGGTCCGCCACGCGCCGGGCAACTTCGGACGCAGCGCCCGCGCCGCATCGTCGATCCGCCGTGCCGTTTCGAGCATCTCCCGGTTGCCGCAGACGGACCTTGCGAACTGGGCGGCGGGTGCCGGGTCGCTCGTGTCGGCCCTGCCGTCGCAGGCGGGAGCGACGGTGTTTTCCGCCTGCGCGCCGGCAGGTGCGGCCTCGGCTGGCGGAAGGGCGTTCAACGCCGCCTGGATCGCGTTGTATGCCGTGGTCAGACAGTCGACGTCGCCACCGCAGAGATCGCGTCGGCCGTGAATCCACGAAGTCTGCATCTGCTCGACCTTCTTCCTGAAGTCGGGCACTTCTTTCCCGGAAGCCAGAAGCCTGCGGTATATCGTGGCCAGCTCACTGTCGAGCTTGCCGAGTTCCGGCGTGTTGCAGATCGCCCATTCCGTATCAGTCTCGGCCTTTTGGCAGTCGAAGCTCTGTCCGTACGCCATCGGGGCAAAGCCGGCGGCGAGCAGGAACAGGAAGGGAGCAAACCAGAAAATACGCATCGCCTCACTCGGTACAGCTTCCGGAAAAAGGGGTATCATATACGTCGGCTTCTTCGTTCGGGTTAACGTTCGCCTCGATTCCGTACGGATCGCGGCAGGCTTGCATCCCTCCCAAAACTCTGTATAAGCGCGCGATCTGCCGGTCCCAGCCGGGGGCTGAACGGAGGGCCGGGCGCTTGTCGCCCGTTGTGAAGCAAAGGCTTCCGCCTCCCGTGTCTCCGCTCTCGACCGTCTCGAACACGCGCCTTTCTTCGGCCGGGTATCTCCCGGACAAGAGAAGTCGCTGAGGCTTTAGCCGCTGGGGCCCGTGCAGAGGGAATTGAAGAAAGGCAAGAGTATGACTCTCTACGAACATATATTCCTTGCCCGGCAGGACCTCTCGCAGCAGCAGGTCGATGCGCTTCTTGAACAGTACAAGGGCGTCATCGAGAACGGCGGCGGCAAGATCGGCCGGGTGGAGAACTGGGGACTGAAGTCCCTCGCCTACCGGATCAAGAAGAACCGGAAGGCCTATTTCACGCTGGTGGATATCGAAGCGCCGGCGGACGCCGTCAAGGAGATGGAACGCCAGATGGGCCTCTCCGAAGACGTCCTGCGCTTCATGACCGTGCGTGTGGAAGCCCATGAGGAAGGCCCGTCGGCCATGATGCAGCGCCGCGACGATCGCGACCGTGGTGATCGCGGCCCGCGCCGCGACTTCGATGATCGTGGTCCGCGCCGCCCGCGCGAGGACGACCGTCCGCGCCGTCCGCGCGAAGATGGGGGAAGTGAATAATGGTCGACATCAACCAGATCCCGACGCGGCGCCCGTTTCACCGCCGCCGCAAGACCTGCCCGTTCTCCGGCGCCAACGCGCCGAAGATCGACTACAAGGACGTGAAGCTCCTGCAGCGCTACATCTCCGAGCGCGGCAAGATCGTGCCGTCCCGCATCACGGCGGTGAGCCAGAAGAAGCAGCGCGAACTCGCGCGCGCCATCAAGCGCGCCCGCTTCCTGGGCCTGCTTCCCTACGTGGTGAAGTGATCGAGGCGCGGGCGTTTCGGCGCCCGCGCACCCTCCCCGCTTCGGGTGCGGAACGAGGGGAAGAAGACCCGAGTTGGGGCGGCACGCCCCTAACTGCCAGCATGCGGCAGGACAGCGAACCAGCCTCACGGGCGCCCGTTTCCTGACCTGCCGTCCATTTTGAGCCCGCACAGGGTACAAATACAGGAAACGGAACCATGGAAATCATTCTTCTGGAACGCATCCCGCGCCTCGGCCAGATGGGCGACGTCGTGCGGGTCAAGGACGGCTTCGCGCGCAACTTCCTCCTGCCGCAGGGCAAGGCCCTGCGCGCCAACGAGGCGAACCGCAAGAAGTTCGAATCACAGCGCGTCGAGCTCGAGGCGCGCAACCTGGAGCGCAGGACGGAAGCCGAAGGCGTGGCCGAGAAGCTCGACGGAAAGAGCTTCGTGGTCATCCGCTCCGCGGCCGAGACGGGCCAGCTCTACGGCTCGGTCTCCCCGCGCGACATCGCCGAGGTCCTGGCGGAGGAAGGCTTCAAGATCAACCGCAACCAGGTCGACCTCAACCACCCCATCAAGGCCATCGGCATCACCAATGTGGCGATCGCGCTGCATCCGGAAGTTACGGTCACCGTCACGCTGAACATCGCCCGCTCGACCGAGGAGGCCGAACGCCAGGCCCGCGGCGAGACGCTCGATTCGGCCGAGGCGATCTATGGCGAGGACGTCAACGAGAGTGCCCGTCCGGATGCCTTCTTCGATCCCGACGCGGAGCCGGAGGAGGAAGAGGCCGAAGTCAAGGCCGAGGCCCAGGACGGCGAAGAGAACGCCTGAGGTCGCTCCGACATCAATTCCGCGAGGCCGGGCAGCGATGCCCGGCCTTTTTTCGTCGGCTGCCGCTTCACGGCTGAGCCAATGTTTAAGAATTTTTGAACCAAGCCGGCACGCTACGCGCGGTCCGCAGCCCTTCTCGAAATTACCTTTTCTTTCAATGCCCTGCGGGTTGTCAGCAGACTTTCCGCAGGACGTTGCCTCGAAAAAGCCCAAGTCTTTTCAACGGCGAACTATCTGTTACATAATCGCGTCTCCCAAGACGGAGGCTACGATGAATCCTCTGCTTCAGAAATTTGTATCCCGCCTGATACGGATCGGGTCGCTCGCCATAACCGACGCTGACGGCGAGGTGCACCGCTTCGGAGACGGCTCAGGCGAACCCGTTCACGTGGTCATCCATTCCCGGCGCACCGAGCGGGCCATCGCGCTCGACCCGATGCTGGCAGCGCCGGAGGCCTACATGGACGGCGAGATGGACTTCATCGAGGGGGATCCACTGGCCCTGATGAAGGTCACCTATGAGAATTTCGAGCGCGGCGGCACGGAAGCCCTGGCCATGAAATTCGGCGAAGGGATCCGCTATCTCTTCCGCCGCCTGCACCAGTTCAACCCGGCCGGACGCTCCAAGCGCAACGTGGCGCGCCACTACGACCTCTCGGGCGAGATGTACAAGCTCTTCCTCGACGAGGACATGCAGTATTCCTGCGCCTATTACCCCGATCCGGATATTTCTCTGGAGGAGGCTCAGAAGCTCAAGAAGCGCCACATCATGGCCAAGCTCGCATTGAAGCCCGGCCAGAAGGTGCTCGACATAGGCTCCGGCTGGGGCGGCCTCGGTCTCGACATCGCCCGCCAGTTCGATACCAATGTGCTCGGCGTGACATTGTCGGAAGAGCAGCATGCGGTGTCCCAACGGCGCGCGAAGGAGACGGGGCTTTCCGACAGGGCGCGCTTCGAGATCGTCGACTACCGGGCGCTCAAGGGCCCCTTCGACCGCATCGTCTCCGTCGGTATGTTCGAGCATGTGGGCATCAATCACTACCGCACCTTCTTCAACAAGTGCGCCCAGCTTCTCGACGACAATGGCGTGATGCTGCTCCATACGATCGGCCGCACCTCCGGCCCGTCGGTCACCAACGCCTTTATCCGCAAATACATTTTCCCGGGCGGCTACATCCCCGCTCTGTCGGAGATCGTGCCTGCCGTCGAGAAGGCCGGTCTCATCATCACCGATATCGAGATCCTCAGACTGCACTATGCCGAGACGCTGAAGGCCTGGCGCGAGCGCTTCATGGCCAACCGCGACAAGGCGGTCGCGATCTATGACGAGCGATTCGCGCGCATGTGGGAGTTCTACCTCGCAGGGTCCGAAGCCTCGTTCCGCTGGCAGGACATGGTCAATTTCCAGATCCAGATCACCAAGCGCCGCGATGCGCTGCCGGTGACGCGCGACTATATCGGCGAGGTCGAAAGACGGATCGGCGCGCCCGGCGGCGGAACTGCCTTTCCCGACGCGGCGGAGTAGGAATATAATCCACCGGGATCGTGATTCGCTGTCAACCGCGAAAGGGGCCGGAAAGCCCTTTTCGCGGTGTCGATTGCATTGGATGTGGATATCGTGCGCTTTGGCCCGATCGTGATGAAGCTGGCTTACAAGACGGGCGCCGAGGGTTTAGGACCGGGCTGGGGGGCGCCGGATCATGTCTGCTGGTTCCGGGCGCCATCAACTGACATGGGAACCAGATGGCCGACGCAGTCCGCAAGCTGAACTCGCCGGAGACGCCGCTTTATCGGGAAGCTCCAAACAATATCGAGGCCGAGCAGGCCCTGCTGGGAGCGATCCTGGTCAACAACGACGCCTTCTACCGCGTCTCCGATTTCCTGAAGCCGAATCACTTCTACGAACCGCTCCACCGCAGGATCTACGAGGTGGCCGCCGAGTTCATCCGTATGGGCAAGATCGCGAGCCCGATCACGATCAAGACCTTCCTGCCGGCAGAGGAGAAGGTGGGCGAGCTCACGGTGGCGCAGTATCTGGCGCGGCTCGCGGCGGAAGCCGTCACCATCATCAACGCCGCCGATTACGGCCGCGCGATCTACGACCTCGCCGTCCGCCGCGCGCTGATCACGGTCGGCGAGGACATGGTCAACATCGCCTATGACGCACCGGTCGACATGGCACCCCAGGCGCAGATCGAGGATGCGGAGCGGCGCCTCTTCGAGCTGGCGGAGACCGGCCGCTATGATGGCGGCTTCGAGAGCTTCGGCGATGCCACCAAGACGGCCATCGACATGGCCAACGCCGCCTTCATGCGCGACGGCGGTCTCTCCGGCATCTCCGCGGGCCTGCGCGACCTGGACCGGCGCATGGGCGGCCTGCAGCCGTCGGATCTCATCATCCTCGCCGGTCGTCCCGGCATGGGCAAGACCTCGCTCGCCACCAATATCGCCTTCAACATCGCCGCGGCCTACGAACCTGCCCAGCAGGCAGACGGCTCCTTCAAGGCGGCCAATGGCGGCGTTGTGGGCTTCTTCTCGCTCGAAATGTCGTCCGAGCAGCTCGCCACGCGTATCATCTCCGAGCAGACCGAAATCCCCTCCTCCAAGATCCGCCGCGGCGAGATCACCGAGGCCGAGTTCGAGAAGCTGGTCGGCTGCGCGCAGATGATGCAGAAGATCCCGCTCTTCATCGACCAGACGGGCGGCATCTCCATCGCCCAGCTCGCCGCGCGCGCCAGGCGCCTGAAACGCCAGCGCGGCCTCGACGTTATCGTCATCGACTATGTGCAGCTCATGCAGGGCTCCTCGGCCAAATCGCAGCAGAACCGCGTGCAGGAGATCACCGAGATCACCACCGGCCTCAAGGCGCTCGCCAAGGAACTCGGCACGCCGATCATTGCGCTCTCGCAGCTCTCGCGCCAGGTGGAAAACCGCGACGACAAACGCCCGCAACTGTCGGACCTGCGCGAATCGGGCTCGATCGAGCAAGACGCCGACGTGGTTCTCTTCGTCTACCGCGAGGAATATTATCTCAAGAACCGCGAACCGAAGCCGGGCACCGAGGAATATCTGAAGTGGGAGACGGAGATGAACGAGGCGCGCGGCAAGGCCGAGGTCATCATCGCCAAGCAGCGCCACGGCCCCACGGGCACCGTGGCCCTCGGCTTCCAGGGCGAGTTCACTCGCTTCTTCGATCTGGCGGAGGATTCGCACCTGCCGGAGCGTTTCGAGTAGCGTGGCATATCCCCCGCCCAGAACCGACAGCGGTCCCCCGCCCCATCTGGCGGGCGGTCGGCTGACGATCGATCTCGATGCGCTTACGGCGAACTATCGGCTGCTCGCGCAGCGCTCCGCGCCGGCTGAGGCATCCGCCGTGCTGAAGGCCGATGCCTACGGCCTCGGACTCGCCCCGGCGGCGTGGGCCCTCTGGGCGGCGGGGTGCCGGCGCTTCTTCGTGGCGCTGCCGCATGAGGGCGTGGCGCTACGCGCGGTGCTGGCCGAAGCGGAGATCTTCGTGCTTGCCGGCCTCTTCGCGGTGGAGGCGGCAGCTGCCTATCGCGAGGCGCGACTGATCCCGGTCCTCAACTCCCAGAGCGATCTCTCGCTCTGGGAGGCCCATGGCTGGGACGACGAGCGTCCCCGCCCGTGCGCCGTCCATGTGGATACGGGCATGAACCGGCTCGGCCTGACGCCGGAAAGGGCGCGGGCGCTTGCGGAGGAGAACGCGCTCACCGGCGCGCTCACCCCCATCCTGGTCATGAGCCACCTTGCCTGCGCGGACACGCCCGGGCACCCGCTGAACCGCCGGCAACTGGAATCATTTCAGTCGGTTAGGGCACTTTTCCCACAAAGCGAATCAAGTCTCTGCAACTCGGCCGGCATTTTTCTCGGCGGCGATTTCCTCTGCGACGTCACCCGACCGGGCATCGCGCTCTATGGCGGGACGCCCGTGACCGGCGCTGCAAATCCGATGCGCGTGGTAGCGACGGCCGAGACGCGCGTGGTGCAGGTGCGCCGGGCGATGGCCGGGGAAACGGCAAGCTATGGCGCCACGCCGCTCCAGCGGGACAGCATCATCGCCGTCTGTTCCACCGGCTATGCGGACGGCTATCACCGTGCCGCCTCCGGCGCAGGCGTTCCGCTCAGGCAGACGGCAGCCAAGGGCTTCATCCACGGGCAGAGGGTTCCCGTGCTCGGCCGCGTGACGATGGATCTCACGCTCTTCGACGTGACCGAACTCGGCCCCGATGCGGTGACCGTGGGCGACCACATCGAGCTCTTCGGGCCGAACATGCCGATCGACGAAGTGGCCGAAGGCGCGGGAACGGTTTCCTACGAGCTGCTGACGTCGCTCGGGCGGCGGTATCATCGGGACTATGTGGGAGGGGAGTCGTGACGGTCATGCTGGTAAGCCGCGCTCCGCACGCCCCCCTCTGGGGCGAGACGGGCGCATCTCGCAGAGAGGTCATCGGCTGAATGGCCAAGCCCCGCATCCAGTTCGTCTGCCAGAATTGCGGCACGGTGCACGCGCGCTGGGCGGGCAAATGCGACGGCTGCGGCGAGTGGAACACGCTCGTGGAAGAAGGCACGGTGAGCGGCATCGGCGCCGGGCCGCAGTCGCTTCGCAAGGCTCGGCCCGGGCGGCCCGTGGCCCTCACCACCCTTTCGGGTGACATCGAGGATGCGCCGCGTATCGTCACCGGCATCGGCGAACTCGACCGGGCGACCGGCGGCGGCTTCGTGCGAGGCTCCGCCCTGCTCGTCGGAGGGGACCCCGGCATCGGCAAGTCGACGCTGCTCACCCAGGCGGCGGCCGCACTCGCTTCAAGAGGCCACCGCATCGTCTATGTCTCGGGCGAGGAAGCCGTCGCGCAGATCCGGCTGCGCGCGCAGCGCCTGGGCGTGGCGGAGACCGCGGTGGAGCTTGCCGCCGAAACCAATGTGGAGAATATCCTCGCCACCATCGAGGACGGCAGGCGGCCCGACCTCGTGATCCTCGATTCCATTCAGACACTGTGGACGGATATGGTGGAATCCGCACCGGGCACCGTGACCCAGGTGCGCGCGGCGGCGCAGGCGATGATTCGCTATGCGAAATCCACGGGCGCGGCCATCGTGCTGGTCGGCCATGTGACCAAGGAGGGCCAGATCGCCGGGCCGCGCGTGGTGGAGCACATGGTGGACGGCGTGCTCTACTTCGAGGGCGAAGGCGGGCACCACTACCGGATCTTGCGGACGGTGAAGAACCGCTTCGGCCCGACCGACGAAATCGGCGTGTTCGAGATGGGCGACCGGGGCCTGCGGGAGGTGTCCAATCCGTCCGAGCTTTTCCTCGGCGAGCGAAGCGCTGCGGCGCCCGGCGCCGCGGTCTTCGCGGGCATGGAGGGGACCCGGCCGGTCCTCGTGGAGATCCAGGCTCTGGTCGCGTCCTCCTCGCTCGGCACCCCGCGGCGCGCGGTGGTCGGGTGGGACGGAGCCCGGCTCTCCATGGTGCTTGCCGTGCTCGAAGCCCATTGCGGCGTGCGCTTTTCCACAAACGATGTGTATCTCAACGTCGCCGGCGGCTACCGCATCTCCGAGCCTGCGGCCGACCTTGCCGTGGCGGCTGCGCTGGTGTCCTCCCTCACCGGGCTTGCCCTGCCCCCCGATTGCGTCTATTTCGGCGAAATCAGCCTCTCGGGCGCGGTCCGCCCGGTTGCGCATGCGGCAAGCCGGCTGAAGGAAGCCGAGAAGTTGGGCTTCGCACGGGCCGTCATGCCGCCGGCCAACGAGGATCTGGGTGCCGGCATCGCCGCCGATGCGTTCAGGCCCGAGGGACTGGCGGATCTCGTCGCCCGCATAGCGGGGTCGCGGGTACCGGAATAAAGGAATGGCCAAAGGCCGCGACAGGAGCGTATAGGAATATCCTGGCGTGAAGAAAAACTGGGGTACAGATGCCAATCACGCTGCTTGACGGCATTCTCGTGGGCTTCACGCTCGTATCGGCCATGCTGGCCATGGTGCGCGGCTTCTCGCGCGAGATCCTCTCCATCGCCTCCTGGGTTCTGGCGGCCATCGCGGCTTATTTCCTCTACCCGGTGGTGTTGCCCTATGTAACACCCTATATAGACAACGCGACGCTCGCCGTCGTCGCGGCTGCGGCAGCGGTGTTCTTCGTGGCCCTGATCGTGGTAACGATCATCACCATGAAGATCGCCGACTTCATCGTGGATTCGCGAATCGGCGCGCTGGACCGTACGCTGGGCTTTCTTTACGGCGCCGCGCGCGGTGTCCTGGTGGTCGCGGTGGCCCTTCTGTTCCTCAACTGGTTGCTTGGATCGAACCCGCCGACCTGGATCACCGAAGCGAAATCGCGGCCGTTGCTGGAGGCTGTGGGCACCTGGCTGCAGGGCCTGCTGCCGGCGGATCCCGAGACGGCGATTTTCGACCGGCTCTCGCCCGATGCGGCGATCCCGGAGAGCGGATCGCCCCAGCCGGGCGCGGCGGGCGAGCCAGGAACGAACAACTGACGGCCTGAGATGGCCGCCAACGGAACCGACGGAAAAACGGGGCGGCCAGCGATGGCGGAAGTTGAGAATTTGCCTCTGATGGGCGAAGCCGACGATCATTTCCACGACGAATGCGGCGTGTTCGGTATTTTCGGACGCCAGGATGCCGCCGCGATCGCCACGCTGGGGCTGCATGCGCTCCAGCACCGCGGCCAGGAGGCGGCCGGCATCGTCTCCTTCGACGGCAGCCAGTTCCATGTGGAGCGGCATATCGGCCTCATCGGCGACACCTTCACCAAGCCGGCGGTGCTCGAACGGCTGAAAGGTTCGCGCGCCATCGGCCACACGCGATACTCCACCACCGGCGGCTCGGGCCTTCGCAATGTCCAGCCCTTCTTCGCCGAGCTTGCCGATGGCGGGCTGGCGCTCGCCCACAACGGCAACATCACCAATGCAATGACCGTGCAGCGGCGCCTGCAGAAACAGGGCGCCATCTTCTCCTCCACCTCCGATACCGAGACGATCCTCCATCTCGTCGCCTCCAG
The DNA here is from genome assembly GCF_029457495.1 of Chelativorans sp. AA-79. Taxonomy (NCBI): domain Bacteria; kingdom Pseudomonadati; phylum Pseudomonadota; class Alphaproteobacteria; order Hyphomicrobiales; family Phyllobacteriaceae; genus Chelativorans; species Chelativorans sp. AA-79. Next base: position 3,308,645 of record NZ_CP120361.1, read on the forward strand.
CAAGGAAAACAACCTCAACGCGCGCTTCATCGACGCGGTGCGCCAGCTTGAAGGCGCTTTTTCGCTGGTGGCGCTCACCTCCAAGAAAATGATCGGCTGCCGGGATCCGCTGGGCATTCGCCCCCTCGTGCTGGGTGATCTCGACGGCTCCTACATTCTCGCCTCGGAGACCTGCGCGCTCGACATCATCGGCGCGCGCTTCGTGCGCGACCTTGATGCCGGCGAGATGGTGGTCGTCACCGAGCAGGGCATCGAGAGCCATTTTCCCTTCGAGCCCGTACGCCAGCGCTTCTGCATCTTCGAATATGTCTATTTCGCTCGCCCCGATTCTTCGGTCGAGGGCCGCAACGTCTACGAGGTGCGCAAGCGCATCGGCGCGGAGCTCGCCCGGGAAAGCCCCGTCGAGGCCGATATCGTGATTCCCGTACCGGACTCCGGCACGCCGGCAGCCATCGGCTTCTCCCAGGAAGCGGGCATCCCCTTCGAGCTTGGCATCATCCGCAACCACTATGTGGGCCGAACCTTCATCCAGCCCACCGACGCGATCCGGCACATGGGCGTGAAGCTGAAGCACAACGCCAACCGCCGCTCGATCGAGGGCAAGCGCGTGGTGCTGGTGGACGATTCCATCGTGCGCGGCACGACCAGCCAGAAGATCGTGCAGATGGTGCGCGAAGCGGGTGCGAAGGAGGTGCATATGCGCATCGCCTCTCCGCCCACCCGCGCCTCCTGCTTCTATGGCGTCGACACGCCGCAGACGGCGAAGCTGCTCGCCTCGCGCATGTCGATCGAGGAGATGGCGGATTTCATCCGTGTCGATTCTCTCGGCTTCCTGTCCATCAACGGGCTCTACAGGGCCGTGGGCGAAGCTCAGCGCGACGATGCGGCGCCGCAATTCTGCGATGCCTGCTTCACCACCGAATATCCCACGCAGCTCACCGATCAGCACGGCACCGACAATGTGCGCCAGCTCTCGTTGCTGGCCGCCGGCGGGCAGTAGCCTCCCCTCACCCGGAACAAGGCAAGGCATGACCGAACCTCTCGACCTTTCAGGCCGTATCGCGCTCGTGACCGGCGCTTCGCGCGGCATCGGCTATTTCCTGGCCAAAGGGCTGGCCGCCGCCGGCGCCCATGTGATCGCCGTCGCCCGCACTGTGGGTGGGCTCGAGGAACTGGACGACGAGATCAAGGCCCTCGGCGGGCAAGCCACGCTGGTGCCGCTCGACCTGACCGACATGGCCGGGATCGATCGCATGGGCGGGGCGATCCACGAGCGCTGGGGCAAGCTCGACGTGCTCGTCGCCAATGCCGGCATTCTCGGCGTGATCGCGCCCATCGGCCATGTGGAGGCCAAGACCTTCGAGAAGGTGATGACCGTCAACATCACCTCCACATGGCGGCTCATCCGCTCGGTCGACCCGCTGCTGAGGGCCTCCGATGCCGGCCGGGCGATCGTCATGTCGTCTGGGGCGGCGCATTCGGCGCGTGCCTTCTGGGCCCCCTACGCGGCTTCCAAGGCGGCCGTCGAGGCGCTGGCGCGCTCCTGGGCGGACGAGACCAGGAACATGCCGCTTCGCGTAAATGCCGTAAATCCGGGCGCCACGCGCACGGCGATGCGTGCACAGGCCATGCCGGGCGAGAATCCCGAGACCCTGCCCCACCCGCGCGAGGTGGCAGGGAAGATTCTGCCGCTCGCAAGCCCTTCCCTCACCGAAACCGGCCTCATCTATGATGTCCGGCTCGACCGCTTCACGCATTACCGGATGCCGGAATAGGCCATCCCTTCACAGGCCGGATTGACCTTGCCCGCTCTTCCGTTACCCTTGCTACGTGCAACGGCCACGAGAAGCCGTATCCGGGAACGAAAACACTGGCCGTCGGTCACGCCCGTTTCACATAACCATACTGACGATGAAATCGTTCTTGCCGCAGGAGGACGCCCGGTGAGGAGAGGTGCGGAATGCTGATGGCCCTTGCGCTCCTGTGCGCGATCATCGCCCTTTGGTTCGCGGTCGGGATCTATTCCGTGCTGCGGCTCGGGATCAGCCTGCAGCAGGGGATGCTCTACGCTCCCTTCAAGGCCTTTTTCCGCATCGAAGACAGGCGGCTGCGGAACGCGCGCGCCGCGCAGCCTCCCGTCATCTATGCGGTCTGGCACCGATCACGGATCGAGCCGGCCCTGATGCTCTGCCTGCTGCCTCCCGACACGCTGCACATTCTCGATGAAGCCTCGGCCCGCAGTTTCTGGCTGGATCCCTGGCGCGCATTGGCGCGCACGATCATTTTCAACGCGCATCATGTCTTCGTCAGCCGCCGTCTTGCGCGCCGGCTGAGGGCCGGCGGGCGCCTCGCGGTCTATCTGCCGGATGACGTCTCGCCGGATTCCAAGTCCTTCCGGCTGTTCCGCGCGATCGCGCGCATCGCCTCCAATGCGGACGCGCGGATCGTGCCCATCCATGTGGAGGGTGCTGTGCGCTCGCCCTTCTCGCTCTCACCGGGCGAGGCCGCGCGCCTCGCGCCGAAATTCCGGATCACGGCGCTCGAACCCATGACCGTTCCGCAGATGGTGGCTCTTGCCGATGGCGAGAAGCCGATGGGAGCGAACGCCTTCTTCGACCGCATGCTCGCCGTGCGCAGCCAAACGGCTTCCAGGGCGGAAACGCATGAACCTGCCTGATCGGCCGCCGGCGGCGGCATCTTCAGCCGGCCGTTTCGTCCCCCGCTTTCGCCTCCCGTGCCGCGCGCCGTGAATAGGCGCGCACGCTCCAGACGAGCGAGGCGAGATAGAGGATCGCCGACACGGCCATGGTGAGCCAGGTGTAGCTCGCAAGCAGCAGGGCGTAGAAGACTACGCCCAGCATCAGCGGTATCGCCAGTTCCCGGCGCACGCGGCTGCCCGAAGCCTTGCCGGAGTAGACCGGCAGGCGGCTTACCAGCAGGAAGGCGATGACGAGCGTATAGGCGCAAGCTGCAAACGCTACGGAACGGCTCGTCTCCATACCGAGAAATCCGAGATAAACGGGCAGCATCACGAGGACGGCGCCCGCCGGCGCGGGCACGCCAACGAAATAGTCCGCCTGCCAGGCCGGGCGCTCATGATCGTCGAGCATCACGTTGAAGCGCGCGAGTCTCAGGCCGCAAGCGATGGCGAAGAGAAGCGCTGCGATCCAGCCGATGGCCCCTGCCCGATCGAGCAGATAGGCATAAAGCACCAAGGCCGGCGCCACGCCGAAATTGACGATGTCGGCAAGCGAATCCATCTGCTCGCCGAATTTCGACGAGGCCTTGAGCATGCGCGCGATGCGCCCGTCCACCCCGTCGAGGAAGGCGGCTATGAGCACCATGATCACGGCAAGCTCCATGCGGTGCTCGAAGGCGAGCCGGATACCGGAAAGCCCGGCACAGATGGCAAGCACCGTGATGAGGTTCGGCACCATCACGCGCAACGGGATCTCGCGGATGCGCGGGCCACCGCCGCCATGCGGTTCGAAAGGAGGAAACGGTCCGGCCATGGTCAGGAGACCCGCACGAACGGCGGCGGAGCGTCGCTGCCGAACTCGGCGATGATGGTTTCACCGCCCACGGAGACCTGGCCGATGGCCACGCGCGGGCGCGCCTCCCGCGGGAGATACACGTCGACACGCGAGCCGAAGCGGATGAGGCCGAAGCGCTCGCCCACGGAAATCTCGCCCGGCGCCTCGGCCCAGCAGAGGATGCGGCGCGCGACGAGACCCGCAATCTGCACGACCGCGACGGGACCGTGCGGGCTTTCGATGATCAGGCTGTTGCGCTCGTTCTCCGTGCTCGCCTTGTCCAGGTCGGCGTTGAGGAAGCGGCCCGGCCGGTGCTCGATGAGCGAGATGCGGCCGCGCACCGGCGCGCGGTTGATGTGGCAGGAGAACACGTTCATGAAGACCGAAACGCGCGTCATCTCGCCGGAAAGCCCGAGTTCCGGGGGAGGAAGCGCGGGCCCCACGGAGGAGACGATGCCGTCGGCCGGCGCGATGACCAGCCGGTCGTCCACCGGCGTGATTCTCGGCGGATCGCGGAAGAAGTAGGCGCACCAGGCCGTCAGCAGCAACCCGATCCAGAAGAGCGGCTCCCAGACAAGGCCGAGAATGACCGAGCCGACCGCGAAGCCGGCGATGAAACGGTACCCCTCGCGGTGAATGGGCACCAGCGTGTTCCTGATCGTATCTGCTAGGCTCATGGCTCTCCGCTTCCCGGCAACTGAGGTCTGGTCCTCCTATCGGAAAGGGCTTCCGCCTGCAACGCGGGGTGATGACTGTCTCATTGTTTCAATTGTACATAAATTGTGATTGTCACGGGAGAAACTCCCGCCCTGTCGGCTTTGCGCCCGCGCTCTAGTTCCAGGTTCATGGATGGACATTTCGAGGGAGGCCTCCATGAAATACCAGAGCCCGCAGGAACTGACCGCAACCGCAACGACCTACACGCTACCGCCGCAACCCAGAATGTCGCGCCGCCAACGGATCGAGCGTTGGGCGGAACTGCTCGACCAGCATGAAGGCGCGCTGAATGCGCTGAGGCGGGTCGAATATCTTTCTCCCGACGAACGCCGGGCCTATCGGGGCGCCAACACGCCGCTCACCGTCGCATTCAGCGATCCCATGCTGCGCGAAGAAGGCCTCAAGAGCGACCGGCTCGGCGATACGATGGATTTCTTCGACATGAGCGACCATGATGCGCATCTGCTCCTCTGCGACTGCCGCTATCACGGCAGCATGACGGGACCGGTGGTTGCCAGGCGCCTACGCCAGCATGCAGACCGGAAGGAACGCCGTGCAAGGGTGATGCGCGGCATCAGCCGCTTCTTCGGATTTGCCTGAGTAACAGTGTAGCGCGCCGCCTTTGGTGGCGCGCTACAACCCGGATCGTCAGATGACCGGTTTGGCCGTGCCGATGCGCTCCCAGTTCCGGCCATTCCCCGGTGACTGCCGCGCGAAATAGCGATAGGGCGTGCGCGACCAGTCCTTCACCGCGTCGGTCATGTTATCCAGCACGAGGTCGCCCTTTGTGGTGCGCACCGTGAGCACGGTGTGCCCCTCCCCGCCGCTGCGGGCCACCGTAAGAAGCAGGGCCGATGCCGGCCAGCCGAGCTTCATGAGTTCCGCCTTCTTGAGAAGGGCGAAGTCCTCGCAGTCTCCGTATTTCCCCGGCAGCCTCCAGTCGTCCTCCCGGCCCGTCGTGGCCAGATCGGAGCGCTCGATCACGCGCCGGTTCACCGCCTTGTTGACACTTGCGAGCTCGGCATGGTGCCGGGTGGTCAGTTCCACCGGCCTCAAGCTCCCGTCCGTGGCGCAAAGGGCCTTATAGCGATTGCAGAAATCATGGAACGCCGGGGGTGCGAAAGCGTGCCCCAGCATCTGCATGCGCGTGCCGCCGCCTATGGAAGCTTCCGTCCGCTCCGGCAAGGGCGAAATCGAACCGGTCGAAGTGCTGCTGCAGCCTGCGCTTGCAAGGAGGAGAGCGAGCAAGGCTATTCTGGGACGCATCGTGGGACCCCTGTCGGTAGGCATCCCCTAGATTGGCACCGGAACGTTAAGCAACTCCTGCCGAAGCCACCGAAGGCGCTCTCCACAAACGAAACGTTACGGGCGGAAAGCTTCGCCTTTCCCCCAAATGCGCGAGAGGCGGCGTCCTCCGCGCGGACGATAAGTGGCCTACCCTTCTAATGAGGATGACGGAGGAATTACCTCAAGAGCAGGCAGGGAGACAATCAATTCGATCTATACGTTCATCAATATTGATCACAACAACTAATGCGTTACATATATATTTATAATCAACTTATAAATGTAAGTTCCGTCGCATCTTCTTTGAGTTGGGGGAAAAGGAAATGCGACTCGTAAAATACATAATATACAACACGACAATGCTGGCAACAGTCGGATTCATCTCATCCGTAGCTGCCGTGCCAGCGCAGGCTCAAAGCAACGTCCGGCCGGTTCTTGCCCGTGAACAGTGCAGTCCGCTGACGGATCAGAATTATACGCTTTGCTGCATCGCGCTCAATCGGAACCGGCTGCTTACCCGCGAAGAGCTGGCGCAATGTCCGCCGCTCACGACGAGCCGCATCCAGGACACCATCAACGCCTTCGGCGGCAGCGAAAGCCGTTTCAGCAACAGCGAAGACAGCAACTTCGGCGGCATCAGCCTCGGCTTCGGTGGCGGCGTCGGTAGCGGCGGCGGCGACAACGGCGGTGGCGGCGGCGACAATGGCGGCGGCGGCAGCGGCGGCGGCGACAACGGCGGCGGCGACAACGGCGGCGGCGACAACGGCGGCGGCGACAACGGCGGCGGCGACAACGGCGGCGGCGGCGACAACGGCGGCGGCGACAACGGCGGCGGCGACAACGGCGGCGGCGACAACGGCGGCGGCGACAACGGCGGCGGCGACAACGGCGGCGGCGGCGACAACGGCGGCGGCGACAACGGCGGCGGCGACAACGGCGGCGGCGGCGACAACGGCGGCGGCGACAACGGCGGCGGCGGCGACAACGGCGGCGGCGGCGACAACGGCGGCGGCGACAACGGCGGCGGCGACAACGGCGGCGGCGACAACGGCGGCGGCGACAACGGCGGCGGCGACAACGGCGGTGGCCATGGCGGTGGCCATGGTGGCGGTCACGGCGGCGGCCATGGTGGCGGTCACGGCGGCGGCCATGGTGGCGGTCACGGCGGCGGCCATGGTGGCGGTCACGGCGGCGGCTGGGGCGGTGGCCATGGCGGCGGTCACGGCGGTGGTGGCCATGGCGGCGGCTGGGGCGGTGGCCACGGCGGTGGCCACGGCGGCGGCCATGGCGGCGGCCACGGCGGCGGCTGGGGCGGTGGCCACGGCGGCGGCTGGGGCGGCAAAGGGAATCCCGGCAACGACAAGAACGTCGGATCGGCCGGTGAAGGACCGGGGCCGCATTCGTCCGGCGATTTCGGCCCAACAGGAAACTCGGGCAAGGGGGATGCGCACGGAAGTTTCAAAGGGTAAGGCGCATCGGGAGGCGGACCGCAATTGCGATCCGTACGACTGGAGGGCTGCTCGAGGGAGAGCGGTCCTCCTTTTTTCAGTAACCGGGGAGGCTTGCCCGATCCTACCCTGCTGCCGGCATGAGATTCTCATTTCCTGGCCGCCGAGCGCCAGTCCCGCCGCAAACGAGGCTTTCTGAGTTGCGGCAGCGAAGGGCGTCGTGAGGCGGAAAGCGCACACGCTTCCGCCTCAATAGGTCGGCGCCTTGCGCACCACGACGCCCATCTCGTCCGTCTCGCGGGCGCGGCGCAGGCGCTCCTCGGCCTCACTCGCCTCACGCTGGCGCGCCCACATGTCGGCATAAAGCCCGCGTGCGTCGAGCAGCTCGCGATGGGTTCCGCGCTCGGCGATGCGCCCGTCCTTCAGGACGATGATCTCGTCGGCGCCGATCACGGTCGACAGGCGATGGGCGATGACCAGGGTGGTGCGCCCCCGGCTCACCATGTCCAAGGCCGCCTGGATCTCCTGCTCCGTATGCGTGTCGAGCGCGGAGGTCGCCTCGTCCAGGATGAGGATCGGCGGCGCCTTCAGGATGGTGCGGGCGATCGCCACGCGCTGCTTCTCGCCGCCCGAGAGCTTCAGGCCACGCTCGCCAACCATGGTGTCGTAACCGTCCGGCAGGCTTTCCACGAAACCGCTGATCTGGGCGAGTTCGGCCGCGCGGCGAACCTCCTCGTCCGTGGCACCGGGCCGGCCGTAGCGGATGTTGTAGCGAATAGTGTCGTTGAAAAGCACCGTGTCCTGCGGGACCATGCCGATCGCCGCCCGCAGGCTCTCCTGGGTGACGTCGCGCACATCCTGCCCGTCGATCCGGATCGCGCCCTGCTGGATGTCGTAGAAGCGGAAGAGCAGGCGCGAGATGGTCGACTTGCCCGCACCCGAGGGGCCGACCACGGCCACCGTCCGGCCGGCGGGGATGTCGAAGCTGATGCCCTTCAGGATCGGCCGGGCGGGATCGTAAGCGAACACCACATTTTCGAAACGCACATCGCCTTCCGTCACCTCGAGCGGCCCTGCTCCCGGCTTGTCCTTCACCTCGGGCGGCACGTCGAGCAGGTCGAACATCTGCTCGATATCCGTCAGCCCCTGGCGGATCTCGCGATACATGAAACCGATGAAATTGAGCGGCACGGAAAGCTGCATCAGCATGGCGTTGATGAAGACGAAGTCGCCAATCGTCTGCGTGCCCCGCATCACCTCCCAGGCGGACAGCCCCATGGAGGCCATCATGCCCAGCCCGAAGATCACCCCCTGGCCGAAATTGAGCCAGCCGAGCGAGGTCCAGGTCTTCGTCGCCGCCTCCTCGTAGCGGCCCATGGAGGCATCGAAGCGGCGGGCCTCCATCGCCTCGTTGTTGAAATACTTCACCGTCTCGAAATTGAGCAGCGAATCGATCGCCTTTGTGTTGGCCTCCGTGTCGGACTCGTTCATCTGCCGGCGGATGCCGATGCGCCAGTCGCTCGCCCGGATGGTGAACCAGACATAGAGGCACACGGTGGCGGCCATGATGGTCACGTAGATCCAGCCATAGTTCACCGCGAAGATGACAGCGACCAGCGCGAACTCGATCATGGTGGGCACGGCGCTCAGGATCGCCAGCCGGACGATGGATTCGATGCCCTTGGTGCCACGCTCGATGATGCGCGACAGGCCGCCCGTCTTGCGCTCCAGATGGAAGCGCAGGGACAGCGAATGCATGTGCACGAAGGTGCGGCGGGCGAGCTGGCGCACCGCGTTCTGGCCGACGCGCGCGAAGAGCGCCTCGTTGAGCTGGTCGAGGCCGAGCTGGACGATGCGCATCAGGTTGTAGGCCACCACCAGCATCAGCGGAGCGGCGAGGAAGGCGGGCAGATAGGCAGGCAGGGCTCCACCGCCCGAAAGCGCGTTCGTGGCCCATTTGTAGAAGAAGGGCACGAGCACCAGAACGACCTGGCCCAGCACCAGGAAGAAACCGGCGGTGGCCACGCGCGCCTTCAGGTCCGGCCGGCTGGAGGGCCACATAAACGGCCAGAGATTGGCGAGCGTGCGCAGCACGGAGCCGGATTCGGCGGAAACGGTCTTGGCCATCGGCTCAGCTCTTCCCGTTCTCGGATGGGGCGGTACTGGCGGCCATGCAGTCGGAAACCAGACCGTTGAAGGCACGGGACAGCGCAAGGAGCGCTTCCCTGTCGATCGTATAGTTGGACCGCTGGGCCTGCGGCCGCATGCGCACCAACCCGGCGTCCAGAAGCACCTTCAGATGTTGCGAGACGGTGGATTGGGCAAGCGGCAGGCGCCCCGCGACATCCTTGCAGCAACAGGCATCAGCCGCGGCGAGCTGGCGCAGGATCTCGATGCGGGCCGGATGGGAAAGCGCAGCGAGCCCCCGCGCCAGCGCCTCCGGCGCGCAGCAGCCGGTCGCCATGGAGAGGAGATCTTCGTCATGCTCTTTCATCGTATATCGGCGATATACGATGATGGCTTTCCGCGCAAGGCTTGTCCGGGAGAAAGGGTTCGATCGGCTCTATTCGCCGATGACCGATGCACGGTTCTGTTGGAGAATATCCCGCAGGCGATCCCTACCGAATTCCCGCGTGCCCTCCGGCAACGGCAGGATCACTCCGCCGCCTTCTGAGCCGCGGTCTCCGGCTTGACAGCTTGCTCGCCTATGGCGCCGAGATCGGCTTTCTCGCCTTCATTCGTCTCGTCAGGCAAGCTGAAGATCTGGCCTGGCCAGATTCGGTCGGGATCGTTGATCTGGTTCTGGTTGGCGAGATAGATCGTGGTGTAGCGGACACCGCGCCCATAGACCCGGCGCGAGATCTCCCAGAGCGTGTCGCCACGCCGGATGATGACTGCGCCGTCCACGGGTTCGAGCGCCGGGGAAACCCCTGCTTCGCCAGCCGCTCCCTGCAGGGCATCCAGGCTGGCGGAGGCCACCTCTGCGGATGTGCGTGGCGTCGCTTGCATCATGGCGGAACCGCCGCCTGCCTGCCCCGCGCCGGTGGAGCCCCCGGCTGTGGATCCATCGCCGGCCGGACTTCCGTTCGCTGCCGCAGCAGGCCTGCCGTCACTGCCTCCGGCAGATGCCCGGCCGTCGGCCCGGGGCCAACCATCGCCCTGCCGGCGTGCGGGAGCCACGGCGGCGATCTTCTCGCCCTGATGCCGCTCGAAGGGTACCGCGGCGCGGGCGATCACCGTGGCTCCGTCCTCGGCCAGCACATCCGCGCGAATGATGTAGTCGCCCACCGGCAGTTCGCGCTCGGCCTCGATCAGGAACCGGCCCTCGGGCGAGGCGATGGTCTGGCCGAGCAGGATGTCGTTCGCATAGACCCGCACCAGCCGGCCCGGCGCAGCCCTGCCCGCCGCGAAGACGTCCCGTCCGTCGATCTCGACGGCCTCGATGAACGGGGCCACATCCTGAGATGTGTCGCCGGCCGAGCTTTCCGTGGCCGGGGCGGCAGCGTCCGAGGCGGCCTGGCCCGCACCACCGGCGGCATCTCCGTCCCGGCCCGGCTCCGCATTCGGCTTGGCCTCGGCGATCTCGGCAGGCGCGCCTTCGTCGCCGGTTGCCTGCCCGCCCGTCGGTTCGGCGGCTCCCGCAGGCCCGCTGCGGGCGCCATCGCCGCCCTTCCCTGCCTCGGCCATCGTCTGTCCGCCCGACATCCCCGGCGGCTGCTGCCCGGCCTCTGGCGCCGTGATGAGACGGCTCGGTTCGCCGGGCTGCTGCACCAGCGCCACCACCTGCCCGCTTTCCGCGGTGGGAATGGAAACGACCGCCGTCTCCAGCGATGTGGCCGCGACATTGTCCTTCGAGGTGGAGCGCAGGACGATATTGTGCTCGCCGGGCTTCAACGGATCGTCGAGAACGGCGGCGAAATCGCCGCCAAGCCCGGTCGTGGTTCTGGCGAGAACCGACGAGCCGCTGACGATCTCGACTTCGGAACCGGCCTCGGCCCTGCCGGCGATGACGAGAGAACCGTCCGGCTCTGCGCGCAGGAGATCGAAGGCGGGCACAACCACCTTCTCTTGGCCGGAGGCAATGTCGGCCCCTGCCATCGCCGTGGTCGCGCCGCCTTCCGCCGCATCCCCGGCGGTCGCGCCGGATCGGACTTCTGTCGGCTGTGCGGGAGCATCGGCCACAGCCGAAGCTTTCTCGGTCTGCGGGTGGAAAACGCCGCTCCAATAAACCGCGGCGCCGACGATCAGGACTCCGGCGATGAGAAGCAGCGCTCTGAGCGGAGTTGTAACCATACTTCGAACTCTATGTCGTTAGGGAGCGGTCTATCGCCTTTTGCGCCGCAGGACAAGGCGAAGGCCTTGGAAAACAGGGCTTTCACACCGGTTTTGCGGTTGCCGCAGCGGCAACATGTCTCCCGGAGGAGAAGGCGCCGGCGGACGATTGCCGCTTGACCCGAGTCGCCAAGACCATCACCAATGGGCGGTCATGAACACGATCACTTCCGTCTGCGTCTATTGCGGCTCCTCCACGGGGCGCGGCAACACCTATCTCACCGCCGGCCGCAGGCTCGGCAATGCCTTGGCAGAGGCGGGGTTGCGCCTCGTCTACGGCGCCGGCACGAAGGGCATCATGGGTGCCGTGGCCGCCGGCTGCATCGAAGGGGGCGGCCAGGTCACCGGCATCATCCCGCGCTTCCTCATGAACAAGGAGGCCACGGAAACCGCGCTTTCCCGGCTGGACGACCTCATCGTCACGGAAGACATGCATCAGCGCAAGCACCTGATGTTCAATCGGTCCGATGCCTTCGTCGCGCTGCCCGGCGGTATCGGGACGGTGGAGGAGATCGTCGAGATCATGACCTGGGCGCAGCTCGGCCGGCACGAAAAACCCATCGTCTTCGCCAATATCGGCGGCTTCTGGCAGCCGTTCCTCTCGCTCATCGATCACATGAAGGCCGAGGGCTTCATCCATTCCGGCCATCGCGTGAAGCCACTGGTGATCGGCGAAATCGATGAGATCGTCCCGGCTCTGGTCAGTGCCGGCTCCCCCTCCGAGGGGGATCCCGCCATCATCGAGCGGCTCTGACCCGCAGTGCCCTCAGCATCGGCCAGGTGTAGAGCGCCAGCGCCATCCAGATGAGCGCGAAAGCGACGGCGCGCTCGCTGCTGAACGGCTCCTTGAAGATGAACACGGCGATCAGGAAGACCATGCTCGGCGCAATGTACTGCATGATGCCGATCGTGGCGTAGCGCAGCAGCTTCGCCCCGAAGGCATAGAGCAGGAGCGGCACGGCCGAAGCGGGACCGCAGGCGACGAGCAGGGCGAGGTTGCCAGGCTGGTCGAGCCGGAAATGCCCCTGCCCGGTCCATTGCAGCCAGAAAATATAGGCGAGCGCGGGTATGCTCATGATCAGCACTTCCAGGAAGAAGCCCTGGCTGGGGCCGATCGGCAGCGTTTTCCTGAAAAAGCCGTAGATGGCGAACGAGAACGCGAGCACCAGCGAGATCCAGGGCACCCCGCCGCCCTCGACCGTCAGCACGAGCACCGCGAAGGCAGCGAGCGCGACCGCGGCGATCTGGAGGCGGCTGAGCTTCTCGCGAAGCAGCACCGCGGCCATGGCGATCGAGACCAGCGGATTGATGTAGTAGCCGAGCGCGGTGTCGAGCGCTCGATCGGTCGCTATCGCCCAGGCATAGATGCCCCAGTTCAGCGTGATGATCGCCGCCGTCGCCGCCGCCATCATCAGCGTGCGCGGCGAGCCCATCGCCCGTTTCAGCTCGGCCGTGCGGCGAAGGAGGAGAAGGACGACGCCCGCCACCGGCACCGACCAGAGGACGCGATGGGCCACCACCTCCGTGGCCGGGATGTGGGCGACCGCCTTCAGGAAGAAGGGAAGCAGCCCCCAAAGGAAATAGGCCGATAACGCGAAGAGAAAGCCGCGCTGCGATTCGCCTTCGCTCGCGGGCGGAGCAACAACCGTGTCGATCATGGTCATTCGGCCGCGAGGCCCGTCCTTTCCCGGTTCTTCACCAGCTTGTAGACGACGGAATCCATCAGAGCCTGGAAGGAGGCGTCGATGATGTTGTCGGAAACGCCGACGGTCCACCAGCGGTCGCCGGTCGCATCCTGCGATTCGATGAGCACGCGCGTGACAGCCTCCGTGCCGCCGTTGAGCACGCGCACCTTATAGTCCGCCAGCGTCATGTCCGCTATCTCGTCCTGATACCTGCCGAGATCCTTGCGAAGCGCGATGTCGAGCGCGTTGACGGGGCCATGGCCCTCCGCCACGGACATGCGCGTCTCGCCGTCGACGGTCACGCGAACCACGGCCTCCGAGACGGTTTTCAGGTTGCCGCGGGCATCGAAGCGGCGCTCGACCATGCAGCGGAAACCGTCGACCTTGAAGAATTCCGGCACCTTGCCGAGCGTTCGCCGCGCAAGCAGCTCGAAGCTCGCATCCGCTCCCTCATAGGCATAGCCCTGGGCTTCGCGCTCCTTGACGAGCGCGATCAGCGTGTCGAGCCGACGGTCGGCCTTGTCCACCTGGACGCCGCGCCGCGCGAGCTCGGCGATGAAGTTCGACCGGCCGCCCTGGTCGGAGACCATCACGCGGCGCTCGTTCCCGACCCGCTCCGGCGCCACGTGCTCGTAGGTCTGCGGGTCTTTCAGGATCGCCGAGGCGTGGATGCCCGCCTTCGTGGCGAATGCCGAGGCGCCGACATAGGGCGCCTGGGAGTTGGGCGCCCGGTTCAGCAGCTCGTCGAAGGCGTGCGAGATCCGCGATATACCCTTGAGCCCCTCCCCGGTGATTCCGACCTCGAAACGGTCTGCATAGGCGGGCTTCAGCATCAGGGTCGGGATGATGGTGACGAGGTTCGCGTTGCCGCAGCGCTCGCCGATGCCGTTCAGCGTGCCCTGGATCTGGCGTACGCCGGCATCGGCGGCGGCGAGCGAGTTCGCCACCGCCTGGCCGGTGTCGTCATGGGCGTGGATGCCGAGATGCGTGCCTGGAATGCCAGCCGCGATCACCGCGGAGACGATCTCGCGCACCTCGCCCGGCTGCGTGCCGCCATTGGTGTCGCACAGCACCACCCAGCGGCAGCCCGCCTCGTAGGCCGTCTTCGCGCAGGCGAGCGCATAGTCCGGGTTGGCCTTGTAGCCGTCGAAGAAGTGCTCGCAATCGATCATCGCCTCCTTGCCCGCGGCGCGGGCGGCCGTGACGGAGGCGACGATCGATTCCAGGTTCTCCTCGTTCGTGCAGCCGAGCGCCACGCGCACGTGATAGTCCCAGCTCTTGGCGACGAAGCACACGGCGTCGCTCTCGGCCTGCGTGAGTGCCGCAAGCCCAGGATCGTTGGCGGCCGAGACACCTGCCCGCTTGGTCATGCCGAAGGCCACGAATGCCGCGCGCCGCGTGCGTTTCCTGGAGAAGAACTCCGTGTCGGTCGGGTTGGCGCCCGGATAACCCCCTTCGACATAATCGACGCCCAACTCGTCCAGCAGTGCGGTGATGGCGATCTTGTCCTCGGTGGAAAAGTCGATGCCCGGCGTCTGCTGCCCGTCACGCAGCGTGGTGTCGAAGAGATAGATGCGTTCCTTGGTCATGCGAATACCTTGAGGCGTGACGGGGAATAGAGGCGCAAAGCACTCATTTCGTCTTGAGCAGCGGCCACTGGTCCGTGTCGTGGTCGGGATGCTGGTAGGAGACGAGATCGGTCAGGTAATCGGCAGTGGAAATATCGTCCATCGTGTCCTTGCCCGGCAGGGTGTGGAGCGTGTCGACATAGGGCAGCTTCGCTTCGATGCCCCACTGGAGCGTGGGTGCCACTTCCTCCGGGTGATCGAAGGCACCGATTGCGAGTGCCGTGCCGTCACTGCTGTTTTCGGGCGCCTCGAAGGTGAGCGGCGTGCCGCATTCGGCACAGAAGCCGCGCTTCACCTGATTCGAAGACTGGAATCGCTTCGGCTCGCCCCGCGTCCATTGCAGGACCGCGCCGCGAACGGAGACCAGCGGCGCGTAGAAATTGCCGAAGGCCTTCTGGCACATGCGGCAATGGCAGATGGAGGCACCGCCCAGCGCGCCCTCGATGCGGAACCGCACCGCGCCGCACTGGCAGCCGCCGGTATAGATCGGCTTGTTGTCGAGGCTCATCCTTCTCTCCTTTCACTCAGGCGCGTGGCAGACCGCTTCGATATTGTTGCCGTCCGGGTCGAGAACGAAGGCGCCGTAGTAGTCCGGGTGGTAATGGGGGCGCAGCCCCGGCGCGCCGTTGTCCTTACCACCCGCCGCGATCGCCGCATGAAAGAGGCATCCAGCTCGCCGCGGGTGCGCGCCGTAAAGGCGACGTGCTTCGCCTCACCGGAGCTCTTCTCCTCGTGCAGCCAATAGACCGGCCGGTCGCGGCCGTAGCCGCCGATCTTCACGCCGCCAGTATATTCCGTGGGCACCATCATCATTAGTCTTGCATCCAGCGGCGCCAACGCCTGGTCATAAAAGGATTTTGCGCGGTCGAAATCCGCGACCTTGATGCCGATGTGGTCGATCACCTCTTCACCTCCCATTTCGTCCTGCGTTCACCGGTTTCGGGATCCTTATAATCCATGAGCTGGATGCCCTGGCTCGATAGCTCCTCCCGGATGCGGTCCGCTTCGGCGAAGTTCTTCTGGCGCAGGAAGGCGAGGCGCGCATCGATCTGCGCCTCGACTGCGGCTTCGTCGACCGCAGCACCTGCCGCCTTGCCGGAGAACCACGCGCCGGCCGATTTCTCCAAGAGCCCGAGCAGTCCGGCATTCGCCTTCAGATCGGCTTTCGCAGCATCGCTGCCCCTGGCCGCCTGCGCGCGCAGATCGTGCAGAGCGGCGATCGCGGCGGTCGTGCCGAGATCGTCGAGCAGCGCTTTGCGCACCGCGGCATCGTCGCCGGACGGCGCCGTGTCTTCGACCGCGCGGTACCAGCCGTCGAGCACGGCCTCCGCCTCCTCGAGCTTCCTCAGCGAGAAGTCGAGCGGCTCGCGGTAGTGAGTCATGAGGATCGCAAGGCGCAGAACCTCGCCCGGCCACTTCCGGCCGCCGAAATTCTCCGTCGCGAGAAGGTCGTGGATGGTGACGAAATTCCCCTCGGACTTCGCCATCTTCTTCCCCTCCACCTGCACGAAGCCGTTATGCATCCAGTAATTGGCCATCACCGGCGTGCCGTGGGCGCAGCGCGACTGGGCGATCTCGTTCTCGTGGTGCGGGAAGATCAGGTCGAGCCCGCCGCCATGGATGTCGAAGACCTCGCCCAGATAGGCGGCCGACATGGCCGAGCACTCGATGTGCCAGCCGGGGCGGCCGCGAATCCTGAGAGGGCTGCCGTCCACGGTGAAGGTCGCCTCCCAGCCGGGCTCCTCGGCGGAGGATTCCTTCCACAACACGAAATCGCCGGGATTCCGCTTGTGCGGGTCCACCGCCACGCGCGCGCCCGCCTGCTGGTCCTCCAGCCGGCGCTTGGAGAGGCCGCCATAGTCCGGCATCGAGGCCGTGTCGAACAGGATTTCGCCTTTGGCCGCATAGGCATGGCCGCGATCGATGAGGCGTTGAATCAACGTCACCATGTCGGTCTTGCCGTCCTCGCGCGGCAGCACGAACTCGGTGGCGCGCGGCTCGACGCTGGGCGGCAGATTGCCCAATGCCTGGACATCCTCGCGAAACTGCTCGGCCGTCCGCTCCGTCACCCGGCGGATCGCCTCGTTGAGGGTAAGCCTGCCCGCCGAGATTTCCGCCCCGAAGTCGCGCAGCGCGCGGGCGTTGATCTTGTCGTCAACGTCCGTGATGTTGCGCACATAGATCACGTGGTCCTCGCCATAGAGTCGGCGGAGGAGCCGGAACATCACGTCGAAGACGATCACCGGCCGCGCATTGCCGATATGGGCGAAGTCGTAGACGGTGGGTCCGCAGACATACATGCGCACATTTCCGGCATCGAGGGGAACGAATGCCTCCTCGCGCCGCGTCAGCGTGTTGTAGAGCTTCAGTCCCTTGAACCCGTCAGACATATGCCCGATCCCGTGGTTTAGAACCCATAAGGATGCTCCGGCCGGCTGGCCTGGGCGTTTTTCGTATCGGGAAGGAGAAGGCGAAAACGACCGGACCAGCGGAGAGCGCTAGCCGATAATGCAAATGCCGATGATGGCGAACAGCGTTTTCATGGCCGTCCTTATCACCTTCGCCGGGGCTTCCGTCAAGCGCGATGATCTGTGTTTCCCGCGCAACACCTTGGGAACGAAGTGTTAAGGGCACTGTAGGAGTCTGACATACGGGCTGGCCGACGGCCCGTGGAACATGATTTCGTCGGAATCAGTTACCAAACCAAGGTAACAGTGAACAAACCAGGCAGTATCATGGCCTCACAGACCGCCATAAAGGACCGAGTGCAGCCCGAGGAGAAAGAGGCAGCAGACAAGGCCGAGCTCATCAAGGAATACCGTCAGGTGGGCCCCGCCGCGATCAATGCCGCGCTCCTGTGCAAGCCGAAGGCCAAGAAGCAAGAGCCGAAACGCTCATACGAGCCGCGCGACGAGGAGTGATCCGAGCGCGGCCATCACCAGGCCGATAAGCGTGTCGAGAACGCGCCAGGCTTGGGGTCGTGCAAAGATCGGCTGCAGAAGCCGTGCGCCGTAGCCCAAGCCGAAGAACCAGAGAAACGACGCGCTGACCGCACCAGCGGCATAACTCGCCCGCGCCGCGCCCACATAGGCGCCGGAGAGCGAGCCGACCAGCAGCACCGTGTCCAGATAGACATGCGGGTTCAGGAAGGTGAAGGCGAGGCAGGCGCCGATCGCCGCCTTAAGGGTCACCTGTCCGCTCCCTGCCGCCTTCAGGGCATCGGGATGGAAAGCGCGGCGGAAAGCGAAGAACGCGTAGGCGAACAGGAAGACGGCCCCGCCGAGCGTGACGGCCGTGATCAGGACGGGCGAGCGGGCGACGAGCGTGCCGAGGCCCGCCACGCCCGCGGTGATCAGGACCGCGTCCGACAGGGCACAGATCAGGCAGAGGATGAAGACGTGCTGCCGGAGCAGCCCCTGTCTGAGGATGAACGCATTCTGCGCGCCGATCGCAACGATCAGCGACCCGCCGAGAAGAAGACCTGCAAGAAAGGCGGTATAAAGAGCAGAATCCATGCGGGGGCGTTTGCCCTACTCCGACGCGGCAGGCAATGGGCAGAGGCGCCATCCCCATGGGCCAGTCAGTCCCCTAGAACAGGCTGAGTTGGGCCGTACTGGCCTTCGGCGCCTCTTCCGCCATTGCGTCCACCTCCACCCTCTCCTGCAGGTCCGGGCCCAGATTGGCCACGCTGTTGACCTTGTCGGAGACAGGGATCGCCTCGAAGAAGCCCGGCTCCACCGGCGACAGGAGGTCGGCCATGTCGCGCGGTTCGTATCTCACGCAGTCGAGCCAGCGGGAGAAATGCTCGGGGCGGATCACCACGGGCATGCGCGGGTGGATGGATGACAGGTCGCTGTTTGCCTCGGTCGTCAGGATCGCGCCGGTGTCGATCTCGCTGCCGCCGGGTTCGGTCCAGGTTTCCATGAGACCTGCGAATGCGACGAGCCCGCCTTTTCTCGGGCGCACCCAGAAGGGCTGCGCGCGCTTCCTGCCGTCTCGCCGCCATTCGTAGAAGCCGGAAGCCGGCACCAGCGTGCGGCGGTGGCGCATGGCCGCCCGGAAGGTGGCCTTCTCCGCCGCACTCTCGGCGCGCGCATTGATGAGAAGGGGGAAGTCCTTCGGGTCCTTCGCCCAGCCGGGCACGAAACCCCAGCGCACGAGCGCGGCACGCCGGTCCGGCAGATTCGAGCCTTGCGCACGCGGCGCGCCGCCGATCGCCATCAGGATGGGTTGGGTGGGCGCGATGTTGAAGCGGGGCGGAAAATCGTCGAGCCCGGCAAGGCCGAGGAACGTCTCCACGCCCTGCGGCTTCTCCGTCAGTGCAAACCGACCGCACATTTCTTCACCTCTGCCGGACCTCGCGCGGCATTCTTGCCACAGATATGCTTAGAGTAGAATCCGGGATCAGGGATGTAACGATGAACGGAAGCGATATCCACGCCGTTTCGGTGGCTGCGCTGTCGGGCGGCCGCTTCCTGCTCGTGCGGCGAGGGCGGGCGCCTTCCAAGGGGCTCTTTGCCTTCCCGGGCGGGCGGGTGGAGCCGGAGGAGGACGGGGAAGCCGCGGCACGGCGCGAACTCCACGAGGAAACCGGGCTTTGCGCCGGCGAGATCGCCCTCTTCCGCGAGATCGTCATCGATGGCGAGGGCGGCAGGCGCTACCGGCTCGAAGTCTTCCGGGCGTCGGAGGTGGAGGGCACGATGGAGGCGGGCGACGATGCCGATCATGCCGGCTGGTACACGCTCGAGGAGATGCGCGGCCTGCCGGTCACGCCGAGCACGCTTGCAGTCGCGGAAGCCATGCTGGCCGCCTGCGAGCCCTTATGATTCCATATGGCCTTCCAGCACATTCAGAAAGAAACGCCTTTCATGAAAGCCCTTTGCAAGCTCCTCACCGCCGGCGCGACGGCGATGATCCTGTCTCTCTCCCCGGCCGCCGCCCAGGCGCCTTATGATCCACAGCTCATGCGGCTTGCCGAAGTGTTGGGCTCCGTCCATTTCCTGCGCGGCCTCTGCGGCGAGAAGGAGGGTGTCTGGCGGGCGCAGATGGAAGCACTGCTCGACGCCGAGGCGCCGTCGGAAGAGCGCAGGGCGAAGCTCGTCGCGAGCTTCAACCGCGGCTACCGTTCCTTCGCCGGCGTGTATACGAGTTGCACCGATTCCGCCCTGCAGGCGATCGACCGCTATATGAAGGAAGGCGAAACACTCACGAACGAGATCACGCTGCGCTACGGAAATTGAGCGCAGGCGGCGGCAGATCCTTAAAATTTTACGCTTCCTTTACCACGCAGACCGGTGTCTCCGTCCCGCCGCATTTTTCATGCTACCCGTTGCAAAAGGGACAAAGATTGGGATCCGGTGCCGGACGCGACGGCACGCCGGGGAACGGGTGGTGTTTCCATGCATATGACTCTTGCCGATATCGAAGCGATGATCGAAGAAGAAAAGCGCACGACCTGCGCGGAATGCCATGGCGCGGCCTGGGCCGAGGGGCTGCTGGCGGGCATCGAACCGGAGATCATCGCCGAGGCGGCACTCACGACCGCGCTCACCGAACTGGGCAAGGACGGCGAGGAGGAGCGGCTCATGACGCTGCTGGAGACCATGCGTCAGCGCGTGCTCGCGGGAGATTTCCTGCCACATCGAAGCCGGCATTGAGATCGCCGTCCTCTTTGGCTATGCGTGGGGCAGGATCTTAGGGCCGCTCCGGCGGCGAACCGACATAAGGTTGCGCGAATGCCCGCCCTCCCTTCACCGGCAAGGTTTTCAGGATCGGCTGCCGCGGCCATGCTCGCGCTCGCCGCCCTCGCGGCGCTTGCCGTGGAGGCCCGGGCGCTGAGCGGCACGTTGCCCGGCTACGATGCCGGCCGGCAGGCGGGCACGGAAGAGGAAAGCAGGCCCGGCGGCATCGTCCCGGTCCCTTCCCTTTCCTCGCCGGCGGAGGAAAGGGAGCCCTTGGGCGATGCCACGCGCCCCGACGTCACGGCCAGCGAAACCCCGGAGGTGATCTACGACGAGAGCCGCCTGCCCGAGCCCGTGCAGCGCATGCGGCGGCTGATCATAGAGGCGTGCAAGAGCGGAGACATCGAGCGGCTCAGACCGCTGATCGGAGCCGGCGACAGCAGAACCCAGCTTCTCCTCGGCGAACTCGACGGCGATCCCGTCGACTTCCTGCGCCAGATCTCGGGTGACGAGGAGGGCCATGAGATCATGGCGATCCTGCTGGAGGTCATGCAATCGGGGTTCGTGCATCTCAATCCCGGCGCGGAGAACGAGTACTATGTCTGGCCCTATTTCTTCGCCATCCCGATTGACGACCTGACGCCGCCGCAAAGAGTGGAACTCTTCACCCTGCTGACGGCGAGCGACTACGAGGAGATGAAGAACTTCGGCGCCTACATCTTCTATCGCTCGGCCATCACGCCGGAGGGGCGCTGGCTCTTCTTCGTGGCAGGAGATTGAGGCGGCCGGCTTGCCGCAGAAGGCCGGGGGACTTACGTAGCGGGAAGCCTTCAGACCGGATTCAATGTCCATGCCGAGTGTAGAGCTTTCCGACCGCACCGTGCTCCTCGCCGCCGGCCCCGACGCCGAGAGCCTGCTGCAGAACGTCATCACCACCGACCTCGCCTCGCTTGCGGAAGGCGAGGCGAAACCCGGCGCGCTGCTCACGCCGCAAGGGAAGATCCTCTTCGATTTCGTGATCTCGCGGACCGGCGCCGGCGGCTTCCGCCTCGACTGCCGGCGCGACACAGCGGAGGACCTCGCCAAGCGCCTGACACTCTACAAGCTGCGGGCCAAGATGGAATTCTCCCTGCCGGATGAACAGGTTGTCTCGGTATCGTGGGAAAGTGATTCACCGGCCTCACAAAGCGCTTCAAGCTCGGTCCTCGACCGGCGCTTTCCCGAGGGACCGAACGTCGTGCGGCACTATGGCAGCGCCGCCGCGGGTGGCGCCGACCTGTCCTCCTGGCACCATCTGCGTGTCGAGCACGGCGTGGCGGAGAGCGGCAGCGATTATGCCCTGGGGGAAGCCTTCCCACACGAAGTCCTCTTCGACCAGAATGGCGGCGTCGGGCTGAAGAAGGGCTGCTATGTGGGACAGGAGGTGGTCTCCCGCATGCATCACCGCGGCACGGCGCGGCGGCGGCTGGTGATCGTGCGCGGAGAAGGCGCCCTGCCCGCCTCCGGCGCCGAAGTCACCGCTAACGGCCGCCCCATCGGCACGCTCGGCACGGTCGCCGGCGAGGACGGACTCGCGATCCTGCGCATCGACCGGGCGGCGGAGGCGATGGAGGCAGCCGCGCCCATCACCGCAGGCGAGGTGGCGCTTTCGCTGCGGGTCCCGGCCTATGCCGGTTTCTCCATCTCCGCTCCGGGCGGCCAGGCGGGCACGACCTGATGGCGGCCAAGGCCGGCGCCGCGCCGCGCGCGTGGCAGCGCATGCTCTCGGGCCGGCGGCTCGACCTGCTCGATCCCTCGCCCCTTGACGTCGAGATCGCCGATATCGCGCATGGCCTTGCCCGCGTCGCCCGCTGGAACGGCCAGACGAAGGGTGATCACGCCTTTTCCGTCGCCCAGCATTCGCTGCTCGTCGAGCAGATCTTCCGGACGATGCATACGGAAGCCTCCGCCGACTGGCTGCTCGCCGCCCTCCTCCACGACGCGCCCGAATATGTGATCGGCGACATGATCTCGCCTTTCAAGGCGACGCTCGGCGAGGACTACAAGTCCGTCGAGAAGCGGTTGCACCGCGCGATCCACCTGCGCTTCGGTCTGCCCGCCGACACGCCGGCGAAACTCAAGGCCGAGATCAAGCGGGCAGACTGCATCGCAGCCTATTTCGAGGCGACGGAGCTTGCCGGTTTCGCCCACGGCGAAGCCCTGCGCTTCTTCGGCCGCCCGCGGGGATTCACGGTGGAAACGCTGAACCTCGCGCCCCTCCCCGCCCGCCGCGCCCAGGCGGCCTATCTCGCCCGCTTCAAGCTGATCGAGAAGCTGCGCGGCAGGGCTTGAGCGATCTGGGAGGCCGCTACCGGCCCTGCCGCTCCAGCCGGTCGATGAACCACTGGGTAAGTCGCACCCAGACCTGATCCTTCTCGCCCGAATCCTCGCAGCCATGGTCCAGATTGGGGTTGTCGTTCACCTCGATCACGTGGATCCCGTCCGGCATCTCCTTGAGATCGACCCCGTAGAGCCCGCTGCCGATGCAGCGGGCGGCCTTGACCGCGACGTCGATCACCTCGCGCGGGGTCCCGGCGAGTGTGAAGCTGCGGAAGCCGCCCTCGTCCGGCTTGCCGCGCCGCTCGTGGTTGACGATCTGCCAGTGCTTCTTGGCCATGAGATACTGGACCGAAAAGAGCGGCTCGCCGCCCAGCACGCCGATCCGCCAGTCGAATTCGGTGGGCAGGAATTTCTGCGCGATCAGAAGGTCGGAATCCTCCAGCCATTTGGTGGCGAGTTCCTTCAGTTCCGCGAGATTGCCAGCCTTCTTCACGCCGCGGGAAAAGGCGCTGTCGGGGATCTTCAGCACGAGCGGGAAGCCAAGCGTTTGGGCCGCCGCCTCCAGGTCTCCAGGCCCGGTGATCATCACCGTCGGCGGCACGGGCACGCGGTTAAAAAGCATCAGCTCGTTCAGATAGACCTTGTTGGTGCAGCGGATCATCGACAGCGGATCGTCGATGACGGGCATCCCCTCCTGTTGCGCCCGGCGGGCGAAGCGGTAGGTGTGGTTGGAGATCGACGTCGTCTCGCGGATGAACAGCGCATCGTAGTTGGCGAGCTTCGGCAGGTCCTTCCTGGTGATGGGCTCCACCTCCACGCCCATCTTCTCGGCGATCCGCGACCAGTGCTTGAGCGAACCGATGCTGGAGGGCGGCAGCACTTCCTGCGGGTCCACCAGCGTGGCGAAGGTGAAGCGCGAGGGCGTGCGGGCCTTGGTGTCACGCCACTGGCGGTTCGTATAGGTGTCGAGGCTCGCCAGGAAGCGGGCCTTCTCGTCAGCCTTCATGCGCGCGAGCGGCAGAAAGCCGATTTTCCTGATCGTCGCCCATTCGCCATCCTCGAGCACCACCTCCAGCGCCGGCGCACGGAACCAGTCGAACAACAGGCGCGCGAAACGGTCCCAGGCCCTGGACGGACCGATGCCGAAAAACACGGCCACGGTCGCCGGGAAGCTTCCCCCCAGCTCCTTCCGACACCTGTTGAGTGCCTGCTCCAGCTCCGGCAGCGCATTCTCATAGAGCTTGCGGCCGGATAGATCGATCATCGTCTCCACCGACGGGATCACCTTGTGCCCGCGCGAGCTTGCGAGCAGCGAGGCGTAGTAGCCGCGGCTCTGATAGGCGTAGCTGTTGGACAGGTTGATGACCTTGGGGCGCTGTCCGCGAAAAAGCGCCGGGTGGGCGAGATAATCG
This sequence comes from Chelativorans sp. AA-79, assembly GCF_029457495.1. Classification (NCBI taxonomy): domain Bacteria; kingdom Pseudomonadati; phylum Pseudomonadota; class Alphaproteobacteria; order Hyphomicrobiales; family Phyllobacteriaceae; genus Chelativorans; species Chelativorans sp. AA-79. The sequence goes on from NZ_CP120361.1 coordinate 3,332,687, forward strand.
CGGGTGGTGATGATCTTGTGCGGTGTGGCGACCTGGTCGAGGTCGCTCTGTCTGCCGGTGAGGATGACCCAGCTCATTGCTCCTTGGAGCCTCCCAGATGCTTTTCGAAGCGCAGCGCCGGGGCACCGTCCTCGTAGTAGTTTTCGCGGCGCCCGATCGGGCGGAAGCCCGAGCGCCGGTAGAGACCGATGGCGCGCGCATTGTCCTCGCGCACCTCCAGACGAAGGATAGGGCAGCCGCGCGCAAGGGCAGCCTCCTCCGCGGCGGCAAGCAGCCTGCGTCCGATGCCGGCAGAGGCATGCCCCACCGCCACCGCGATGGAATAAAGCCGGGCGGTCCTGCCGCCCTTGCGAAAAAGCAAAAGCGCGTAGCCGGCGATCGCGCCGTCGCGGTCGGCGACGAGAAGCGAGGCCGACCCGCTGCCGATATGGCTGAGGAAGGCGCGACGGGAAATGCGATCCGTATCGAAGACGCCGTTCTCGATGGAAACGAGCGTGTCGATGTCGGAAACGCGAGCCGGACGAATGTCGGCATGCATGGGTGGGCGGATCACCTCGAATCGGGGCCGCGGGACAATGACCGACCGGCCGCAAGGCTGCGAGTCATATCACCGCGCCCGGACACTTCCAGTGGAAAAGACGGTTGTCCGCTGCCGGTGATGTGAGCCACGCATTTTCTCCTCCGGCTAAAAGCCGTCGATCACGGCTGAATTGCGGCGACCACCCATCGGCGCCGCCGTTTTCACCCCGCAAATTGGCATGGCGCGCACGCGAGGTTAGTCTTTGTCTTTCAGCTTTGTTTACGCAGCCTGTTTTACCGTCGGGACAAGGAGGATACCTGCATGGATATCGAAGCAGCGGAAACCAATATCGTGTCGACTGCCGAGCTCATGTGGGCGCAAGTGCGCGAATTTGCGCTCGCCTATGCGATTTCGGCGGTGGGCGCGGTGATCCTGATCCTGGTCGGGTTCGTCGCCGCACGCATGCTGGAGCGGTGGACGCGGGCCGGGCTCGCACGCTTCCCCGGGGTGGACGAAACGCTCCGGCGCTTCTTTTCGAAGATCGTCCGCTATGCCGTGCTCATCCTTGTCGGCGTCACGGTGCTCGCGCAATTCGGCGTGCAGACGGCGAGCATCATCGCCGCGCTGGGCGCCGCCGGCCTTGCCATCGGCCTGGCCCTGCAAGGCACGCTGCAGAACATCGCCGCCGGCATCATGCTCCTGGTGCTCAAACCGTTCCGCGTCGGCGAATATATCGACGCGAGCGGGATCGCCGGCACGGTGGAGGAGATCGGGCTCTTCGCCACCGAACTCAAGGCGGCCGACGGCGTCTTTGTCATGGCGCCCAACAGCGAGCTGTGGAACAAGGCCGTCACCAACTATTCGCGTAATGCCGTCCGCCGAAACGACATCGCGATCGGCATCGGCTATGACGACGATATCGGCCTCGCCCAGAAGTTGATGATGAACCTGGCGACGGGCGACAACAGGGTGCTTGCCGCTCCCGCTGCGGAGACGTTCGTGGATGCGCTGGCCGACAGCTCCGTCGTCGTCACGCTGCGCTACTGGACGGCCACCAGCGACTTCTGGCAGACGCGTTTCGATCTCACCAAGGCCGCCAAGCAGGCTTTCGACGAGAACGGCATCTCCATTCCCTTCCCGCAACGGCAACTCCATTTCGTGCAGGCCGACGGTGCTCCGCCGTCCGCCAAGGCAGGCGGAAAGGCGGTGGCGGGTTGAGGTCTTTGCGCTTCACCAAATCGTCTCCTCCCTCGATTCAACCCGAAGCCTCCGGCTAAAATGTTGAAATCGCTTTCTTCCTGGCCAAGGGGAGAAAGCGATTTCCAGAGGCTCGGGCGGAAGACCCGGTCCCTCGGAATTTATGAGAGAGGGGCCTCTCCGGCTCCCACGCATCAAAATTATTGAATTCGCGCGGCCTCTCAATTCATTTGAATCAACGAGCACTTTGGCTAAGGCTATGCTCCTGCAATCGAAGGTTACCGCCATGGCCGACACCGTTTCCGCGCGCACCGCGTCCCCGTCCTTTCCCTGGCTGATCGTCATCTGCGGCTGCATCATTGCCGCCATGACGTTCGGCCCGCGCTCGGCCATGGGTCTGTTCCAGCTTCCAATGCTGGAGGACAAAGGCTGGGACCGCAGCACCTTCGCGCTTGCCATGGCCATCCAGAACCTCGTCTGGGGTGTGGGCCAGCCGGTCTTCGGCGCCATCGCAGATCGCTACGGGACCTGGCGCGTGCTGGCGCTGTCCGGTGTGCTTTATGCGCTCGGCCTCTTCCTCATGGCCACCGCCGACACCCCGGCGGTACTGCATATCGGCGGCGGTGTTCTCGTGGGCCTCGGTGTCGCCTCGGGCTCCTTCGGCGTCGTGCTTGCCGCCTTCGCGCGCAACGTCACGGCGGAGAATCGCAGTCTCGTCTTCGGCATCGGCACGGCGGCGGGTTCCGCCGGCATGTTCCTCTTCGCACCCATCAGCTTGGGGCTGATCGACGCGTTCGGCTGGTCAGACACGCTCGTCTATCTGAGCATCGCCATGCTCGCACTTCCGCTGCTGGCGATCCCGCTTGCAGGCAACTCCGCCAGCGGCAGCGTGCGCCAGGCTGAATTCGAGCAGAGCTTCGGCGCCGCGCTGCGCGAAGCCTTCGCCCATCGCAGCTTCGTCCTGCTCGTCTCGGGCTTCTTCGTCTGCGGTTTTCAGCTCGCCTTCATCACCACCCATTTCCCCGCTTATCTCGGCGATATCGGCATCGACGCTCGCTACGCCGTGATCGCGCTGGCGCTGATCGGCTTCTTCAACATCATCGGCGCGCTGAGTTCGGGCGTCATCGGCCAGCATTATTCGAAGCCCATTTTCCTCGCGCTCATCTATCTCGCGCGGTCCGTGGCCGTGACGGCCTTCATCCTGCTGCCTGCTACGCCCACGACCGTCGTCACCTTCTCGGTGGTCATGGGCCTCCTGTGGCTTTCCACGGTACCGCCCACCAATGCGCTGGTCGCCATCATGTTCGGCACGAAATATCTCGGCATGCTGGGCGGTCTCGTGTTTTTCTCCCATCAGGTCGGCTCGTTCCTGGGCGTGTGGCTGGGCGGCTATCTCTACGACCTGTCGGGCTCCTATATCGGTGTCTGGTGGCTGAGCGTGGCGCTCGGGCTCTTCGCCGCGATCGTCCACTGGCCGATCCAGGAGAAGCCGGTGGACCGGCCGGCGCTCGCGGCAGCGGAGTGATCCTTGTTCCGGCAGTTCATCCGGCCGACACACGGGTTTGCTCCATAGCCGCCGCCTGTCCACGACGAGCGCCCGCTGACGGCCGAGAACGCTTTGAATCGAGGAGTCCGTCGCAGCGGCGCCTCAATGGCTCACGCTGCGTTCTCTCCATCCGCCAGCCCGCGCATCAGTGCGGTGAGGAACCCCGCCCGCGCCTCGGGCTCGGCGAGCCCGCGCGGCTCATAGACATGGCGGGTGAAGAAGAATCCGGTGAGCGCGAAGGCCTGCGCGAGCGACGGCCCATCGCAGTGGGCCTCGCCTCCCGTCCTGAGAAAGGACGGCAGGGGAAGCAGCTTGTCGGCCCAGGGCGTCCCCGCCTCCCGCGTCACCGCCCTTCCCGTCTTCGGCGAGACATAGGCGAGGCCCTCCCGGCTGCCCGTCAGTGCGCATTGGGAGAGATCGAGCCCGAAGCCCAGTTCATCGAGCACGGCGAGTTCGAAGCGGGCCACCAGCATGCCGGCGGCCGGCGGCTCGTCCAGATGCGACATGATCACGCCCAGCGCCCCGTAGAGGCCCGGATGCGGATCGCGCTCGGGAAGCAGGCGCAGATGCGCGCCGAGCGTCTGAATGCCGTAAATCGCGACGGCGGAGTTCAACAGCCGCGCCGCATTCAGCTCCAGCGGCTCCACCTGGAACATCCCCAGATGTTCGTCGAGCCGCGCGCGCCAGGTCAGCTCCAGGCGGTTTCCGGGTTGCAGCACGGGTTGCATGCGCTTTGACCGTCCGCCGCGCACGAGGCCCAGATGCCGGCCATGGGCGGCCGTCATCACCTCCAGGATGACGCTGGTCTCGCCATGCCTGCGGGTGCCGAGCACGATGCCGTCGTCATGCCATTCCATGGTCGCTTGTCGCGCCGCTATCCGGGGAATTCAAGCCCCATCTCGCGGTAGCGCTCGGGATCGTCGCCCCAGTTCTCGCGCACCTTGACGAACAGGAAGAGGTGCACCTTCTGCTCCAGCATCTGCGCGAGCTCCTCGCGGGCGGCCTGGCCGATGTCGCGGATGGTCGCGCCCTTGTGGCCGAGCACGATCTTCTTCTGGCTCTCGCGCTCCACATAGATCACCTGCTCGATCTTCACCGAGCCGTCCTTTCTCTCCTCCCATCTCTCCGTCTCCACATGAACGGCATAGGGAAGCTCCTGATGCAGGCGCAGATAGATCTTCTCGCGCGTGATCTCGGCGGCGAGCTGGCGCATGGGCAGGTCGGAGAGCTGGTCTTCCGGATAGTACCACGGCCCCTCCGGCAGCGCGGCGGCCAGATAGTCGAGCAGGTCGTCGCAGCCGTCGCCCGTGAGCGCCGAGACCATGAAGGTGCGTTCGAACGCGACCCGTCCGTTCGCCTCGGCGGCGAGCACCAGAAGCTTCTCGCGCTGGATGCGGTCGACCTTGTTGAGGATCAGGATCTTCGGCTGCCGCACCTCGCCGAGACTATCGAGGATCGCCTCCGCATCGCCCCTGATGCCGCGTTCGGCATCGACCAGGAGGGCCACCATGTCGGCGTCCCTGGCGCCGCCCCAGGCGGTGGTCACCATGGCGCGGTCCAGCCTGCGGCGCGGCTTGAAGATGCCGGGCGTGTCGATGAAGACGATTTGCGTCCTGCCATGAGTGGCGATGCCGCGAATCAGCGCCCGCGTCGTCTGCACCTTGTGCGTGACGATGGAGACCTTGGCGCCGACGAGCCGGTTGAGCAGGGTCGATTTGCCCGCATTGGTCGCGCCGATCAGCGCGACGAAGCCGGATCGGGTGCCCGTCGGGGTTTCAGCGGCTCCGGTCATGTCAGGCTTTCCATCGGCGTCCATACGGCCTCGCGAATCAGAACTTCCGTTGCCGCGGCCTGTTCCGCCTCACGCTTGGAACGGCCGCGTCCGCGCCCTTCCTTGAAGCCGGCAATGCGCACGACGGCGGTGAAGACGGGATCGTGATCAGGCCCTTCGCGGCTCTCGATCGCGTAGTCCGGCGTGGCACCGGAGACCTGGTGCGCCCATTCCTGCAAGGCGGTCTTGGCGTCTGCGCGGGCCGCCCCTTCCGCGTTGGAGCGTTCCGTCCAGTGGGTGTGGATGAAGCGGCGCGCGCCTTCGAGCCCATCCTGGAGATAGATCACGGCAAGCATCGACTCCAGCACGTCGGCGCGCAGGTTGACCTGCTTGCGCGCGGCGAGCGCCTTCAGGTCGCTTCCGGTCCGGATGAGCGTGTCGATCCCCAGTTCCTCGGTGATCTCGGCCAGGGTCTCGGCATTCACGAGCGCGTTGAGGCGCAGCGACAGCTCGCCTTCCGGCGCTTCGGGATAGGTCTCGTAGAGCATCTCCGCGACCACCAGCCCGAGCACCCGGTCGCCGAGGAATTCGAGCCGCTGGTAGTCTCCCGCCTTGGCGCGCGCGCTCGAATGGGTGAGCGCGCGTTCGAGCAGGCCGATGTCGCGGATGGAAATCCCGATGCGCTCCGTCACGGCATCGGCGAGTTCGCGGCCCTTTGGTCGCCGGCGCGTCATCGCTCCTCAGTCGACCCAGGTAAGGAAACGCGACAGGCGGATTTCGCCCGGCCAGCGCCAGATCTCCAGCGGGCTCGCGCCGCCGGCGATCGAGAAGAAGATGATGTTGGCGCGGCCCACGAGGTTCGCCTCCGGCACGAAACCGACGGTGAAGCGGCTGTCGGTGGAATTGTCGCGGTTGTCGCCCATCATGAAGTAATGGCCTTCCGGCACCACGAATTCGCGCGTGTTGTCGCCGATGGAATTGGGCGAAAGGTCGAGCGTCTCATAGGCAACGCCGTTGGGCAGCGTCTCGCGGTAGACGTCGACGGGCCGGTTCATCTCGGTGATGTCCGGATTGTTGATCTCGCCGATCTTCTCGCGCGGCACCGCCGTGCCGTTGATGTAGAGTTGCCCCTCGCGCATCTGGATGTGGTCGCCGGGCAGGCCGATCACGCGCTTGATGTAATCGAGCGAGGGATCGGGCGGATATTTGAAGACCACGACATCGCCGCGCTCGGGCGCCGATCCCCAGATGCGGCCGGAAAAGATCGGCGGGGAGAAGGGAAAGGAGTAGCGGGAAAAGCCGTAGGCCCATTTCGTGACGAAGAGATAGTCGCCTTCGAGCAGCGTCGGACGCATCGAGCCGGAGGGGATCGAGAAAGGCTGGAACAGGAAAGTCCTGATCACCAGGGCAAGCAGCAGCGCCTGGACGATCACGCTTACGGTTTCGCCCAGCCCGCCGGATTTCTTCTGTGATTTGTCAGCCACGCTCATCTCGTCCTCGGGTTCGGCCGCGCCGGCGGCCGCTTCGCGTTTCGTCTTATCGGCTCGAAGCCCGCGCGGCAATGCGCCGGGCGGCCGCATGCTCAGCTTCCTTGTTATTGCTCCGGAACGGCTTCGATGATGACGAAGGCCTGGGCAAGCGGGAAATCATCCGTGATGGTCAGATGGATGAGCGGCCGATGGCCGGCGGGGGTGAGAACCTTCAGCCGCTCGGCCGCACCACCGGTCAGATTCATCGTGGGCTTTCCGCCGGGCAGATTTATGACGCCCATATCGCGCCAGAAGACACCGCCGGAAAGGCCGGTGCCGAGCGCCTTCGCGCAGGCCTCCTTGGCGGCGAAGCGCTTGGCGTAGGAGGCCGCGCGCAGGCGCCTGCGGTCGGACTTGGCGCGTTCGATCTCCGTGAAGACGCGGCTCGTGAAGCGCTCGCCATGGCGCTCCAGCGTCTTCTCCACACGACGGATATCGATCAGGTCACTGCCGATGCCGATGATCATGAGGCCATTGCTCCAGCCTGTGCGGCCGCGCGCCGCCGCGCCCGCTCTGCAAGGCGCTTGCGCCGCTCCTCGTGGAAGGCGGCAGCGGCCCCACGCGTAAGCACGTACAGGACGAGCGCCGCGACGATGCCCAGCGGCAGCGAACCGATCGCCATCGGCTTCAGCAGAGGCTCCCAGAGCTTCTCGAATTCCAGGTGCCACAGAAGGTGGCCGACATCCTTTGGGCCGATGCTGGAGGGATGCTCGCCGCGCAGGATGAATTTGCCGAGACCGAGCGTCGCGCCCCAGATGAACGGGAAGGTGAGCGGATTGCCGATGAAGGTGCCAAAGGCGGAGGCGACCAGATTGCCGCGCAGAATCCAGGCAAGAGCCGCGGCGATGAGGAAATGGAAGCCCATGAAGGGGGTGAAGGAAGCAAAGACGCCGGCGGCGATCCCCGCCGCGATGGCGTGGGGCGTGGCGCTCAGGCGCAGCGTGCGCTTGACGAGATAGGCAACCGAGCGCTGAAGCGAGCGACGCGGCCAGAACGCCGTCTTCAGCCGTTCCCCGAGCGTCTCCTTTGTCCTGCGCTTGAACAACATTCCCGTCTTACCGCATCCCATTGCCCATGGCAGGCGTTCAACCAGCCCACGAGCTTAGCCCCACCGCGTTAACACCGTCTTCCGCCGCCCTTTATCTAAGCATGGACACTGCCGAAAAAAACAGGTTGAAACGCTTTGCCGCAAAGGCGATACGCAGGCGCCGCGGCGGAAATGAGACTACCCGTTCACCCGGTGCACGCTGCTCACGCAGCTCGTCTCGCGGAGCTGGGAGATCAAGCGGTTGAGGTGCTTCAGGTCCCAGACCTCCAGGTCGAACACCATCTCCGTGAAATCCGGTGCGGTGTGCTGCATGGAGAGCGTGTGGATGTTGGCATCGTTCGAGGCCACCACCTGGGCGATCGTTGCCAGCGAGCCCGGCTCGTTAATGGCGGTGACGGAAAGCCGCGCCGGAAAGCGCTCCTTCATGTTCTCGTCGATGTCCCAGCGCACATCGATCCAGCGCTCCGGCTGGTCGTCGAAAGCCGTGAGCGAGGGCGACTGGATCGGATAGATGGTGATGCCGGAGCCCGGCTGCAGGATGCCGACGATGCGGTCGCCCGGCACCGCCCCTTCCGGCGCGAAGCGCACCGGCAGGTCGCCGGAGACGCCGCGGATCGGCAGTGCGCCGTTCTCCCCCGGAACCGCCTCCTTGTTCCTGTCCTTCCGGCTGCGGCGCGAAGCCCGGCCGGGGATCTGGAAGAGCATGCCGGCGGCGTTGCGCAGGTTGAACCACCCCTCCTCCCGCTGCTTCGGATTTTGCGTGGTGACGCGCTCGTCCTTATAGTCGGGGAAGACCGCATGGACGACGTCCTGCGAGGTGATCTCGCCGCGTCCCACGGCCGCCAGCACATCCTCCACGTCCTTGCGGGCCAGCCGGTGCAGCACGGGCTTCAGCGCTTCCTTGCCGAAGGTCTTGCCGGCGCGCTCGAAGGCGCGTTCCAGGATACGGGTGCCGAGCCCCGAATACTGCTTGCGGATGGCGTTCCGCGTGGCGCGCCGGATCGCCGAGCGGGCCTTGCCGGTGACGACGACCGATTCCCAGGCGGCGGGCGGCACCTGGGCCTTGGAGCGGATGATCTCCACCTCGTCGCCGTTCTTCAGCTCCGTCATCAGCGGCATGATGCGGCCGTTGACCTTGGCGCCCACGCAGGTGTCGCCGATATCTGTATGCACCGCATAGGCGAAGTCGATGGGCGTTGCGCCGCGCGGCAACGCGATCAGCCGGCCCTTGGGCGTGAAGCAGAAGACCTGGTCCTGGAAGAGCTCCAGCTTGGTGTTCTCCAGGAATTCTTCCGGGTTGTCACCTTCCGAAAGCTGCTCGATGGTGTGGCGCAGCCATGCATAGGCGTTGGTGTCCTTGGATATCTGGTGCCCCTGCCCGTTCGGCTTGGAGCCGAAATCCTTGTAGAGCGAATGGGCCGCCACGCCATATTCGGCGATGGTGTTCATCTCCTGCGTGCGGATCTGCAATTCCACACGCTGGCGCGAAGGGCCGACGATGGTGGTGTGGATCGAGCGGTAATCGTTCTGCTTGGGCGTGGAGATGTAGTCCTTGAAGCGGCCGGGAACCAACGACCATGTCGTGTGGATCGCGCCCAGCGCGCGGTAGCAGTCCTCCACCGTGTCGACCACGACGCGGAAGCCGAAGATGTCGGAAAGCTGCTCGAAGGAGAGTGCCTTCGCCTCCATCTTGCGGAAGACGGACCAGGGTTTCTTCTGGCGGCTTTTCACCACCGCCTTGATCTTGTACTTTTCGAAGAGCTTCGCCAGCGCCTCCTCGATCTCGCCGATCACGCCGCGGTTGCGCTCCATGAGATTGGCGAGCCTTTCGGTCACCGCGTGGAAAGCCTCCGGGTTGATGTAGCGGAAGGCGAGCTCCTCGAGCTCCTCGCGCATGTCCTGCATGCCCATGCGGCCGGCGAGCGGCGCATAGATGTCCATCGTCTCCTCGGCGATGCGCAGCCGCTTGTGTACGGGCATGTGGTCGAGCGTGCGCATATTGTGCAGCCGGTCCGCCAGCTTCACCAGGAGAACCCGCACGTCCTCGGAGATGGCCAGAAGCAGCTTGCGCAGATTCTCCGCCTGCTCGGCCTTGGAGGAGACGAGGTCGAGCTTCTTGAGCTTGGTGAGGCCCTCCACCAGCGCACCGATCTCCGGGCCGAAGAGCTCGTCGATCTCGGCGCGCGTGGCCGTCGTGTCCTCGATCGTGTCGTGGAGCAGCGCCACCGCGATCGTGGCCTCGTCGAGATGCATGTCGGTCAGGATCGCGGCGACTTCCAGCGGGTGGGAGAAATAGGGGTCGCCCGAGGCGCGCTTCTGGTGGCCATGCTTCTGCATGGCGTAGACATAGGCCTTGTTCAGGAGCGCTTCGTTCACGTCAGGCTTGTAGCGCTGCACACGCTCGACAAGCTCGTACTGACGCATCATGGACGGCTTCTCCCCAAAGTCTGCGGATGGCTATCCTCGCCTCCGCCGATCGCCAATGTCGACGGTCTGCGGAGATAGTCGCGCAGGCTGCCGTCTCCCCCCTGGCGGGGGAGAGAACAAATTCCCGGGCTTAGCGAGGCCAAGTCCCCGGAATTTGCAGGAGAGAGGGCCGACGGCATGGCAACACCCTAATCTCGACAGGCTTGGCTGGAACGCAAAACATGCGCCGCATCAGGCATGCGGCGCATGTCGAAATCTGCCCGGAGAATGTCCCCTGCGCGGCGCCTCGGAAGGACGCCGGCGCAAAAATGCCGATCAGAAGTCGTCGTTCTTCTCCGGTGGAACGAGGCCCTCGATGCCGGCAAGCAGTTCGTCCTCGCTCATGCGGTCGAAGGCGATGTTCTCCTCGGGAGCCAGATCGACGTCCGGCGTCTCTTCCGGCTGGGTGGTGATCGCGGGCAGATCCGCCTCGGGCTCGTCCACCTCCACGTGCTTCTGCAGCGAGTGGATCAGAGCCTCCTTGAGGTCGCCCGGAGACAGCGTTTCGTCGGCGATCTCGCGAAGCGCCACGACGGGGTTCTTGTCGTTGTCGCGATCGATGGTGATCTGCTCGCCCTGCGAGATCTGCCGCGCGCGATGGCTGGCGAGGAGAACCAGATCGAAGCGGTTCTCGACCTTGTCGATGCAGTCCTCAACGGTTACACGGGCCATAGTCTGCCCCTTTCATTCACATGAAATTTCCGGAAACTGCGCGGTCCATAGCTTTTCCGCGCAGAAAACACAACACCCATGGCGGCTCGCCTCAACCCGTTGCGGCCGGTCACTCACCCGCGCAACGGCTTCAAAGCAGGCCCGCACGTCGTTAGCAGTTTTTTCTCTCCTACAATTTAAATGGCATTGGCATGAAAACAAGTCCGCACTATGTCAACAGGAGATAGAACCGACGTTGTCCCCGTTGAATTGGCGCGTCGCGGCTATTCCTACGCAGCGATTGCCACGAAGGATATTTGAGCATGTTTGATCCCCGCGAGAAGATCGCGATGTTTATAGACGGCGCAAATCTTTACGCCACGTCGCGGTCGCTGGGCTTCGACATAGACTACAGAAAGCTTCTGGCAAGCTTCCACAAGCGCGCCTACCTCCTGCGCGCCTATTACTATACCGCCCTTGTGGAGGATCAGGAATACTCCTCCATCCGCCCGCTGATCGACTGGCTCGACTACAACGGATACAAGGTCGTGACCAAGCCGGCCAAGGAGTTCACCGATTCCACCGGCCGCCGGAAGATCAAGGGCAATATGGACATCGAGCTCGCCATCGATGCGCTGGAGCTCGCTGACGTCGTCGACCATTACGTGATCTTCTCCGGCGACGGCGATTTCCGCACCCTGGTGGAGGCACTGCAGCGCAAGGGCCGCAAGGTGAGCATCGTCTCGACCATCCAGTCGCAGCCGCCGATGATCTCCGACGAATTGCGCCGCCAGGCGGACCACTTCATCGACCTCGCCTCGCTGCAGTCCGACGTGGGCCGCGACCCGAGCGAACGCCCGGCGCGGCGCGCGGAGCCTGCCGGCACCGAGGAAAACGAAGCCGAATGAGTTTCGCCTCGAGCGGCATGGAGCCGCCCCGCGGCTGCGCCCTCTGCCCCCGTCTTCACAATTTCATCGCCGACTGGCGGCAGCGCGAGCCGGAGTGGTTCAACGCGCCCGTCCCGACCTTCCTCCCGGAAGGCGGCGATGAAGCCGTCGAGCTTCTGATCGTGGGGCTGGCGCCGGGCCTGCGCGGCGCCAACCGGACGGGCCGTCCCTTCACGGGAGACTACGCCGGCACCCTGCTCTACGCGACCTTGACGCGGTTCGGCTTTGCGGAAGGGCGCTTCGACGCGCGGCCGGACGACGGGCTCAAGCTCGTCGACGCGGCCATCACCAATGCCGTGCGATGCGTGCCGCCTGACAACAAGCCGGAAACCGGCGAGATCCGCACCTGCCGCGAAAATTTCCTGGTGCCCACCATCAACCGCTTCCCGAACCTCAAGGCCATCGTCACGCTCGGCAAGATCGCCCATGATTCGACCGTGCGCGCGCTCGGCCAGCGCCTTAAAGCCGTGCCCTTCATCCACGGGGCCGAGGAGCAGGTCGGCCCCGTCCGCGTCTTCTCCAGCTATCACTGCTCCCGCTACAACACGAACACCGGTGTGTTGACGGAAGAGATGTTCGTGGAGGTGTTCAGGAGGGTGAGCGCGTTTTTGGCAGCGAATAGCGAATAGCGAATTACGAGTCGTAACGGGCGGCTCGCTGTCGACCGCCCTACTCGCTACTCCCTGTTCGCTATTCGCTTCTTCACCCCCTCTCCTTCAGCAGCCTCGCCTGCTCCCGGTTCCAGTCGCGCTGCTTCAGGGTCTCGCGCTTGTCGTGCAGCTTCTTGCCGCGCGCGACGGCGAGCTGCAGCTTGGCGATGCCGCGCTCGTTGAAGTAGAGCTTGAGGGGCACCATGGTCATGCCCTCGCGCTCCACCGCCTGCGCCATGCGCGCGATCTCCTTCTTGGAAAGGAGCAGCTTGCGGCGGCGGCGCGGCTCATGGTTGAAGCGGTTGCCGGCGAAATATTCCGGGATATGGGCGTTGATCAGCCAGATCTCGCCGCCCTCCACGGAAGCATAGGATTCCTGGATGTTGGCGTGCCCCTCGCGCAGCGACTTCACCTCCGTGCCCGCAAGCACGAGGCCCGCCTCCAGCGTGTCCATCACCTCATAGGCGAAGCGCGCCTTGCGATTGTCGGCAACCGTCCTGGTGTTCGTGTTCTTGTCTTTGGCCATGGGCAGGGAAATGCGCGCGAATGCGCGTCAGTTCAAGAGGCCCGCATGCTTCATCGCCGCATCGATCTTCTCAGCGGTGGAAGCCTCTACGGTGACGAGCGGCAGGCGAACGGCGTTCTCCACCTTCCCAAGGCGCGACAGCGCATATTTGGAACCGCAGAGTCCCGGCTCGATGAACAGCGCCTTGTGCAGCGGCATCAGCCGGTCCTGGAGGACAAGCGCCTTCTCCCTGTCGCCGTTGAGCGAGGCTTCCTGGAACTCGGCGCAAAGCCGGGGCGCCACATTGGCCGTCACCGAGATGCATCCCACCCCGCCATGCGCGTTGAAGCCGAGCGCGGAGGCATCCTCGCCGGAAAGCTGGATGAAATCCTTGCCACAGGTGATCCGCTGTTCCGACACACGCTCCACCTTTCCGGTGGCGTCCTTCACGCCCACGACGTTCCTGAAGTCGCGGGCAAGCCGCCCCATCGTCTCGGGCGCCATGTCGATGACCGAGCGCGGCGGGATGTTGTAGATGAAGATCGGCAGGCCTGTGGCCCGCGCCACGGCCGCGAAATGTTCGTAGAGCCCCTGCTGGTTGGGCTTGTTGTAATAGGGCGTGACGACGAGGACTGCATCCGCCCCCACCTTCTCCGCATGCTCCACGAAGCCGATCGCCTCGCGCGTCGAGTTCGAGCCCGCGCCGGCGATCACGGGCACGCGCCTCGCCGCAACCTCCACGCACAGGCGCACCACCTCGCGGTGCTCCTCATGGGTGAGCGTGGGCGACTCGCCCGTCGTGCCGACGGGCACCAGCCCGGTCGTGCCCTCCGCGATCTGCCATTCCACCAGGCTCGCGAACGCCTCTTTGTCCAGGCTTCCATCCTGGCGGAACGGCGTCACCAGCGCGGTCATGGAACCCCTGAACATCGAGAAATCTCCGATCTCCTCTCGGGCGGCGCCTGCGGCAGTTCCGGGCGCGGCCACACCAACTGTTTAGCCACATTACTGCGGAATTGCAGACGAAAGGTTTCCAGCCGGCTGCAAAATGCACGGGAACCCCGCATCCCGGCGGAGACCATCGCGCGCTTCTATCCGATCCGCACGGGCCACACCACAGAATTTTAGGGGCACAGGCCTGCGCCCTAATCTTGCCACGCCGGGTTGCAAATGGGGAATTCGTACAGTGCCACCTTTTGCGATAACGTTCGGTTAAGGAGCGTTTCACCCTCGGGCGGGTAAAAAGGAGGCGGGCGGATTTGCCTTGCGAAGCGGATTCGCTCCGGAGAAAAGCCCGGAACACACGGGGTTGTCGATGAGGAAAGCCGCGCTTACAGCGCTCGCGCTCGTGTTCCTTCACGGGGCGGGCGCCCAGGCCTTCGAACTGCCGGCGGATGCGCCCTTGCCGGAACCGCGCCCATACGCACCGCTGGACAAGGCATCGGCGGTGGCGTCCATTCCCTTTTCCGCGGGGCTGCTGCTGGAGAAGAACCTCGCCACGCTCAAAGAGGGGCTCGACGCGCTCGCCAGGGGCGATGCCGCAGACGCCATGAAGGCGCGCGATGCGGCGGCGTCCGGTTCGCTCGACCGCCACATCCTCAGCTGGGCTATCGCCATGTCGGGGGCCGCTCCGAGCGCCGAGATCACCGCGGCCGCCGACGAGCTTTCCGGCTGGCCCGGCCTGGCGCGGCTGCGCGCCAACGGCGAGCGTGCGCTCTATCGCGAGAATCCGCCCGCACGCGACGTCGTCGCCGCCTTCGCCGACACGTCCCCCACCACCTATTACGGTACGGTGGCGCTTGCCCGCGCGCATGTGGCGCTCGGCGATGTGGAGGCCGCGCGCGCGGTGCTTTCCCCCTTCTGGCGCGATGAGAAGCTCGAAGCCGCGCAGGAGACCGCGATCCTGAAAGAATTCGGCGATCTCATCGCCGTGTCGGATCATCGCCACCGCATGGAGCGCATGCTCTATGAGGACCGGATCCGCTCGGCCGAGCGGGTGGCTGCGCGCGCCGGCGCGGAGGCGCTCACCAAGGCGTGGGCGGCGGTCATCCGCGGCGAGAAGAACGCCGGAAAGCTGCTCGAAGCCGTGCCGGCCGACCAGCGCTCGGCGGGCTATCACTTCGCGAAAGCGCGCTATCTGCGCCGGGCGGGCAAGTTCGACGAGGCGGCAAAGGCGATCCTCGCCGCCCCGCGCGACGCATCCATGCTGATCGACGCCGACGAATGGTGGTTCGAGCGGCGCGTGCTCTCGCGCGAGCTTCTGGACCACGGCGACCCGCGCACCGCCTACCGCGTTGCCGCCGCCCATTCCGGCGGCAGCGAAGCGAGCCGCGCGGATGCCGCCTTCCATGCCGGCTGGTATGCGCTGCGCGAATTGAAGGAGCCCGAGACGGCCTCCCGCCACTTCGCCCGGATCGCGGAAATCGCCGACGGGCCGATCTCGAAGGCGCGCGCCTATTACTGGCTCGCCCGTGCGGCCGATGCCGGCGGGCCGGGCAGCGCCGTCGCCTATTATGAGCAGGCCGCCGCCTACGGCACCGCCTTCTACGGCCAGCTTGCGGCGGCGCATCTGGGGCGCAGCACCATCTCCGCCCGCTCTCCCGAGCCGACCGCTACGGACCGCAAGACCTTCGCGGCTCGGGAAGCCGTCCATGCCATCGAACGGCTGGAGAGGGCCGGCGGCGAACGGTGGGCCGGGATGCTCTACCGCGATCTCGCCCGCGAGCTTTCCAGCACGGGCGAACTCGCCCTGCTCGCGGCCAAGGCGGAACGCCGGGGCGACCACTACCTGGCGCTGCGGATGGGCAAGATCGCGGCCGGGCGCGGCCTTGATATCGGCGCGCTGGCGCACCCGCTGGGCGCCATACCGGAAAAGGCCTCGATCTCCGGCGCGGGCAAGGCGCTCGCCTATGCGATTGCCCGGCAGGAGAGCGAGTTCAATGCCGGCGCGGTCTCGGGTGCCGGCGCGCGCGGGCTGCTGCAGCTCATGCCCGCCACGGCCCGATCGATGGCCAAGAAGGAGGGACTGCCCTTCTCCGCGACGCGGCTCACCTCCGATGCCGGCTATAACGCAACGCTTGGCGCGGCCTATCTGAGCGAGCAGCTGGAGCGGTTCGACGGCTCCTACATCCTCACCTTCGTGGGCTACAATGCCGGCCCCGGCCGCGCCAATGACTGGATCGAGCGCTATGGCGATCCGCGCGGCCAGCCCATCGAGGCGGTGGTGGACTGGATCGAGCGCATCCCTTTCACCGAGACGCGCAACTATGTGCAGCGCGTGATGGAGAACTATCAGGTCTACAAGATGCGGCTCACCGGCCGCTTCGACATCGTGAACGATCTGGTGGACGGCCGAGGCTAGCGCAAGGCCGGCGGGGCTCCCCCTGGAGCGAATTGCATTCGGGGGTGACCATCCGGACGGGCCGACGCCCTTCGCGCCTCCCGCTCGCTCGCCGGCCATCTCCCCACGAGGAAGGCGATCAGCCGTCGCGACAACTGTCGCAGACCGCAACAGAAGAGAACCGATCCAGGAAGCTGTCGGACGCCCCCCCTTCAAGAGGGATGGCCGGGCAGACCTTATCATCCCCATTCGGAACGATTCCATTTCGGAAGATAAACACCTCACCGGCACCCATCGTCACCAGCGAAGCGCCTCAAAAGAAAAACCCGGCGGGCAAGCCCGCCGGGTCTTCAAGCTTCTGCTCTAACCGAGATTAGAACTTGCGGTCGAACCGCAGGAAGCCGTGCCACTGGTCGAGATCGCCCGTGGGCAGGTCGAAGCTCGTGTAGTTGACGGCCAGCTTGGCTGTGAAGTTCTCCACGATCGCGTAATCGAGCGTGGCGCCGGCGCGGAGAGCGTCGACCTCGCCGCCGTAGAAGGCGGTGCCGGCGTCATGACCGACATTGCTGAAGTACTGGGCGCCGAGCGAGGCCTTGAAGCGCGGGTTGAACTTGTAGCCGATGAGACCGCCGGCCGACCACTCGGCACCCTCGCGGAAGCCCTCAAGGATCGTGCCGCCGAAGAAGTCGCCGCCCGTGGCGTCGTCCGGATCAACCGAGTAGAAGTTGATGCCGCTCTCATAGGTACCGATCGCCTCGAGCCAGAGAGCCTGGGTGAGGTTCGCGGCGGCGATGGCCTTGATCGCGAACTCCTCAGCGGTGGCGTCATAGGCGCCCCACACGTTCACGCCGCCCCAGCCCTGGGCGAAGCCGACCTTACCGACGACATTCGGCGTCCAGTCGTAGCCTTCGTCGACCTCTTCGAGAGCCACCGCGGCCTGGAAGCCGTTGGCGCCGTCGAAGGTGTAACGGATGAAGTGGACGCGGGGGTCGCTTGGACGGTCGAACTCACCTGAAAGGCCGGCAGCATAGAGGGTGTCGGCGATACCCATGGAGAGACCGCCCAGCGCGATGATCGCCTGCTGCACGCGCGAGGTCGCCGAGGTGACGTCGTAAGAGAGGTACTCGCCCTCGTTCACGAGCGGGCCGACATACTCCGGATAGTCCGTGCCGGACTGGAAGCGCAGCTCGATGAAGCCACCCAACGTGCCGTATTCGGTCTCGGAACGGGCGTCGAGCGTCACCGTGGCGCGCGCCATCTTGCGCCAGCCTTCCTGCTCGGAGATGTCGCCGTCGGAGTAGCCGATCTCGTAACGGACATAGCCGCCGATCTTCAGGCAGGTCTCGGTCCCCGGGATGTAGAAGAAGCCTGCGCCGTAGACGTCGCAGACGCGCACGTATTCCATCGGCTCCGGCTCCGGAACGACGATGGCATCGGCCGCCTGGGCGCCCGTCGCGACTGCTGAGAGAGCCGCGGAGCCAATCAGAAGGCTCTTGATGTTCATTTCTGACCTCCAGTCAAAGTTCTAAAGAAAGGGTCTGGGTATCTTTTGCTGAAGGACAGCGTTCCCTGCCCCATCCCCAACGTGTGAAAAGTTGCGCCCCTGGCGCCCCTTCTCCGTGGCTGACATTACCGATGGCGCGTCCTTGTTCAACCGTCATTGCCGCCATGGCCGGGGTTGGACGATGCTATGCAAAGAACCTGTTGCACAAAAGCCACGATACTGCGGCCGGCGTTAGCAATCTGGTAAGGATATCCGCCCGGTTCGTCCTTGCAAGCCACCTGAATCACGCACCAGACGCGCGGCAAGAACACGAATCATGGTGATCCGGGCCGGCCTCTATCCTCGCCGATTCGACCTGCGGGATCGCCGGCCGGAACGGGAATGCGACGATCTGTAAGATTCGCCGGATGCTCTCGCACGGGGCCGGCCGGTTTTCCCCGTGCCCGGGCCCTTCCCCCGCCTTGCATTCGCTGGGGGTTGCCGCTATGTCCGGATACCGGAGAGGTGGCCGAGTGGTCGAAGGCGCTCCCCTGCTAAGGGAGTAGGCCCCAAAAGGGCCTCGTGGGTTCGAATCCCATCCTCTCCGCCATTTTTGCCATACTTTGCAGGACTTCTGCATGGCTTTCAGGATCACCTGCCTTTCTAAAAATAATGGAATGCGGCGGGATGAGATGCTCTGAAACGACAAGGAGCCATCTTCGAGGCGACTCTGTGTGTTTAAGGCGAGGGCTGCGGAAGATATGCAAGCGTCTGCCGGATCATGTCATCAACATACCCAATGGCCGCGTTCATGCTTGGACGGTAGAGAGTCGGGTGGGCGCACTGGTTGCGCAGCGATAGCTGTCCATCAAGAATTCGGAGCTTGGCCTTGGTCGTGAATTTCACGTCCTTCGCAACGGTCAGAAATTGCGACTCCGCAACTAATTCCTTCAGTTCCGCGAGGTCTTTGAACGCCCACTTCGGGCGCGCGGCCCGGATGTCGGCTTCATGCTTTTGAAAACACACTTCGGAAAACACATGGAAGTGCCCCGCCCAAGCTAAAACGATGCCCGACCGGTACAGTTCGTTTTCGAGGCATGAGATTGCTTCGCTGAAATAATCCTGCACGTCCACAGGAGTCCCGGAAAGATGTTTTGAGAGATCCTCCAAAAGCACTATGCGCGATGCTGCGCTTTCATGCTTTGCCAGAACATTGTGCGCCGCCCGCCGCGCCCCGCTGACTCGGGTGGCCCAATCCTCAAGCCCCATCGGTCAATCCCTCGGACTGAGGAGATGTTCGCGGAGAGCCTTAAACAGTTTCTCGTACACCTCCGCATTCTCGGTTTCCGGAAGGTGTAGCTGAATATTGATCGCAATCTGTGGGGTGAGATTCGCGTTATTGGGAATTGCCGGCAAGGTGGGAGGGAGCGTGCCCACCCCATTCTCATCCTCGGTTTCCTCCGTCGCAGAGGCGTCTGAGGAAACGGCTGTCGGCTTGACGTCCGCAAGCGATTCTTTAGCTGGGGCAGCGGACACTACCAGCTTGCCATTTTCCTCCTCAAGCAGCTTTGCTGCGAGCAATACATCAACAACGCAGCGAGCCCCCGTTTTATTGCCCGAGGTGTTTTTCTGACCAGATACATACAGCACATGATCGGAGAAATCTCTCTCAGTCATGCCGCCTTTAATGCGAACGGTGGTAACGAGCCCAGATACTTTCTCGTTGCCCTGGACAGCTTCCTTCCAGTAATTCCGAGCATCTTCAACTTGCTTATGGTCGAGCGCGCGGCCAAGCTTCTTACCCAACTCGGTGGCACTCTTTTTCATTCCACCTGTGATGAGGCCGACGTCGGTCAGGAATTTGTTGTTCCTGCTAATGACCGTCTTATGAATTCCTGTAAGCCTAGCCAAGTTATCCAGCGATGCCTGGTCAGGAGCACTGCTGTACCCCTTCATGATTTTTTGGACTTCCTCGAACGAGGAACCCGGTAGGTTAAATTCGGTAGCCACTGACGCCCCCCAGCGTGAATTGATGATTGCGCAATTTTGGAGCAGTTTCAGTCAACCTACAAGAATTCTGTTTTTGAATAGCGCCACATTCCCTTGCCCAAGCGGACGCCATCATTGCCCGGTGCGGGAGGAGTTGAACAAGGCCGACGCGCCTAGCTCCGAAACGCCTAAGATCGTCGGAACCATCCACATTAAGGAGGGGCATAGAGGGCTATAGCGTAGACGTAGTTCTCCGTTTCGCCGTTCTCGGCCCGCCATCCTGCCTCGCTTTCCGAGCTTCGCAGGATTGGCAGGGTTCCATAAGAATCCGCGCCCGCGTGCACCACGTCCCGGCGTTGAAGATTTGAGCGTGTCGCACGCGCAAACCACAGCGCCTCTGGAAAATCGCTCCTGCCCGGACAAATACCGTCCTCGAAGGTTCGTTGCTCTTTTTTTCGGGAACAAATACCGTCCTCGGACGTTCGATGCTCTTTTCATGCCGAGAGATGTGATGGACGATTCCACAGTCGCGTTCGAGCCTCCGACACCGCACGACTCCATCGAGTCCGCAGCCCTCCTGGAGGCGCTGCCGATCGGCGTCTACTGCTGCGCAGCGGACGGCCGCATCACCCGGTTCAACCGCAAGGCCGCCGAGTTGTGGGGGCGAACGCCCAGGATCGGCGACACGGATGAGCGCTTCTGCGGCGCCCATGCACTCTTCCTGCCCGACGGCAGCCCGCTGCCGCACGACAAGACACCCATGGCGGACGTCCTGCGCGACCACCAGCCGGCAAAGGACCTGCGCGTGATCGTGGAGCGCCCGGACGGCACGCGCGTCACCGCGCTCGTCAATATCGATCCGCTGTTCGACGCGGGCGGGAATTTCGCCGGAGCGATCAACTGCTTCCAGGACATCTCGCAGCTCGCGGAGGCCCAGGAGGAGTTCCAGCGCAGCAAGGACGATCTCGACGACTTCTTCGAGAATGCCGCCATCGGCCTGCACGTGGTGGCCCAGGACGGCACCATCCTGCGCGCCAACCGGGCGGAGCTCGACATGCTCGGCTATGAGCGGTCCGAGTATATCGGCCGGCACATCGCCGACTTCCACGCCGACGAGCCCGTGATCGCGGATATATTGAACCGGCTGTCGAGCGGAGAGGCGCTGGACCGCTATCCCGCCAGGCTCAGGGCGAAGGACGGCTCCATCCGCCACGTGCTCATCACGTCGAACGGCTGCTTCCGCGACGGAATCTTCTTGCGCACCCGCTGCTTCACCCAGGACGTGACGAAGACGAAACTCGCCGAGGAGAGAATCCGCGAGAGCGAACTGCGTTTCCGCAACGTGCTCGAAAGCATTCCGCTGGCGATCTTCACGACCGATGCCGATGGCATCGTCACCTATTTCAATCGCGCGGCGGCGGCGCTGGCCGGCCGCGAGCCGCAGGTCGGCGTCGACCGCTACTCCATCTTCTGGCGCATCCGCACGACCGAGGGCGAGCCGCTCGCCCCGGACGACATACCGCTCGCCCGCGCCCTGCGCGAGAAGACGGCCGTCGACGGGATCGAGCTTATAGGGGAGCGCCCCGACGGCAGCACGGTCCGCTACATGCCGCATCCCGCGCCCCTCTTCGATGCGCAGGGGCGCCTGACGGGCGCCGTCAACCTCCTCGAAGACATTACCCGGCGCCACGAGGCGGAGATGGAATCGGCGCATCTGGCGGCCATCGTCGCCTCCTCCAGCGACGCCATCGTCAGCAAGACGCTGCAGGGCATCGTCAGGTCCTGGAATGCCGGCGCGGAACACGTCTTCGGCTACACGGCGGACGAGATCGTCGGCCGGCCGATCACCACCATCATCCCGCCGGAACTCTACAGCGAGGAAGAAGAGATACTGTCCCGGCTCCAGCGCGGCGAACCGATCAGGACGCTCGAGACGGAGCGCATCCGCAAGGATGGCCGGCGCATCGACGTCTCCCTCACCGTTTCACCCGTGCACGACCGAACGGGCAGGGTCATCGGCGCGTCGAAAGTGGCGCGTGACATCACCGACCGCAAGCGCGTCGAACAACTCCAGCGCCTCCTCATCGGCGAGCTCAACCATCGGGTCAAGAACACGCTCGCCACCGTGCAGTCCATCGCCAACCAGACGGTGCGGCTGGCCAGCAGCCCGGCAGAGTTCGCCACGAGCTTCAGCGGCAGGATCCGCGCGCTTGCCCGCATGCACGACGTGCTCACCCACAATTCCTGGCAGGGCGCCGACGTCGGGATCCTGCTCAGAGATCAGCTTCTGCTCGGCGAGGCCGAGGATGAGCGGATCGTGCTTTCCGGCCCGTCGCTGACGCTCGATCCGCAGCCCGCGCTGCATCTGGCGCTGGTGCTGCACGAGCTTGGCACCAATGCCCGCAAATACGGCTCCCTTTCCGTGCCGGAAGGTCGTCTGTCGGTGGACTGGGAGGTGAAAAGCGCGGCCGGGAGCAGCCTTCTCCTCGTCTGGCAGGAGAGCGGCGGTCCGCCCGTGGAGGTCCCCACCAGGCGCGGTTTCGGCACGTCGCTGATCGAGAAGAGCCTCGCAGCCCATGGCGGCGAGGTCTCCATCCATTACCGCGCCGAGGGCGTGCGGTGCGAGATCATGCTGCCGATCCCCGATCGCGCGCAGCCGCAAGGCGGCGGCTTCATGGACCCGCTCAAGGCGATGTCCCCCCGCGCCCGCACGGAGAAGGAAGCCCTTCCCGATCTCGGCGGCAAGCGCGTGCTCGTCGTGGAGGACGAATCGCTCATCGCCATGGACATCGCCTCCACGCTCTCGGAGGCGGGCTGCATCGTCGTGGGACCGGCCGCCACGCCGGAAAAGGCGCACCAACTCATCGCGGAAGGCGGCTACGATGCGGCCCTGCTCGACGCCAACCTGTCAGGCGAGCAGGTGGGCGATCTCGCCGCGGAACTCACCCGCCGGGGCGTCCCGTTTTCGTTCCTGACCGGCTATGAGCGCGACGGGCTTCCGGAGGCCTTCCGTCATGCCCCGATGATCGGCAAGCCCTTCATGCGTCAGGATGCGCTCGCCATGATCGCCCGGCTCACGGCCACGGAGGGAAAGGTCGTCCCCATTCGACAGAAGAAGAGCTGACCGTCAACGGCTCCGGACGGGAGGTTGCGGGCCAGCCTCCGCCGCGGCGAAAGGTTCGTCAGGCTCGCTCAGATAGAACAGCCACCATCGTCGTCGGGATCAGCGGGTCGAGGTTTCGGCCCGTCATCTTTGCATGCGCCGGCTCCACAAAGACTTCGTCGGCCCGTATGCTCACCGGATCACGCCCGTCCGGTTCCAGAGCGAAAGATGTGAGACGCCTTCATGCCCAGCCGCCCTTCCCTCACCCTGCTTGTCGAAAGCCTGCCGGCCACGGTCCCCTTCGTCGGCCCGGAGACGCAGGAGCGTACCCGCGGCCGGCCGTTCCGGGCGCGGCTCGGCGCCAACGAGAACGGCTTCGGCCCCTCGCCGCGGGTGGTGGAGACGATGCGGGCAGCCGCGCCGGAGATGTGGAAATACGGCGATCCGGACAGTTTCGAGCTCAGGCAGGCGCTCTCCGCCATTCTCGGCGTGCCGGCGCAGAATCTCACGGTGGGCGAAGGCATAGACGGGCTGCTCGGACTCGTTGTGCGCCAATATGTGCAGCCGGGGGATCCCGTGGTCACCTCGCTCGGCGCCTATCCCACCTTCAACTACCACGTGGCGGGCTTCGGCGGCCGGCTCGTCACCGTGCCCTACGAGAGCGACCGGGAAAGCCTGGACGGGCTTCTCGAGGCGGCACGGCGCGAGGATGTCCGCATCGTCTATCTCTCCAATCCCGACAATCCCATGGGCACCTGGTGGGAGGCAGGCGAGATCGAGCGCTTCATCGCCGCGCTTCCCGAAACCACGCTGCTCGTGCTCGACGAGGCCTATAGCGAGACGGCGCCCGCCTCCGCCCTTCCGCCGCTCGACCCTTCGCGGCCCAATGTGCTGCGCATGCGCACCTTCTCCAAGGCCTACGGGCTCGCGGGCCTGCGCTGCGGCTATGCGATCGGCGAGGCCGAGGTCATCCGCGCCTTCGACAAGGTGCGCAATCATTTCGGCATCACGCGCATGACGCAGGCGGCGGCGCTTGCCGCGACCGCCGACCAGGCGCATCTGCGCTGGGTTATCGATTCCGTCGACGCATGCCGCCGGCGCATCGCCGGCATCGCCGAGGCGCACGGCCTTCTCCCCCTTCCCTCCGCCACGAATTTCGTGACGATCGACTGCCGCGGGGACGGCGCCTTCGCCATGCGGGTGCTCCAGGCGCTCGGCGAGCGCGACGTCTTCGTGCGCAAGCCCATGGCTCCCCGCCTCGACCGTTGCATCCGCGTGAGCGTGGCGCCTGAGGCCGAGATCGCGGTTTTCGAAGAGGAACTGGGCGCGGCGCTGGAGGCGGCGCGGCGGGGCTGATCTTGTCCGGGCCGCAGCAAGACCCGGAGCGAAGGTTCTGCGCGTTTGCCGCGGTTTCAATGGCTAGGTGTCCGAGCAGACCCCATCCGCACCGGCCCGCGCCGAGCGGCTCGCCAGACGCCGCTCGAAATCATCTGCCACATCGGCGACGGTGATCGTCCCGAACCGCGCCATGAGCAAGGCCTCTGCCTCGCCCAACGTCTTTTCCATACGCGCGTCCACCGCCTGCTCGACAAGGCAGTCGGGATGATCGGCATGTGGACCGATGCTGAACAGCGGCGGTTCGCCGATGGCCCGATAGACGTCCAGCAGCGTAATGGCGTCCAGGCTGCAGGCCAGCTCCCAACCTCCGCCATGGCCCTTTTCGGAGGTGACGTAGCCTTTTTCGCGCAGGCCGGACATCATCCGGCGCACCACGACGGGATTCGTTCCCAGCATCCTGGAGATCTCCTCCGAGGTGGCGCGCTCAACGTGCCGGTCCATGTGTATCAGCACATGGAGCATGCGGGACATGCGGCTGTCGCGTGGCATCGGTTCCGTCCTTTCCGGTTCGCACCGATATGTAGCACCGCGCTTTTCTCGTAACAATGTGAGTTTTATGAGTTGACGACCTCCGGGCAGTTCACGTAACTTAATAAGATGCATAACCGGAGTATTTTCATGGTTTTCGATGTCCTCATTGTCGGTGGGAGCTTCGCCGGGCAGGCGGCGGCCTTGCAGCTGGGCCGCGCCCGGCGACGCGTTCTGCTGGTGGACGCCGGGCGTCCCCGCAACCGCTTTGCCCACGCCTCGCACGGGTTTCTCGGGCAGGATGGGCAGCCACCGTCCGCCATCATCGCGACGGCCGCTCAGCAGCTTGCCGCCTATGGGACGGTGGAGCGCTATGAAGGCGAAGCCGTGGATGCGGCTCCAGTCGATCAAGGGTTCCGCGTGTCGCTGACGAATGGCCGGGAAGAGGTCGCCAAGCGCCTCATCCTTGCAACGGGCGTCCGGGACATTCTGCCCGCGCTTCCTGGTCTGCAAGAACGCTGGGGGATCAGCGTTCTGCACTGTCCCTACTGCCATGGCTACGAACTGGATCAGCGCCCTCTGGGCGTTCTGGTCAGCGGCGACACGGCCCTCCATCAGGCCATGCTGGTGCCGGACTGGGGACCGACAACGCTGTTCACCCAGGGCATTTTCGTGCCCACGCCGGACCAACAGGCAGGTCTCGCGGCGCGCGGCGTGACGATCGAGCCGACACCGGTGGCGGAACTTCTCGGCGCAAGCCCCGCGCTCGAGGCCGTCCGCCTTGCCGATGGCAGAACGGTCGAACTCTGCGGCCTGTTCGTCGCGCCGCAGACGGTGCCCGCGAGCGACCTGGCGGAAAGGCTCGGCTGCGCCTTCAAGGACGGTCCGACCGGACCGTTCATCGCCGTGGACGGCCGGCAGCAGACCTCCGTGCCCGGTGCCTTCGCCGCGGGGGATGCAGCCAGCCCGATGGCGAACGCGACGCTCGCTGCCGCCGCCGGCGTCATGGCGGCAGGCGGCGCCCATCACTCGTTGATCCATGGCTATGAGGAGCGCGCACAAAAATGAGCAAGGGAATTGAGGATATGCAAGGGACGGACGCCGAACGGTTCTGGGAAGAACGCTACCGGGGCTCTTCACCCGGATCGAGCGGCAAGCCCGGAATGGCGCTCCAGCAATGCGCCCAACCCCTGATGCCCGGGCGCGCGCTGGAACTCGGCTGCGCCAGGGGCGACGATGCCGTCTGGCTGGCACGCCAGGGCTGGACGGTCGTCGCGGTGGACATCTCGTCCACGGCGCTTGGCTATGCTGCAGCCAACGCGCGGCGCGCCGGCGTGGAAGACCGCATCACCTTCGAGCAGCACGACCTGTCGGAGTCCTTTCCGCAAGGGCAGTTCGGACTTGTCACCGCAAGCTTCCTGCAATCACCTGTCGCGTTTCCACGCGCGGCCGTTCTGAGGCGGGCCGCGGGGGCCGTTGCGCCGGGTGGGCACCTGCTCATCGTCGAACATGCCTCCCGCTCACCGTGGTCCTCGGCGCCGCCCGACATGCATTTTCCCGACGCCGAAGCGTCGCTGGCCTCTCTCGCGCTGAGCGACCGGGACTGGGCCCGTCTGCGCGTCGACACCGTCGAGCGACAAGCCACGGGGCCGAACGGCCAGACAGCCATGGTCCGCGACAACGTAATCTTTCTCGGCCGAATCTGAATGCAGGAGACAAGGGCGCAAACGAAAAGCGCGCCGCGAATGCGGGTCATGCATCCAACGTCCGCACTGCCTGCCAGCCGGCTCAGGGACAGCCAACCGAATCGCCGGCTATCCTCGTTCCAGCCAGGCGGCCTCACGCCGTCGTCTGGGGGACGGGCGAGGAGATATCGAGAAGCGTGCCGGCAGGGTCACGCAGGAGCAGCCGGCGCTGACCGTAAAAGAGGTCCGTCGGCGGTTCGAGGATCTCCGCACCCATGGCCCTGGCCTGCTCGAAGGCGACCAGAACCTCCTCCACCACGAAGGTAAGGTAGCCTCCGCCCGGCGGCCGCGCGGCCACGGCGGGGGCCACCTCGCTGCTGCGGGCGATGATGCCGAGCTCGAAACGCGGCCCCTCCCTCGGCACCAGAACCTTGTACCAGTCGCTGTCATAGATCACCTCCATGTCGAGGAGGTTCGCGTAGAAATCCCGCACCGCCGCGAGGTCGTCGGCGGCGATGTTGTACATCGTGCGGCGGATCCTGGAACGGGGCATGTCGTTCTCCCTCTCCCGGGCCGAGCGCCCGCGGCTGCCGGCCCTCAGGCCATGTCCTCCTCGCCGCCGGGGCCGAAACGGCGGGACAGGATGTCCACCAGCTCCGCCACCCTGCCGTTGGGCATCGGGCGGAAGTCATTCACCAGCGCCTCGTCGTTCATGACCCAGGCATGGGCTTCCGCAAGCTCCTGCTCGGAGCAGTCGACAGCAGCGATCTCCGCCAGAAGCGCGTTGTCCACCGGACCCAGAATGCGGTGCACGCCTTCCCTGGTCAACGTGGCCATGGCAGGACTCCTTTGCGTTGAAACATTCCATAGGCTCAATGACGTGTGCCGGCCTTCGGTTCCGATGGCAGGCCGACCGCCCATCCCACCTTTCCCGCGGCGAAACCGGCTTTCGTTGCGTGAATTAAACGAACGTTCTATTCTTTCCTTGCTGAAGGCTTGGGGAGACGGCATGGCGCGCACTGCGGGTTCGTTGGGAGAAAGGACCGAGGCGGCAATCCGCGAAGCGGCGGTGCTGCTCATCGCGCGACACGGCTTCGAGGCGATGTCCATGCGCCAGCTTGCCGGCGAGGTGGGCGTGCAGCCGGCCGCCCTCTACCGCTACTTCCCCACAAAGGAGGACCTGCTCTATGCGCTGATGCGCGAGCATATGGAGGGGCTCGCCGCCGCCTGGGAGGCCGCGCGGCCCCGCGCCGCGGATCCCGCCGCGCAGCTGGCCGCCTTTGTCGACAACCACATCCGTTTCCATGTGGCGCGCAGGCATTCCACGCAGATGAGCAATATGGAGCTGAGAAGCCTCTCGCCCGAGCGCCTCACCGCCATCCTGCGCCTGCGCGGCGCCTACGAGAAGGAACTCAGGCAGATCCTGCGCGCGGGGGCGGAGGATGGTTGCTTCCGCATCGACGACACCCCGCTCACCGCCATGGCCATCATCCAGATGATCACCGGCGTGATCGTCTGGTTCCGGCCGGGCGAGAGGCTTTCCGTCGAAGAGGTGGCGGATACCTATCACACCATGACGCTGCGCCTCGTCGGCGCCGAGGCTTGAGGGGAGGAACGAATGTACATGACGGCCATGAATTTCAGGCTGGGCGAGGAGATCGATGCGCTGCGCAACATGGTCCAGCGTTTCGCCCGGGAGCGGATCGCGCCCATCGCGGCGATGATCGACTACGACAACGATTTCCCCGCCCATCTCTGGAAGGAGATGGGCGACCTCGGCCTGCTCGGCATCACCGTCGAGCCCGATTTCGGCGGCTCCGGCATGGGATATCTCGCCCATGTGGTCGCCATGGAGGAGATCAGCCGGGCCTCGGCCTCGGTCGGCCTTTCCTACGGCGCGCATTCCAATCTCTGCGTCAATCAGATCCGCCGCTGGGGCACGCCGGAACAGAAGGAAAGGTACCTCCCTGCCCTCTGTTCGGGCGAAACCGTCGGTGCGCTCGCCATGTCCGAGACCGGGGCCGGCTCCGATGTCGTCTCCATGAAGCTCAGGGCCGTGAAGAAGAACGACCGCTTCGTGCTCAACGGCTCGAAGATGTGGATCACCAACGGGCCGGACGCCGGCACCCTCGTCGTCTACGCGAAGACCGAGCCCGAGGCCGGCTCGCGCGGCATCACCGCCTTCCTCGTCGAGCGCACCATGCCTGGCTTCTCGGTCGCCCAGAAGCTCGACAAGCTGGGCATGCGCGGCTCCAACACCGGCGAACTCGTCTTCGAGGATGTCGAGGTGTGCTTCGAGAACGTGCTCGGGCAGGAGGGCCGCGGCGTCGAGATCCTCATGTCCGGCCTCGACTATGAGCGCGTGGTGCTTTCCGGCGGCCCGCTCGGCATCATGGCCGCCAGCCTCGATGCCGCCGTGCCCTATGTGCGCGAGCGCAAGCAGTTCGGCCGGGCGGTGGGCGAATTCCAGCTCGTCCAGGGCAAGCTCGCAGACATGTACGTCACCGCCAACGCCGCCCGGGCCTATGTCTACGCGGTCGCCGCCGCCTGCGACTGCGGCGAGACCACGCGCAAGGATGCGGCCGGCTGCATCCTCTATGCCGCCGAGCAGGCCACCCGCATGGCCCTCGACGCCATCCAGCTTCTGGGCGGCAACGGCTATGTCAACGAGTTCCCCACCGGCCGCCTCCTGCGCGACGCCAAGCTCTACGAGATCGGCGCCGGAACGAGCGAGATCAGGCGCTGGCTGATTGGACGGGAGATGGTGGGGGAAACGCTCTGATATGGCAACGGTTCCATAAATGCCACATGCATACGTATTTGCCATCCGTGCGGAAAGATGGCATTCTGTTCTTCAATGACAGGAGGCGGACATGCCCAGGCCAAAAGGCTTCTCCGAGGAGCCGCAGAGCTTCGAAACGCCTACCGATCAATTGCGGTCGGTCGCCCATACGCGCCTTAAGATCGACAGTGCCGGCCGCATCGTTATCCCGGCGGAGATGCGCGCGGCCATGATGGTGGAGCCGGGCGACACCGTCACCGCGGAGGTCGTCGAGGGAGAATTTCGGATCGTATCTCCAGCGGTAGCGCTTAAGCGCGTCCAGGCTTTCGCCAAGGAGTTCAGGGCGAAGAATCCCGGCGTCAGCGTTGTTGATGAGCTGATCGCGGAGCGCCGGGAAGAAGCCCGGAGGGAGCTTCAAGAGGCAAATGAATGGCGCAAGGCGCATGGATTGCCGCCCCTCGAATGACACCACATGTTATCGATACGTCCGCCATACTGGCCATCATCTTTGGCGAGCCGGGCCTGGAAAAAGCCGCCCGATTGGCTCGCGGCGGAATCATCAGCAGCGTCACGCTCGCTGAAATCGTATCTAAATGCGCGGAGCGAAGCGTTCCGGTGCAGATCGCGCTCGATTATGTACGACACAGCAATGTCGAAGTAGCGGGTTTCAGCCAGGATCTCGCAATCCTGGCGGGGCAACTGTATGCAAAGGCTCCCAAAGGCCGGCTTTCGCTCGGGGACCGCGCCTGTATCGCCACCGCGGTCCGCCTGGGCGGGATCGCTGTCACCGCCGACCGCATCTGGGCCGATCTCGACATCGACTGCAAGATCGAGCTGATCCGTTGAGGAGCCTATGACGACCATCCAATCCCAGCTCTCCCCCTCCTCCGACACCTTCCGCGCCAACGAGGCGCGCATGAAGACGCTTGTCGCCGACATGGCCGAGAAGGCGGCAGCGATCGAGCGCGGCGGCTCGGACGAAGCCCGCGCCCGCCACACCGCCCGCGGCAAGCTGCTGCCGCGCGAGCGCCTGGCGCAACTCCTCGATGCCGGCGCGCCCTTCCTGGAGATCGGCCAGTTCGCCGCCTTCGGCATGTATGAGGGCGATATCGCGTCGGCCGGCCTCATCGCCGGCATAGGCCGCGTGGAGGGGCGCGAGGTCATGGTCGTCGTCAACGACGCCACCGTGAAGGGCGGCACCTACTATCCCCTTACGGTGAAGAAGCATCTGCGCGCGCAGGAGATCGCGCTCGAGAACAACCTGCCCTGCATCTATCTGGTCGATTCGGGCGGTGCGAACCTGCCCAACCAGGACGAGGTCTTCCCGGACCGCGACCATTTCGGCCGCATCTTCTACAACCAGGCCACCATGTCGGCGAAGGGCATCCCGCAGATCGCCTGCGTCATGGGCTCGTGCACGGCGGGCGGCGCCTATGTGCCGGCCATGTCCGACGAGACCGTGATGGTGAAGGGCAACGCCACCATCTTCCTCGGCGGCCCGCCGCTGGTGAAGGCCGCCACCGGCGAGGTGGTCACGGCCGAGGAGCTAGGCGGCGCCGAGGTCCACACGCGCCTTTCCGGCGTCGCCGACCACTATGCGGTGGACGATGGACACGCGCTCGCCATCGTCAGGCGCATCGTCAAAAATCTGAATCGAAAGAAGACGATCGGGCTCCATCTTCAGAAAATGATTCCGCCCCTTTACGACGCCAAAGAGATCTACGGCGTCATCCCGGCCGATGTCCGCCAGCCCTACGACGTGCGCGAGGTGATCGCCCGCATCGTCGACGGCTCGGAGCTCGACGAGTTCAAGCAGAATTACGGCACGACGCTCGTCACCGGCTTCGCCCACCTGCACGGCATGCCCGTCGGCATCCTCGCCAACAACGGCGTGCTCTTCTCCGAAAGCGCGCTCAAGGGCGCGCATTTCGTCGAGCTGTGCTGCCAGCGCAAGATCCCGCTGATCTTCCTGCAGAACATCACCGGCTTCATGGTGGGCCGCAAATACGAGGCCGGCGGCATCGCCAAGGACGGCGCCAAGCTCGTCACCGCCGTCGCCACCGCGAAGGTGCCGAAGGTCACAGCCATCATCGGCGGCTCCTTCGGCGCGGGCAATTACGGCATGTGCGGCCGCGCCTTCTCGCCGCGCTTCCTGTGGATGTGGCCGAACGCGCGCATCTCCGTCATGGGCGGCGAGCAGGCGGCCACGGTGCTTTCCATCGTCAAGCGCGAAGGCATCGAGCGCAAGGGCGGCTCCTGGTCAGCCGAGGAAGAGGCCGCGTTCCGGAAACCGATCCTGGAAAAATACGAGCGCGAGGGCCACCCGCTCTATTCCTCCGCCCGGCTCTGGGACGATGGCGTCGTCGACCCGGCAAAAACCCGCGAGGTCCTGGCGCTCAGCCTCTCGGCCGCCCTCAACGCGCCCGTCGAGGAAACGAAATTCGGTGTGTTCAGGATGTGAGGCGGCGGGCGCCGCCTCAGCTCTTCTTCGCCGGTTCCCTGGTTGCCGGGCTCGCCTGCGCGCCCTTGTCCCACGAGCTTCCGGCCGGTTTCGCCGCCGCCGGGCTGCCGCTCGTGCCGGTCGAGGCGCCGGACGAGGAAGCTGACGACCCCGTCTGCTTCTGCGTCTGCCTTTCGGCTTCCCGTTCGCCGGCGCGGAACGCCTCGTTGGCCACGTTCTTCGCGCTTTCGGTGCCGCGGCTCATGGCTTCCTTCGCGCTCTCCTGGGCCTTTTCGGCGTAGGGGCCGACATACTCTTCCTCTACCCTGGTGCGCGGCAGCATGGCGGCGATGGCAGCACCCACGGCCAGCCCGAGCGCGCCGACGATCAGCGGCTCCTGGTCGAGCGTGTCGGAGAACATGCGCTGCGCGCGGCTTCCCGCATGGCGCGCCTGCGAGGAGGCGCGGCGCGCTGCCTCGGCGGTTCTCTCGCCGGCATGGCTGGCGCTCTCGGCGGCCGAGCCGGCGGCGGAGGAGACCTTCCCGCTCGCCGATGCATAGGCCGAGCTTGCCTTGCCGGTAGCGGAGCGCATCGCCCCGCCGGCGCTTTCCTGCGAGCCCGTTTCCCCGGTTCCCGAAAGCCCCGCGCCCAGCGTGGGATCGCCGAGCCCCGGCGCGCCCTTCCAGACTTCGTCGGAGGCGAGATCGCCGTCTGCCTGCCCGTCGGGGCGGGTGTAGGCGCCGGCCGTGTCGGCGAGGTCCCGGCTTTTCGGCCCGCCGCCCATGAAGAGCCAGGCAAGCCCCGCGCCCATCAGGGCCAGCGGCAGCGGGTTGTCCCTCACCTGCGTCTTCAGGTTGTTGAACGCCGTCGCGCCGTCGGAGTTCTTGAAGTAGTCGTTGAGGTCATCCATCATCCGCCCCGGCGTCATCCTGCTCTGGATCGCCTCTGCGGTCTGGATGATGCCGGCGCGCGCCGCCTCGGCCTCGCGCTCCAGCTCGGCTGCTGATTTGCCTGTCATCGCATCTGATCCTTCACGGCCCGCGCATCGTCGCCAAGCTGGTGCTGCGTGCGCTCGGGCATAAGATTGGACTCGGACATGTTCGACGTGCCGATGCGCACGAGGATCACGCCCACGATGGCCACCACGACGCCGACGGCCAGCGAGGCCCACCTGGTGCCGAGGCCCATTTCGGCCAGCGCCACCACCAGCGCCTGAAGCAGAACGAGAAGGGCGGCCAGAAGGCAGATCGCGCCTGCGATCATCTCCACCAGGCCGTTCTTCACCTGCCCCACTTTCTCCGACATTTCGGTGCGCAGCAGCCGGAACTCCGCCTGCACGAGGCGCGTCGCGTTGTTCGCCAGGTCGGAGAAGAGCGTCGTGATGCCGCGCGGGTCTTCTCGGGTGCTCATCGTCCACCTCCCCTTCTGTTTCCGGCGTCACCGGACGAACCGTCGCCCATGCCGGTGCGCGCGAAACGGCCGAGCGCCATGCCCACCAGCACCGAGCCGGCGATGAAGGCGGTCGGATTGCGCCGGCCGAAGTCGCGGACATCGTTGACGATGTCCTCCAGCCGCCTCTGGCCGAGCGTGCCGGAAAGCTCTTCCAGCCCGCCGGCCGCCTCGCCGAGAAGCCGCGCGGCGGGGCCTTCGTCCTTCTTCCTCAATTCGTCGCTGGCCGAGCGGATCGCCTCGGCGAAGCTGTGCAGGCTTTCGGATGTCCGGTGCTGCACCTCTTCCGCCTTCGCGCCCGCCTCGTGCCTCGCCTCGGAGCCAAATTCGGAGGCTTTCGAGCGCAGCGTGTCGGCGGTTTGGGATGCCGCACGGCCGGTTTCCGTCTGTTTGTCGTTTCTCGGTGTCGTCGCCATCGCGCCCTCCTATGCCAAGCCGAGGAAGGAAAGGATCGCCAGGACGACGACAACGAGCCCGATCAGATAGATAATGGAATTCATTCGAGCTGCTCCCGGTGTTATGTATGCGTCTAACGACCGGGACCGGCCGCTGTTCCCATGCGGCGGGAGAGGGCGCAAAAATTTGCGCGCCCCGACCCCCTCCGCGCCATCGTGAGCGCAGGCGGGCGGGCGCCGGGACACCTTCCGCATCTGGCCGGAGCTGATGCTGAAACTCGCGCGAGAGCGGCGAGCGTGACCCGCCGGCGAAACACGGACACCCCGCGAAGGAGGACCGCCATGCCCGTCACCGGCCGCATGCTTGCTGTCACCGGCGACATCACGAAGATCGAAGCCGACGCCATCGTGAACGCCGCCAACCGCTCGCTGCTCGGCGGCGGCGTGGACGGCGCGATCCACCGCGCCGCCGGCCCCGAGCTATTGGAGGAATGCCGCAGGCTCGGGGGCTGCCAGACGGGCGACGCGAAGATCACCAAAGCCTACCGGCTGCCTGCCCGCCACGTCATCCACACGGTCGGCCCGGTCTGGCACGGCGGCGGAGAAGGCGTAGCGGAACTGCTCGCCTCCTGCTACCGTCGCTCGCTGGAGCTGGCGCGTGACCATGGCTGCAAGTCCGTCGCCTTCCCGGCCATCTCCACCGGCGTCTACGGGTACGCGAAGGACGAGGCGGCGCGGATTGCGGTGCAGACGGTGGCGGCGTTTCTGGAGGGGAATGAATTGCCGGAGAAGGTGATTCTCGTCGGGTTCGATGAGGAGACGACGCGGCGGTATGCGGGGGGTGTCTTCCTACAGGTACCCCATCTCACTCCCCATTCACCAACCTCAACACCAGCTGGTGCACATTCCCCCCGTCGCTCATCTCCACCTTGTCGAACTCCCGGCTTTTCCGCCGCTGCTCCTGGGACAATTCGCCGAGCTTCTGCGTCAGCGCCTCGCGGATCTTCTTGCAGTCGGGGTCGTCCGAGGTCGTGAGCCCGACGGACACGGCCTCGATCTTCCTCACCATGTCGAGGATGATCTCGCCATGCACCCGCTCGTGCTTCTCGACGCCTGCGATGAAGGCCTCCCACAGCCGGCCCGTTTCGGGCGGCAGTTTTCCGGAGACTTTGGGCAGTCGGTAGGTGATGGTGAGGAAGGGCTTTGCGGAGGCGAGCACGCAGCCGCCGTTGCGGGGCTGGTAGTCGCGCGACCATTTCAGGTCGAAATCCGTATAGGCGATCGCCCGGCCGACGCCCACCTTCGGCCCGTTTTCCCCGATCGAGCGGTAGAGCTCGATGCCGGTCTGGCCGGAGACGGGATAGGTCACGACCTTCTCGACCGGCTTCCAGTCGGCATGCGCCGCGCCCGCCAGGGCGGCAAGAAAAGCCGCGATCGTCAACACCCTCATCCCTGCACCTCGCCGTCACGCCATGGGAAAAGCGTTAGGAGAAACGCCGCTCGCTTGCAACGCGCCGCTGTCCGAAGGCCCCAAGGCGGGGATGGAATTTGCCCCTCAGAATCTTTTCTGCAGCACCATCCCTTTGTTCCTGCTCGCCATTCGCTGTTTCGCCATTCGCTCATTCCAATTTTTTTCTCCCCACCTCTCCGGCCTCCCTTATTCTTTCCCCATCGCTCTCGCGGGAACCGGATGCGCACCGGGTGTTCGGGAGAGCGGCGGAAACCTCCCTCCCCCGGGATCGGAACCTGAGGATCCGAGGGCCCGCGACAGGCCGGCGGTGCCGGGGCGGTGGGTGTGAGACGCCGTTTCCGGAAAAACGGATGCTGGGTGAGAGACGGCATCGCGGAAACCACGGAGAAGCCGCTAGGGTTCTCCTTCGGCCCGGCAGAGACCACCCCCTTCATTGGGTGCAGCCGGGAAGGAGAAGGGTCCGAGTGATCGGCCGAGGTCGGGACAGACTCCGGCGGGGCGCGTTGGAAGCGCCTTAAAAAATTAATTGAGTGGCGTGGACAACGCGCCCCGCTTCCCAGGTTCTTTGACAATGGCCAGACGCGAAAGCGGGCGTGGCGAGGATGAAGCGTGCCCGCCTGTTCCCAGCCCATGACGCCGCCCTCCCCGCGCGCTATAGATCGTGCAAATCACCGACCGTGCTCAGTGGACAGGAGGCCGGATGTTCAGAAAGATCCTGATCGCCAATCGCGGCGAGATCGCCGTCCGCGTGATGCGGACGGCAGGCCGCATGGGGATCTCCACCGTTGCCGTCTATTCCGATGCCGACGCGCGGGCCATGCACGCGGCCCTTGCCGACGAGGCCGTGCCTATCGGCGGGGCGGCCGCCGCCGACAGCTATCTGGACGGCGCGCGCATCATCGAGGCGGCGAAGACGGCCGGTGCCGAGGCGATCCATCCGGGCTACGGCTTCCTGTCCGAGAACCCGGATTTCGTGGAGGCGGTGGAGAAGGCCGGCCTCGTCTTCATCGGCCCCTCGGCGAAGGCCATCCGCGCCATGGGCCACAAGGACGCCGCCAAGCGACTGATGGAGAAGGCCGGCGTGCCCGTGGTGCCCGGCTATCACGGCGAGGCGCAGGAACTCGTGGTGCTCGCCACCAAGGCACGCGAG
Organism: Chelativorans sp. AA-79; assembly: GCF_029457495.1. Classification (NCBI taxonomy): domain Bacteria; kingdom Pseudomonadati; phylum Pseudomonadota; class Alphaproteobacteria; order Hyphomicrobiales; family Phyllobacteriaceae; genus Chelativorans; species Chelativorans sp. AA-79. Next base: position 3,368,670 of record NZ_CP120361.1, read on the forward strand.
ATCGGCTATCCCGTGCTGATCAAGGCGCGCGCGGGCGGCGGTGGCAAGGGCATGCGTCGCGTGGACGATCCCGACCAGTTCGCCGATGCGCTCGCCGCCGCCAGGCGCGAGGCCAAGGCCGCCTTCGGCGATTCCCACGTGCTGGTGGAAAAGCTCGTCGAGACGCCCCGCCATATCGAGGTGCAGGTCTTCGGCGACCGGCACGGCAATGTCGTCCACCTGTTCGAGCGCGACTGTTCCGCCCAACGCCGCCATCAGAAGGTGATCGAGGAGGCCCCCGCCCCCGGCATGACCGCCGCCATGCGCGCGGCCATGACCCAGGCCGCCGTGAAAGCCGCGCTGGCGATCGGCTATCGCGGTGCCGGCACCGTCGAGTTCATCGTCGATGCCTCGAAGGGCCTGAAGCCCGACCGGTTCTGGTTCATGGAGATGAACACCCGCCTGCAGGTGGAGCATCCCGTCACCGAGATGGTGACCGGCATCGACCTCGTGGAATGGCAGATCCGCGTCGCCGCCGGCGAGGCCCTGCCGCTCGCCCAGGAGGAGATCGGCCTTTCCGGCCACGCCTTCGAGGCGCGCATCTATGCCGAGGATCCCGCGCGCGACTTCCTGCCCGCCACCGGCACGCTGCACCACCTGCGCTTCCCGGAGGATGTACCGGACGCCGCGATCCGCGTGGAGACCGGCGTGCGCGAGGGCGACGCCGTCTCGCCCTATTACGATCCCATGATCGCCAAGCTCGTCGTCCACGCGGAAGACCGCGCGACGGCGCTCGCCGCCCTGGCAACGGCGCTGGATGAGACGGAGGTCGCAGGCGCAACCGTCAACACGCCCTTCCTGGCGCGGCTCGCGCGCGATCCGGATTTCGCCGCCGGCCGTCTCGATACCGGGCTCATCGCCCGGAGGCAGGCGACGCTCACCGCCCTGCCCGAGCCCGCGCCCCGCACGGCCGCCCTTGCCGCGCTCGCGGCCTCAGGCGCACGGTTCACGCCGGAGGCGCCCGATCCCTTCGACGCGATATCGGCCTACGGGCATTTCCACCCGCTCACCCACCGCCGCACGCTGCATCACGGCGAGCAGGCGCTGAGCTTCGCCATCACCGGCGACGGCCAGGGCCGCTTCGCCGTGCGGCGCGAGGGAGGGGACGCGGAGACTTTCCAGCTCTCCGCCGAGGCCACGCCGCGCATCGCCGCCTGGCCGGGTCACCTCACCGTCTTCGAGGGCGCGGCGAGCCACACGTTCCGCCTCGCCGACCCGCTCCTTCTCGCCGAGCACGATGCCGCCGGCGACAGCCTGCGCGCGCCGATGCCGGGGCTGGTCAAGCTCGTGCGGGCAGCCGCGGGCGAGGCCGTGAAGAAGGGCCAGCCTCTCCTCGTGCTGGAAGCCATGAAGATGGAGCACACCATCACCGCCCCCCATGACGGCGTGATCGCCGAGATCGCTTCCGAAGGCGCTCAGGTCAATGACGGGGCCGTACTGGTGCGGTTCGAGGCGTGAGCCGACGGGACGAAAAGCAAAACGCCGCGGCGGCCCGTCCTGCCGCCACGGCGTTCCTTCGGCGCCCCCACCGGTGCGCCGCGCCCCTCACTTCCCCAGGAATTCAGTGCATCGTCATCCATTCCCGCGCTTCGCGCAGCGCGCGGGCGATATCCGCCTTCGTCATGGTGGCCGCGAGCTCGGCGCGCATCCTGGCCGCGCTCGCCGATCCCTTGATGGCCGCGATGTTCAGCCATTTGTGCGCGGCGACCAGGTCCACGTCGCAGTCGCGGCCGGTCGCATACATGATGCCGAGCTGGAAAAGAATGTCGGCCTGGGCGCCCGCGCCGATGGCGCCCGATTCAGCCTCATGAATGTTGAAACGTGCCATAGTTCAAATGTCCCTGTTTCTCTTCCTGAGAGCAGCCCGCCATTTGTTCTTTTCGCGGTGCCTTCGATGGTTCGCAGAATGCCAGAGAGCCTTGAAACGGCCGTTAAGCGGCTTGATTAACGTGCGGAAAATAAAGCGAAAACAATCGGTAAACGGCCGGATTCCGTTAAGGATGGAATTGCCCGCAACGCTGCAGTTTCTTCTCCTTCGCGGAGCTAAAATGGTAAATTCCGAAGCAACCCTTTCCTAACCACGCCGGCAGCCGGCGATGAAGGACTGCCCCGCCCGCCCCGGTCTCCGGCGGCCTTCCCGCGGGGCAGGTCCCTGTCTTCCAAGCGGGCCAAAGTCGGTTTACTCTTACGTGCGCGTCATAGGCGGAGAACCGTCCGCCTGGCGGTCACAGGGAGGAGAACGATGCTGAAACCGATGCTTGCGGCGAGCCTTCTGCTCGCCGCCACCGGGGCGGCCTTTGCCGATCCGATCGAAGGGCAATGGAGAACCCGCTCCGGCAGCACGGCGGAGATCGCCGATTGCGGCGGCGCCTATTGCATCACCATGAAGACGGGGCCGCATGCGGGAAAAGAGATCGGCCGTTTCAGCGCCGCGGGCGGCGGGAGCTATACGGGTACGGTGACGGATCCCGCCAGCGACAAGACCTACAAGGGCAAAGGCAGCCTCGACGGCAATTCCTTCAGGATGGGCGGCTGCGTGCTCGGCGGCCTGATCTGCCGCAACGAGACCTGGACGCGCATGTAGCCGCAAGGGCGAAGGGCGGGCCCGCGCCCGCCCCTTCGTCGGATGCGCGTTCAGCGCGCTCTCTGGCCGAAGAGCACCTTCTTGGCTTCCTCGTCATTGGCGATGTTGCGGCGGTGCTCCTGGCCGACCTCGATCCCGCGCTGCACGGCAGGCCGCGCCATCATGGTCTCGAACCAGCGCTTCAGGTTGGGGAACTCGTTCAGGTCCTGCCCTTGGTTCTCGTAGGATCGCGTCCAGCCGATGGAGGCCATGTCGGCGATGGAATAGTCGCCGGCCAGGAACTCGCGAACGGCAAGCCGCTTGTTCATCACGCCATAGAGGCGATTGCATTCGTTGGTGTAGCGCTCGATCGCATATTGGAGCTTCTCGGGCGCGTAGTTGCGGAAATGGTGCGCCTGCCCGGCCATCGGGCCGAGCCCTCCCATCTGCCAGAACAGCCACTGCTCGACTTCGACCCGCTGCCGCTCGTCGGCCGGATAGAAGCGGCCGAATTTCCGCCCGAGATATTGCAGGATCGCACCGGACTCGAAAATTGAGATCGGCTCGCCGCCGGGCCCTTCCGGGTCGACGATGGCCGGCATTCGGTTGTTCGGCGAGATCTTCAGGAACTCTGGCTTGAACTGGTCGCCCTTGCCGATATTCACGTAGCGGACCTCGTAGGGAACCCCGAGCTCCTCCAGCATGATGGTGATCTTGTATCCGTTGGGCGTGGGCCAATAGTGCAGCTCGATGGGTTTGGTCTGTGTCGTCATGAGCCTTTTCTCCTGGATTGGACACGAAAGAACTACGGACAACGGACGGTTTCGTTCAATACTCATCGAACTAAAAACCGATCAATAATCTTGAACCGCGGATGAATGGTGATCTCAGCACCGGTTCAGCGCCGCCGCGGCAGTATGCCCTCACGGTCCCAGGCGGACGGCACTCCCATCAATGGACGGCGACATCGGCAACGGAATACGGGCGGCAGGGCAGAACCATGACAAATAACCTCAATCTCGCGGAACTGTTTCATCTGATGGCGAGAGCGGCCATGGTTCTTTCCGTACTCGCGCTTCCCTTGATGTTGATGGGCGGGGCAGATGGAGCCGGCGGCGGGCTCTACGAAAAGAAGACGGCCGGCGCCGGATTCGTTCTGCTGGTCAGCCTGCAGCGGTCGCGGTGATTCCCGACCTCGAAAACGCCCTCCAGAATCCCTATAATGGGACATGGAAAAGCGAATCTACCCTCAACCCATCGAAACCATCTCCAGCCCCGAACCGGTGGCGCGCCGGTCCTTCAGCGACGCGCGCGAGGCCGTCGAGGCCCTGAAGGAGATCTATGAACGCAACACCGCCTTCCTGCGCGAGGCGTTCATCCGCATCGGCCAAAGCGGCGAAAGCGACCGCCGCTACCGCGCCTTCTATCCCGAGGTGAGTCTCTCGACCGCGTCCTTCGCCCAGATCGACACGCGGCTGGCCTATGGGCACGTACCGGCACCCGGCACCTATGCGACCACGGTCACCCGGCCCGACCTGTTCGAGAGCTACTTCGTCGATCAGCTCGGGCTCCTCATGCGCAATCACGGCGTGGAGGTGACGGTCTCCGAATCGGAGACGCCCATCCCGCTGCATTTCGCCTTCCTGAAGGACACCTATGTGGAAGGCGCCGTCGCGAACCATCTCAAGCGCCCCCTGCGCGACCTCTTCGACGTGCCGGACCTGAACTCCATGGACGACGACATCGTCAACGGCACCTTCGAGCCGGGGCCGGGCGACCCGATGCCGCTTGCCCCCTTCACCGCGCAGCGCATCGACTATTCGCTCCACCGCCTCTCGCACTACACCGCGACCTTGCCGGAGCATTTCCAGAACTTCGTCCTCTTCACGAACTACCAGTTTTATATCGACGAGTTCTGCGCCCTCGCACGCGAGCTGATGGCGCAGGGCGGCGGAGGCTACGAGTGCTTCGTGGAGCCCGGCAACATCGTGACCATGGCCGGCGAGAGCTCGCCGCCGGACGTGATGTTGTCGCGCCTGCCGCAGATGCCCGCCTATCACCTCAGAAAGGCCGATCACGGCGGCATCACAATGGTCAATATCGGCGTCGGCCCCTCCAACGCGAAGACGATCACCGATCACATCGCCGTCCTGCGTCCCCATGCATGGCTGATGCTCGGCCACTGCGCCGGGCTGCGCCACACCCAGGCGCTGGGCGACTATGTGCTCGCGCACGCCTATGTGCGCGAGGACCACGTGCTCGACGACGACCTGCCGGTGTGGGTGCCGCTGCCGGCGCTGGCCGAGGTGCAGGTGGCGCTGCAGGAGGCGGTGGCAGAGGTCACGGGGCTTTCCGGATACGAGCTGAAGCGCATCATGCGCACCGGCACCGTCGCGACCATCGACAACCGCAACTGGGAGCTGCGCGAGCAGCGCGGCCCGGTGCAGCGGCTGTCCCAATCGCGCGCCATCGCGCTCGACATGGAATCGGCCACGATCGCGGCCAACGGGTTCCGCTTCCGCGTGCCCTACGGAACGCTGCTCTGCGTCTCCGACAAGCCGCTGCACGGCGAATTGAAGCTGCCCGGCATGGCCACGGATTTCTACAAGCGGCAGGTGGCGCAGCATCTGAAGATCGGCATGCGCGCGGTGGAGAAGCTGGCGGAGATGCCGCCGGAGCGCCTCCATTCGCGCAAGCTGCGCAGCTTCTCCGAGACGGCGTTCCAGTAGGCCGTCAAGCCGCGCCTGGGCCGTGCAGCGGACTGCGGCGCGTGATGCGGTAGACGGAAGCGGGCGGCACGTTCAGCATCGTCCGGCCGATGCGTACCGCCTTCAGGCCCAGCCGGTCCAGAATGGGACGCGGAACCGGGCAGCGCGGACCATAGGTGAACTGGTAGAGGGAGCCGCCGGGACGCATGTAGAAGAATGCGCCGGCGACGATCGCCATGATCTTGCGCGGGCTCATGGAAAGAAGCGGGAGTCCGCTTACGACCGCACCGACCGGAGCCCCCTCGTAGAGGCCGGCCTGGGCAAGGCGCGCGGCATCCACCGGCAGGATGCGGGCATTGGGGAAGCGCTGGCGCAGCAAGGTCACGAAATCCGGGCCGAGTTCGATGATCGTGAGGTCCTCCTGCGCCAGCCCGCGCTTGAGAAGCGCGCGCGTGAAAACACCGGTTCCGGCGCCGAGCTCCAGGACAGGCGCCGATTTGGGGCCGATCTCGCTGGTGATGAGGTCCGCGAGCGCGGAGCTCGAAGGCGCTATGGCCGAGACGCGCCACGGATTCGAGAGCCATGCCCGCAGGAAGGGCAGCACGTCGGACGGCGTAGCGGATCTTTCGGGGTTGCAGCGTGCCATTGAAGAGCCTCTCGGGAAGCTGGGGGACGCTACAGCCATTCTTCTTCTCCGGCAACTCGCCTTCGCGTGTGAATCACGAAGCGGAGCTCGCAAACGGCAACCGATACCTGCGGGCTCGGGGGGAGGCATTTTGCCCTTGCCCCCGCCATATTTGCACCGTTAGAGCATCGGCATGAGCAGCCAGCGCCGCACCTCCCGCCTTGCCGCCATCGCCATGGCAGCGGCCTTCTGCGTCTCGGTGCCGCTGGTGCTTGGCTTCCTAAAGCACCTGCACCCCGCCTTCGACAGCTTCGCCCATCTCCGTGCACATCTGGCGGTGTTGCTCGCCGTGCTGTCCCTGCCATTGCTGTTCTTCGCCTCCTGGCGCGCGCACGGCCTGCTCGCCCTCGCGCTGGCCGTGGCCGCTTTCACCAGCGTCCTCGATGTCCCGCTTCTCCAGCGGCTTTCCGGCGGCCCCGCAGAGGCTTCCCCGCCGGATGTCGCCCGTTACCGGCTGCTTCAGCTCAACCTGCGCTATGACAACAGCAGCCCGAAAGAGGTGTTGTCGCTGATCGGCCGCAGCCAGCCGGACGTGATCACGCTGGAGGAGGTGTCGGCCATGTGGCGGCGCGAACTGGCCTTGATCGAGAAGGCATATCCGCACAGCCTCTTCTGTTCGCGGCCGGGCGTCGGCGGTGTCGCCATCCTCTCGCGCCGGCCGTTCCTGCATCCATCCCGGGCGGAGTGCTTCAACAAGGGGGCTCTGGCCATCGCCACGGTCAGTTTCGGCGGCACGGCGGTGGACATCGCGGCCATCCATCTGGGCTGGCCGTGGCCCTTCGAGCAGTCCAGGCAGCTCACCCATGTGACGCCGACGCTGAAGAGGAAAATGGGAGCAACCGCCATCCTGGCCGGGGACCTCAATGCGGTCTCCTGGAGCGCCGCCGCCGAGCAGCTTGCCGCGGCGGGTGGTCTCACCCGCCTGCGCCATATCGGGCCGACCTGGCTCGCGCAGCCGCTGCCAAACCGGCTGCGGCGCGTGGCCGGCCTGCCGATCGACAACATCTTCGTGAAGGGCCGCATCGCAGTGGTCGCGACGCGCAGGCTGGACGATGCCGGCTCGGACCACCTGCCGGTGCTCCTGGAGTTCGACGTGCTTCCACAGCTCAAAGGCAGCCAGACCCTGCAGGCCTCCGTTGCAGCGCTGCAAGCGGTACGCTGAAGCCACACGCGGTCACGTGCCCGCATTCTTTTTTGCCGCACCGCAACATTATTTTGGTTGCGGCGCGGTGAATGCCGGGCCAAGCTGCCTGCCGGGGATTCGAATGGGCGAGGTGATGTCAGCGAGGACGTCATCCATGGTGCAGCTGCGTTCGATTCAGGTCTTGCGTGCGATCGCGGCCCTGGCGGTCGTGTTCTTCCACCTGTCGCCCTCGGAATGGACCCTGGGCGCAGCCGGCGTGGACCTTTTCTTCGTCATCTCCGGCTTCATCATGGGCACTGTCGGGCTCGGCGACGGTCCGGGCCGCTTCATGACCAAGCGCATCATCCGCATCGTGCCGCTCTACTGGGCGGTCACTTTTGCCATGTGCGCCGCGTCGCTGGTGCCGGGGCTCTTCTCCACCTTCACCTTCGACCTGCCAAGGCTGTTCACGTCGCTCTTCTTCATCCCCTCCGAGGATCCGGAGGGAAAGGTCTGGCCGCTGGTGGTCGTCGGCTGGACGCTGAATTACGAGATGTTCTTCTACGCGCTCTTTGCACTGGGGCTTTGGCTCGGCCGCCCCATCCTGGCGTCGGCCGTCATCATCATGGGGCTGGCCGTCGCCGGCTGGGCGCTCCAGCCGCAGCCGACCATCCCGCACTTCTACATGAACCAGTTGCTGGTCGAGTTCGTCTTCGGTCTCCTGCTCTCGCGCGCGGTCTTCTTCAAAAGCGCCCCGCTCGGATCGGGGCTCGCGATCGCAGGCTTTGCCGGCCTGCTTTCACTGGGCGTCGGCAGCGACACGCCTGAGTGGCGCATCCTCTATTGGGGGCTGCCCGCTCTGGCGATCGTCGCAGGCTTCGTCGCGATCGAGCGCGCCGGCGCATTTCCGGCGCATGCGCTGCGCCCGCTGGAAAAGCTGGGTGATGCGTCCTACTCGCTGTACCTGACGCACGGGATCGTGCTCGGCATCGTCGGCAAGGTCTTGGGGCACGGAAGCGCCTCGGCGATCCTCACGGCACTCGTCGCCTGCATCGTGGTGGCGATGCTGTCCTACCACATCTTCGAACGCCCGGTGGGACAAGTCCTGCGCGGGCTCCTGACTGGTCCGGCGACGGCGAAGGCCTCCGCGTAGAAGCGAGGGCGGCCGGGCTGCAAACCGGCGCCCCCTGGCCCTCACATATTCTGGTAGACGGGACCCTCGCCGCCCTGCGGCGGCACCCAGTTGATGTTCTGGTTGGGGTCCTTGATGTCGCAGGTCTTGCAGTGCACGCAGTTCTGCGCGTTGATGACGAAGCGGGCCTCGGTGCTTTTCGGTGCGGCTCCGCCCTTCTCGGCGGCGCCGGGCCCGCCGGCCAGCGAATTGCCTTCCGCATCGACCCACTCGTAGACGCCGGCCGGGCAGTAGCGGGTGGAAGGCCCGGCATAGACGCCGTATTCGGACGCCTTCTGGAGATCCATGTCCTTCACCTGCAGATGCACCGGCTGGTCCTCCTCGTGGTTGGTGTTGGACAGGAACACCGAGGAGAGGCGGTCGAAGGTGAGCACGCCGTCGGGCTTGGGGTAGTCGATCGGCTCGTGCTTCTCGGCGGCGTCCAGCGTCTCGTGGTCGGCCTTGCGGTGGCCGAGCGTGCCCAGCGGCGAGAAGCCAAAGAGGGAGTTGCACCACATGTCGATGCCGCCGATCCCCACGCCCACGATGGTCCCGAAGCGCGACCAGAGCGGCTTGACGTTGCGCACCTTCTTGAGATCGCTGCCGATATCGGAGCCGCGCCAGGCGTCCTCGTAGGCGGAGAGCTCGTCATTGGCGCGCCCTGCCGCGAGCGCCTCCGCCACGTGCTCGGCGGCGAGCATTCCCGACAGCACCGCGTTGTGCGAGCCCTTGATGCGGGGAACATTGACCAGGCCGGCGGAGCAGCCCATCAGCAGCCCGCCCGGAAAGCTCATCTTCGGGACCGACTGCCAGCCGCCCTCGGTGATGGCGCGCGCGCCGTAGGAGATGCGCTTGCCACCCTCGAACGTGCCGCGCATGGCGGGATGGGTCTTGAAGCGCTGGAACTCCTCGAAAGGCGCGAGATAGGGGTTCTTGTAGTTCAAATGGACGACGAAGCCGACGGCCACCAGGTTCTCGTCGAAATGATAGAGGAAGGAGCCGCCGCCGGTCTGCCGGTCGAGCGGCCAGCCGAAGGAGTGCTGCACCAGGCCGGGCTTGTGCTTCTCCGGCCTCACCTCCCACAGCTCCTTGAGGCCGATGCCGTATTTTTGCGGCTCGCGGTCCTCCGCAAGCGCATAGCGGGCGATGAGCTGCTTGGCGAGCGAGCCGCGCGCGCCCTCCCCGATCAGCACATATTTGCCCAGAAGCGCCATGCCGGGCTGGTAGGCAGGACCGTGCGAGCCGTCGCGCTCCACGCCCATGTCGCCGGTGACGACGCCGATGACGGCGTTCTCCTCATTGTAGAGGACGTCGACGGCGGCGAAGCCCGGATAGATCTCCACCCCCAGCGCCTCGGCGTGCCCGGCCAGCCATTTGCAGACATTGCCGAGCGAGACGATGTAGTTGCCGTGATTGCTCATCAGCGGCGGCATCAGGAGATTGGGCAGCCGCATGGAGCCTGCCGGCCCCAGCACCAGGAACCGGTCGTCGGTGACCGGGGTCTTGAACGGGTGATCCTTCTCGGTGCGCCAATCGCGCAGGAGCCGGTCGATACCGATCGGATCCACCACCGCGCCCGAGAGGATGTGCGCCCCAACTTCGCCGCCCTTCTCGAGCACGACAACGGAAAGCTCCGGATCGAGCTGCTTCAGCCTGATCGATGCCGCAAGCCCCGCCGGCCCTGCACCGACGATCACCACATCGAATTCCATGCTTTCGCGTTCGCTCATCCATTCCTCCAAGGCTTGCGACGGCTTGCCGGTCTCAAGCCGGCTATAGCGCATAGCCAAAGACGGCGAAACCACCCATGGCCCCGCAATGAGCACCAGCGCCGGGATCACGGTTTTGTTCAAACGTAAACGCAATTCAACTTGCGCTGGCATGCATAGACTTGGATACAATTGCGCCTCGCGCGGGAGGATCGCCGTCTGCGCGAAGACTGGTTTGTGCACACGTCCTACGCCAATTTTGTCTATCTGCCGCGGAGAGAACTTCGTCATGCAGAATGAGAGGGAATCCGTCGTCAATCGAGAAAGAGAATTTCACAATATCCGGTTCGGCCAGGAGGAAGACCCAAGAAAATACCTTGACAAGTGGTATCGAACGATACGCCACGGCGCAGAACGCCAGGACGAGGAAATAATACGCCGTTCGAAAGACGCGGATGTTCTTGAATACGGTTGTTCCGATGGCGGATGGTCCCTGTACTCCTTGCGGCTCCCCGACATCTGCCGCTCTCTGACAGGAATCGACATTTCGGATGTTGCCGTGGCCAAGGCGAACGAACGGGCGCGCGAGCTTGGGAACGCCAACGCCGCGTTCTTCGCGATGAATGCGGAAGACATGTCCTTCGAGGACAACAGGTTCGACCTGGTGTATGGACGCGGGATCATCCATCATCTCGATCTGGACCGGTGCTTTTCCGACGTGGCGCGGGTGTTGAAGCCGAACGGGGTGGCGAGCTTTTACGAGCCGATGGGACACAATCCCCTCCTGAACGCCTACCGGAGGCGTACACCGGACATCCGCACCGTTGATGAACATCCCCTGCTGGTGTCGGATTTCGCGCTGGCCCGCCGCTATTTCAGCGGCGTCCGGGTGGATTATTTCGGCCTGTGCTCCGTCGGAAGCGCGCTGGCGCCGCCGGGCATGTCGGAGGTCGTCTATTCGGCCGGCAAGGCGGTCGATTCCGTGGTTCTGGCAATACCCTTCGTGAAACGGTTCGCCTGGTATGCGCTCCTGACGCTCAGGGTCTGACAAAGGGTGCTCTTTCGGCCGGACGAGGCACTACCAAGTCCGGCCTTGCCGGCCTACAATCACCTGCGCTCGCCGGCGCGGAGCCTGTACGCCCGACGCGCGGGAGACCCAGGCCATGCCAAGCATCGCGCGATTTGCCGCCCTCGTCTCCGCAGCCCTCCTGTTGGGCGCGGGGCCGGCTGACGATGGGCGCTGGCTTGCCGGCGGCTACTCCTTCTCAGACGAGCTCGGCGGCTTTCGTATCCTTGCCGTCCGCGGCAGCGGCACACGCGCCGACCCGGTTGTGCTCATCCAGGAGCTCTATTCCGCCAGCGCCGTGGTCGTCGTCATCCGCCAGGACGGACCCGGGGCGCCGCAGGCGGAGTCCCGGCGGCCCGGCATGGCGCTCTACCTGCGGATCGAGACGGTGAATGCGAGCGGGCTCGCCTGGGTCGAATTCTCGTACGAGCTGCAGGTTCACCTGGGCAAACCCAGCGTCTATGGCGACGGCCTCTCCTTCGACCAGGCGCAGGCGGAGGCAGGCACGGTGTCCGCAGACGCCTTCGCCTCCTACAGCCGCGACTTCGAGCCCCATGACCGCCTGCTCTTCCGCGACGGCAAGGTGGATCCCAAGGAGACGGCCACATTCTCCATGCTCATCACCGACCTTACACCCACCTACCAGTTCCATCTGGTGCAGGATCCGCGCATCCCCTTCTCTTGAGGCACAGGCTTGCATTGCACGCTCCGGCGAGCGAAAACCGGGACATGATCCCGACCACGCCTCTCGACCCTGCGGGCCTTCGCGAGCTGCTCTCCTTCTACGCCGACGCCGGTGTGGACGAGCCGCTCACCGAAGAGCCGTCGAACCGTTTCGAGGAGCGAAGCTCCCGCGCGGCCGCTCCCGAGGCGACGCGGCCTGCCGATCTCGCAGCGGCTGGCAATGCGCCTGCCCCCGCCAGGGCACCAGCGGCGCCGGCCCAGCCGGTGCCCAGGCCCGCGCAGCCCGCCGCCATTCCCGACGAAGCCCAGGCCGCCCGCGCGCGCGAACTGGCGCGGCAAGCGAGGACGCTCGACGAGTTGAAGGCGATACTGGCCGACTTCGACGGCTGCAACCTGCGCCATACGGCGAAGAACCTGGTCTTCGCCGACGGCAACCCCGAAGCGGATTTCATGCTGGTGGGCGAGGCGCCGGGCCGGGACGAGGACCTGCAGGGCCTGCCCTTCGTCGGGCGATCCGGGCAGTTGCTCGACCGCATGCTCGCGGCGATCGGGCGCGACCGGACATCGGCCTATATCAGCAATGTGATTCCGTGGCGCCCCCCCGGCAACCGCGACCCCTCGCCCCTCGAAACGGAGATCTGCCGGCCCTTCATCGAGCGGCACGTCGAGCTGGTCGCGCCGAAAGTGCTGGTCACCTTGGGCAATCCTTCGACCAAGCTCCTGCTCGGCACGCAGACCGGCATCATGAGGATGCGCGGCACATGGTCGGTCCACAGGACCCAAAGCGGGATGGAGATCGCAACCATGCCGACGCTCCACCCGGCCTATCTCCTGCGCAATCCCGCACACAAGAAACTCACCTGGCGCGATTTCCTGGCCATCAAGATGAGGCTGAGGGAGTTGGAGGGGTGAGCTCCGACCAATGGGGCGGTAGGGCGAAAGAAACATGCTGCCCCATCCCTGCTCCCCGTCCCTTATGGACTGGGCGGCACAAAACGCCGCGCCGCCACGCGCTTCAGCCCGAGCCGGCGCTCGCGCCAGATGATGAACAGCCCCGCCCCCACCACGATCAGGCCGCCGACCAGCGTGTAGACGGTCGGTATGTCGCCGAATGCGAAATAGCCGACGGCGATGGCGAGGATCATCGAGGTATATTCGAAGGGCGCGATGGTGGAGAGCTCGGCGTGGCGGTAGCACTGCGTCATCAGGATCTGAGCCACGCCGCCACAGATGCCGGCGCCCGCGAGCGCCAGGAACTGCCAATGCGTCAGCCACACCCAGCCGAAGGGAATGGTGGCGAGCGAGACGATCGTCGCCGTCACGGAGAACCACATGACGATGGTGGGCGTCTTCTCCGTCAGCACGAGCCTGCGCACCAGCAGCATGGCGACGGCGGAACATGCCGCGCCGAGCAGGATGGCGATCACGCCGACCGCCTGGTCGGCCTCGAGGCCGGGGCCGCTGCCGGTCAGCAGAGTGAGATTGGGCCAGGCGATGATGACCACGCCCGCAAAGCCGATGACGACCGCGCTCCAACGGTAGATCCGCACCGCCTCGCCGAGGAAAATGGCGGAGAACACCACGACGAGCAGCGGTTGGGCGTAGTTGAGCGTGATGGCGTCGGGCAGCGGCAGCCGCGTCAGCCCGAAGAAGCCGAGCCCCATCGAAGCCACACCGACGAGCCCGCGCATCACATGCCCCGCCGGATGCTTCGTCCGGAAGGCCGTCGCAAGCTCACGCTGCCAGGAGAGCATGAGGATGATGGGAAGGATGGCGAAGAAGGAGCGGAAGAAGACGATCTGCCCCGCCGGTACGGGGCCGGCCGACTTGATGAGCGACGACATCGCCACGAAGATCGAGACCGATATGATCTTGAGGGCGATCCCGACCAGAGGCCTGCGCTCCGTGTCGAGTTCGCTTACGGCGACCGCCATCACCTATCCTCCCCTTCGCGGGGAAGGAAAAGCCGGCCGCAATGCGCAGCCGGCTCGACCGATCCGGGTTTCATCGCGCGGCCTGCGCCTCCGCGATGGCCTGCCACACGCGCGCGGGCGTGGTGGGCATCTCGATATGCGAGATGCCATAGGCGCGGTAGAGCGCATCCGTCACGGCGTTGAGCACGGCGGGGGTGGAGCCGACGGTGCCGGCTTCGCCCGCGCCTTTCATGCCCAGCGCGTTGGTGGTGGAGGGGACGTTGCGCGTCTCGAAATGGATGAGCGGCAGAAGGTCTGCCCGCGGCATGGAGTAGTCCATGAAGGTGGCCGTCACGAGTTGGCCGTCCTGCGAATAGATGGTCTCTTCCGTCAGCGCCTGCCCCACTCCCTGGGCAATGCCCCCATGGATCTGGCCCGCGAGCAGGATCGGGTTCGCCGTCGCGCCGAAGTCGTCCACCACCGTGTAGGCCACGATCTCGGTCTTGCCGGTGCCGGGATCGATCTCCACCTCGCAGATATGGGTGCCGTTCGGATAAGTGGGCTCCGGCTGCTCGAAATCCCCGAAACCCTTCAGGTCCTCCGGGTCCTTCGCAGCCTTGGCGATGGAGGCGAAGTCCATCTGCCGGTCGGTGCCGACGATGCGCGCCACACCGTCGACCAGCTCGATATCGGCGGGCGAGGCCTCCATCTCGTCGGCGGCGATCTTCCTGATCTTCTCGGCAAGGTTCTCGCCCGCGCGGGAGGCTGAAATGCCGCCGATCGGGATGGAGCGCGAGCCGCCGGTGCCGCCGCCCGCCTTCAGCACATCCGTATCGCCCTGATGGACATGGATCCTGGAGATGTCGAGGTCGAGCTTCTCGGCCACGAACTGCGCATAGGCGGTCGCATGGCCCTGGCCGTTCGACTGCGTGCCGATGGCGAGCGTCACCGAGCCGTCGCCGTTGAGCGTGAGATAGGCGGGCTCGGAGCCCGGAAAGGCGCAGGCCTCGATGTAGGTGGACATGCCGATGCCGCGGATCCGGCCGCGCGTCTTCGCCTCCTCGAGCCGCTCCCCGAACGTCGCCCAGCCGGCGCGCTCCATGGCGAGCGTCATGTGCCCGTCCAGCTCGCAACGGTCGTAAAGCCTGCCGGTGGGCGTGCGGTAGGGAAACTGCTCCGGCTTGATGAAGTTCAGCCGGCGGATCTCCTCGCGCGGCATGTTCATCCGGCGGGCGCATTCCTCCACCAGCTTCTCGATCAGGAAAGCGGCCTCCGGCCGCCCCGCCCCGCGATAGGCATCGACCGGCGCGGTGTTGGTGTAGACACCCTTCACCGTCACGTCGATCGCCTGGATATCGTAGACGCCGGTGGCCATGGAGGCGCCGCCGGTCGGGATATAGGGCCCGAACTGGTGGATATAGGCGCCCATATTGGCCAGTAGTTCGATGCGCAGGCCGAGGAAACGCCCGCCCTCGTCGAGCGCCATCTCGGCGGTCACGGCGTTGTCGCGCGCCTGGCTGTCGGTCAGGAAATGCTCGTTGCGGTCGGAGGTCCATTTGACCGGGCGGCCGAGCCGCTTCGCCGCCTCCAGCACCAGCGCATATTCACGGTAGACGAATGCCTTGGTGCCGAAGCCGCCGCCGACGTCCGGCGTGATGACCCGGAGTTGCTCGACCGGAATGCCCAGCGTGCCCGCCAGGATCGCCTGCATGGAATGCACACCCTGGGAGCCGGTGGTCAGCACGAACCGGTTTTCGTCGTCGCGCCACTCGGCAAGGGCCGAGCGCGTTTCCATATAGTTCGCCACCAGGCGGTTGTTGACGAAGGCGATCTTCACCACGCTGTCGGCCTCGGCGAAGGCGGCTTCGGTCTTGTCCTTGTCCCCGACGTGATACAGAAAGGCCTCGTTGGTGCCGAGCTCCGGCCAGACCAGCGGCGCCCCGTCCAGAAGCGCCTCGGCCGTGCCGACCGTCGGCTCCTCGTCCTCGTAATCGACCTCGATCAGTTCCGCCGCATCCTGCGCCTGCTGGCGGGTCTCCGCCACGATGAAGGCGACGGCGTCACCCACATACTGAACGCGATCGCGGCAAAGGATCGGGATGTCCCGGCTCGGCGCCTTGCCTCCATCCGGCTGCTCGGGCATTCCCGCCGCCTTGAGGTCCTGCAGATGCTCCGTATCGGCTCCCGTCAGCACGAGGCGAACACCCGGCGCGGAGCGGACGGCCTCGACCGAAGCGATGAAAAATTTCGCCTTGGCGACGGGCGAGCGAAGGACATAGGCGTGAAGAGCGCCTGACGGCGAGATGTCGTCGGTGTAGCGCCCCTTGCCGGTGATGAAGCTCTCATCTTCCTTGCGCAGCACGGAAGCGCCCATGCCGAATTTCGGTGTGAGAACCGTCATAGCGAATTCCTTGCGAGTGACGTGGAAATTGGAGACTTAGCAGTGGCGGCAGTTTTGTCCACGGTCCGCATCGTGTAAAGAGCCACGGTCGAAAATCTTGGGCCAATCGCGCTCCGGGACGGCCATAGGGAGAAACGCATGCGCACCGACACAGGCCAGGTCTTCCGCCTCGAGGACTACCGCCCCAGCGATTACGCCATCGTCGAGACGGATCTCACTTTCCGCCTCGACCCCGAGCGCACACGGGTGACGGCAACGCTCACGGTGGAACGGCGCGAAGGCGCGGCGAAGGACGCACCGCTTGTTCTCGACGGCGACGGCCTCGCGCTCGACGAGCTTCTCGTCGGCGGAAAGCCCGCCGTGAAAGGCTCCCACGAGGCGACGCCCGACAGCCTGACGATCAGGAGGCTGCCGAAGGCGGACCGGTTCGAGATCACGATCGTCACGATCATCGCGCCGGCGGCCAACAAGGCGCTGATGGGCCTCTATCTCTCGAACGGCGTCTACTGCACCCAGTGCGAGGCGGAGGGCTTCCGCCGCATCACCTATTATCTCGACCGGCCGGACGTGCTGTCCACCTATCGCGTGCGCATCGAGGCGAAGGAGAAGGAAGCCCCGCTGCTTCTTTCGAACGGCAACCCGGTCGAGAACGGCAGACTCGGCGATGGCTGGCACTATGCCGTCTGGCACGATCCCTTCCCGAAACCCTCCTACCTCTTCGCGCTGGTCGCAGGCGACCTCGGCGGCATCCATGACGCGTTCGTCACAGCCTCCGGGCGCAAGGTGAAGCTCGGCATCTATGTCGAGCACGGCAAGGAGCCGCTCGCGGCCTATGCAATGGACGCGCTGAAGCGCTCGATGCGCTGGGACGAGGAGCGTTTCGGCAGGGAATACGACCTCGACGTCTTCAACATCGTCGCCGTGTCGGACTTCAATATGGGTGCAATGGAGAACAAGGGCCTCAACGTCTTCAACGACAAATACGTGCTGGCGGACCCCGAGACGGCGACGGACATGGACTATGCCAATATCGAGGCCATCATCGCCCACGAATATTTCCACAATTGGACAGGCAACAGAATCACTTGCCGCGATTGGTTCCAGCTCTGCCTGAAGGAAGGACTGACCGTTTACCGCGACCACGAATTCTCCGCCGACCAGCGCTCGCGCGCGGTGAAGCGCATCGCCGAGGTGCGCACGCTGAAGGCGCACCAGTTCCCCGAGGACCAGGGACCGCTCGCCCATCCCGTGCGCCCGCGCCGCTACCGCGAGATCAACAATTTCTACACGGCGACGGTCTACGAGAAGGGGTCGGAGGTCGTCCGCATGATCCACACACTGCTCGGCGCGAAAGATTTCCGCGCCGGGATGGATCTCTATTTCGAGCGGCACGACGGGCAGGCGGTCACGATCGAGGACTTCCTCGCCTGCTTCGAGGAGGCATCGGGCAAGGACCTCTCCCAGTTCGCGCTCTGGTACCACCAGGCGGGCACGCCGAATGTCACGGTTTCCACGAGCTACGACGCGCGGGCGAAGGAATACACGCTGGAGATCGAGCAGTCCGTGCCGCCGACGCCCTCCGAATCCCGCAAGCGCCTGATGCATATCCCGCTCGCCTTCGGCCTGGTGGGGCCGAACGGGCAGGACATGGAGTATGACAGCGCGGAAGGCGCCGCGGTGGAGAACGGTGTGATACACCTGCGCAAGCGGCGGCACACGGTGCTGTTCAAAGGTGTCAGCGCCCGGCCTGTGATCTCGCTCAACCGCGGCTTCTCCGCGCCCATCACGCTCGCTCTGGAAATGCGGCCGAAGGACCGTCTCTTCCTCGCCCGGCACGACAGCGATCTCTTCTCGCGCTGGCAGGCGCTCAACACCCTGTTCACCGAAGCGCTGATCGAGGCTTCAACGCGCATCCGCGGCGGAAAGACACCGAATTTCGAGGCGGCGCTGCTCGGCTATCCGGCCGAGATCGCGGCCGACGAGAACCTGGAAGCGGCCTATCGCGCGCTCGCGCTCACCCTGCCCGCGGAAGCCGACATCGCCCGCGAGATCGGCAACAATATCGACCCGGACGCGATCGGCGCCGCACGCGAAGCCTTGCGCGAGGCGATCGCGGGCGAAGCGCAGGCGGTTTTCGCGAAGGTGTATGACGCGTTGCAGGATGATGGGCCGTTCAGCCCGGATGCGGCAAGCGCCGGCCGGCGTGCGCTGCGCAACGTGCTGCTCGAATATCTCTCGGCAGCCGCCCAAGATCCGGCCCTTGCCGCGCGCCAGTTCGAGGAGGCGAAGAGCATGACCGAGCGCGCCGCCGCGCTCAACGTCCTTGCCCACCAGTTCCCCGGAAGCGGGGCGGCGGAGAAAGCGCTCGCGGCCTTCGAGCAGCGCTATCACGACAACCCGCTCGTGCTCGACAAGTGGTTCATCGTGCAGGCAACGATCCCCGGCGACAGGACCGTGGATCTGGTGCGCAGGCTGATGGCCCACCCCGCCTTCTCCATTACGAACCCGAACCGCGTCCGCTCGCTCGTCGGCGGCTTCGCTTCGAGTAACCAGACCGGCTTCCACCGGGCCGACGGGGAAGGTTACCGCCTGCTCGCCGAGACGATCCTGCGCGTCGAGGCACACAATCCGCAGGTCGCGGCAAGGCTCGCCATCGCCTTCCGCTCCTGGCGGTCGTTGGAGAAGAACCGGCAGGAACAGGCCCGCGCCGCGCTCTCCGAAATCGCGCGGCAGCCCGAGCTCTCGCGCGACCTGCGCGACATCGTGGAGCGGACGCTGGCGTAGCTTGTTCTCGACCGAATCAATTTTCGCCCCCACTGGACAAGGCGAATCACCTCTGATTCCTTATGGATGATTCGCAGGTACGCGTTCGCGGATCGGTCAAGGGGTAAGAAAGCAGAAACGAGGGCCCGTCGGGATGGCGAGCGCGTATGCGTGGGCATTGCCTACCGCCCTGTTCTCCAGGCGCGGGAGGTCCAAGCAGGAAACGGAAGTCGCCGGCAATGCGAAGATCATCGCCGCGCCGGCCTATGAACGCCTGCTTGCCGTCGAGCCCTATCTGCGTCGGGCGATCCCCTTCCTGATCGTGATCTTTCTTTTCGTGGTGGCGGCAGCGAGACTGCTTTCACTGATGAACTGGCACGACGACATCGAACGCGAAACCAGGCGGCATCTGGGTCTCGCCGCACAGAACCTTGCGCAGTCGCTGCAGATCGCCGGCGCGGAAGGCCTCGCCCGGCCGGGCGCCGCCGAGACTTTGATCGATGAGGCCGTGCTGCGTGCCGGCGCTGACGGCGGCTGGGTGCTGGCGCTCACCGACCCGCAATTCATGGTGACCGCCACCTCGCCGGGCGGCCGGGAGATGAAGGGCCGCTCGCTCGACAGCCTTGTCTCGGGCGGGCAGCCGCTCTTCATGTTCGGAGAGAGGGCCGGCGTGCTCGAAGTGCAGATCGGCGCGGCGACGTGGTTCGCCGCAGTGAGCCTGCTGCCGGACGGAAGCGGCTCCGCGGTGGCGCTCGCCCCGCGCGACGCCGTCTTCGCCGAATGGCGCAGCACGGTCTCGCTCAATGTCACGCTCTTCGCGCTCACCGCCGGCGTGTTGATGGCGATCCTCTATGCCTATTTCAGCCAGGCCGCGCGAGCGCAGGCCGCCGACCGCATCTATCTCGAGGCGCACCAGCGCATCGATCTGGCGCTGGTGCGCGGCAAGTGCGGGCTGTGGGACTGGGACATGGCGCGCGGCAAGATGTACTGGTCGGCCTCCATGTACGAGATGCTGGGCTACGAGGCCGCCGACATCATGCTTTCCTTCGGCGACGTGGCGAGCCTCATCCACCCCGACGACGGCGACCTCTTCGGGGCGGCCAACCGCATCGTCGCGCGCGAGATCGAGCAGGTCGACCAGATCTTCCGCATGCGCCATGCGAACGGACAGTGGATCTGGGTGCGCGCACGGGCGCAGGTGGTGGACCCGGACGCGCCGGAGATCCATCTCATCGGCATCGCCGTCGATGTCACGGAACAGCGCACGCTGGTGCAGCAATCCGAAGCTGCCGACCAGCGGCTGCGCACGGCGATCGAGAACATCACCGAATCCTTCGTGCTGTGGGACGCGGCCGAGCGGCTGGTGATGTGCAACTCGCGTTACCTGAAGAGCACCGGGCTCGATGCGGCGGAGGTGCTTCCCGGCCTTCATCGCGGGGAGATCGAGGCGCGCATGAACGCCGTGCGCTACGAGCGGCGGCTGACCGGATCCGCCAGCCAGCAGGACGGGGTGACCTATGAGCGCCAGCTCGCCGACGGACGCTGGCTGCAGGTGACGGAGCTCAAGACCCGCGACGGCGGCACCGTCTCGGTGGGCACCGACATCACCCAGCTCAAGCAGCATCAGGAGAAACTCGTCGAAAGCGAGCGCCGGCTGATGGCGACGATCCAGGATCTCTCCATCGCCCGCCGGGCCGAGCAGGAGCGTAGCCAGGAGCTCGTGGAGCTCAACCGCAAATATATGCGCGAGACGGAACGTGCCGAGGCCGCCAACCGGGCGAAATCGGAATTCCTCGCCAATATGTCGCACGAGCTCAGGACACCACTCAACGCCATCATCGGCTTCTCGGAACTGATGCAACAGGGGCTGTTCGGACCGCTTGGCTCGGAGCGCTACCAGGAATATGTGAGCGACATCTATTCGAGCGGCAGCTATCTCCTGGGCGTGATCAACGACATCCTCGACATGTCCAAGATCGAAGCCGGGCAGTTCTCCATCCACCGGGAGAATATCGACCTTTCACCCCTCATCCGCGAGACGATGAGGGTGGTCACCTTGCAAGCCGACAAGAAGAACATCGAGCTGACGACCGACATCCCGGATTCGCTGTCGCTCTATGCGGACCGGCGCGCGGTCAAGCAGGTCCTCATCAACCTGCTCTTCAATGCGGTGAAGTTCACGGGCCAGGGCGGCAAGGTCACACTCAAGGCGCGCAAGGTCTCGCGCTCGCTCATGTTCACCATCCAGGACACGGGCTGCGGCATCCCGCGCGAAGCGCTCAAGAAGCTCGGCCGACCGTTCGAACAGGTGGAGAACCAGTATTCGCGCAGCCACAACGGCTCGGGCCTGGGGCTAGCGATTTCCCGCTCGCTCACCGAGCTTCATGGCGGCGCGTTGCGCATCCGCTCCGCCGAAGGCGTGGGCACCATCGTCTGCGTGCGCCTGCCGGTGCAGCCGGCCCAATCGAGGGCGGCAGCGTAGCGGAACATTCCGCTCTCGTGGCCGGTTCCGCTTCCTTTATCGAAAAGCAGGTCCGATGGCTCGCAAGCATCCGATCCTGAGGACGCTCGGGCCCGAGGAGCGGTAAATACCAGCGGCTCCTTCATTCGACCGTTTTGCCGATTTGCGCCGTTCACCTGCAAGGCGGTCACGTCAAAAGGGGCCGCGGGTGTCCATCAGCCCTTCCCCAGCAGCCGCTCGAAATGGCCCCTCACCCGCTTCGCCGTCTCCTTGATATCCGCCTCCAGCACGGCGAAATCCGGCAGGTCGACGCTGCGCAGGAGGATGTCAGCCAGGCCGGGCGGCACGTCATCGGGGTCGAGCGGGCCGGTGAGGCACAGGCGCACGATCTGGGTGAGCGTCATATAGAGCCGGTAGGCTTCGACCAGTTCGCCACGAGTCTGGCCTTCGGCGAAATCCGGTGAGAGCGCGGCCAGCACCTCGCCCGTATTAGGAGGCCGCGGCTCGGCTGTGCAATGGCCTGAGAGTGCCGCCACCTGGGCGATGAACTCCAGATCGATGATGCCACCTGGGATAAGCTTCAGGTCCCAGATATTCCTGGCCGGCTTTTCCTTTTCGATGAGGGCGCGCATCTCGGCAGCATCGCGCTTCAACTTAGCAGGACCGCGCGGCATGGCGACGATCGCCTGCACCTCCTTCTGAACCTCGGCGCAGAGCGAGGCGTCGCCGGCCACGGCGCGCGCCCGTGTCAGCGCCATGTGCTCCCAGGTCCAGGCATCGGTGCGCTGGTATTTGCGGAAGGCCTCGATATGCGTCGCCACGGGCCCCTTGTTGCCGGACGGGCGCAATCTCAAATCGAGCTCGTAGAGCACGCCTTCGGCCGTCGGCGCCGAGACGGCTGCGATCAGCCTTTGGGTGAGCCGGGCGTAGTAGTGCGAGGGAGCGAGCGCCTTCCTGCCGTCCGACTCCTCGGCTTCGGGTGCATGATCGTAGAGCAGGATCAGATCGACGTCCGAGCCCGCCGTCAGCTCCCGGCTGCCGAGCTTGCCCATGCCCAGGATCGCCGCGCGCCCGTCCTTCACCCGCCCGTGCGTCAGCGCGAACTCGTCCTCTACCGCCTCGAAGGCGGCGCCGATGGTGAGATCGGCGAGATCGGAGAAGGCCTTGCCCGCGCGCGTGGCGTCGATGCTGCCGGTGAGGAGCCGCATGCCGATCAGGAATTTCTGCTCCGCGGCGAAGATGCGCAGGCGATCAAGCTGCTCCTCGAAAGCGCGCGCGCCGGAGAGGAAGGTCTCGAGCCGCTCGGCCAGATAGGCGCGGTTCGGCAGTTCCGACAGCAGCGCGGGATCGAGAAGCCCGTCGAAGACATGCGGCCTGCGCGTGATGACGGCCGCAAGCCTGGGCGCCGCGCCCATGATCGTGGCCAGCAGTTGCAGGAGCCGCGGATTCGACTGCAGCAGGGAGAAGAGCTGTATGCCGGCCGGCAGTCCGGCGAGGAACTCGTTGAAGCGCAGCAGCGCCTCGTCGGCGCGCCGGGTGCGGCCAAAGGCTTCCAGCAGTGCAGGTGTCAGTTCGGTCAGGCGCTCCCGCGCCTCGGCCGACTGGGTGACGCGGTAGCGCCCAAAATGCCATCCGCGGATCACCCGGCAGATGTCGCTCGCGCGCTCGAAGCCCAGTTCGGAAAGCGTTTCCAGCGTGCCCGGATCGTCCCCGTCGCCGGTGAAGACCAGATTGCCCACCCCGCGCGAAAGCTGCGGCGCGGTCTCGAACAAGGCCGCGTAGTGGCGTTCGACCGTGTGCAGCGCCGCGCTGAAGGTTTTTGCAAAGTCTTCGCCGCCGGGGAAGCCGAGCAGACGGCCGATGCGCTCCAGACCCTCCTCGGTGTCCGGCAGGAGATGGGTCTGCTCGTCGGCCACCATCTGCAACGCATTCTCGACATCGCGCAGGAACCAGTACTGGGCGACCAGACCTTCCCTCGCATCGGCCGTGATCCATCCGCGCTCGGCAAGCTCCTCCAGCATCCCCACCGTCTCGCGGCCCCGCAGTTCGGGAAAGCGCCCGCCCGCGATCAACTGCTGGGTCTGCACGAAGAACTCGATCTCGCGGATGCCGCCGCGCCCAAGCTTCACGTTGTGGCCGGCGACGGCGATCTCGCCATGGCCCTTGTGCGCATGGATCTGACGCTTGATCGAATGCACGTCGGCAATCGCGGCATAGTCCAGATATTTGCGCCAGACATAGGGCTGCAGTTCGGCAAGGAAGCGCTCGCCCGCCTTCACGTCGCCGGCGACCGCGCGCGCCTTGATCATCGCCGCGCGTTCCCAATTCTGGCCGCGGCTTTCATAGTAGTTGAGCGCGGCTTCAACCGGCAGGGCCAGCGGCGTGGACCCCGGATCGGGCCTCAGTCTCAGATCCGTGCGGAAGACGTAGCCGTCCTCGGTGCGGTCCTGCAGGATGCGCACCAGACGGCGGGTGAGCCGGACGAAGAGCTCCGTCGCCTCCAGCGGATCGGTGATGGCGGGTGCGGTGAGATCGACCAGGACGATGACATCGATATCGGAAGAATAGTTGAGCTCGCGCGCGCCGAGCTTGCCCATGGCCAGCAGGATCCAGCCGCTGTCCTTCGAAGGATGGCCGGAATCGGGAAGACGAAGCTTTTCCTGACGGTGCGCATCGCGCAGCAGGAAGTCGGTTGCCGCGCGCACGCAGGCTTCCGCCAGCAGGCTCAGCCGCAGGACCGTCCGGGAGGCATCCGCCTCGCCTGCCAGATTTCCGAGCGCAATGAGAAGATGCGCCTCCTGCTTCAACCGGCGCAGCGTCTTCATCAGAGCCGCCTCGCTCGCGCCCTCCGCCAGGCCCGCAGCCCCGATCTCCTCGTTCAGGCGCGAAAGGCGCGCCTCCACCCCTTGGTCGAAGAGCGCCTCCAGGCTCCCGGGCAGACGCCGCGCGCAATCGCGCAGATAGGGCGAGAGATCGAAGACGGCGCCGAGGAAGTCCCTCAGCGGGCCGCCGGCGGCGAGCAGCGCCGCCAGACGCGGGCAGTCCTGCGCCGCCGCGGCCTCGGCAAGCGACTGCACTTCCTCCTCCGCATGCGCGGCATCGAGGGGGAGGAGCTTGCGCGCGGGCACGCCGAACCAGGCTGAGCCGTCATCTCTTCTGCGCGACGGATCAACAGGCATGGAGGCCGACCGCTTACCTTCCATGGTCTTCTTTGCCATCAATCACTTTCGTTGCGTTCATCCATTCTTGCCCGTCGGGAAGATCATCGCAACAGTGAGCCCACCGCCCTCCCCGGAAAGTTCCAGCCGGCCGCCGTGGAAGGTCATCACCGCCTTGGCGAGGCTCAAGCCCAGGCCCGAGCCCGGCTGGCTGCGGCTCGCCTCCAGCCGCACGAAGCGCTCGGTGGCCCGTTCACGGTCCTCCTCCGGAATGCCCGGCCCGTTGTCGGCGACCGTCAGCCGCACGGTCTCCCCCTCCTCGCGCAGGGATACCGAGACGGTCGGGTGCTCGCCGAAGCCGGCTGAATATTTGATAGCGTTGTCGACCACGTTCGAGAGCGACTGGCCGATGAGCTCGCGATTGCCGTCGATCTGTATGCTTTCTGCCGTCTCTGCCCTCAGTTCCACCCCCATCTCCTCGGCCACGGGTTCATAGAGTTCCACCACATCGGACAGGATCGCGCCGAGATCGACCCCGGCCGTGCTCTCGGCGGAATAGCCCGCCTCCAGGCGGGAGATCATCAGGATGGCGTTGAAGGTGCGGATGAGCTGGTCGGATTCGGCGATCGTCTGTTCCAGAGCCTCCTTCGTCGCGGCCACGCCCGCGTCGCTGCTGAGCGCCGCCTCGGCACGATTGCGCAGACGCGTGAGCGGCGTCTTCAGATCATGCGCGATATTCGCCGAGACCTGCTTCAGGCCTTCGTTGAGGCCGGCGATGCGGTCGAGCATCGCGTTGAGGTTCTCCGAGAGCCGATCGAATTCGTCCCCGGCACCGGTCACGGGCAAGCGCCGGGAAAGATCGCCGCCCATGATCTGCCGACTCGCCTCCGAGACGTTGTCGATGCGCCTGAGCGCGCGACGCCCGACAAAATACCAGATGAGGAACGCACCCAGCCCCATCATCGCGAGCGCCACGGCGAGCGCGCGGCGCACGACCCGACCAAACTGCTCCCCTTCACTGAGGTCGCGCCCGACGAGCAGAATCATCCGGTTGGGCAGGCGGATCACCTGCGCCACCGCCTTGTGATCCTCCTCGGCGAGCTGCTGATTGCGCTCCCCGAAGCGGCGATAGAAGAACGGGGTCTCGATCCAGCCGGGCGAATCGAGGACGCCGGGCTGGATGCTCTCGACATTGCCGGACAGGATGAAGCCGCTGGGGTCGGCGATGAGGTAGAGATTGGCACCGGGCTGGCGGGCGCGGATCTCCACCAGCCGCACGAGTCCCGGCAGCCCGCCGCGTTGATAGGCACGTCCAAGGCCGGCCACTTCCTCGCCGATCGCATCCTGCGTCTGCGCCACCAGCATGCGGGTGGACAGGGAGCTGACATAGATGACCAGCATCACCGCACAGGCGGCGAACAGCACGAGGTAGAGTGCCGAAAGCCGTGCGGCGGTCGTCTTCATGATGGCCGAAAGGGTGGCCATGGCGCTAGAGGCTGTCGGGGACGTGGGATGGAGACTGGTCGGCTCGAAGCATATAGCCGGCACCGCGGATCGTATGGAGGAGAGGCTTCTCGAACCCCTTCTCGATTTTGCCGCGCAGACGGGAAATATGCACGTCGATCACGTTTGTCTGGGGATCGAAGTGATAATCCCAGACGTTTTCCAGCAGCATGGTGCGCGTCACCACCTGGCCGGCATGGCGCATGAGATATTCGAGCAGGCGGAATTCTCGCGGCTGCAGCGTGATCTCCTGGCCGCCACGGCGCACCGTGTGAGACAGGCGATCGAGTTCCAGGTCGCCAACGCGATAGACGGTCTCCACGTCGCGGGCGCCCGCACGTCGCTTCAGCACTTCGACGCGGGCCAAAAGCTCGGAGAACGCATAGGGTTTGGTCAGATAGTCGTCGCCACCCGCACGCAGGCCCGTCACGCGGTCGTCGACCTCGCCCAGGGCCGATAGGATGAGCGCCGGCGTGGCGTTCCCTTTCGCCCTGAGCCCGGCGATCACGGACAGGCCGTCGCGCCGCGGCAACATGCGGTCGATCACGAAGACATCGTAATTGCCGCCGTCGGCCAGGACGAAGCCCGCCTCGCCGTCTGCGGCCACATCGGCCGTGTGTCCGGCCTCGGAGAAGGCCTTCTTCAGGAAGCCCGCGGCTTCCCGGTCGTCTTCGATGATCAGAATCTTCATGGTGCGATCTTACACGTTCCGGGCCGCACCGCTCCAGCAGCGCCACGCAAAAGCGGCGGCGGGCTTTCCCGCCACCGCCGAAGGCGACTATGCGTTTGCCGCCGAGGCGGCCGATCAGCCGATCGGCAGTGCCACGAAGCGGTTGGCATCATCGCGCACCACCTGCAGGAGCACGGCGCCCCGGCCGGCGCTGGAAGCGGCATCGACGGCCTTCTTCATGTCCCCGGCCGAATTCACCGCCTGCGAATTGACGGCGCGGATGACGTCGCCCGGCTGGATGCCGTTGTCTTCTGCCACGCTGCCCGGCTCGACATCGGTGACGACGAGGCCCTCGCCTTCCTCGGCCGGTGAAACCGTCAGGCCGAAGCTCGCCGGTTCACCGCTCTCGTCCGACGGCGCGCCGGGTGCCGCGGAGGCCATCTGATCGGGTGCGGGCATTTCAGTGAGCGCCACCTCGAAGTCCTGGGACTTGCCGTTCCGCCAGACGGTGATGGCTGCGTCCTTGCCCGGATCCATGGAGGCGATGGTGCGTGCCAGCTCACGCGGGGACGCAATGGGCTTGCCGTCGACGGCGATCACCACGTCGCCGGCCTTGATGCCGGCCTTGGCCGCGGGGTCACCATCGTTCACGCTGTTGACCAGCGCGCCCTTGGCCTCCTCGAGCCCGAGCGAATCGGCGATCTGCGGCGTCACGTCCTGGATGCTCACGCCCATATAGCCGCGTTCCACCGCGCCGTCGTCGATCAGGTCCTGGACGACGGTCTTGGCGAGAGAGGCGGGAATGGCGAAGGCGATGCCCACATTGCCGCCGGACGGCGAGAAGATCGCGGTGTTGACGCCAACCACCTGCCCCGAAAGGTTGAAGGTCGGACCGCCGGAATTGCCCTGGTTCACCGCCGCGTCGATCTGCAGGAAGTCGTCATAGTTGCCGGCGCCGATCTCGCGGCCGCGCGCCGAGACGATGCCCGCCGTGACCGTGCCTCCGAGACCGAAGGGGTTGCCGACCGCCACGACCCAGTCGCCCACGCGCACAGCGTCGTCATCGGCAAAGCTCACATAGGTGAATTCGCGGTCGCCCTTCACCTTCAGCACGGCGAGATCCGTGCGCGGATCGGTGCCGATGAGGTCCGCCTGAAGCTCGGTACCGTCATCCATCACGACCGTATACTGGTTGCCGCCCTCGACAACGTGGTTGTTGGTCACGAGATAGCCGTCATCGGAAATGAAGAAGCCGGATCCCTGCGCGATGGGCCGGACGCGGTGGCGCTGCGGGCCGCGCCGCTCTTCGCCGCGGGGCCTCTGGAGATCATCGAAGAAGCGACGCAGCGGATGGTTCGGCGGCAGGTTGTCGAAACCCGGCATGTCGAAGAAGGGGGTGGCCACATTGCCCGGCTCCGGCGTGTCGCCCGACACGCGCACGCTCACCACCGCCGGCGAGACCACATCGACGACATCCGCGAAGCTGGGCGCCTGGACGGGCCTTTCCAGCTTGACGGGATCGGCAAAGACGGGAACCGTCCCCGTGCTGACGGCGCCAAGTCCGACTGCTCCGGCGATCGCCAGAGAGGCCACGGCCGCGACGAGACGGCTGCGTGTCTTCGAAGTTACTTTGTTGTCTGCACTCATGACGAACCAGCTCCTCATGCCTTTGGAATCTTGTTTCAAGGACGTTTTACATCCCGTTCGTCACCTGAAATAGGCGGAAGCACCTTACGATGCCATTTCCGAGGCATGAAACTTTCGTAATGTTTGGCTGAATTCGGCAGATTTCGCAGGAAAGACGCGGATTTTCATCGGCCCGCGGCGATCGTGACGGCATGTTTGCGCCTTGCGCGGTGTCAGTCCCGCTCCTTCAGGACGTCCCGGAGCGCCGCCTCCTCTTCGGCCGAAAGTCTCGCCGGCCGCGCCCCGGCCCGCCGACGCAGCGTCACGACGGCCAGAACACCTCCGCCGAGCAGGAAAAGAACCGGTGTCGCCCACAATGCAGCGTTCCGGGCGCTGAAACGCGGCTTCAGAAGCACGAACTCGCCATAGCGCGAGACGACATAGTCCAGCACCTCCTCGTTGCTGTCGCCCGCCTCTATGCGGTCGCGGACGAGGATACGCAGGTCGCGCGCAAGCTCTGCCTCCGAATCGTCGATGGACTGGTTCTGGCAGACCATGCAGCGCAGCTCGGCGGAGAGATTGCGCGCACGCGCCTCCAGTGCCGGGTCCGCAAGCATCTCGTCCGGCTGCACCGCGGCCGCCATGCCCGAAAGCCCGAGCATCAGCGCCAGGGCAAGCGGCTCCGCCCGCATCTTCATGCGGCCTCCTCGCCCGCCGTGACGGGCTTCCTGCGCCTTGCCGGCACGCCGACGCGCAGCCTGCGGTCCATGAGCGAGACAAGGCCGCCGGCCATCATCACCAGCGCGCCGCCCCAGATCAGCGTGACGAGCGGCTTCCACCAGATGCGAACCACAAGACCGTTCGCGCCACGATCGCCGATCGAGACATAAAGCTGACTCAGGCCCATGGTCCTGATGCCCGCTTCCGTCGTGGGCATGCCGCGTGCGGTGTAGAAGCGCTTGGAGGAGACGATCTGCCCGAATGACCCGCCGCGATTGTTGCCAAGCGCGAAGACCGCCTGTTCCTCCGTATAGTTCGGTCCCGTGTAGGGGCGCAGGCTTTCGAAACGCAGCGTATAGCCGCTGATCTGCGTGGTCTGGCCGGGCTGCATAACCAGGATGTGCTCGGCCTCGAGGGTCGTTACCGAAACGATGCCGAGCACCGTCACGCCGAGGCCGGCATGGGCGAGCGCCGTGCCGAAAATCGAGAGCGGCAGGCCGGCCACCCTGCGCAGTGCGGCCGCGGAACCGGCCTTGCCCACACCGGCCTTGAGCGCGAGGTCCGTCACCGCACCGAAGACGAGCCACAAGCCGAGCGCGATACCGAGCGCCGCCAGGCCTGAGGCGCGGTCGACCAGCACATAGCTTGCAAGCGCGCAGGCGCCGGCCGCCCAGAATGCGAATTGAAGGCGCTGCGCCGCCGCCAGGACATCCCCCCGCTTCCACGCGAGCAGCGGCCCGAAGGGAGCCGCGATCAGCAGCGGCAGGAAAAGGGGCACGAAAGTCAGGTTGAAGAAAGGCGCTCCGACGGAGATCTTCTCGCCCGTCACCGCCTCGATCACGAGCGGATAGAGGGTGCCCACGAGCACTGTCGCCGCCGCGGTGGTCAGCAGGAGGTTGTTGAGGACAAGCGCGCCTTCGCGGGAGATCGGGTGGAACAGCCCTCCGGGGGCGAGCGCGGCCGCGCGGATCGCGAAGAGCGCGAGCGCGCCGCCGATGAAGAACATCAGGATCGCCAGGATGAAGACGCCGCGCGTCGGATCGGTGGCGAAGGAATGCACGGAGGTGAGCACGCCCGAGCGGACGAGGAAGGTGCCGAGCAGGGACAGCGAGAAGGTCAGGATCGCCAGGAGCACCGTCCAGATTTTCAGCGCCGAGCGCTTTTCCATCACGATGGCCGAATGCAGAAGCGCGGTTCCCGAAAGCCAGGGAAGGAAAGAAGCGTTCTCGACCGGGTCCCAGAACCAGAATCCGCCCCAGCCGAGCTCGTAATAGGCCCAGTAGGATCCCATGGCGATGCCGCCCGTGAGGAAGGCCCAGGCGACGAGGGTCCATGGCCGCACCCAGCGGGCCCACGCCGCATCGATGCGGCCGTCGATCAGTGCCGCGACGGCGAAGGAGAAGGCGATGGAGAAGCCGACATAGCCGAGATAGAGCAGGGGCGGATGGATGGCGAGCCCCACATCCTGCAGGATGGGATTGAGGTCGCGCCCCTCGATCGGCGCGGGTTCGAGACGGATGAACGGATTGGAGGTGAAAAGGATAAACAGGAGAAAAGCGCCGGCGATGAGCCCCTGGACGGCCAGCACATTGGCCCGCAGCGTCGGTGGAAGATTCCGGCCGAAGGCTGCCACGAACGCGCCGAAGAGCGAAAGGATCAGCACCCACAGGAGCATGGAACCTTCATGATTGCCCCAGGTGCCGGTGATCTTGAAGAGGAGCGGCTTGGCCGAGTGGGAGTTCTCCCACACATTGACGACGGAAAAATCCGACTGGACATAGGCCAGGACGAGCGCGGCGAAGGCCATGGCGATCAGCGCGAAGCCGGTGATCGCCACCGGCTCCCCGATCCGCATGAGCGGGGAACTGCCGATCCGCGCGCCGATCATGGGAACGCAGGCCTGCACCAGCGCGAGCGCAAGCGCCAGCACCAGGGCGAAATGGCCGAGTTCGACGCTCATCGCCTCGTCCTCACTGCTCCTGCCACAGGCCGTCCTCCTTCAGCCGGTCGGCGACCTCCCGCGGCATATAGGTCTCGTCGTGCTTGGCGAGTACCGTGTCGGCGACGAAAACGCCGTCCGAGCCCATCACGCCCTCGGTCACGACCCCCTGCTCCTCGCGGAAAAGATCGGGCAGGATGCCGTCATAGACGACCGGTACCTCGTTCTCGCTGTCGGTCACGACGAAGCGGACATGGGTCGCCTCGCCGCGCTCGATGGACCCTTTCTGGACGAGACCGCCGAGACGGATGCGCTCGCCCGCCGCCGCAGACTGCGACAGGAGGTCGGCTGGCATGTAGAAATAGGATGTCTGCTGTCCCAGCGCATAGAAGGTCAGGCCCGCCGCCAGGGCGAGAAACCCCATGCCTGAGCCGATGATCGCCAGCCGCTTCTGCTTGCGCGTCACTTCTTCACCTGCTTGCCCTCGATGCCGAGCGTCTCGGCGAGTTGCGCCACCGATCTTCCCTCCGGCGTTTCCGGCCCCAGGGCGGCGAGAGCCCGGTCCAGCGCATCCGCGGCCTCGCTTTGCCTTCCCAGCACCGCGTAGGAGCGCACCAGCCGGCGCCATCCCTCCGGATCATCCGGATTCTCGCGCAGCTTGGCATCCAGGCTCGCCACCATGCCTTCTATCATATCCTGCCGCGCTTCCGGCGCCATCTCCTGCGCGGCGGCCACCTGCTCCTCGGACGGGCCATCGGGGGGAGAGACCTGCGCCGGTGCCGACGAAAGCCCGGCAAGGGCCTGCCCTGCCGCGGCCTTCCACGGCGATTCCTCCGGCAACCCGCTCGCCATATCCTGCCAGATGGCGCGCGCCTCGTCGGCGTTCCCTTCCTGCGCCCTTGCCATCGCGATGAAGAACCGGGCCCGGGGGTTACCCTCTTCCAGCGTCAGGGCGCGGTTGAAGGCAGCCTCCGCGTCGGCGGTGATGACCCCGCCGCTCTCGCCGACCATCGCCTCGCCCAGCCCCGCTTCGCGATCGGCGGTGGCGCCCGCAAGTTCCATGGTCCGACGGTAGGCGGCGACTGCATCGGCATAGCGCCCGATCCGCGCATAAACAGGCGCAAGGGTCTCCCAGCCACGCGCGTCCTGCGGATGTTCGGCCAGATAGGCCTCGGCGCGCGCGATCAGTTCCTCCAGCGAAGCCTGGGCCGGATCCTGCTCGAGACGCGCCTGCAGCGGCATGGCCGGCATCCCCGGAGAGCCCAGCAGGGAATAGAGTCCCCAGCTCAACACCGGCACGGCAAGCACCGCCCCCATAGCGACGGCGCGCACCAGTTTCCCGCGTGCTTGCCCTTCCTTTCCATCATCGTCGGAAGACGATTGGGTGAGCTTCAGAATGCGCCGTCCGATCTCCGTGCGCGCCTCCGCGGCGTCGCTTTCGGAAATCAGCCCGCGCTTCACCTCCTGCTCGAGTTCAGAAAGCTGATCGCGATAGACGGCAAGATCATGCTTGCTGCCCGCGGCTGGCTCGGTGCCACCACGCAGGAACGGCCGCATCACCGCCAGCGCGGCGGCGAGGGTCAGGAATGCGGCGAAAACCCAAAACAGCATGATGGTTCCAATATCCGTCTTGCCCGCCGGTGCCAACCGCCGCCGGATGCGGCTTTTTTGCCGCCGCTCTATCCGCAGAGACCGATGCCCGCCTTGATCCGCATCAGAATGAGGAACTGCTTCAGGCAGACGGGAACTGAAACCCCTCCGCTGCGACCGCTTGCTCTAGTCGAGCAACGTCCAGCTTCCATCCGGGTTGCGGCAAGCGGTCGCGCGTGCCCTTCGCTTTCCGCCGTCCACCGTCACGGAATGGGAATAAGGCCGGCAATCCTGCGACCCGACACGATATGGCTGCGCAGCGGTCACGGCGCCGCTGTGCCTCGTGCGCTCGTCGCTCCAGTTGACGGGCTGCCCGGCGGGCGCCGATTCCAGCGCCCGATATTCGGCGTCGATTGCCGCAAGGCGCTCGCGCCGGTTCAGGCCAGCGCCCAGTTGCCCCATCACGAGGCCACCGCCAACGATGCCGCCAATGGCGCGCACGGAGCCCTGCTCCGAGGATGCGGTGACGTCCACCGATCGCGAAAAGCCGCCCACCGCGCAACCGGAAAGCAGGAACGCCGTCACGATGGCAATAGCCGATACCCTCATGCCGTTTTCACCCTCCGCCGCAAAGCCGCGTCGCGACTACAGACCATGTTTGACCGAATTTTGTCCATCCGGGAATCCCTTCCCTATTCGCCTCTCATGCCGCCGGCAGCGACACCTCCGCCTTCAGCCCTCCCAGCTTCGACCTCTCCAGTGAGAGCGTGCCTCCGTATTCTTCCACCAGATCGGCGACGATCGACAGGCCGAGGCCGGTTCCCGGCTTGCTCTCGTCGAGCCGTCTTCCGCGTTTCAGCGCCTGGCGCGCCTGGTCCTCCGGAATCCCCGGGCCGTCATCCTCGATCACGACGCGGAAGCTTCGCGGCCCCGCTTCGTCCGCCTGGACAAGGCCGAGCGACAGCACCACCTTCCCGCTCGCCCATTTCATCGCGTTCTCCAGAAGGTTGCCGGTGATCTCCTCCAGATCCTCGCGCTCGCCGGCGAACACGATTTCGCTTTCCGGCATCTTCACGGCCAGCCGCTTGTCCGGATTGAGCTTCTCCGCCACCCTGGCCATCCGCGCCAGTGTCTGGTTCACCGGGCTGCGCGAGGCAAGCGTGTTGCGCTGGGCGGCGGCGCGGGCGCGCTGGAGATAGTGGTCGATCTGCTTCTGCATGCCCTCGGCGTGATTCGTGATCAGCCCCCCCTTGTCGCCGCCGAGCGTCCTGCCTTCGTTCATCAGCACCGCAAGCGGCGTCTTGAGCGAATGCGCCAGGTTGCCCACCTGCGTGCGCGCCCGCTCGATGATGCGCCGGTTGTTCTCGATGAGCGCGTTGGTCTCCTCCGCAAGCGGGGCGATCTCCACGGGAAACGGGCCGGAAAGCCGCTCGGCCGTTCCCGCGCGTATGCTGGCGAGCGCCTGCCTGATACTGCCGAGAGGCTTGAGCGCCACCAAGATGGCGAAGACGTTGATGGCGATCATGCCGAGGCCGAAAATGGCGAGATAGGCGTAAAGCCGGCCGGCGAAGTCGGAAATCTCCTGCTCCAGTTCGCTCCGGTTTCCCATCACGCGAAAGCGGGCGACACGGTCCAGCTGGTCGAGCACGATCTCCGCCTCCAGCACCTCGATCTGCTCCCCGCCGGGCCCTTCCTCGAGATATCTGCGCCGGAACTCGCGGTCGAACGGCACCTCGTCCGTGGAAGGCGAATTGACCGGCATCACGAGCGAGGGGGAGTGAAGCCGGTTGCGCAGCGCCTCCGATACCGGCTCGACGGCCCAGTACCAGCCCGACAGAGGTTCGGAAAACCGGAGGTCCCCCAGATTGGGGCTGCCCACCAGCCGGCCGTCGTCCGTGGCGCTCACGGAGGCGATCAGGTTGAAGAGATGGGCGGAAAGCACATTGTCGAAGCCCCGCTCGCTCACCTGCCGGAAAAGCGTCGAGATCACGGTCGCGATCACCACGAGCGCGATGATCGCCCAGATGGACGAGAACGCGACGACGCGGAACGTCAGCATGCGCGGCAGGGCTTTGAGCCGCGCCCCGAAGGTTGACGGCGGACGCCCCTGCCCGCCACGCGCCCTGTCAGCCATTCGGCTCGCGCATGCGGTACCCCATCCCCCGCACGGTTTCGATCAGGTCGATGCCGAGCTTCTTGCGCAGACGCCCGACAAAGACCTCGATGGTGTTCGAATCCCGGTCGAAGTCCTGGTCATAGAGATGCTCGACCAGCTCCGTGCGCGAGACGACGGAGCCCTTGTGGTGCATCAGATAGGCAAGCATCCGGTATTCGTGCGAGGTGAGCTTGAGCGGCACCCCGTCGACATCCGCCTTCGACGCCTTGGTGTCCAGCCGCAAAGGCCCGCAGAAAAGTTCCGGCGAGGCATGCCCCGCCGCCCTGCGGATCAACGCCCGCAAGCGCGCCAGGATTTCCTCCATGTGGAAGGGCTTGGTGACGTAGTCGTCCGCGCCTGCATCGATGCCCGAGACCTTGTCGCTCCAGCGGTCCCGCGCGGTCAGGATCAACACCGGCATCGTCCGTCCGTCGCGGCGCCAGCGCTCCAGCACGCTGATGCCGTCCATCTGCGGAAGGCCGATATCCAGCACCACCGCGTCGTAGGGCTCCGTATCGCCCAGGAAATGCCCCTCCTCGCCGTCGAAGGCGCGGTCCACCACATACCCCGCGTCCTCCAATGCGGCGCTGATCTGCCGGTTCAGGTCCTTGTCGTCCTCGACAACCAGAATGCGCATGGATTCAACCGCCTAAAAATCCTGAAAAGCCTTGAAACATCGATCGGCTATCGCGCCGGAACGGTCACTTCCACCCGCCTGGGCCGCTCGCCGTCCTTGGCCGGAACCAGGATGACGATCCGGCAGACGGTGCTCCCGCCCTGCGTTTCCGCCGAGGCGCCGGCCAGCGTGCCGCCCTGCTCGGCCGCGATCTGCTGGCCGATCGCATAGCAGTCCGGTGCGCCCTGCGCGAGAAGCAGGGG
The DNA here is from genome assembly GCF_029457495.1 of Chelativorans sp. AA-79. NCBI lineage: Bacteria > Pseudomonadati > Pseudomonadota > Alphaproteobacteria > Hyphomicrobiales > Phyllobacteriaceae > Chelativorans > Chelativorans sp. AA-79. The sequence goes on from NZ_CP120361.1 coordinate 3,404,196, forward strand.
CGGCCGGGCGAAGGCGCTGGTGGCGAAAAGCCCCAGCGCGACACCCGCATTCGTCAGCCACAGGATTTTGGAACGGATCTTTTTCATGGTCCCCTGTCTAACCCAACGGGGCTGAATGGGGAATGAACAATTGGCGAATTTCAACCATACTGGCGACGGAAAGCCCCGCACGGGGTCTCCCGCGCGGGGCCTTGTTTCAGCCGATCCGGGTCTCGGCGGAAAGTCGTCCGAAAATGGCCACGAGGCCCGATATGGCCGTGATCGCCTGCAGAAGCGTTTCCGTGAGCGTCTGGCCGTCGATCTCCGCCACGGGCAAGCCGAACAGGCCGCCCACCGCCGTGGCCACGGTCACGGCCGACGCCCATATGGTGCGCGAAAGATACCAGGGTTTCGTCTCTGTCATTCCCATGCTCCTTTTCGGTTGGAAATTCATCAGGCGAGCGGAACCGTCCGCCTGACGGGCAGGCCCGCCCCCACGAGCGCGCTCGACTGGGCGACGGACACCTCGATCGCCGCCGGCGGTTCGGAAAAGTCGGCCGCCATCATCGCAGCCGTGTAGACCCAGGCCGGCGCGGCGGCGGTCGCGGTTCTCACGCTCGCCCCACCGGGCAGCCCGATCCCGATCCGGTAGAGCTCCCGCTCCTCGCCGAGCGGGATGTCCTCTCCCATCCAGCTATCTGCATCCACGCGGCCGCGCCTGATCCAGGACAGATGCAGGTCGCCAGCGTGCATCCGTGCCCGCAGATGCACCGGCGAGAGTGGCAGCAGCGCCTGCCTTCCGCCCTCGGCCGGGACGCGGAGGAAATACTCGTCCGAGATGTCGTAGCCCGCCGGTCCGATGCGCCAGTTGAGCTCGAGCCCGATCTCCTCGGGCTTCAGCCCCGCGGGCGCCACCGCCTCGTCGAGGAAGACGAACGGCGCGCCCGCCTCCGCCCCCGCCGCCATCGCATCGCTGGTGCCGAGCTGTCCGCGCAGAAGCCCCTTCAACCGCCACACCGAAGGCTCGATCTCCTCCGCCTCCTCGAACTGGAGGATCTCCCACGCGCCCGCCATCGACCGCACGGCGGCGGCGTTCCCGCCGTTCAGCATGTGCAGGCGCGAAATGCTCTGGAGCTCTCCGTCCAGCAGCCGCACGTCGAGCGTGATGGAGCGGTCGAACCGCCCTTCCGCCGCCCCGGCGGGCAGGGCCTGCCGCAGCAGGCCGATCACCGCCCTGCTCGCCGTCGTCCCGCGCAGGTCAAATCCGGTCTCCTCCGGCGAAGCGAGCACGGCCTGCGTCCGCCAGGGTGCCGCCCGCACGGCAAGCCGGAACTGGTCCTGCGGCGCGTCCTGCGACGAGCGCGACGGCAGATCGAGGAACAGCGCATAAGGCTTGCTCGGAACATACACGCCGCCGGAACCACCGCCGGGACCCGGCACATTCTTCGCGGGCGGAGCCGCAACGCGCACGATCCGCCGCGCCTTCACGAGCCGGGCGAGCCCGTCCTCCACCTCCTCCACCAGGTAGTCGGGTCCCTCCGCCTCCCCCGGCAAGCGCAGGACATTTCCCGCGTCGATGCGCCTTTCGGCTCCAGGCACGGCGAAAGTCACGCGCTCCCGCCCGTCCCAGCTTCGCCGCAGGAGATTGCGTGCGAGGCTCTCGGCCTCGCCCACGGCAAGCGCTCCCGGAAAGGAGAAGAAGCTCGTGCCGCTCCCCTTCGCGCCCACATAGTCGGCCGCCGCCGTCGCCGACTGGTGCTCGTTCATCGGATCGGTGAAATCGATCTGCACCAGCGCCGGCAGATCATGATCCGGCTGGCGCACGCGCTCCACCGTCTCGCGTCCGTCCTCCAGCATCAGTTCCTCCAGCGCCACCGCCTTTCCGGCACCCGCGCCTTCCGTGGCGAAGACGAGCCCTTGGTCGCCATCCATCGCGGCGATGCCGAAGAGCGTGGCGATCGGCTCGATGGCCGCGCGCGCGGTGGTGGGATTTGTCACCACGTAGCCCGCCACCATGCCGTCCGCCCGCGACGTGTCGGCGGGCGGCAGCCCGTGATCGGCCAGGATGGCCTCGATAAGCGCTTCGACCGGAACGCCGCTCAGCCGGCCGTTCAGCCAATGCCCGCTCCACCAGTTGTCGCCATCTCCCCAGACATTCCCCTGCAGCGGGAAAGCCGGGAAAGGCCGGGCGTCCCAAGCCCAGATGCCGATGCCGCCCACGTCCACCATCGGCCCGCCATAGACGGGCGAGACGGGGTTGGCCGCCGGTCCCCCGTCCTCCCAATGGCGATAATGCGCCATCAGGAAGCGGTGCTGCGCGAGATCCGAGCGTCCGCCGTTGGAAAAATAGGGCACCGCGCTCTCGGCTGACTTCGGATCGCCGAAGACGTTCGGTTGGTTCGGCCCCTTGTCGATCGCCGCGCAGCCGAGCTCGGTGAAATGGATCGGCTTCGACATCGGCACCCAGGCGGTCGGCGTGGCCTGCTCCACGCCGCCGACGCGGTTATGGTGGCGGTTCGACCACCAGCCGGCGAGGTCCTTGTAGCGGTACACCCAGTGCTTGCCATGGGCACCGTCGATGATCGGCGTCCGCCGCCGCGCCGCCCGGTCCGCGGCACTCGCATAGTACCAGTCGAACCCCTCGCCCGCGGCGATCGCGGTCCGCAGGCCATCCGGATCGTAGGGCCCGGTGAAACCGTCGGGATTGCTGCCGTCCACGTCCTGGTCGCGCCAGTCGGAGAGCGGCATGTAGTTGTCGATGCCGACGGCATCGATCGCCGGATGCGCCCACAGGCTGTCGAGATGAAAGAAGACGTCGCCCGAGCCGTCCGCCGGCTGGTGGCCGAAATACTCGCTCCAGTCGGCCGCATAGGTGATCGCCGTCGCATCGCCCAGGATGCCCTGCGCCTCCGCCGCCAGTTCCACCAGCAGTTCCACGAAGGGAAAGCGGTTCGCCCCGTCCCTGAGCGTCGTGAGTCCGCGCAGTTCCGAACCGATGAGGAAGGCGTCCACCCCGCCCGCCGCCTCCGCGAGATGGGCGTAATGCAGGAGAAACCGGCGATAGCTCCATTCGCCGGAATTGCCGTCGAACCGGATCGTTTCGCCGCTGCGCCGGAACTGCGCCGGCATGGCCGTCCCGGCAAACGCGACGATTTCGTTCCGCACCGCTGCCGTCTTGTCCGGCGTCCCGGCCCTCCCCGGCGCCGGATGGCAGGTGATGCGGCCGCGCCATGGATAGGCCGGCTGCGCGCCCCCGCCATAGGGGTTCGGCAGTGCGTTGTCCGCCGGCACGTCCATCATGATGAAGGGGTAGAGCGCCACCTTCAGACCCCTTTCGCGGATCGCCCCGATCGCCTCCATCACCGAGCGGTCCGTGGGCGTTCCGCCATAGGCGGCCTTGCCGTCGTTGCGCGAAACGGTCTCCGCCTCTTCCCGGCTCACGCCGGAGACCTGCCAGTCCGCGGACAGCCCGTCCGGGTCGTCCTGCGTCACCATCGGCTTGATCCTGCATTCGCCGGCGCGCAGGTCCGTGCCGAACCAGGAGACCACGAGCGACACGGTCTCGAGGTTGGGGCAGAGCATCTGCAATTCGTCCAGCGAGGCCTCGAAATCGGTCGCCGCGGTCAGCACGTGGCGGTTCACCGCTTCCGTCTCGCCGAGACCCCTTTGCAGCCGTACCAGCTTCGGCGAGAGCCCGTATTCCGTCGATCCGGGAATGAGCGCCACCGATCTGATGCGGCGGTTGAGCTCGCCCACGGGACGGATCACCTCGAACTGAAACTGCGGGATGCGCCTCCCGTAATCGTCGATCGGAAAGCGCTCGATCACCACATAGGCCGTGCCGCGATAGGCAGACGCGTTGCCCTCTCCCTGCTTCGCCTCGATCAGCGGGTCCACCGGCTGGTGCTCCGAGCCCGGATAGACGCGGATCTCCACCTCGCCCCGGTCCACCTCCTTGCCGTCGGCCCAGATCCGGCGCACGCCGGCGATCTCGCCTTCGCAAAGCGCGAAGGCCGCGTTGGCGAAATAGGAATAGTCGGTGACCTTCGGCCCGCCTCCCTTGCCGCCCTGCCGGCTCGTCGTGCTCTTCTCCTCGAACCGCGTCGCCCAGATCAGCGTGCCGCTCGTGCGCACCGTGCCGTAGAGACGCGGCAGGGGCGCGCCGTCCTCGGCTGTGAACGGCCTCGCCGACGTCAGCCGCGGTCCCTCGTAACGCTGTGTGCCCGTGATCAGCGCCCGGTCGACCATATAGCCGGCTATCGCGCCCGCGGCCGAGCCGATGGCCGTGCCGACCGGGCCGAACACGCCGCCCAGGAACGCACCGGCCGCCTGCAGAAGGATGGTCGCCATCATTCACTCCGTTGCTAGGGGCTGCCGGGGGTTCCCCCTCTCTCGCAAATTCCAAGGACTTGGCTCCGCCAGGCCCGGGAATTTGCTTTCTCTCCCGCAAGGGGAGAGACAACGCCGGCATCAACTTTCCTGCCAATCGCCAGCGCCGGTGATTTTGCCGAGGCGATGGCGCAGGACGCCTATCTCTCCCCTTGCGGGAGAGAAAGCGATCTCAACATCTTAGCCGCAGGCTAAGTGTTGGAAATCGCAAGAGAGAGGTAACTCCATTGGCCAAATCTACGGAAAAGCGAAAACCCCGGCGATGCGCCGACGCCACTGCGGCACGAGCGCCGAGGTCACGACGCCCCGGCCCTCATAGGCGTGGATGAACGCATCCCCGCTCACCAGAATGCCCGCATGCTTGGCCGGCAAGTGCTGGCGCCAGCGGAAGAGCACGAGCCTGCCCGGTACGAGATCGGCCCTCCCGCATTCGATGAAGTGCCGCCTGGCCGCGTCGAGCAGCCGTTCCTCGCCGCTCGCCTCGGCCCAATCCATGCTGTAGGGGCCGGGCGGCTCCGGCTCGCCGCCATAGAGCTCCATCCAGACACCGCGGACGAGGCCCAGGCAATCGCAGCCCACGCCCCTGCGGCTCGCCTGGTGCCGGTAAGGGGTTCCGAGCCAGGAAAGCGCTGCCGCGATCACCGCTGCCGGCGCAGCCATGTCCTCGGTCATTCCACGACAGGGCCGCCGTCGAAGACCTGCCCCTCCACCACATAAGAATAGCCGACGTCGTTCCCCGGCAGATGCGGGAAGCCGCGGAAATTGGCGCTGTTGGCAAATTTCGCCCTGCAGGTTGAAAACTGCTTGTCGCAGCCGGCGGTCACGGTGAAGGCATCGCCCGGCGCGACGGCCGCCGCCGTGTCCCGCCAGAGGTCGAGCACGGTCCCTTCGATGTCCTTCCGATGCGCAGAGACCCGTTCCCGCCGTCCGGCGCTCGCGCCCGAAGTCCAGGTCAGGATCCCGTTCGCGAACCAGCCGCTCTCGAACGCCTCGAGCCCGGAGACGGCAATGCTGTTGCCCTGCGTCGACACCAGCGTGCCCGCCCCCTTCCACCGGCCGTCCTCCAGGTTCACGCGGCAGCGCCCGTCGCCAAGCTCCGCATCGCAGAGCCTGCGCACCGTGCGGCCGTTTGTCTGGTCGAGCGCCCGTTCCGGGCTTTCCAGTTCCGCCACGAAGCGCCCGTCGCGTCGCGCGATCTGCCCGATCACCGCGCGCCTCAGCCGCGCGAACTCCTCCGGCCGCTGCCAGTTGACGAGCAGCGTCTCCACCGTCGCCCCGTCATAGAGACCCGCGACGACATCGCCTTCGCCGATGTCGAGCGAGGAGAGCGCCCCCTCGACATCCACGGTGTCGACGGCAAGCCCCAGCGAGCGCCGCGCTTCGGTCGCCGAAAGCCCGGTCTCCGGCATGAACACCGTGCCGTCGCAGGCGATCTGCCGGTCATGGTCGGTGAAGCCCATCACCTGGCCATCGCCGCGCGTCAGCCGCCAGCAATGGCAGAGCGTGGTGACCTCCTTTCCCAGATGCGCCGCAAGCGCGGCCGGAATCTTCGCCATCACAGCACCTCCACCAGCGGGATCGAGGGGATCTGACCGGCCCGGAACGCCGTCACGCACGCCGAAAGCCGTTCCGTGTCGAAGCGCACGGGCACGTCGAACTCGAAGCCGGCGGTGATCTTCTCTCCCGCCGCCGGTATGGCGCCGGCGGAGAAGACCAGTTCACCCGTCTCCGGATCGGTCGAATAGTCGGCCGAGATCTGTTTCGGCACGCCGGCCACCGCAACCAGCACGGTCTCGGCCACGGGCCGCGTGATTTCGCGCCGATAGGCATCCTCTCCCACGCCGTAAGTCTTCATGAGCACAAATCGGCTCGTTGCTCCATCGCCCATGCCGATCTCCTGGTCGAAGGCGGTCGGCGCCCGGTGCGGCGCGGAGGATTTCATGTCGAACGGATCGCGGAAGCGGAACGCATGCAGCGAGCCGCGCCGCGCCTCGAAGAAGGCCATCACCTCGTAGAGGTCTTCGAGCGAGCGCACACCGGTCCCCGCGTCGTAATGCCTGCGCGAATGCGCCATGCGCGCGTTGCGCTTTTCCCGGCCCGAGGTGAGCTGCACGATCTCGTTGCGCCGCTCCGGCCCACCCGTCGCGCCGAAGGAGACGCCGAGCGGAAAGCGCACGTCGTGAAAACTGTTCATGAGAGTTCCTGAATTTGTTTGACATACCGCGACCGTCGCGGAGTTGGGACCGTTCAGGCATGGATCTCGGTCGAACCCGAGGATGACGAACGCATGGAGCGCTTCCGCTGCTCGCCAGCATCGGAGGTTTGCGGAAACCTCTCCTCCTCGTCATCCTTCGGGCTCGACCCGAGGATCCATGCCTGAACGTCGCCGCCTCGCCTGCGCTGGTAGACGGTCACCGATCTACAGCGTCCGCGTCCCGCGCGAGACGGCACGCGCCAGCATGCCCGAGATCTGCGCCTCGGACTTGCGGAAGGAAGCGGCATCCGGCGTCGTCACGTTGAAGACGATCTGCGCTCCGCCACCTCCCCCACCCGCAGCGACGCCCAACCGTCCATCGGAAGTCCTTTGCAGCGGCAGGATCGCCTCCGCGCCCGCCTCGCCCATCAGGCCGATGTTCCTTCCAGCGGGAAAATAGGTGGGGGCCGAGACGATACCGCCGCTCGCGAACGGCACGACTCCACCCTTCGCGAAAGGCAGGATGCTTCCGAGCAGCCCCGAAAACAGCGAGCCCGCAATTCCCTGCAGCGGTTTCAGCCCCTGCTCCAGCGCCATGCCCGCCAGGTTGAGCCCGATCCTGCGCAGCACGTCGTCAAGCGATTTCCCGCTTGTCGCCGCGCTCTTCAGCGCGCCCGTAAGCTGCGTCCCGAATGTTTCCGAAAGCGTCGCCAGGTTCTCCAGCGCAGCCTCGAACGGTGCCGTGTCGGCGACGATCGGCACCCTCACCTCATCTGCCATCGGTTTTCTCCGGATTGTCGGGGAAAAGGCGCATGAGCCGGTGAAGCTCGTCGCGCCCCGGCGCACTCCCGCGCCTCAGCCCCAGCGCCTGAAGCGCTGCATTGAACTCGATGGGCGTCATGGCCCAGAACGCAGCGGGGGCGAGCCGCAGCAGGCCGAAGGCGGCGCCCATCACCTCCTCCCAAGGGAAAGGCGCCCTCGGCCCCGCTGCGGCTTCTAAGGGCGCGTCGCCGTCTCCCCTCCCGCCTCGGCCCCGAAGGTCACGGCCAGAAGCTCGGCCACGAGCCGGGCGAAGCCTGCCGCCCCACCCTCGCAATGCATGTCGCGCACCTCGTTCTCGCTCACTTCGTGCCCGCCGCCCCTCAGGCCGGCGGCGATAATGGCGCTCATGTCGCGGGCGGAGAGCCTGCCCGTTCCAAATCTTTCGACAAGCTGGTTCAGGTTTTCCGCCGCAAAGGCCGCCTCCAGCTCGGCCAGCGCACCCAGCGTCAGGCAGAGCCGGTAATCGCGCCCGTCCAGCCTAGCGGCCATCTCGCCGCGCCGGCGGTTCACGCTCATGGCGCCACCTCGAAGCTCACCGGACCCGCCGATTCCAGCGCGATCTCGAACGTCACCTCCCCGTCGTGATTGCCCGCATATTCGAGCGAGGTGACCTGGAACGGCCCCGCCACCACGCCGAAATCGGGAATCGCGAACTGCCACGCCGCGATCTCGCCGGCAAAGAAGCGGGCGCGCACCGCCATGTCAGACTGCGCATCCTTGAAGATGCCGGAACCACCGATGGAAGCCCGCTGCACGCCGCTGCCGGCAAGCAGCTCGCGCCAGCGCCCGGCCGAATCCGCATCCGTCACGTCTACCGTCTCGCTGTTGAAGGCGAGGCGCTTGGTCCGCAGCCCCGCCACCGTGATGAAACTCCCAAGCCCGTCCTCGTCGAGCTTCAGGAGCAGGTCCTTGCCCTTCTTCGCGACCATGATGGTCTCCCTTTGGTGTGAATTGTGTTCGCACGGGAAGCACGGGCGCTACGGCAGTTCCACCACAGCCCTGAACCGCATGCTGCCGTCGAACACCGCGAGATCCTCGTCGAATCGGATGTCGGAAAACTCCAGCCGCAGGTTGACGAGATCGTGCCCCGAAAGCGCCAGATCCTTCTCGTGCAGCGCCGCGCGCACGCGCTCCATCAGCGCCAGCGCCTCCCGCCGCCCCTTCTGCTTCGACCAGACATGCAGCGTGAACAGATGCTCGCTGCCTTCCTCCGTCCCCGTGCTCCAGTCATAGGTGCTGGTGCGGCCGAAGGTGATGTAAGGAAAATTCAGATTGGCGGGCGTCACATCATGGAACTTCGCACCGCCAAGGGCCGTCACAAGCGCGCTGTCCGCCTTCAGCGCGGCGAACACCGCCTCCTGCAGGTCAAGTGTCGCCGCCGTCATCCTCGTCTCCTCTGCGCATCCCGGCGCGGCGTTCGGGCCGTCTGCCTGCTTCGTCCCGCGGGTGCCCGCCGCTCTCCACCGCATCCGCGAGCTCGTGCGCCTTCACGCGCATGGCCCGCACCAGCCCGTCGAGCGTCAACTGCATGCTGAGCTTCATCGCCCCTCCTCGCGCACGAGGCAGGCGAGATACCGGCCCGTCCCGTCCGCGTCCTCGACCGTCACGATCTCCAAAGCCCGCCCTTCCTTCAGGAATCGCATGCCGCTTCGCACATCCGCCCGGTGCCGGAGCATCACGCGGTGCGTCGCAGTCTCCAGGAACTGCGCCACGCCGAAGCGGCTTTCCGCCCGCAGAGGCACGACCTCGGCGAAGACACGCGCCACCTCGCCCCAATTTTCGGTATGCCCGCCGGCGCCGTCTTCCACCACTGCCGCCGCTTGAAGCACGAGCTCCGTCCGCAGGCGGCCGGGATCGATCACGAGCCTCTTCATCAGAGCCTCGGCGTCTGCCAGGCGGCAATCAGCCGGCGGTATTCGTCGGGAAAGGAAACGGGCTGGCTCTCGGTGCCGTAGACGCCGCGGAACTCGTACCAGTGGGTGACCAGCATCAGCATCGCCCGTTTGAGCAGGTCCGGCACGTCCGTCCCCGCCTCGCCGAAGCCGGCGGAAAAATCGATCTCGATGCCGTTGAGTTTCAGCCCCGGCATAGGCTTCCTCGCCAGGAACAGCCGCGCCGGCGCCGAGATCCCGTCGAGCTGGTAGTGCTCGGGAGAAAGCACCGAGCCGGCCCCCTCCGCGTCGAAAACCGTGATCGAAAGGATCTCGCGCACCGGCGTGCGCCGCAGATGCACCACGTCGTCGCATGGCCAGCCGTCGAGCAGAAGCCGCCAGGACTGGTTGATCAGGGCCGTGCCGGTCGCCCGTTCCACCTCCTGGCGCGCGGCGGCGATCAGTCCGCGGATCAACGCGTCCTCGCTGTCATGGCCGACGCGCATATGCTCTTTCGCCTCGCCGAGCGAGATCGGGTCGACCGCGGGATCGGCCGTTCGGAACAGCGTCATGAACGCCTCTCTTCATGTGTTGATTCAAGGGAAAGGATCGGGGGCGAGGCATGCGGCCGCGCCCCCTCTCATGCAAATTCCAAGGACTTAGCCTTCGCCTAAGCCCAGGAATTTGCTTTCTCCCCCGCAAAGGGGGAGATAGACGCTTGCGCCGCCGTCTCCGCTAATCGCCAACGCGGAAGATGCGCAGCAAGGCCGATGCCGGCGATATCTCCCCCCTTGCGGGGGAGAAAGCGATTTCAACATCTTAGCCGAAGGCCAAGTGTTGGAAATCGCAAGAGAGGGGGTTTGCCTCCCCTACCCCGCCGAGAACTTCAAAAGCTTGATCGCCTCGAAGTTCTGGATGCCGCCGCCCACGCGCTTGGTCGTGTAGAACAGCACGTAGGGTTTGGCCGAATACGGGTCGCGCAACACGCGAACGCCCGTGCGGTCCACCACCAGGTATCCGCGCGCGAAGTCGCCGAAGGCGATCGGGATCGTGCCCGAGCCGATATCCGGCATGTCCTCGGCCTCGACCACGGGGAAGCCCATCAGCATGGCGCGGCTGCCGGGTGCTGCCGGCGGCTGCCACAGATAATTGCCGTCGCCGTCCTTGAGCTTGCGCAGTGCCGCCTGCGTCTTGCGGTTCATCACCCAGTCGGCGTTCTGGCGGTAGCCCGCCTTCAGCATGTAGACGAGGTCCACCAGCACGTCGGCGGGGGCTTCCACCGGCAGGGCGCCGTCCGTGCCGGTCGCCACATAGCCGACATTGCCCCAGCTCCAGGTGAGGTCGTTCACCTGCGGATAGTCGAGGAAGCCGCGCGGCTTGTTCACGCCGTCGCCGCCAACGAAGGCCGCACCCTCCTGCTCGGCGAAGGCAGTCTCGATCTCGCCGGCGATCCAGGCGTCGAGATCGACGACGCTGTCCTCCAGAAGCGCCTGTGTCGCCGCCGGCATGGCGTAGAGCTCCGCCGTCGGGAAGGAAAGCTCGTCGAGCATGCTCGACGCCGTCTCCGGCCGCGCCGCCGTCTCGCCCACCCAGCCCGTCGCCGGGCCGCTCACCGCGAAGGGCTTCTTCAAGACCGCGGTCGAGACCTGGCGCACCGAGGCGATGGAGCGGATCGGCGAAATCGCTGCCAGCCGCTTGCCGATCTCGGCCTCCGTCTCCTCCGGCACGAGATAGCCGCCGTCCTGGCTTGAGCCGTAGGACATCGCCTTCTCCTCCAGCGCCCGAAGCTGCCGGTCGTCGCCACTGCGAATATAGCCCTCGAAGGCCTGCTTGTGCTCCAGATGCGCGAGCGAGCCCATTCCCTCACGTCCCAGGGCAGGACGCCCCTTCTTCAGCACCAGCCGGTCGAGCGCCTTTTTCTGCTCGTCGAGCGCGGCCGAGATGCGCTCCACCTTTTCCGTCGTCAGCGGATCGGCCGAGCGGCGCTCGATCTTCTTCAGCCGTTCGTCATTCGCCTCCTTGAAGGCCTCGAAGGAAGTCATGAACTCCGCGAATGCGCCGGCGAGTTCGTCACCTGCCCCGGCCGATTTCACTTCCAGGACGCCTCTGTTCCTTGCGTCGGTCATCGTTCAATCCCGTTGTTGCAGAAGTTTCGTTGCCCGGCGGATCGTCGCCGCCAGGCGTTCCGGTGTTCCCGGCGCGGCGTCCCGCTCGCGCAGGAGGTGAGCGAAGCCTCGTGCAATCACCGTCTTGGCCTCGCTTCGCGTCAGCCCCGCATCCCGCGTGAGCCAGCGCTCGAATTCCCTTGGGCTCGGCAGGTCGCCCCGCCCCTTCACCGTCTCCACGCGCGCCTCCGGCAGCATGGGGAAGGTCACGACCGAGATCTCCCAGAGATCGGCCTTCTTGATGCGGCGGATGCCCGTGCGCGGCTCGCTCACCGCTTGCTGACTGCGGAAGCCGATGGAGAGCCCGTCGAGCGCGCCGTCCCGCATCAATTCCAACACCTCGCGCGCCCGGCCCACGCCGGTGGCCAGCTTGCCGCGCACGAAGAGCCCGCGCTCGTCCTCGCGGATCTCCCGCCAGGCGCCGATCGGCTGGTTCGGATCGTGCTGGAACAGCATGCGGATCCCGCCCGCCCCCCGTTTGGTGATCGACTCGGAGAAGGCGCCCCGCTCCACCAGGTCACGGCCGAGATCCACCCGGCCGAACAGGCTCGCATAGCCGGAGAAGGTCCCGTCCGCCTCCACCTGCTCCACGTCGAGGCTCGAATATTTCCGCTCGTCCGGTCCGCCGGCGATCTTCATCCTCATCCGTTCAATCCCTCGCTGCTTCCTGCTGACCGCGCCCCGCATTGCCGAGCAGGCGCATGACGAAGCCGATCGCGCTCCAGGCGCACAGGCTCGCGGCGGCCGAACCCATGAGCACGAGTTCGCCCGGCGCCAGCCTCCCGGCGATGCCGAGCTCCGTCGCGATCTTCAGCCCCGCCGTGCCGCCGAAGACGAGGCCGCACACCACGCCCACCGCGAAGCGGATCGCCGCTTCGCGCCGCCCCGGCGGCAGGATGTAAGCAAGGGAGATCGCGGAACCCGCGACCGCGCCGATCATCTTGACGGCCCACAGCCAGGCCGCTTCGCCCAGTCCGGTCATTGGTGGATCCTTCCTGTTCATCTCTCCACTGACCCCGCCATCGATCTTTTCTTTCCGGCGCCGTACCCGCGCCTTGTTCTCCCGCCCGACATGCGCTCTCACCCGCCATGGGAGCCGTACCCCACGGCCTCGCGCTTCTCGTCGTCGGTGAGGAAGCTGGCGTCGTTCACCCGCGCCCACAGCGCTTCGCGCTCTGCCGCGAGCCCCTCCACCTGGTCGGCGTCGAGCCACAGCCGCACGTCCCCGCCGAAGCGCGGGGCCAGGAACCCTCCGAGTTCCTTGGCGATGCGGCCGACCAGCGGCAGCACCGTCAGCCGGTAGAATGCCCGGTTCGCCTCCTGGTAGTTGGCATAGGTGTTGTCGCCGGGGATGCCGAGCAGCATGGGCGGCACGCCGAGCGCCAGCGCGATATCGCGCGCCGCCCCGTTCCGCGCCTCCATGAAATCCATATCCCTCGGGCTGAGGCTCATCACCTTCCAGTCGAGCCCGCCTTCGAGAAGCAGCGGCCGTCCGGCCTTCGCCGCGCCCGCATAGCCCTGCTCCAGTTCCGCCTTCAGCCGGTCGAACTGCTCGTCGGAAAGGTTCCCGCCCTCCTTCGGCGCATAAACCAGCGCGCCGGATGGCCGCGCCGAATTGTCGAGCAGCGCCTTGGTCCAGCGCGCCGCCGCGTTGTGGATGTCCAGCGCCATGAGTGCTGCGGCAAGCGGCGCGAAGCCGTAATGGTCGTCGAGCGGGTGGAAGAGGGTCAGATGCACCCCTGTCCCGTCCTCCTCCAGCGAGACGCGCCGCTTCACGCTGCCCGCCCGGTGCTCCAGCGCCACGGGCCATCCATTCGCATCCGGCACCACCGTCACGCGATCGGGCCTCAAGAGGTGCATCTCGCGCGCCCCCGCCCCCGCCTCCACCAGCTCGACATAAGCGTTGCCGGACAGCAGGAGATGCCCGTAGAGCACCTCCATGAAGCCCGGCCCCGCCTGCCGGTGGTTGGGCCGCGCCAGGAGGTCGAGCAGCGGATGCTCGGAAAGCTCCTCTTCTCCCGCATAAAGGAGCCAGGGCACGGAACCCGCCGCCTCGGCGATCATGCGCACCGCGCGATGCGCAACCGGATTGCGCATGAAGCCTTCGCGGGAAAGCGAGACATAGTCGCGCCGCGTCCAGAGCGGCTCGCCCTGCGCATGCAGCGCCACGAAACCGTATCCGCCCGCCTGCTTCCGTTCGACAGACGCGTTCCCGCCTCCCGGACGCCGTGCCCAGGGCCATGTCCAAGCCATATGGAGTTTCCTGATTGTTGGGAAAAATCTGAGGGCATTCAGCGCTCGAAGCCCCCCTCTCTTGCAAATTCCAAGGACTTGGCTTGGCCAAGCCCAGGAATTTTCTTTCTCCCCCGCCAAGGGGAGATAGACGCCGGCACCAGCCTTGCCGCCAATCGCCAACGTCAAGGAATGCGGAGGCGCTTGTACGCGCCTATCTCCCCCTCACTTGCGATTTCAACATCTTAGCCGGAGCGAAGCGGAGGCTAAGTGTTAGAAATCGCAAGTGAGGGGTTCGCCGCCTGCAGCCCATCAGGCGAAATCCCGTATCCGCGGCTCCGCCGCCCGCCCCAGCATCAGTTCGGTCACCGCCCACACCAGCGCGTCCACCCGGTCCGGCGATCTCCCGCCCGACAGCCCGTCCGTGCCGAAGTCGCACATCTCGTCCTCCAAATCCGGGAAGCGCTGCGCGTGGCGCACCCGGCCCTGCGCATAGAGTGCGGCCACCGGTTCGGCCCGCACCCATTTGCCGCGGCTCGCCCGCACCGGCTTCACCGGTGCCATGGCGTCCACCGCGCCGAGCACGCTGCCCACCATGTCGCCGCCCTGGTTCACCTCGGCCACGATCGCATCGGCCTCGAAGCGGCGGTAGAGCGCCACCGCCCGCGCGGCCCATTCCTGCGGCTTCGCTGCCCGCATCGTGCCATCGTGCAGCACCCAGCCGATGCCGTTCTCGTCGAGCCCTGCCACCACCATGCCGCAGGCATCCGAGGTCCGGCGGCTCGTCGCCGGCGGGTCCACCGCCACGACGGTGCGCCGCATCGCCCTCGCCTCGCCCCAGCCGCGCGCGGCCTCCAGCTCGGCCCGGTTCCACAGCGCGTCCTCGCGGTCCTCGATCAGTTCGCCGTCGAGTTCCTGCCGGCCGAGCCTCGTGCCCGCATAATTGCGCTCCACAGCGCGCAGGAAAGCGGCTGCGAGATGCGCGGTGTTTTCCACGGTGCGCATCCGCGTCACCGTCACGTCCGGGCTCGCCACCAGCCGCCGGATCAGCGGCACCGGCTTCGGTGTGGTGGTGAGGAGCTGCATCGGCCGCTGCCCGAGCCTCAGCCCGAACTGCAGCATGTCGAAGCAGGCTTCCGCGTTCTTCCACTTCGCCACCTCGTCGCACCAGGCGGCCTCGAACTGCGGCCCGCGCAGGCTGTCGGGGTCCTCCGAGGAGAACACCTGCGCAACCGCGCCGTTGTCCCAGACGAGCCTCCGCCGGCTCGGCTCGTAGCGCGGCGGGCCGTCGCGCGAGATGGAAAGGATCCCGGACGACCCCTCGATCATCACCTCGCGCACGTCGCCCAGCGTCTCGCCCACGAGCGCGATGCGCCCGTAGCGGTGCTCGGCGAACGGCGGAAGCTTCCGCACCAGCGCATTCACCCATTCCGCGCCGAGCCGCGTCTTGCCGGAGCCGCGCCCGCCCATCACCAGCCAGGCGTCCCTCAGCCGCGCCCCGACCGGATATTGCGGCAGGCGCGCGGAGCCCACCCACTCAGAAAGAATCCGCTGCGCCGCCTCCCCCGTCAGCTTCCCCGCCGCCCATGCTTGCTGCGAGCGCACAAGCGAGCTCCACGATGCGGGCATCGATGAGGGAGAGTGCGGCGGCCAGGTCTGCATCGCTTCTGTTCTGCCTTTCTGCGGCGCGTTCGGGCAGGCGGGTCATCTCGCCCAGTTTCTCGACCATCTTCAGCATGGCCGCGAGCGCATCGATGCGGTGCTTGTCGTAGCTGCCTGCGGCGCGGCCCTCCGCGCTCGCGGCCTCCAGGTCGCCCACCAGCCGGTCCGAAAGCGTGACCAGCCGTTTCTCAAGCGCCTCCGGGTCCACGTCGAAGGCGGGTTCCTTCCACCCCTCCTCGCGGGCGACCCGCACCAGAAAGGCCTCCGTGCGCCCGCCGGCGCGCGCCAGCAAGTCGAGTGTCGCCGGCGCACCTTCGAAAAGCGCGCGCATCGCCGTCCGCTGGGCGGCTGCCGAACCGTATCGCATGGTGTCCTCCAGGAAATCGGCACAAAAAAAGCGCCGGGCCATGCGGCGCGACGCTCGTCGATTGCGATGCCGGGGCGGGTCCGCCTCCCAGGCTCCTTCCCTTCAAGCCCGGCCGCCAGACCCACTTTTCCGACGATGCCTGAACCCTACCAAACCACCGTCACGGTGTCAAGGACTAAATTCCTATACCCGACACGGAAAGTTCATGCTTCGTGATTTAACCTGAATCAACCCTTCCGCGACGGAATGTGTTAAGTTGAGGCGGGGTAGGCTCGCGCATACCTTGCCGTTGCGCCGTTGTGCGGCAAATAAAAATGATGGGAAAGACGCCGGGCGGCCTCGTCATGGAAGAGAAGCGTAAACCGAGTAAAGGGAAGGCGCCGAGGGCCACGATATTCCTCGACATCGACGCGTGGATCGATTCCACCCTCTATGAGGCACGTTTCAAGGCGTCCGAGCTCTGGGAAGATCTCACGATCTTCTTCCGCCGCTTCCGGGTCTACGGCGGCAAGCGCGCGGCCGCCGAATTCTTCAGCGAAGGCCTCACCATGCTTGCCGCCGGCGCGGTGGTGATGCTGGCGCTCGCCACCCCCTCCTTTCAGGAGACGGCGGGCGACTGGCGCGCGCAGGACGATTACGCCGTCACCTTCCTCGACCGATACGGCAACGAGATCGGCCAGCGCGGCATCCGGCAGCGCGATTCGGTGCCGGTGGACGAGATGCCCGATCATGTCATCAAGGCCGTTCTGGCCACGGAGGACCGGCGCTTTTTCGAGCATTTCGGCATCGATTTCGTCGGCCTCTTCCGGGCGCTCGCCGAAAACATGCGCGCCAACTCGGTCGTCCAGGGCGGCTCCACGATCACGCAGCAGCTCGCCAAGAACCTGTTCCTCTCCAACGAGCGGACCGTCGAGCGCAAGATCAAGGAGGCCTTTCTCGCCCTCTGGCTCGAGACGAACCTTTCGAAGAAGGAGATCCTTCAGCTCTATCTCGATCGCGCCTATCTCGGCGGCGGCTCGTTCGGCATCGCGGCGGCGGCGGATTTCTACTTCAACAAGCAGGTGAAGGACCTCACGCTGGCGGAAGCGGCCATGATCGCCGGCCTTTTCAAGGCACCGTCGCGCTATGCGCCGCATATCAACCTGCCGGCGGCGCGCGCCCGCGCCAACGAGGTGCTCACCAATCTCATCCAGTCGGGCTTCCTGACGGAAGGCCAGGTCCTGTCCGCCCGCCTCAATCCCGCCAGCGCCGTCGACCGGGGCGAGCGCGAGGCGCCTGATTATTTCCTCGACTGGGCCTTCGAGGAGGTGAAGAAGATCGTGCCCAAGGGCGCCACACACTCGCTCGTCGCGCGCACCACCCTCGATCTCGACCTGCAGAAGGCGGTCGAGGAATCGCTCGAGTTCCACCTGCGCCAATACGGCAAGGACTACGACGTCGAGGAAGGCGCGATCGTGCTCATGGGTACGGACGGCGCCGTACGCGCGCTCGTCGGCGGGCGCGACTACGGCCAGAGCCAGTTCAACCGCGCCACGCGGGCGGCCCGCCAGCCCGGCTCCTCCTTCAAGCCCTATGTCTATGCCGCCGCCATGGAGGCCGGGCTGACGCCGCAAACCGTCGTTTCCGATGCCCCGATCTCCTGGGGCAACTGGTCGCCGCAGAACTACGGCCGCAGCTTCGCGGGCCGCGTCGACCTCGCCACCGCGCTCGCCCGCTCCTACAATACCGTTCCCGTGCGGCTTGCGCGCGATTATCTCGGCATCGACGTCATCCAGAAGCTGGTGAAGGACATGGGTGTGGAAACCCCGCTCAACGGCCACAAGACCATGGTGCTCGGCACCTCGGGCATGACCGTCATGGACCAGGTGACGGGCTACAGCGTCTTCGCCAATGGCGGCTATGTCGGAACACGGCACGGCATCCTGCAATTGCGCAGCCATTCCGGCAAGGTGATCTACGATTTCCGCAGCGATGCGCCGCCGCCCCGCCGCGTGCTCTCCGAACAGGCCGTGTCCTCCATGAACAGCATGCTCGTCCAGGTGCCCGAGCGCGGCACCGGGCGCCGCGCGGCGCTTCCCAATATCCGCTCCGCCGGAAAAACGGGCACCACCCAGTCCTATCGCGATGCCTGGTATGTGGGCTTCACCGGCGACTACGTCGCCGCCGTCTGGCTGGGCAATGACGACTACCGCCCCACCCACGACATGACCGGCGGCACCCTGCCCGCCATGGTCTGGCAGCGCTTCATGGCCTATGCGCATCAGAATATCGAGCTCAAGCCCATTCCCGGCATCGAGAACCCGCTGCCGGCCGAAGACGGTGAAGCCGTCGCCGCGGCCCAGCCGGAGGCCGGTGAAGGCGGCCTGCGCCTGCCGGCACCGAGCATGCCGCTCGCCACGCGCAACCTGCTCTATGGCATGCTCGGGCTTTTCCGGGAGGCGCCGGCGCTCGAGCCGGCCAGGGATCCCGAAACCCTATCCGCCCTTTGAGCGCACCGCATGCCGGTTTGTCCCGCAAAGTTGCGTCTGCCGTTATCTTTGCCTATTCGATAGAGCCTTTCCGAAACGGATTTCGATGCTGAAGACGCCTTTGCTCACCCTGCTCGTGCTCGTGATTGCGATCGGTGGCGGCGCGGGCAGCCTCTCCGCGTTCCTCGAAACCGCCTCGCCCGTGGGGGCGGTCGGCGCCGGTCCATGGACGGCCTTCCCGGACGCCGGAACGCCACAGGCGGACCCCTATTCGCGCGCGCGCTTCGCCCGCGAAGGCGGCATTCCGCTCGGACGCTCGGAGGGCATCGTCTTCACCGCCGTGCGGGATTCGGCGGGCCAGGCGCTGAGCCGCGATTGCACCTACCGCGTCCAGGGGCCGGTGCCCGGCGCGCGCCTGTGGACGCTTCATGCAACCGACGCCACAGGCAAGCCCCTCCCGCCTCTCGGGCGCCGGATCTCCGCGCTCCATTCACAGATGATCCTGCGGCGGCCGGATCAGCCCCTCACCATCACCGTCTCCCCTCACCCGGAGCCGGACAACTGGCTCGCCGTCACCGGAGCGGGCGCGATGCATCTGGTCCTCACCCTGCTCGACACCCCCGTGTCGGCCGGCCTGCAGCTTACCGAACTCGCGCTTCCTCAGATCGTCCGGGTGGGCTGCGATGCTTAAGCTCGTCTATGCCGTCCTGCTCGGCCTCGTCGGTGCCGCGATCGTGCATCTGGTGGTGTTGTTCATGCTGCCGGCCTATTCGGAGCGGGATATCTGGTCGCGCCTTTCGGCCGTTGCCGCACCCTATGCCGTCGTGCAGCTTGACTCCGACGCGCTGGGGGAACCCGCGGCGACGCAGAACCCGTTCCTCGTCGCAACGGCCTGCCGCTTCGACCTCGGTGACGGCCCCGTCCATGTCCGGTCGTCCGGGGCTGTGCCCTTCTGGTCGCTTTCGATCTACGACGACAACGGCCTCAACGTCTTCAGCGTCAGCGACCGGGCGGGGAGCGGCAGCGCGCTCGATTTCGTCGCGCTCAACTCCGCGCAGATGCAACAGGTGCGCAGCGGCGTTCCCGACGAGCTTGGCCGGTCCGTCTTCGTCGAAACCAGCGCGGAGAAAGGGATCGTGCTCGTGCGGGTCTTCCTGCCCGACGACACCTGGCGGGGCGTCGTCGATGCCTTCCTCGGCGATCTCAGCTGCCGGCCCGTCGCTCTGGATGAGAGCCTTTAGCTCGAACTGTTCTGCCGGAGGTCCTGCGGCGATGCGGTTGCGGGGGCCCGTCCGTCCTCGCCGTCGCGTCTTTCGTATCGCACACCGGTGAACATGATGATCACCGCACTGTCGGCCGGAGGCCGATCGCCGGTCCTCCGCACCGCGCGCTGCGGGAAGGGTAGGATAGTCGCCATCTCTCGGATTCCTGCTTAATGCCGGACTCGATACGCGGACGCCCCAGCCGGGATCAACGCAGGTTATGGTTAACAGTTCCTTAGCGCCACGCGCCTGTGGTGAACATTATCCTTAATTTTGCGGTTAATGGCTCGCTAACGCATTGCAGCTACCCTGCACTGGATGGGGGTTCGCCGCGGGGGATGCGGCGGCTTCGCTATGACTTCCAGATCCCGGGCGTGTAGTTGCGTGTCAGTCGCGGATTTCAGGCATATTGCGTTGGAACGGGGGCCGCGTCCTAGCGAGCACGTCTTCCGTGCCGCCGTTTCCGCGTTCTCGTCCCTGTCACACCCGACGCGCCAGGAGGCCGCGCAGCTCGACGACCTCGCTCTCGGCCTGCTCGAGTCCGTTCCGCCCGAAACGCGCCGCTTCGCCGCCGCCGCGCTGCGCGACTGCGATCCCGCGCCCCGCCTCCTCGTCCGCCGCCTCGCCGAGGAGCCGGTGGAGATCGCGGCCCCCCTCCTCGTCCACTCGCGGGCATTCAACGATGTCGACCTCATCGCCCTGATCGCCCATCACGGCGTTCCGCATGCGCGCGCCATCGCCCGGCGCAACGGCCTCAACCCGGTCGTGGCCGCCCTGATCCGCGCCTTGCTGGCCCGTGCCGAGCCGGAGGGGCCTGCGCCCATAACCGACGCTTCCCCGACAGAAGAGCCGAGCGCGCTCGAGGCCGTACGCGACCAGCTCCGCACGCTCATGGGCGACGGGCCCGGCAAGGGCGCCGGGACGCCGGTGCCCGCTTCTCCCTACCTTCCGCTGCGGGATGCCGCACTGTCGGGGGATACACGGCGCTTCACCGAGGAGCTCGCCAGCGCCCTCGGGCTTCGCACCTCTCGCGCCCGCGGCCTCGTCGACGGTGCCACCTATTCCGACCTGCTTCTGGCGCTGAGGGCGCTCGCGCTTTCCCCCGAACAGGCGCTGCTGCTGACGCTGGCGGCCTATCCGGCCCAGGTCACGAGTCCTGCCGCGATCCGCCTGTTCTGCGTGCGGTATGATGCGCTGGCGATCGAAGTCGCCCGCGAGAAGATCCTCGACTGGCAGGAGGAGGACGGCGAGGACGAGGTCCGCCGCTCGACAGTGCCTACGGGCTGATCAGTTCCAGGTAGCCGGAAAGATCCGCCGCGGTTTCGATCTCCACCACCCAGACGTCGGGATCGAAGCGCATCTCGCGCCCAAGCCGCGTCTCGACCTCGTCTTCGTCCGTGGTGGCCAGGACCAGCTGAAACTGACGGTCGCTCGGCTTGGCCTCGTCATAGCTCGTCTGCGGTGCCGGAGCATAGAGCTCCAGTTCACCCAGCCTCGTGCGCCGGATGATGAAGACGGCTCCCGCTCCGCCGGCACCGCGCCTTCGGACGGCCGCAAAACCTCCATCCGAAAAAATGCGCTTGACCAGCGCGGAAACCCAGAAGTCGCTGGTGAGGCGCATTTTCCGACTCCTGCAGGCGACCCGCGCCCGGAACGGGCGGCGGTCAGTTGATCAGTCCGATTTCCTTCATCTTGGTGACCAGCACGGCGTCCGGCTCCCCGGTGACGGGAAGCCCGAACAGCGACTGGAACTCGCGGATGGCCTGCTCTGTCCGCGCGCCCATCATGCCGTCGATCTCGATGCCATCATTGCCGAACGCCTTCAAGCCCGCCTGGATCCTGCGGATCGTCGCATCGCCCGCCTCGGCGGAAGCGGTCTGCACGCCATGATCAGTGCCCGGCTCGGCCGGCGCCGGGGCCGACTGCCCGCCGCTGCCCAATCCGAGCTGGTTAAGAAGGGCGGCATCGATCTGATGACCCTCATCGAGGCCGACGACGCGGCGGTAGGTTTCGATCGCCGCATTGGTCTGCGGCCCCGCCATTCCGTCGATCGGTCCGCGGTAGAGGCCCAGGTCGCTCAGCACGTCCTGCACCGAGCGGACGGTCTCGTCGCCATCGGCCTGGACGGGCACGGAGCCGGTCGAACCGGGGTCGGCTTCCTCGCCCGCGCCTGCATCGGGCAACGGATCGACCTGACGGACGTCCCGCGGCGCCGCGCGGGGATGCGGATGTTCCGGCGCGGCATCGGGCAATGCCCTGGGACCGAGCTCCCGGGTCGACAGGAAAGCGTTCGGATGCACCTGCGGCTGA
Organism: Chelativorans sp. AA-79; assembly: GCF_029457495.1. Taxonomy (NCBI): domain Bacteria; kingdom Pseudomonadati; phylum Pseudomonadota; class Alphaproteobacteria; order Hyphomicrobiales; family Phyllobacteriaceae; genus Chelativorans; species Chelativorans sp. AA-79. The sequence continues at coordinate 3,425,917 of NZ_CP120361.1, forward strand.
TAGAACACCGCGTTGGCCGAAACGAATGCGAGGGAAACCAGGAACGCCGTCGTGCCGCCGACGGCGACAGGATTGCGGGCGGTCGCGCTTGCAACGCCGGATATCCCGGCCCGCAGCCAGCCCGCCCGCTTGTTTTGCCGCTTTGCGTCAGGCCGTTTTGCGTAACGTGTCATCGTACCACCCGCCGTTCCAGTTCGCTCCACCGTGCACGATGCCGGTCTCTTCCGTCCCGTGCTCCGCGTCAACCGGCCCCGCCGGCAAAGAGATATGGACCTGCGTGCCCGTGCCGGGAGCGCTTTCGATGCTCATGCCGCCCCCCTGCAATCTGACCAGCCCTTTCACCAGGGCGAGGCCCAGCCCCGTCCCCTGGCATTTGCGCGTGTAATCGTTCCGGACCTGCATGAAGGGCGTGCCCACATGTTCCAGATCCTCGGCGGAGATGCCGATACCCGTATCGCTGACCGTGAATTCGAGTCGGTCGCCGCTGCGCCTGGCCGTCAGCTTCACCTCGCCCGCCGGCGTGAACTTCACGGCGTTGGAGAGCAGGTTGATGAGAACCTGCTGGACCGCCCTGCGGTCGCCGTGCACCGCTCCGATATCCTTGGCGATCTCGGCCTTCAGGCGTAGCGGCTTCGCCTCGGCCTGCTGTGCGGCCATCGCCACGCAGAAGCGGGCGGCATCCTCGAATGAGAAGCTCTCGGCCTGCAGCCCGTAGGCGCCGGATTCGACCTTCGAGACGTCCAGGATGGCGTTCACCACCGAGAGGAGATGATTGCCGGCCTCGCGGATCATCTCCACATATTCGCGCTGCCGGTCATTGGCGAACTTGCCGAACATCTCGTTGGCCAGGATATCCGAGAAGCCGACGATCGCGTTGAGCGGCGTGCGCAGCTCATGGCTGACGGAGGCGAGGATCTGGTCTTTCGAATGCATGGCGAGTTCCGCCATGCGCCGCGTCTCGGCCAGGGTCTGCTCGAGCGCGGCCGTGTCGGCATCCTGGCGCAGGAGAGCGATCACGCGTCCTTCGCCCGCCTCGCCCATGAGGTCGCAGGTGAAATTCCGGTAGAGGGCCTGGGCCGGCAGGCCGGGCTTCTTCGCCGGCACGCGCACCCGCATGCCCACCAGGCGCGCGCCCGCGCCTTCCCTGATATCGGTGAGCGCGGAAAGCCAGGCGATCCGATCGGCCACATGGATACGGTCGAAAAGCCCCGTGCCCATCAGCATTTCCGGGGCGACCCCCAACAGAGCCTCCACCTTGGACGAAGCATAGGTCACGTCGCCGGAAGCCTGCAGGCGCAGGACCGCCGTGCCGACCATCTCCTCCAGGGCGGGGCTTGGCGGTTCGCTGGCCACTTCCTGCGAAGCGGGAGCGGCAAAATGCAAACGCGCCAGAAGGGTCGTCGCATAGACGAGCGGGACCAGCCATTGCCAGGCCGAGGGCGCAACCGTGCCCGCGGCAAAGGCGGCGGGAATGCCGGCGCCGATGGCCACCGCACCGGCGGCGGCAGCGAGACCGAAGGCGACCGCGCGCCGCGTCCGGCCGATCCAGCCGGCTTCGATCGCAATCGCCGCGGAGAGAACGGCCAATGGGGAGGCAGGGCCGCCCGCGGCGGCCAGAAGCGCTCCCAGCGCCAGCGGTGCCAGCAGCAGTGCCAACGGCTCCATGAGCTGCCGCTTTGCCGTGGCGATCAATGCAAGGGGCACCAGGAGGCCGAGCCCGAAGACCAGTGCGACGGCGACCAGCGACCCGGCCATCCCGACCTGCCGCACGGCGATTTCGGCCGTCGCCAGTGCCGCCAGCACCGGCGCGGCCAGCAGCACCTGAACGAGCCGCAGCTGCCTCTCCCGCTCCTCGCCGGCGGCGACGGAGGGATGCAGCAGGCGCTCGCAGGCGTCCTTCAACCGAAGGGGCAGGTCTGCTTTCTGGGACGCTCTCGTGTTCAACTCGACGCGCTCTATTCTTGTCCGCTTGTCGGGGCTCTCGTTCTTGGCCGACCCTCGCACCCACCGTTTAAGGAATGGATAAACGCCTGCCCGGCAGGGGGCTCATCGGCGCCTGTATGCGGGTTTTCCGCAGCCTCGATTACGGTCATGGTTAACAAACGGTCGCCGGATCCAGGCTTCTCCGGGAGCGGGAAAACAACCGTCGGCGAGAGCCTTGGCGCTGTTTTTTCCAGCATTTTCAATCGGATGAATGGTTAGGGTGCCGTTGCTGTAATCCCACGGTGTTGAAGAAAACTTGATTCGAAGGCTTTCACTCCGGCTTTCTTTGCGTGTTCGCCGAAAATTTTAGGCAAATTTGAAGGGCTTCCATGGCTTTGAAGGCGGGTACCGAGTGGAACTTTCGAGGACACGAGGAAAAATGGGGCTGCTTGTTCGTTCCGTCGCAGGATTGTCGCTCCTGTTCCTGGTTCTGCCGATCGACCTGAGCGGCGAAACGGCAAAGGAAGGAGAGGCCCGTCCGCCGCAGGCGCTTTCCGCAGCCCGCGATACGCCCGCCGGCCTCACCTCCATCTGCGAGCGCCGGCCCGACATATGCGCGACGGCGACGGTGGTGTTCGCCGCGATTGCCGCTCAAGCCAGGGAGGGCGTGCGGCTTGCCCAGTCCTTGATCGAGGAGGCGGCGCACGATGCCGAGCCTGCCCACATCCTCCCCCGCGAACCCGTTCCCGCCGAGAAAGGCGTTCCGGCCGCGCGGTGATCCCGGGCGGCCAAATCGGGATTTCCCCGTGACGCAGCGGACCCGAGCCACTATATGCGGGCCATGATCACGAGCATCGATACCATTCGGGACGACTTCGCCTTCCTGGACGACTGGGAGGAGCGCTACCGCTACATCATCGAGCTCGGCAGCGACCTGCCGGCCTATCCCGATACCGCCCGCGACGATCAGCACAAGGTGCGCGGTTGCGTGAGCCAGGTCTGGCTCCTGACGCGGATCGGCGAAGGGCCGGATCCGGTGATCACCTTCCAGGGTGATTCGGACGCGCACATCGTGCGCGGGCTGGTCGCCATCATGCTCGCGCTCTTCAGCGGCAGGCGGGCAAGCGAGATCCTCGAAACCGATGCGGAGCAGACGATGCGCGCGCTCGGCCTCGACGAGCATCTGACGCCGCAGCGCGCAAACGGGCTGCGCGCCATGATCCAGCGCATGAAGGAGGAAGCAGGTGCGGCGATGAGCGCGGCCTGATCCGGGCCGCGCCGTTCGGGTCAGCGCAGCGACGGCCGGTACCCTTCCGCACCCCAGTGGAGGATCGTGCGGCGCCGGGCGCGGGGCTGCGGCTCGTAGTGGCGGCAGAGCGCTCCGAGCGCCGCCTTCAGCACCACTTTCGCCGAACGCGCCGGCCATGCGCGCTCCATCTCCACCTTCTCGAGCCCTTTCAGGAAACAGCAGACATCGATGAGGACGCCGGCCAGTTCCGGCCCCACCGCAGTAAGTGCGTCGTCCACCCGCCGGCGCGCCGCGAGCGCGGCGTCCGTAAGATCCGCGATACCGTTCTCGCTGCTGCCGCGCTGTCCGCTCGCCACCGCCTCGCTCCAGTTCGCGCCCAGACGAGGCATGATCTGACCGCGCGTATAATCGGCGCGCAGCCTCTCGCCCGCCCTGAACTCGCCCTCCTCCAGGAAGGGCTGGCCGCCGCGCACGCGCCGCCGGGCAAGCTGGGCGAGTGGAGATTCCGCCAGATTCGCCGGCACAACCTGCTCGCCGCCTTCCATGGCGACCATGCGGGTGCCGAGCTCCAGGTGCTGGGCACGGAAGGGCTCCTGCGGATGCCGGTCGCGCATCGCGAGGGCACGGCCCTCTTGCGAAAGCGAGAGCAACCCGCCGGCTTCGGCGACGAGGCCCTCCCGCGCCAGGGCCGACAGCGCGCCCAGGCTCGCCGAGATCGTGCCCCGCTCGCCGCCATCGAGCAGAACCGTGCCGCGGCCGGCAGCGGGGCGCGCATGCGCGGCGCCGGCCGACAGGAAGCGAACCACCCGCAGCTTCTGGCGCGCGGTATCCCCGATATCGTTCATGGGCCGCTTCATCGCATCACCTCCGTGTGGCGGAACGCCGCCACGGTCACGCGCTCGGTCAAGTGGATGATCCTGTCGAAATCCTCGTCGTCGCGCATGTCCTCGACGAAATGGCAGGCGTGCTGAACCGTCTTGCGGTCGCGTCCGAAGCCGCGGCCGATCTCGGCCATCTTCAGGCGCAGCACCACATGGGCGATATACATCCCGATCTGCCGCACCCGGGTCACGCTGATCGAACTCCGCCCCGGGCGCCGCAATTCCTTCCCACTGACGTTGAAGAGGGCCGCCACGATGTCCATCACGCATTCGCAGATGTCGGTCACCCTCTCCTCGCTGACGGGGCTCAACCTGGGCAGCAGCAGGCCGACCGGCGCTGCCACGCACGCTCTCCCCTCTCTCCTTTCGTTCTTGTCCTGCAACTGGCTTGCGGCGTTGGATCGCACGGAATGCCCCCTTCTTGATCGAGGAATATTTTCCTTATATCCCGCGTCGGCACGTAGGGGAACAAAAAGAGAACAAATATTCCCGATGGCTGAACCCAACCAGCTGTTCAAAAAGGCTTTTTTGTTTTCCGAGAGATTTTTTTCGCCGAATTTTCTCCCCACCTGCCGCGCCAGGCCCAGACTGTGGCGACCAATCAAAGGGAGACCATGCATGGGCATGTTGGAACAAGAGGTGCACGCCTTCCGCCGGGAGAAGGCGCAGCAGGTTTCGGAAGCGCGGCAGTGCGCCGCCTTCTTTCTCATCTCCGGGATCGATCTGAGCGCCGCGCTGGCGACGACGGGCAAGGAGCGGACGGCGCTCCTCGCCCGCCTCGGCAGGCTCATCGAGCGCGAGCGCCTCAAGGGGGCGCGTCGTCACTGGAGCTATGACCTCAACCGGCACATCGCGCTCAAGCAGGCTTACGACCGCCTCAGACCGGCGCGTGAGGAGGAGAGGATAAGGCCGCGCCCCATGCGACGGCGGTGGAGAGCAAGGCAAAAAGAAAGCGGCGCCTGACGGCGCCGCTGCTTTTCTCTCGAAAGAGATGTCTTTGCGTTATTTGGCTTTGCGCTTGCGCCCGAGACCCATCTTCTTGGCGAGTTGCGAGCGGGCGACCGCATAGCTCGGAGCGACCATGGGATAGCTCGGATCGAGACCCCACTTCTCCCGGTACTGCTCCGGCGTCAGGCCATAATGTGTCATGAGATGTCGCTTGAGCGACTTGAACTTCTTGCCGTCTTCCAGGCAGACGATGTACTCGTCGTGCACCGAGCGCTTCGGATTTACTGCCGGCTTCTGCTTTTCGGTCGCAACCTGCTCGGTGGTGCGCGTAACCCTCCCCAAGGCCGCGTGCACGTCCGCAATCAGATTTGAGAGTTCAGAAACCGGAACCGGATTGTTACTGACATAAGCAGCGACAACATCGGCCGTCAGTTCCATAAGCACATCATCATTCTTTGTAGTCAGATCATCCATTTCCATATCTTGCCCCAGCGTAATGTTGCCCCCACCTGCGTCCTTGTACATTCCTCTTCCCCTTGAAACCGATCTCATTAATCTAACCGGCACGATTGTCCAGTGGGGACAGGGGTATCCACCACCCGATATAACGCGTCAACTCACAATTTTTTTCATGCACTTTTGTATTTTACAGCCGCTATACTTGTTTCGATTTGCAATGAAGCTGGGAACCAGCCATCGGGCCGACGCACCTTGGAAATAGTGCCGGCTAGTAATGATTTCAATAGCCAAAGTGCCGCAGCAGCCCGTCTGGCGGAAATTCGCGAGTGTCGAAATACAGAATACGATACAGGCGAATTACGTCCTAAGTATGGAAGGATGTTTCAACTCGCAAAGAACTGCTCAAGATATTTCGTCCGGCCGCTCAACGTCCGAAACCTTCTCCGTGGCCATGTCGTCATGTACTGAGCCGCTCCAGAGCCGATATCCTGCCGCATAGGCTGCCTTGGCCAGAAGATGTGCGGAGATCGGCGCTGTAAGAAGAAGAAAGACAATCGCCGCCAGCGCCCGCGATGCCGTCGCATGGTCCTCCGTATAGACGGCGAGCGCAATTAGCATGGCGCCCGAGCCCAGGGTTCCCGTCTTCGACGCCGCGTGCATGCGGGTGTAGAGATCGGGCAGGCGCAGGAGTCCGATCGACGCCGCGAAGGCGAAGAAGGCGCCGATGAGGATCAGCGTGCCCACCAAAAGGTTCTGGAAAAGCTCGATCACTCGCGCTCCTCCCCGTAAAGCCCGAGCGGATCGGGCGAGGTGAACTCCTCCTCATAGCGGCGGCTCATCACGAATCGCGCGAAGGCCACCGTCGCGAGGAAGCCGACGAGACCAAGCGCGATGGCGATGTCGAGATAAAGCGTATAGCCCGTCCGGATGCCGATCACGGCGATGAAGCCGATCGCGATCGTCACCAGCATGTCGAGCCCCACCACGCGGTCGGGCAGAGCCGGCCCGCGCAGCACGCGCAGGACGGCGAGCAGGAATGAAAAACTGAGGATGCCGAGCGCGGCAAGCTCTGCGAAGGCCAGATAGGTCTCACCCGTTATCATCGAAATGCCTCCATGATCCTGCGCTCGAAGCCCTGGGCGATGTCCCTGCGCAAAAGCGCCACGTCGGAGCAGTCGAGGGCGTGGACGTAAAGGGTCTTGCGGTCTTCGGAAACGTCGACCGACAGCGTGCCGGGCGTCAACGTGATCAGGTTGGCAAGCAGCGTGATCTCGAAATCCCGATCCACGGTGAGCGGATAGGAGAAGATGCCGGGCTTCAGTTCCATGCGCGGCGAGAGCACGAGCTTGGCCACCCGCGACGCCGAAAGCACCAGTTCGTAGAGGAAGAGCAGCGCTAGGGCAGTAAGCTTGACACCGCGCCGGAAATAGCCGAGCGAGCCCACCTGTTCACGGATGAGGTAGAGCGCACCGGCGCCGAGCAGGAAACCGAAGACGATGTTGGCCGGGGCGAAGGAGCCGGTCACCGCCGTCCAGACGAGCGCCAGCAGGATGTTGATGAGATAGAGCCTCATGGTAGCGCCCCCTCGGGAAACACCGTGCCGATATAGGACGAGGCGTCGAGGATGCCTCCGGCCGCGCGCTCGGCGATGTCGATCACCGGCTGGGGGTAGAGGCCCATGAACAGCACCGGCACGGTCAGGATGGCGAGGGTCAGGTAGCCATGGAACGGTGAGGCCGTCTCGAGAAGAGCTTGATCATCCCTCTGCCGCCAGATGGCCAGGATGAAGACCCGGCCGAGCGCCAGCGTCGTCAGGAAGCCGGTGGCGAGAATGGCGAAGGCAAGCCATCCCTGGCCGGCATCGAGCGAAGCCCTCACCAGCATCACCTTCGGCCAGAGGCCGGAGGCGGGCGGCAGGCCCGCCGACGCGAGGATGAGGACGAGGGCGAAGGCGGCGATCAGCGGATGGCGCGCATAGAGGCCGGAAAGCGTGTGCAGCGAGTAGCTGCCCCCCAACCCGTTCATGATGCCCGCAAGCAGGTAGAGGGCGGCCATCACGATCATGGAATGGAACGCGTAGAACACGGTCCCGGCGAGCCCCTCCCCGGTTCCGAGCGCAAGCCCTGCCAACATGATCCCGACGCTGGAGATCACCACGAACCCCAGCACCCGGCGCAAATCCGTCTGCGACAGCGCGCCCATGATGCCGACGATCATCGTGGCGGCGGCCACCCAGGCGATCACGCCCGAAAGAAGCGCGCGTTCCGGCGGGAAGAGCATCACGAGCACGCGCAGCAGCGCGTAGACGCCGACCTTGGTCAGAACGCCGCCGAACAGCGCAGCCGTGACGATGCGAGGTGTATGGTAGGAGGCGGGCAGCCAGAAATTGACGGGAAAGGCCGCCGCCTTCATGGCGAAGGCGAGCAGGAAGAATACGGAGAGCGTGGTGAGCGGGGCGGCCTCCCGAACGCTGTCGGCCTTGCGCGCGATATCGGCCATGTTGAGCGTTCCGAACGCACCGTAGAGAAGCGCCGTGGCAGTCAGGAAGAAGGTGGTGCCCACCAGATTGAGGATGGCGTATTTCGTGGCACCATCGAGCTGGCGATGCTCCGACCCGAGCACCAGAAGCCCGAAGGAGGAGATAAGGAAGACCTCGAACCAGACATAGAGATTGAAGATGTCGCCGGTCAGGAACGAGCCGCCCACCCCCGCCATCATGAGCAGGAGAAAGGGATAGAAGCCGTAGCGGCGCCCGATCATGCCGATGTCGGCCGTGGAATAGAATGCGCAGACCAGCGCGACCAGCGTTGCGACGAGGGCAAGGGAGGCGCCCAGAATGTCGGCGGCGAACGAAATGCCGAAGGGCGGCAGCCAGCGCCCCATGGTCATGACCGCCGGCCCGTGGTCGAGGATGTGCGACAGCAAGAGCACGTTGCCTGCCAGGGTGGCGATCAGCCCGGCGATCGCGATGCCGGCCTGCAGCCTGGTCTCATGCCGGAAGATCAGAAGCACCGCGCCGAAGACGAGCGGAATCGCCACGGGCGCGATGACCAGCCAGTCGGCCGGGCTGGTCGGCGCCAGGACCATGGCGCCTGAAAGATCCACCGTTTCGTGTGCTTGGACCGCCATCTCAATACCCCAGGGGTGGAAGCTCTTCGCCTTCGGGCTCGGCCACGCGCAGGCCGTCCGTATCGTCGGTGCCGAGCTCCTGGTAGGTGCGGAAAGCGAGAACGAGCAGGAAGGCGAAGAAGGAGAAGGAGATGACGATCGCCGTCAGGATCAGCGCCTGCGGCAGCGGATTGGCGGTAACGCCCGCGGGAACGTCCAAGTCGACGGGAATGATGGGCGGGACTTCCCGCACCACGCGCCCGGAGGTGAAGATGGTGAGGTTCACGGCGTTGCCGAAGATGGATACGCCGAGCAGGATGCGGATGATGTGCCTCGACAGCATCAGATAGATCGCGACGGCGAAGAAGATGCCGACGGTCACGGCCAGGATCGCTTCCATCAGGCGTGCTCCCTCTCTTCCAGCGCGAGCGCGATCGATGTGATCGAGCCGACGACAACCAGATAGACGCCGATGTCGAAGAACAGCACGGTCGAGATGTCGACCGCTTGGCCAAGCAGGTAGATTTCCGTCCACACCCCCGTCAGGAAAGGCACGCCCGCGAACAGCGAGACGATGCCGGAACAGGCCGAGACGAGCAGGCCGAAGGCCGAGATGGACATTGGATGGAAATAGAGCGCACGTCGCACCGGGGAGACCCCGCAGGCGATGCCGTATATGGCGAAGGCGGAGGCCGCGATCAGCCCGCCGATGAAGCCGCCGCCCGGCTCGTTATGACCGCGCAGGAGCACGAAGATGGAGAAGAGCACCATCAGGCTCGCCAGATAAGGCGCGGTGGTGCGGAAGATCAGCGTACGCATGATGACGGACACCGAAGTATTGAAGTTGACGTACTCGGCCAAACGGGCCGGCCAGCGCCGTTTGCGCCCTCGAGGGGGAGATGGCCGGCAGGCCGGAGGGGGGTGTGAAAGAGTGCAATCATCTCCATCCGCTCTACCCCGCTTTCGCGGTCTTGCCGGCCTTTATGCGCACGAGCGCCAGGATGGCGAGCCCGGCGATCATCACCACCGCGATCTCTCCCAGCGTGTCGAGGCCGCGAAAGTCCACGATGATGACGTTGACGATGTTCCTCCCGTGCGCAATCACGCGGGCGTTCGCGGCGAAGAATTCGCTGAGCGCGGGGTTGAAGGGGATCTGCGTTATGCGCAGGAGCAGCATGCCCAGCGCCGCTCCGCAGAGTGCTGCAACCGAGAAGTCCAGCGTCCTCTGCCCCAAGGGACGGTGGTCCGTGGGCGAGAGGCGCAGCCTCGTCATGACGAGGGCGAGGATGACGACGGACAGTGTCTCGACCATGAACTGGGTGAAGGAAAGGTCCGGCGCGCCGAGCAGCATGAAAAGCAGCGCCACCGCGAATCCCTGGATGCCCAGCGAGACGATGGCCGTCAGCCGGTCGCGCGCATAGACCACGGCAGCAAGGCCGATGACCGCGATGGCGAGCACCGTCCATTCGTAAAAATGCAGCGGGACGAAGTCCGGCATGGCCGGCAGTTCCCCGAAGGCGATCATCGGCACCAGCAGCGCTGCCGCCAGGAAGATGAAGACCGCTGTCATATAGACGTCGAGACGGCCGTTCTGCACGACAGCCGTGACCGATGCCGAGATGCGGATGGTTCCGCGCACGAACTGGTCGAAGCCCCGGTCCGGCCCCCAGCCGATCGCCACAAGCAGCCCCGCCATCGCGGCGCGGCCGCGTCCGAGCGTCAGGTAGAAGACGACGCCGAGCGCAATCGTGATGATGGAGAGCAGCAGCGGCAGGCCGACATGGGGAACGACCGAGATCGAAACGGAGACGGGTTCGCCCGCCACCGCGCTCGCCATGGGGCTCGAAACGAAGCGGTGGCTGAGAGCGGAGAAGATCGCCATCAGAAGACCGTCAAGCGCGAGCACCAGCGGTCCCAGCCAGAGCAGCACCGGGCCTTCGTGGGCTGTCCTCGGCGTCGGAACCGCCCTGCCCGTGAAGGGCTTCAGCGCGACGGCGAAGCCGATGGCGAACATCAGCGCATTGCCGAAGATGGCGACCAGCGTGAAAAGCATGCTCCAGCCGCTGCCGAAGCCAAGCCCGGCATAGATCTCCTCCTTCGCCAGGAAGCCGAAGAAGGGACCGAACCCGCCCATGGACAGCGCCGCGAACACGGCCGCCCCGAAGGTGATCGGCATCGCGCGGCCTATGCCGCCCAGCCTCGTGATGTCGCGCGTGCCCGTCTCATGGTCGACGATGCCGGCCACCATGAAGAGAGCGCCCTTGAACATGGAATGCGCCACCAGATAGAGCACCGCCGCCTCGACCGCGATTTTCGAGCCGAATCCCGTCAGCATCACGAGAAGGCCGAGCGAGGCCACCGTCGTATAGGCGAGCATCAGCTTGAGGTCGGTCTGGCGCAGCGCCAGCAGCGTGCCGACGATGAGCGTCGTGCCGCCGAAGACGGGCAGGATCGTCTCCCACAGAAGCGTGTCTCCCATGATGGGGTTGAGCCGCATCAGCAGATAGATGCCCGCCTTCACCATCGTGGCCGAATGCAGGTAGGCCGAGACCGGGGTGGGCGCTTCCATGGCGTTCGGAAGCCAGAAATGGAGCGGAAACTGCGCCGATTTGGTGAATGCGCCGCCGAGAACCAGGATAAGGGCCGCAAGATAGAGCGGCGATCCGCGCAATGCGCCCCCGCTCTCCAGAAGCGCGGAGAGCGAGTTCGCGCCCGTCGCCTGCGCGATGACCAGAAGGCCCGCAAGCAGCGCCAACCCGCCGGCGCCTGTGACGATCAGCGCCTGGAGTGCCGCGCGCCGCGCCGGCTCGCGCCCGTGATCGAAGCCGATCAGCAGGAAGGAGGTGATCGAGGTGAGTTCCCAGAAGACGAAGAGTGTCAGGAACGAATCGGCCGCCACAAGGCCCTGCATCGCCCCCATGAACATGAGGATGAAGGAGAAGAAGCGGCCCTGATGCGGATGCCCCCTCAGATACCCGCCCGAATAGAGCACGATCAGCGTGCCGATGCCGGTGATCAGGAGCGCGAAGGTGAGCGAAAGGCCGTCCAGATACCAGGAGAAGTCGACGCCGAGGCTCTCGATCCAGGGATATCCGCCTGCAATCGCCTGCCCATCGGCCACCGCGCCTAGGAAGCCGGCGAAATGGTAGAAGAGGAACGCGGGAACGAGGGCCAGGACCCAGGCCGCGTTGTGGCCCAGGGCACGGGTGAGAAAGGGAGCTGCTGCTGCACCCAGAAACGGCAGGACCAGAGCAAGAAAAGTCAGCCACTGCCCGTCTGCCGCCATAGGTTCCCCTTAGCTTTGATTGCGCCCCTCTGCGCGGGAATACGCGGTCGCATCCCCCAATCGTGGTGGTGACATAGACGTTCATGTGCGTACGGGCAAGGTGAGTGCGACAATAGGGCAGGATATTCACGGGTTGCACGCGATCCAACGGGATAGACTGCAAAAAGGCGCCGGCGGCACCTACATACCGGCAAACGCAATGGAGATCAGCAATGGCAGGCGAGACGCGGCCGAAAGTCCGGAAATCCGACGAGGAGTGGCGCAGGGAACTGACGCCCGAGCAGTATCACGTTACGCGCGAACACGGCACCGAGCGCGCCTTCACCGGCCCCTATTGGGACAACAAGCGCGAGGGGCTCTATCGTTGCGTGGCCTGCGGGCGCCCGCTCTTCCCGTCCGGGACGAAATACGATTCCGGCACGGGCTGGCCGAGCTTCTACGCCCCCGTGGAGGACGACGCGGTCACGCTCCACAAGGACCGGTCCTTCCTCATGACAAGGACGGAGGTCCGCTGCGCCGATTGCGACGCCCATCTCGGCCATCTGTTCGACGACGGGCCGCAGCCCACCGGCCTGCGCTACTGCATGAACGGTACTGCGTTGAAGTTCGAGGAGAAATAGTCCCCGTTGCGCTGGATCCCCTCTCTTGCAAATTCCAAGGACTTGGGCTTGCGCCCAAGCCCAAGAATTTGCTTTCTCCCCCGCAAGGGGGGAGATAGGTGCGCTGCAACGTCGCTTCCGACAGTCGCAACCGTCTGAGATGAGCGGAGACAGCGGTGCCGGCGCTATCTCTCCCCTTGCGGGAGAGATAGCGATTTCAAATATCTTGGCTGCAGCGACGCGGAAGCTGAGTGTTGGAAATCGCAAGAGAGGGGGCCGCAGCTTGCCAGCCTCGAGTACTTCGTCAGGTATATTCAGGAGTTTCCCCATGTCCCCCCGCCCCGCATTTCCCGCCCTGCCCGCTCCAGAGGCCGAGAAGCGCCCGGTCACCGATACGCGCCACGGCTTCACCCGTACCGACGAGTACAGCTGGCTCAGGGCGGAGAACTGGCAGGAGGTGCTGCGGAATCCGTCGAGCCTCGCCCCTGGGATCCGCGCGCATCTCGAAGCGGAGAACGCCTATCACGAAGCCATGATGGAGGACACGAAGGCGCTGCAGAAGCGCCTCTTCGCCGAGATGAAGGGCCGCATCAAGGAAGATGAAAGTTCCGTGCCGATGAAGGACGGTCCTTTCGCCTACGGCACCGCCTATCGCAAGGGCGGCGAACATCCGCGCTTCTTCCGCATCCCGCGCGGGGGCGGCGCGGAGGACGTGCTGCTCGACGGCGACGCCGAGGCCGAGGGCAAGAGCTATTTCCACATCGGCGGGGTCGGCCATTCGCCCGACCACCGCTATCTCTTGTGGAGCACCGACGACAAGGGCTCGGAATTTTTCACGCTGCGCCTGCGCGATCTCTCGACCAAGCGCGACCTCGACGACCATGTGGAGGGTACGAACGGCTCCGGCACCTTCACCGCCGACACCCGCGGCTTCTATTACGCCCGGCTCGACGACAACCACCGGCCCTCCAAGATCCTCTTCCACGCGGTCGGAAGCGATGCCGCCGAGGACAGGCTGATCTACGAGGAGGCCGATCCCGGCTTCTTCATGCATGTCTTCGGCAGCCGGCTCGACGATTGGATCTTCATCTCCATCCACGACCACGAGACGAGCGAATACCGCATCCTGCCCGCCAACGATCCCGATGCCGAGCCGCGCGTCATCGCCGCGCGCGAGCCCGGCATCCGCTACGACATAGAGCCGGCGGGCGAGGAGTTCTTCATCCTCACCAACCGCGACGGCGCGAAGGATTTCAAGATCATGACCGCGCCTGCGGCCGATCCCGCGCCGGCCAACTGGCGCGAAGTGGTGCCGCACGAGCCCGGGCGGCTCATCATGTCCTTCCTCGCCTTCAAGGATTTCCTCGTGCGGCTCGAACGCAAGGACGGCCTGCCGCGCATCGTCGTGCGCGAGCGCGGAACCGGCGAGGAGCACATGATCGCTTTCGAGGAAGAGGCCTATTCCCTCGCTCTTTACGGCGTCTACGAATACGACACCGACACGTTCCGTTTCGCCTACTCCTCCATGACGACGCCGGGGCAGGAATTCGACTACGATATGCGTACCCGCCAGCGCACTCTCCTGAAGACGCAGGAAGTGCCTTCCGGCCACGATCCGGAAGACTATGTGACGCGCCGGCTGATGGCGACCGCACCCGACGGCGAGCAGGTGCCGATCTCGCTCGTCCATCGCCGCGGCCTCAGGCTCGACGGCTCGGCCCCCTGTCTCCTTTACGGCTACGGCGCCTACGGCATCACCATCAGCGCCTCCTTCCGCACGAACCCGCTGTCGCTGGTCGACCGCGGCTTCGTCTATGCCATTGCCCATATCCGCGGCGGCAAGGACAAGGGCTTCGCCTGGTACGAGGACGGCAAGCGGGAGAGGAAGATCAACACCTTCACCGACTTCATCGCCTGTGCCCGCCATCTCGTGGCGCAGGGATATACGAGCCACGACCGGCTGGTCGCCGAAGGCGGCTCCGCCGGCGGCATGCTCATCGGCGCCGTGGCGAACATGGCGCCGAGGGATTTCCGCGCGCTGGTGGCGGCGGTTCCCTTCGTCGACGTGCTCAATACGATGCTGGACGACACCCTGCCCCTCACCCCGCCCGAATGGCCGGAATGGGGCAATCCGATCGCGAGCAAGGAGGACTACGAGACCATCGCCGCCTATTCGCCCTACGACAATGTGCGCGCCGAGCCCTACCCGGCCATTCTCGCTCTTGCCGGGCTGACGGATCCGCGCGTGACCTATTGGGAGCCGGCGAAATGGGTGGCGCGCCTGCGCGACCACAGCACCAGCGGCAATCCGATCCAGCTCAGGGTCAACCTGGATGCCGGCCATGCCGGCGCCTCCGGCCGCTTCTCGCGGCTCGAGGAAACGGCGTTGAGCTATGCGTTCACGTTGAAGGCGGTTGGGATGAGCGAGTAGCTGGCGGGGCCGTCGCTGCGCCGTCAACTGCCCTGTTCGCTATTCCCTATTCGCGCTTTCCACCGCCGGCACCGCCTTCAGATAGGCCGCGATCGCCTCCCGGTCCTCGGCGGGTAGCCGTGCCATGTTCTTCTGCACCTCCACCATCGAACCTCCGACGGAATCGAAGTCGGGAGTGAAGCCGCTTTCGAGATAATAGGCGATGTCGCTCTCGGACCACGAGCCGATGCCCTGGCCGCCCGGCGTGATGTTGGGAACGCTGCCTTCCCCTTCCACCGCCTCTCCGCCCGCGAGCCAGCGTCCATATTCCGGCCCTCCCATGACGTTGCGCGGCGTATGGCACTCGCCGCAGTGGCCGGGCCCTTCCACGAGATAGCGGCCGCGGCGCGCCGGGTCCGAAGCATCCTCGCCAAGCGCCACGACCGGCTGGGGATGCATGTACAGCAGTTTCCACAAGCCGATGCCGCGGCGGAACGTATAGGGGAATGCGAGGGAATGGCCGGGCGCCTCCTCGGCCACCGGCGGCAGCGTCTTCATGAAGGCGAAGAGGTCGGCCACGTCCTGCGGCTCCATCCGCTCGTAGGATGTATAGGGAAAGGCCGGATAATAGTGCTCGCCCGCGGGCGAAACCCCGCGCATCATGGCGTTGGCGAAATCCGCTTCGGTCCAGCTGCCGATGCCCGCTTCCGGGTCCGGCGAAATGTTCGGCGCCACGAAGGTGCCGAAGTCCGTCTCCAGCTTTTCTCCGCCGGCGAGTTCGAGAAGGGCATCGCCCTCGGCACCCGGCCGGGCGTGGCAGGATGCACACCCGCCCGCCCAGAAGATGCGCTCGCCACGCGCGGAATCGCCCGGCTGCGGAGCGGCCACCGCCGCACCGTCGAGCCGCTGCGGTGCCGTGAGGAGCCAGAAAGCCGCCCCCGCTGCTGCAATCAGCACAACGGGGACGAGAACCCATGCGCGGCGCATCGCTTCTTAGTTATTCTGTACGCGGAAATTCTCGTGACAGGCGCTGCAGTTGGACAGCACCGGCATGACCGCCGCCCTGAACGCCTCTAGATCGGCCGGGCCCTGGCGGCCCGCCGCTTGCATTGCCGCCGCGGCATCCGACTGGAACTTTGCGAGCGCCTGCTGGAAGCCCTCGGGGTTCTCCCAAACGGCCGGGGACGCCGTCGTCTCGCCCGCGTCCGAACCTTCGGGGAAGAAATCGCCATAGGCCTGGGCCGCCCCGTTGAAGGTCGCGATCGCGGCCTTCGCCACGGCGGGATTGTATTCGAGTTCCCCCTTCAGCATCGCGCCGGAGGTGCCGGCCGAGGCCGCCACCGCGTCCATCAGCGCCTTGCGGACCTGAACCGGATCATCGGCGGCCGTGACCGCGGCAGTCGTCAGAAGGACGGCGGAAAGCGAAAGCAGAAATTTTTTCATAAGTTGCGTTCTCCGGGATTCGACCGCGCCAACCATAACCATCCGTCCGCACCGACAATTTTAAAATTACGGTCAGATTCGATCACGCTTTCGTGAGGCGGCCTTCCGCGGAAACACGAAAGAAAACCCGGCTTTTGGCCGGGTTCTCGTCAGGGTCCTCAGGCTCGGTCAGCCGCGCGCCTTCTCGTAGAGCTCCAGGACGTGATCCCAGTTGATCAGATTGTCGACGAAGGCCTCGAGATATTTCGGGCGGGCGTTGCGATAGTCGATGTAATAGGAGTGCTCCCACACGTCGACGCCCAGGACCGGCGTGCCGCCGTGCACCAGCGGGTTCTCGCCGTTCGGCGTCTTCATGATCTGGAGCTTGCCGTCCTTGAACGCGACCCAGGCCCAGCCCGAACCGAACTGCGTCATGCCGGCATTGATGAAATCGGCGCGGAACTTGTCGTAGCCGCCGAGATCGCTGTCGAAAGCCTGCTGGAGCGCGCCGGGGAGGCTCTTGCCGCCGCCGCCCTTCTTCATCCACTTCCAGAAATGGATATGGTTGAAGTGCTGCCCGGCATTGTTGAAGAGGGGCTGATTCTTGCCGTGGGACTGCTTGACGATCTCCTCGAGCGAGAGGTTGTCCATCCCGGCCTCGGCCGCCAGCTTGTTGCCGGTGTCCACATAGGCCTTGTGGTGCTTATCGTGGTGAAATTCCAGCGTTTCCTTGGACATATAAGGCTGAAGTGCCTCGTAGTCATAGGGCAGGTCCGGCAGTTCAAAGGCCATGTTCGTCTCCCTCATAACAGTGGTTGAAATCCACGATCCGCAGATGGGGTGGGCCGCCCGTTTTGGCAACCGCCCCTGATCATCTCTCAATGGCGGCCCGACGGATCGACGACCAGGCTTCCTTAGAGCATGTCGCTCCTTTTGGCCACCGGTCACCCGCCTTGACGATGGCCGCCGAGGCGCCACATGCCCGTTCGACGACCACGCCGGCGTGCTGGCGCCAAGCTCCTGTGAGTATTGGTCCAGCTTCTTGACCCTGCCCGGCGCATGGGATGAACTGCCGCCACGCGGGACATATGGAAATGCGCTTTTCGGCCTTCGTCTTCGATGCCTACGGCACGCTCTTCGACGTGCACTCGGCCGTGCGCCGCCATGCGGCCGAGATCGGGCCGGAGGGGCAGGTCCTTTCGGAGGTCTGGCGCGCGAAGCAGCTCGAATATTCGTGGGTCGGAACGCTCATGGACGAGCATGCCGATTTCTGGACGCTGACCGAACGCGCCCTGGACTTCGCCTTCCGGAAGGTGCCCGCCGCCAACCCGGCGGTGAAACAGAAGCTGCTCGATGCCTATTGGCACCTGGACTGCTATCCCGAAGTACCCGGCGTCCTTTCAGCGTTGAAAGCCGGCGGTGCACGGCTCTCGATCCTCTCCAACGGTTCGCGGGCCATGATCGAGGCGGCGCTCCGGTCATCCGCGCTCGACACCATGGTCGACGACGTCCTTTCGGCCGACATGGCGGGCAAGTTCAAAACGCACCCCGCCGTCTACGAGCTGGCGACCACGGCGCTGCGCGCCTATCCCGACACGATCTCCTTCCAGTCGTCCAACCGGTGGGATATTGCGGGCGCGACCAGATACGGCTTCCGCACCGTCTGGATAAACCGCAGCAATCAGCCGGACGAATATCTCGAGCAGCCGCCGCAGCTCATCCTGCCGTCGCTGGAAGGCCTGCTCACGGCGCGGTGACGCATCCGTGACCGCCGAGAGCGTTGCAGAAATGCAATAGGCGGCGAACAATGTCGTTCCGATTCAGTTTGCAGCTTGCCTCCGCCACGACAAGGTTGGATTTGCTCGACCATGAAGTCATTCGCTGACCAGAGTATTAGCCGACATGTTTTTGCCGACGGCACGCCGCCGCGTTTCCGCTTCTCTTAACTGAGCCTCAGATCATGCCCGGACCCGACGAAACCTCTTCCCGTACCATCTCCCGCCGCGCCTTCCTGTCGGCCACCGTGATCGGTGCCGCTTCTCTTTCGGGTTGCGTGAGCGTGCCCTCGGTCCCGACCGTGTCCTTCCGCCCTGCGCCCCCGCCGCCCGTGCTTCCGCCGATCGAGCCGGCATCCGGCGACGGGATGTATGCGGCGATGGTGGACAGCGGCTACGAGATCCCGGCCGTGCCGGTTTCCAAGATGGACCCGCGCTATCTGCGGCAGGAGGTCCCCGACCCCACCGGCGAGGCGCCGGGCACCCTGGTGGTCGACACCTCCCAGCACTTCCTCTATCTCGTGCGCGGCTATGGCCGCGCACTGCGCTACGGCGTGGGGCTGGGCCGCGAGGGCTTTGCCTGGGCGGGCCGCGCGCAGATCGAGCGCAAGGCGATGTGGCCGAAATGGCATCCGCCCTCGGAGATGATCGACCGCCAGCCGGAACTCGAGAAGTACCGGACCGAGTACGACAAGGCCACCGGCGAATGGCGCGGCGGCATGGAGCCGGGCATCATGAACCCGCTCGGCGCCCGTGCGCTCTACCTCTACCAGGACGGCAAGGACACGCTCTACCGCATCCACGGCTCGCCCGAATGGTGGTCGATCGGCAAGTCCGTCTCGTCCGGCTGCGTGCGCATGATCAACCAGGACGTGATCGATCTCTACGACCGCGTACCGGAGGGTACGCCGGTGCTGGTGACGGACGGGCTGCGGACGGTGTAGGCCTGCGGCGTTCGCGCTCTGTGGAGCGGAGGCCCCTCTGTTGCAAGTTCCAAGGGCTTGGCTTTGCCAAACCCAAGATTTGCTTTCTCCCCCGCCAAGGGGGAGAAAACGCCGCCGGCATCACCGCTTCCGCCAATCGCAGGCATTGGCGACCTGCGCCAAGGTCCGCGCCCTCCCTATCTCCCCCCCTGGGCGGGGGAGAAAGCGATTTCAACATCTTAGCCGAAGCGAAGCGGAGGCCAAGTGTTAGAAATCGCAAGAGGGGGCTGCAGCCGCCACGGGCCTCGGGTAGAGGCACCCCTCACCGCCTCCGCGTCAAACTCCCCAGGATCCCGCGGATGAGCTCGCGGCCGAGCGTGGTGCCCACGGAGCGGACGACCGACTTGATCGCGGCTTCCGTCACCGTCTGGCGCTGGTAGGATCTGCGGCTCGAAGTCCTGCGGTCGGAGGTGCGGTTGCCGCCGCCGAAATCCGGCAGGGTCCAACCGCCGCCCTGCTGCTGTGCCGGTTCGGGCTCCTTTTCCGCCGCATTGCTTTCCGCCGCCTTCGCGTCGGCGCGCTTCTGCAGAAGCTCGAAGGCGGATTCGCGGTCGATCGTCTTGTCGTACTGGCCGGCGACCGGGCTCCCCTGGACGAGCGACTGGCGTTCCGCATCGGTGATCGGCCCAAGCCGCGAGGACGGCGGGCGGATCAGCGTCCGCTGCACCACGGAGGGGATGCCCTTGGCCTCCAGCGTGGAGACCAGCGCCTCGCCCACCCCGAGCTGCGTGATGGCCGCGAAGCAATCGAAATCCGGATTGGGGCGGAAGGTGTCGGCCGCCGTTTTCACTGCCTTCTGCTCGCGCGGCGTGTAGGCGCGCAGCGCGTGCTGGATGCGGTTGCCAAGCTGGGCCAGCACGGTTTCCGGCACGTCGAGCGGATTCTGCGTGACGAAATAGACGCCGACGCCCTTCGAGCGGATGAGGCGGACCACCTGCTCCACCCGGTCGACCAGCGCCTTCGGCGCCTCGTCGAAGAGGAGATGCGCCTCGTCGAAGAAGAAGACCAGCTTCGGCTTGTCCGGATCGCCCACCTCCGGAAGCTCCTCGAACAGCTCGGAAAGCAGCCACAGGAGGAAGGTCGCGTAAAGGCGCGGGTTCATCATCAGCTTGTCGGCGGCGAGCACGCTCACCAGGCCCCGCCCATCGCGCGTGGTGCGCATCAGATCGGCGATCCTCAGCGCCGGCTCGCCGAAGAAGTGCTCCCCGCCCTGCTGCTCGAGGATCAGGAGCGAACGCTGGATCGCGCCCACCGACTGCTTGCTCACATTGCCGTATTTCGCGGAGATCTCGTCGGCCCGCTCGGCGACGTTCGAAAGCAGCGCCTGCAAGTCCTTGAGGTCGAGCAGCAGCAAACCCTCCTCGTCGGCGATGCGGAATGCGATGTTGATGACACCTTCCTGCGCTTCCGTGAGGTTCATGAGGCGCGAGAGCAGAAGCGGCCCCATCTCCGAGATGGTGGCGCGGATCGGGTGGCCCTTCTCGCCGAAGATATCCCAGAAGATCACCGGGCAGGCCTCGAAGGTGTACGGATCGAGCTTCACATCCGCCGCCCGCTTGAGAAGAAAATCCTTCCCTTCGCCCGGCATGGCGATGCCCGAGAGATCCCCCTTGACGTCGGCACAGAAGACAGGGACGCCGGCATCGGAAAAGCCCTGGGCCAGGATCTGCAGCGTCACCGTCTTGCCGGTGCCGGTGGCGCCTGTGACCAGCCCGTGCCGATTGGCATATTTCAGGAGCAGCTCTTCCGGCCGCTGATAGCTGTTGTCCTTGTTCCGGCTTGCTCCGACGAAAATGCTGTCCTGATCAGCCATCGCTCTCCCCACATTTCGGGTCCGGGTTCAAAATCAGCGACTCAAATTCTCGACCGCTGGTGACGTTTCGGCGATCAGGCACGGATCCTCGGGTCAAGCCCGAGGATGACGAGGAGGGGAGGTCTCCGCAAATCTCCAACACTGGTGACTAGCGGAATCGCCTTTACGCCGTCGTCATCCTCGGGCTTGACCCGAGGATCCATGCCTGAACACCGACACCCGACCGGCGTCGATCAAAAGTCAAGGTGACTGGTATAGTCAGCGCGGATGCATCCCACAATGCATTCTTGTCCGCTCGCCGCGAGGAAAGAAATCCTCTTTGGTGCAAAGGTGCATTGCAGCAAGCCCCCGCTCATCCTAAACTCATTGTGCCGTATGAATTGAGGGGAGGCATGATGGATCGGTCGATCCTGACAAACGCGGATTTCCCGGCCGTCGATCGCCGGCAGTGGCTGGAGCTCGTCGCCAAGTCGCTGGGCAAGGACACGGACTATTCCTCCCTGGTCCGTCATACGGACGACCGGCTGCCGATCGAGCCGCTCTACGAACGCGCGGAGGGAGCATCCCCGCTCACCCGTGTCGACCCGGTTTCCCCCTGGCGGGTGGTCCAGCGCATGGAGGATCCCGATCCGGCGCGGGCGAACGCCCAGGCAAAGGAGGATCTCGCCCAGGGCGCAACCGGGCTCTCCATCATCTTCGCCGGCGCGCCGAACGCCTTCCGCTATGGTCTTCAGAGCACGCCCGAGGCGCTGGAGACGGCGCTCGCCGGCCTGCCGCTCGAAGACGTTCATCTGAGGATCGACGTCCATCCGCAGAGCCGCGCATCCGTAGACTGGCTGGCGGGCGCGCTCAAGAAGCACAAGGTCGATCCGGAGCGGCTCAGCCTCTCCTTCGGCATCGATCCCGCCTCGCTCTTCGCGGGGACCGGCCGGTTGCGCATGTCCATCGAGGCGCTGGAAGCCTCCATGCCGCAGTCGCTCGCGGGCTATTTCGTGCTGTCGCTGCCGGGCATCCTGCTCGAGGCCGACGGCCGCGTCTTCCACAATGCGGGTGCCACGGAGGCCCAGGAACTCGGCATCATGCTCGCTTCCGCAGTCTCGCATTTGAGGATGTTCGAGCAGGCGCGGCAGCCGCTCGTCTATGCCGTGCCGCATATCGGCTTCGCGCTCAGCGTCGACCAGGACCAGTTCCTCTCGACGGCCAAGATCAGGGCGCTGCGCAAGCTCTGGACGCGCATGCTGGAGGCCTGCGCCATCGACCCCGCGCCCGTGACGGTCCATGCGGAGACCTCCTACCGCATGATGACGGCGCGGGACCCCGAAACGAACGTGCTGCGCACGACCATCGCCGCTTTCACGGCGGCGACGGGCGGCGCCGATTCGATCTCGGTGCTGCCGCACACCATCACCCATGGGCTTCCGGATGGCTTTGCACGCCGGCTCGCGCGCAACACGCAGCTCATCCTGGCGGGCGAAAGCCGGCTCGACTTCGTGGCCGATCCGGCGGCCGGCTCCGGCGCCATCGAGGCGCTGACGGCCGGTCTTTGCGAGAAAGCCTGGGAGGAGTTCCGCCAGATAGAGAAGGAAGGCGGGGTGCTCCGCAGCCTTGCGGCCGGCCACATCCAGCGGCGCGTCGCCGCCGCCCGCGCCAAGCGCCTCGCGGAATTCCGCGAGGGCGAGCGCAACATCGTCGGAACCACGCTCTACAAGGCCGCGCAGGAGCGCCCTTTCGGGACCCTTCCCGCCGAGCGCCAGCCGGTGCCCACCGACGGAGCGGTGGCCTGCATTCCGCTTGCCGCCTCCCGTATCGACGAGGGCCTCGGAGAGCCGGCATGATCCCGGACTTTTCGGCGCTGCCCTGGTCGCCGCCGGCCAGGACGGAAACGGAATGGCCCAAGGACCGCTGGCAGACGCCGGAGGGGATCGCCATCCGCCGCGCCTATGGCAAGGCGGATATCGGCAACCTGCCCTGGCTCGACACCTGGCCGGGGTTTGCGCCCTTCATCCGCGGCCCCTACCCGACCATGTATGTCCAGCGCCCCTGGACCATCCGCCAATATGCCGGCTTCTCCACGGCGGAAGAGTCCAACGCCTTCTACCGGCGCAACCTCGCGGCCGGCCAGAAGGGGCTGTCGATCGCCTTCGACCTCGCCACCCATCGCGGCTATGACAGCGATCATCCGCGCGTGGCGGGCGATGTCGGCATGGCCGGGGTGGCGATCGACTCGATCCTCGACATGCGCCAGCTCTTCGACGGCATCCCGCTTGACGAGATGACCGTGTCGATGACGATGAACGGTGCGGTGCTGCCCATCCTCGCTCTTTACATCGTGGCGGCGGAGGAACAGGGCGTCGCCCAGAAGGACCTTGCCGGGACCATCCAGAACGACATCCTCAAGGAGTTCATGGTCCGCAACACCTATATCTATCCGCCCAAGCCCTCCATGCGGATCATCTCGGACATCTTCGCCTATACGGCGGAGCACATGCCGAAATTCAACTCCATCTCCATTTCCGGCTACCACATGCAGGAGGCGGGCGCGACGGCGGACCTGGAACTCGCCTACACGATCGCCGACGGCATCGAATATATCCGCGCGGGTCTCGCCGCCGGCCTCGATATCGACCGGTTCGCGCCGCGGCTCTCCTTCTTCTGGGCCATCGGCATGAACTTCTTCATGGAAGTGGCCAAGATGCGGGCGGCGCGCCTCATCTGGGCCGCGCTCGTCAAGAAGACCTTTTCGCCCAGGGACCCGCGCTCGCTCGCGCTGCGCACCCATTGCCAGACCTCCGGCTGGTCGCTCACCGCACAGGATCCCCACAACAATATCGTGCGCACGATGATCGAAGCGATGGCGGCGACCCAGGGCCACACGCAGTCGCTCCACACCAACGCCTTCGACGAGGCGCTGGCGCTGCCCACGGACCATTCCGCCCGCATCGCTCGCAACACGCAGGTCGTGCTGCAGGTGGAATCCGGCACCACCCGCAGCATCGACCCCTGGGGCGGCTCGGCTTTCGTCGAGCGGCTGACGCACGACCTTGCCGCCCGCGCGTTCGTGCATATCGAGGAGGTGGAAAGCCTCGGCGGGATGGCGGCGGCCATCGAGAAGGGCGTGCCGAAGCTGCGCGTGGAGGAAGCGGCCGCGCGCACGCAGGCGCGCATCGATTCCGGCGAACAACCCGTCATCGGCGTCAACCGGTTCCGGCCGGAAGCGGACATCGAGGTCGACGTGCTGAAGATCGACAATGCCGAGGTGCGCGCCCGCCAGCTCTCCAAGCTGCAGCAGCTCAAGGGCACGCGCGACGTGGCCAAGACCGAGAGCGCCCTGGACGAACTCACCAGGGCCGCCGAACAGGGCGGCAATCTGCTCGAATTCGCCATCCGCGCCGCGCGCGCGCAGGCGACCGTCGGCGAGATTTCCCGTGCGCTGGAGAAGGTCTTCGGCCGGCATGTGGCCGATATCCGCACCATCTCCGGCGTCTACCGCAAGGAAATCGGTGAAGACGCGGCCGCCACAAGGGCCGAGCAGAAGGTCGCGGCCTTCCGCGAGAAGACCGGCTCCGCGCCGCGCATCCTGATCGCCAAGATCGGCCAGGACGGGCACGACCGCGGCCAGAAGGTGATCGCCACCGCCTTCGGCGACCTGGGCTTCGACGTCACCGTCGGCGCCATGTTCCAGACACCGGAGGAGGTCGCGAATCTCGCGGACGAGAAGGATGTGCACGTCATCGGCGTCTCTTCCCTCGCGGCCGGGCACCTCACGCTAATCCCGGAGCTGAAACAGGCACTGGAGAGGCTCGGCCGCGACGAGATCCCGATCGTCGCCGGCGGCGTTATCCCGCCCGACGATTTCGAGGCCGTGCGCCAGGCCGGTGCGGCCGAGATCTTTCCGCCGGGCACGGTGATCGCGGAAGCGGCCGAGCGGCTCGTCGACCGGCTTCTTGAACCGATCGCAAACCTTTCCCCCGCATAAGTCATTCCGGGCATCGATTCCCGCGGACGCCAAAGGCCATGATCCAAGTCTACACACTCGAAGGCGATCGTATTGCCGGCGCGGCCCTGAAGCCGGGCGAACCCCTTCCTGCAAAGGCACTCTGGATCGACCTGCTCAATCCGACCGCCGAGGAAGACAAAGCCGTCGAAGGCTGGATCGGCTCTCCCGTCCCCACCGACAAGGACATGGTGGAGATCGAGGAATCGAGCCGCTTCTACATGGAAGGCGGCGTGCAGTATCTGACCACGCCGGTGCTCCACGCCACGGACAGCAACCATCGCACGGTCTCGCCCGTGTCCTTCGTGCTCGCAGGCAAGCACCTCGTCACCGTGCGCTACAGCGAGCCCAAGGCGTTCTCGCTCTTCATCAATCGCGCGACGAAGGCGGGCAACGGGCTGATCGAGGCCGACTGCACGGGGATATCCGTCCTGCTCGGGCTGATCGAGGCGATCACCGACCGGCTGGCCGACATCCTGGAAGGAGCGACCGAGGAGATCGAGGCGGCTTCCAACGCGATCCTGCACCGCCGCGAGCACGAGCGCCCGATGAGCACGCTGGAGTTCCGGCGCACGCTCACGCGGATCGGTGGTCTGGGCGCCTTCCTCTCGAAAGTGCGCGAAAGCCTTTCGGGCATCAGCCGGCTGCTCGCCTATATGCGGGCGAACATGGAGGGTGGTCCGCCGCGCAAGGAGATGCGCAACCGGCTCGATTCGCTCGAGCGCGATGCGAGGTCGCTGGAAAACTACGTAGACTTCCTGTCGAACAAGGTGACTTTCCTGCTCGACACCATCGTCGGCCTGATCTCCGTCGAGCAGAACGCTATCATCAAGATCTTCTCCGTCGCTGCCGTGGGCTTGATGCCGCCCACGCTCATCGCCTCCATCTACGGCATGAACTTCCAGTTCATGCCCGAGCTCGACGAGCGGTGGGGCTATCCTCTCACACTCGGCGTCATGGCGATTTCGGCCGTGCTCCCGCTCTATTACTTCTGGAGAAAAGGGTGGTTCTAAGCCGTTGCGATGGGCTAACCTGATCTGGCAAACCTATCCACCAGAGGATAAGTCGATGAAAGTCGACGGGCAGTGCCACTGCGGTTACGTCACCTACGAGGCGGAGATCGATCCCGAGCGGGTCTCCATCTGCCACTGCACCGATTGCCAGAGACTCACGGGCTCGCCCTACCGCGTGACGGTGACGGCTTCTCCCAGCAACATCCGCCTGACCGGCCGCCCACCCAAGGTCTATCTCAAGACGGCGGAGAGCGGCAGGATGCGCCGCCAATATTTCTGCCCGGACTGCGGTTCGCCTCTCTTCACCAGCGGCGAAGACCCGCAGGCGCAGGACTGGGGCATCCGCTGGGGCAGCATCCGCCAGCGCCGGGAACTCGCGCCCAAGCGGCAGATCTGGTGCCGCTCCGCCCTGCCCTGGGCGGCCAGAGCCTTCGAGGACCTGCCCGGACGCGAAGCCGACTGAGGTTCCGCCATTCACTGGCCCGCGCCGAGAACAAGGCAGCCTACGGCGAGCCGGATGTTTTCAATCTGGCGGCTGCCTATGCCTTCGGCCCTGCCCGCAATCATGCATTCGTCGACGGCAACAAGCGCACGGCCATTGTCGCGGCAGGTACGTTCCTGCTCCTGAACGGATACCGCATGACCGCCGACGATGGGGTCGTCTACACCCTCACCATGGCCTTGGCCGCCGGCGAGATCGACGAAGAGGGTGCCGCAGCCTTCTTCCGCGATTTCACGGTGAAGCTCGAAGAGGAGTAGGCACCTGATCGCTGGCGCGTCTTCGACGTTCAGGTATGGATCCTCGGGTCAAGCCCGAGGATCCATGCCTGAACCTTGCCATCTCACCAGCGATCAAAATCAGGGCAGCCACTCTTCACCCAATCTTTGCCGCCGTGCATCATGCTCTCTCCGGCAAACGCTCGGGTACCGTGATGAACAGACGCAAATTCCTCAAAGCCAGCGCCGGCTTTGCCGTCATGGGCCTCGCCATGCCCAGGGTGGGATTCGCGCAGCAAACACTCCAGGCCGTCCGGGGATCTCTCAACGCGGAGGAATTCGGCATCCGGCCGGGAGCGGCGGAGAACCAGGGCAAGGCATTTGCCGCCATGCTGGAGCGCGCAAGCGCGGAGAACCTGCCGATCTTCCTGCCGCCCGGCATCTACACGCTCTCGGACATCGACCTGCCCGCCCGGGTAAGGCTTTTCGGCGTGTCCGGTGCAACCCGGCTCGTGAATGGCGGCGGCGCGCTTCTGCGTGGGCGGGAGACCGAGCATATCGCGCTCACCGGCATCGTGCTGGACGGCGCCGGAAACGGCCTTGCCGATGGTGTGAAGGCGCTGCTCGACCTGCGCGGCGTCCGCGCCCTTGCCATCGACGGTTGCGAAATAGTCGACAGCGCCAGCAGCGCGGTCGCGCTGGAACGTGCTGCCGGCCGCATCGAGCACACGGCCATCACGCGGGCTGCCGATGTCGGCATCTACTCGATCGATGCCGCGGGGCTGCTGATCGACGCGAACACCGTTACCGATTGCGACAATGGCGGCATCCTCGTCCACCGCACGCGACCGGCCCCGGATGGCACGCGGGTCACCAACAACCGCATTGCGCGGATACGAGCCACCTTCGGCGGCACGGGACAGCACGGCAACGGCATCAACACCTACCAGGCGCACGAGGTCGCCATCACCGGCAACCACGTGTCAGACTGCGCCTTCTCGGCCATCCGCTCCAATGGCGGCAGCAACGCCGTCATCACCGGCAACCATTGCCTGCGCTCCGGCGAGACGGCGCTCTACAGCGAGTTCTCCTATGAAGGCGCGGTCATCGGCTCCAACATCGTGGACGGTGCCGCCAACGGCATCTCCATGGTGAATTTCAACGAGGGCGGCCGGATGGCCGCCTGCACGGGCAATATCGTCCGCAACCTTTCGAGGACGGGACCGTACGAGAAGGATGCGCCGGGGTTCGGCACCGGCATCGCGGCGGAGGCGGACACGACCGTCATCGGCAATGTGATCGAGAATGCGCCGGTCTGGGGCATCGAGATCGGCTGGGGACCGTTCGTGCGCAACGTGATCGCTTCGGGCAACGTCATCCGCAGGGCGGGCACCGGGATCGCCGTTTCGGTCGTGGAAGGCGGGGGCGCGGCGACGATCACCGACAACATCATCGAGGCGGCCAGGGACGGCGCCATCGTCGGCCACCGCTGGGCCGAGCCGGTGACGGGCGACCTGGCGCTTCGCGACAATCCCGGCTTCCCCCACCTCACGGTGGCGCGCAACCGCGTGAGTTAGCTCGCCACCTCCAGGCCGCGCCCTCGCGAAATCAGTCGCCGGGCAGCAGGCCGGACACGGAGAAGCCGCCGTCGACCACCAGCGTGTGACCGGTGACCGAACCGGCCTCGGGCGACAGGAGGTAGGCCACCGCCGCGGTGACTTCGCGGACACTCGGTGCACGGCTCAGCGGCGTGCGCTCCAGCCAGGCGCGTTGCCGGCCGCCATGCGGGCCGAACGCGACGTCCGGGGTTTCGATGGGGGCGGCCGCCACGCAGTTGACCCGCACGCCGCGACCGGCAAGCTCGAGCGCCATCACCTCCGTCATCATCTTCACGCCGGCCTGCGAAGCGCCATGGGCGGTGTCGCCGCTGTTGGCGCGCAGCGCGCTGACGGAAACCATGTTGACGACGGCGAGCTCATGCCCCATCCGCTCCAGCGCGGCTTCGGCGGCGATGAAGGAGCCCACCAGATTGATCTCGAGCACCTGCCGGAACAGCTCCGCGCTCGTCTCCTCGAAGCGCGCGTGGCGCTTCACGCAGGCGGCGTTCACCAGCGCCGTGACGGGTCCCAGCGTGTCCACCGCCTGATTGAAGACTTCCGCGATCTCGTCCTCGTCCGTCACGTCGGCGGAAAGGAAAACCGCCTCCTCGCCGCCGAGAAGATCTTCCGCGTCGATGAGTGCCGCTCCGTCGGCATCGATCACCGCCACCTTCCAACCATCGTCCAGCAGGCGCTCGGCAACCGCCAAGCCGATCCCCGACGCCCCGCCCGTGATGATCGCCACCGGCATCATCTCGCGAACACCTGCCGGAAATGCGGTCCGAATCTCCCCATCCTCTCCTCCTTCGCATCCGGACGATACCACATCGTGCGACGGTGGTCGCGGGGGATGCGCCCATCCCGCGACGGCAGGTTAACGCCGGACGAGACGTCCGCCTCCATGGCTCTCGAATTTTTCTTGATTGATTGCTCAATCAAAAATAATCTCGCCTCATGCCCAAGCTTGGAATGGAACCCCTGCGCCGCCGCGCGCTCATCGACGCCGCCATCCTCGCCATCGGCGAGCGCGGCTCGCTGGACGTCACCATGTCCGACATTGCGGGGCGGGCGGGTGTGTCCCCTGCCCTTGCCCACCACTATTTCGGCGCCAAGGAAGACCTGCTGAGCGCCACCATGCGCCATATCCTCTCCGAACTCGGGCGCGACCTGCGCGAAGCGACGGCCGGACTTTCCGGACGGGAGCGCGTGCGCGCCATCATCGCAGTGAATTTTTCGCCCAAGCAGTTCCGGCCGGAGATCATCGCGGCCTGGCTCGCCTTCTATGTGGAAGCGCAGCGCGCGCCGTCGCTCCGGCGGCTGCTGCGCATCTATGCGCGCCGGCTCCATTCCAATCTCGTCCATGCGCTGAAGCCGGCAATGGCCGCGGCGGATGCGGAACGCACGGCCGAAGGCATCGCCGCCCTGATCGACGGCCTCTATATCCGCCGGGCCCTCAAGGACGGGCCGCCCGATGCGGACTCCGCCATCGCCCTGGTCGAGGATTATCTGTCGCTCCGCCTCGGGGAGAGCCGCCATGCCTGAGGCCGACTATGTCATCGTCGGGGCGGGCTCGGCAGGCTGCGCGCTCGCCTACCGGCTTTCGGAAAGCGGAAAACATTCGGTGATCGTCATCGAGTATGGCGGCAGCGATCTCGGGCCCTTCATCCAGATGCCGGCCGCCCTCTCCTTCCCCATGAACATGCGCCGCTACGACTGGGGTTTTCGCACGGAGCCGGAGCCGCATCTTTCCGGGCGCGTGCTGGCCACGCCGCGCGGCAAGGTGGTCGGCGGCTCCTCCTCCATCAACGGCATGGTCTATGTGCGCGGGCACGCGCGCGACTTCGACCACTGGGCGGAAGCGGGTGCTGCGGGCTGGGCCTTCGCCGACGTGCTTCCCTATTTCAAGCGCATGGAGAATGCGAAGACCGGGGAGGACGGCTGGCGCGGCACGGACGGGCCGCTGCACGTGCAGCGCGGCACGCGCCTCAATCCGCTCTACCAGACCTTCATCGAGGCCGGCCGCGAGGCCGGGTTCGAGGTGACGGAGGATTACAACGGCTCGAAGCAGGAGGGCTTCGGGCCGATGGAGCAGACGATCCATATGGGGCGCCGCTGGTCGGCCGCCAACGCCTATCTCAAGCCCGCGCTGAAGCGGCGAAACGTGAGTCTCGTCAGGGGCTTCGCGCGGCGCGTTCGAATCGAGAATCAACGGGCGACGGGCGTAGAGGTCGAAGCTCGCAATTCGGTTCAAGTCGTTAAAGCACGGCGTGAGGTGATCCTCGCGGCATCCTCCATCAACTCGCCGAAGCTGCTCATGCTCTCGGGCGTCGGCCCCGCCGAGGCGTTGCGGCAGTTCGGCATCGATGTCGTGGCGGACCGCCCGGGCGTGGGGCAGAATCTGCAGGACCATCTGGAGCTTTACATCCAGCAGGCCTGCCGCAAGCCGATCACGCTCTATTCCAACCTGGGCCTCTTCTCGAAAGCGCGGATCGGCGCGGAATGGCTGCTCTTCAAGTCGGGCCTCGGCGCCACCAATCATTTCGAGGCGGCGGCCTTCGTGCGCTCGCGCGCGGGCGTGGACTATCCCGACATCCAGTACCATTTCCTGCCGGCCGCGATCCGCTATGACGGGAAGGCCGCGGCCGAGATGCACGGCTTCCAGGCCCATGTCGGGCCGATGCGGTCGAAGTCGCGCGGGGCGGTCACCCTCGCCTCCCCCGATCCCCAGGCGCCGCCGAAGATCCGCTTCAACTACATGTCGCACGAGGAGGACTGGGCCGATTTCCGCCACTGCATAAGGCTCACGCGCGAGATCTTCTCGCAGCCGGTCTTCGAACCCTATTGCGACCACGAGATCTCGCCCGGGGATCACGTGCGATCCGACGCGGCGCTGGACGATTTCATCCGTGAGCACGTGGAAAGCGCCTATCATCCCTGCGGCACCTGCCGCATGGGCGCGCGCGAGGACCCCATGAGCGTGATCGACCCCGAACTCCGGGTGATCGGCGTCGAGGGCTTGAGGGTCGCCGATTCCTCCGTCTTCCCGCGCATCACCAATGGCAATCTGAATGCGCCCTCCATCATGGTGGGCGAAAAGGCAGCCGATCATATTCTGGACAAACCGCTCCTGCCTCCTTCAAATCAGCAGCCATGGATCAATCCACGCTGGCAGGTTTCGGACCGCTAGCATTCGCAGGAGGCAGAGATGCGCGCCCAGCCCCAGGCCTCGCACTACATCAACGGCAGTTTCGTGGAGGATACGCGCGGCGCGGCCCTCGAGGTCGTCTATCCCGCAACCGCAGAGACGATCGCCCGGCTGCATCTGGCGACGCCGAACATCGTGGAACTCGCCGTCGAATCGGCGCGGGAGGCCCAGGCCTCCTGGGCGCGGCTGAAGCCGATGGAACGCGGGCGCGTCCTGCGCCGCGCGGCGGAGATCCTGCGCGAGCGCAACGAGGAACTCTCGCAGCTCGAGACGCTGGATACGGGCAAGGCGATCCAGGAGACCCGCGTCGCCGACGCCGCCTCGGCGGCGGACGCGCTGGAATTCTTCGGCTGCGCCGTCGCCGCCCACAACGGCGAGCATATCGAGCTCGGCGGCCCCTTCGGCTACACGCGGCGGGAGCCGCTCGGCGTGTGCGTCGGGATCGGCGCCTGGAACTATCCGATCCAGATCGCGGCGTGGAAGGCGGCTCCCGCACTCGCGGCGGGCAACGCCATGATCTTCAAGCCTTCCGAGAACACGCCGCTCTCGGCCCTTGCCCTCGCCGAAATCCTGACCGAAGCGGGGCTCCCGGACGGGCTGTTCAACGTCGTCCAGGGCGACGGCGAGGCGGGCGCGGCGCTCGTCGGCCATCCCGGCGTGGCGAAGGTGTCGCTCACCGGCTCCGTGGCCACGGGCCGGAAGGTGCTCTCGCTCGCGGGCGGGCACATGAAGCACGCCACCATGGAGCTCGGCGGCAAGTCTCCCCTCATCGTGTTCGAGGACGCGGATGTGGAGAACGCGGTGGGCGGGGCCATGCTCGGCAACTTCTATTCCACCGGCCAGATCTGCTCGAACGGCACGCGCGTCTTCGTGCAGAAGGATATCTACGAGCGTTTCCTCGGCCGGCTGACGGAGCGCACGCGCGCCATCCGGCTGGGCGACCCGCTCGATCCGGAGACCCATCTCGGGCCTCTCGTTTCAGAGGCGCAGCGCGAACGCGTGATGTCCTATATCGAGGCGGGCAAAGCCGAGGGCGCGCGGCTCTTTCTCGGCGGCTCCGCTCCCCGCCTACAGGGCTTCGAGAACGGGTTCTTCGTCGAGCCGACCATCTTCACCGAAGTCGAGGACCATATGCGCATCGCCCGCGAGGAGATATTCGGTCCCGTGATGTGCGTGCTCGCCTTCGACAGCGAGGAGGAGGTGATCGCGCGGGCGAACGGCACGGAATTCGGCCTTGCCGCCGGCGTCTTCACGCGCGACCTTGCGCGCGCCCACCGGGTGGTCGGCGAGCTCCAGGCCGGCACCTGCTGGATCAACGCCTACAACCTCACGCCGGTGGAGCTTCCCTTCGGCGGGGTGAAGAATTCAGGCCTCGGGCGCGAGAACGCCGTTGCGGCGCTCGACCACTACTCCCAGATCAAGTCGGTCTATGTGGAGACGGGCGATGTCGAGAGCCCTTACTGAGGCGCGGCGGGAGATTAAGTCGGCGGTCGCCGACCTTTCGGCTTGCGAAGCGCCCGCTCGGCAGTTATAAGCCCGCCGTCTGGTCACGGAGTGTAGCGCAGCCTGGTAGCGCACCTCGTTCGGGACGAGGGGGTCGCAGGTTCAAATCCTGCCACTCCGACCAGTAAATCAACGACTTACGGCACATCGCCTCGGCAATGAAGCACGTTGCCGCATCCCCGCTCTGTCGCTGGTGAA